>WRAH01000017.1 GCA_009780315.1 Defluviitaleaceae bacterium
AGATACATAGTGGCTGAATTAGTGTTAATAGAAAGTTAAACATTTTTGCAACTCCTTCTAAAATAAATTTTGTTTAAGTGATAATGCAACAAACTTAGATTCTACACCTCCTTCCATGAAAAAGTGAACTGCGCCTATTTAAGAGCTGCTTAACACCGAAAAACTAGACCTCCTCTAACGTCGGCAAGTTTTTCTGGTGTTCAGCATTAAAAAAGGGCGTGCAAGGGACGACAAAACTACTGTCGTCACCCACACACCCTTGAAATTTTTAATCACAAAAAACATTAAAATAAATGCTTTATTATCGCCACCTACAACACCATACCAAAACCTGCCCCCATTGAAATAAGAGCGAAATAATGATAAACTTACCGCGTAGTGGCGGTGAAATTCCGTGGATGTGTAGGTGACGCTTTCTGCTACCTTGCATTCGCCATGTGGATTCCTACTTCCACATGGTCGCTACGTGCTTAAGTATTATAACATTGTCTTACAAAAGAAGCAAACATTGTTTTAACTTTCTCATCAAAAAACCACAAAACCCCCTGAATATCCCCAAAAGCAAATGGGATATCAGGGGGTTTTGTGGTATAGAAGTAAAAAACGCAGGGGCGGTTCTTGTAGTCTTGATTTTACACCAATTTTTGAAAATAAGGACTTTCCTCTTCATGGAAAGCCTTTTTTATGTTAGACTCGGTCTTAGTAAAAATACAACGAACATTAAGGAGCATACAATGGACTATAAACAACTGGCACAAACGGCTATTGATGCAAAAAAAATGGCATATGTACCCTATTCAAAATTTCGTGTAGGTGCAGCGTTGCTTACCAAAAGCGGAAAAACTTATACAGGTTGTAATGTAGAATCTGCCGCCTATTCCCCCACATGCTGTGCAGAACGCACCGCACTTGTAAAAGCCGTGTCCGAAGGTGAAAAAGAATTTGCCGCCATTGCCGTTGCAGGTTCTGCCGAAGGTGGTGCGCCTCAATACTGCTATCCCTGCGGCGTATGCAGACAATTCCTAAATGAATTTGCAACCTCCGACATGGAAGTCATTGTCGTAAAAACTGCCGATGACTACCGTGTCCACAGCTTTGATGAAATTCTGCCCCATGGCTTTGGCCCAGAAAACTTAAAATAAACGGAGGAAACAAAAATGCGTATTTATGACATTATCAATAAGAAAAAACGCGGCGGGGTGCTAACCAATGAAGAAATCCGTTTTGTTATAGATGGATTTACCGCAGGAAGTATCCCAGATTATCAAGTTTCTGCACTACTGATGGCCATTTATTTTCAAGGGATGAATGCAGAGGAAACAACAGCTATCACCATGGCAATGGTTGATTCTGGTGAACGTGTAGACCTTAGTGCAATCAGCGGGACAACAGTAGACAAGCACTCTACAGGTGGCGTAGGAGACAAAACCACCCTTATTGTCATTCCCATTGTGGCTGCCCTTGGGCTTCCTGTGGCAAAAATGAGCGGACGAGGGCTGGGGCATACAGGGGGTACAGTTGACAAACTGGAATCTATCCCTGGTTTCCGTACAGCACTTAGCGACAAAGCGTTTCTTGACATTACAATAAACCACGGGCTTTGTGTGGCTGGACAGTCTGCAAATCTTGCCCCCGCGGATAAAAAACTTTATGCCTTGCGTGATGTCACTGCAACTGTGGATAGTATTCCACTCATTGCCGCTAGCATTATGAGTAAAAAAATTGCGGCAGGTGCAGAATGTATTTTACTTGATGTAAAAACAGGCAGTGGTGCATTTATGAAAACCCTAGAAGGTGCGCAAGCCCTTGCAAAAGCCATGGTTGACATTGGTAAAGGCTGTGGAAGAAAAACTGCCGCGTTAATCACCGATATGTCAGCCCCGCTAGGACGTTCTATAGGCAATAGTTTAGAACTTAAAGAGGTCATTCAAGTGTTGTCAGAACCTGCGGAAACTGTGGCCCAAGACCTTTATAGTGTATGCATTGCACTTGCCACAAATATTGCAGTGCTTGCAGAATGCGGAACTTATGAGGAGTGCGAAGCAAAGGTAAAGCAAACCATCACCAGCGGAGACGCTTTGAAAAAACTAGCCGACATGGTAGAAGCCCAAGGCGGCGACCGTTCCTATATAGAAGACCCTAAAAACTTTCCGCTTGCACCCCATATTGTGGAAATCACCGCACCCCAAGGCGGATACATTAGCGACATGGACACAGAAGGCGTTGGCATAGCGGGTATGATTCTGGGCGCAGGGCGTGAAACGTCAGAAGATGAAATAGACTACAGTGCAGGAGTCATCCTTCACGCAACAACAGGCGACCGTGTAGAAAAGGGGCAAATAATCGCCACTTTCCATACATCAAAAAGCGCGGCAATCGAACCTGCCACATCAAAATTTATTGCCGCACTAACATTTGCCGAAACCCCACCGCCACCACGCACCATGATTTATGGCAAAGTCGGATTTTAAAATGCAAAAATAAGAAATAATTATAATTATTCTTTATATTGAGTATCAGATAAAATACTGATACTCTTTTTTCATACAAAAAAAATCCTACTGGAGGAAAATATGAAGAAAATAGAATTGGCACAAGGGATAATACTCTACACATTCCCACCAAGAAGAGAAGGCGCGTATTTTGGTGACAGTATCACCGCTATCATTGACAATAATCAAGCCATACTTATTGACGTTGGCTTTCCTGATGAAGCCCAGCAAGTCCTTGAGGATTTAACCTCAAAAGGTATCGCCATTGATAAAATTATCATTTCTCATTTTCATGACGACCATATGGATGGTTTAAAAGTGTTGCCCAAAGTGCCTGTATATGGAAGCAGCCGCTTTCAAGAAACCTTAGACCTTTGGACGGAAAAGGAAGACCATCAATATTTTACGCCAACCATTGCTGTTGAACAGCCAATCAAAATAGAACATGGCATTCACATGCTTGAAATAATACCTCAGCTTGGGCATTCTCTATGTACAGTGCTTGTCAAAATTAACGAGCAGTTTCTTCATGTTGCAGACGAAATAATGTATGCCACCAACAATCACCCCCTACTCCCATCTATTGAAGGCAGAAACCGCATCAATGTACAGCTTGAATCATGGAATAAGATTAAGGATTATAATACATTTACAATTATTCCAGGGCATGGTCTGCCCCTTGATGGAAATAAGTTGCGCAAAGACATAGAAAACCGCACTATCTATGCCGAAGCCATTTTAGCAACAAACAACCCTATTTCTTTTGAAGATGCCACAAAAAACTGTGACTGCACTTTTATGCATCGTGACTGGCATGACCATTTTGCAGAATAGGAAGGTCTGAAAATCCTTTTGACAAAAGCGATATAAAACACAAGGAGCAACCCATGATTAACGAAATAAAAAAGCAGTTAAAAGATTATGATATTGTAAATATCACGGAACAAAACTTTGCACAGGTTTTTGAAATTTACGAAACCAATCAGGATTTCTTTCTGCTGACCCAAGGAAAAAAGGCATCAATAGAAAGTAGTGTCAATGACATTGTTGCCGTACCGCCCAATTTTGATTTCCAGCAAAAAATCTACATCAGTCTATGGAAAGAAGGCAAAATAATAGGGGTTTTAGACCTGTTGCAAGGGTATCCAACACAAACCTGTATTTGGATTGGGTTACTGCTGATACATGGACACTTACAGGGTGGAGCTATTGGAAGCAAAATAGTCAATGCCTTACTTGATGTGTTTAAAAATGCAGGATATAAACGCGTACAATTAGGCGTGATAGAAAATAATACAAAAGGAATATCTTTTTGGCAAAAGCATGGGTTTAGTAAAATACGCATGACAGAAAATATTGTTGTTATGGAGAGGACGATTAAATAATGAGTGATATCAATATCATTTCTATTCGGGAGCATTCTGAATATTTGGACAAGGCAGTAGATTATTTTTCATCAAAGTGGGGTATCCCCCACAATATCTATCAGGATTGTATTGGACACAGCATGAGTACAAACAGCCCTTTACCCCGCTGGTATGTAATGTTGCGCGGGGATAGAATCATTGGCAGTTATGGGCTTATCACCAATGATTTTGTAAGCCGTCAAGACTTGTGGCCTTGGTTGGCTGCGCTTTATATTGAAAAAGAAGAACGTGGTAGCGGGCTGGGTGCTTGTCTTCTGGAACACGGCAGAAAAGAAGCACATAAGCTTGGGTTTCCAACAGTATATTTATCTACCGACCACATGGGCTATTATGAAAAATATGACTGGAAATTTATTGCCACTGCCTATGATGTAGGTGGTGAAAGTACACGGATATATGAGGCAAGCAGTTTAATCCATTAAAAACTAAATAGGGGCATATATGATGGACACAATCTTTAAGATTGAAGCAGGTAAAATGAGTGACATCACTGAACTTGAAAAGCTTTACGATGATTTGAATGACTATTTAGAAGCCAATATCAATTATGCCGGATGGAAAAAAGGATACTATCCTACAAGAGTAGTTGCCGAAAAAGGTATAAAAGCAGGGAATTTATTTGTTCTCAAAATTGAAGATAGGATAGTTGGTTCAGTTATCTTAAACCATGTGCAAGAAACTGCATATGCTCAAGCAACATGGGGAATAGAAGCACAAGGCAGTCAAGTCATGGTAATACACACCCTTGTGACACACCCAGACTTCATGAACCAAGGCGTTTCACAGAAATTGCTGGCGTTTTCCAAAACACATGGGCTGGCACTTGGCTGCAAAGCAATTCGCTTGGATGTTACCATTCAAAATAAGCCTGCCATAGCCTTGTATGAGAAATGCGGATATAGTTATATTGAAACTGTAGATTTAGGCTTGCCTTACGCCCATTTGAAGTGGTTTCATTTATATGAGTATATACTATAAATATCGTTTTATGGGCTGGGTGAAAATACCGAAGCCCCAGGGGCTAATGCCACAACAAAAACCAAAGTTGCGGAAGGGCTTAAATGAATGGTAAGCTGCATTGAGGCGGGGTTTTTCATCGTTCCAGATACAAAAGCAGTGTCAAAGGGAATATTATTGTTTATGAGGATACTTGTAAGACAGTTAAACTCATATAGAGAAATTTGTTCATTTTCTATAGCTTTTCTAAATAGCGTTCCTGAAAGCAACGCAGATATTTGTGTGTTAAACAAAATGCTACCCCCATATCCAAGGTTTAATATTATATGCGTCACATTACAATGATGTGAAACAAGCCCTTTTTTGCTTAGACGTTGACAAAGGAATTTGCGAGGCGTAAAATGTTACTTGTGGGAATTTTCCCTAATCTCGGCATTTTGCCGCACATGAAAGGTGTTGATTTTAGATGAACTTCGACATCGCATTTATAATTGGTGTTGTTGGCGCACTTATCGCACTTTGTTTTGCGTTTGTACAAAGCCGCAAGGTCATGAAGTTTAGCGAAGGCAATGACAGAATGCGCAAGCTGGCAAACGCGATTAGGCAGGGCGCAAGTGCGTACCTCAAGCGTCAATTTAAGGTGGTTGCAATTTTCTATATCATCGTTATTGCCATTTTGGCAGTATTGGCGGTCATGGGACATGTTTCGCCATTTATTCCATTTGCATTCTTGTCAGGGGGAATATTCTCTCAACTTTCTGCCTACATTGGAATGCGCATTGCAACGCGGGCAAATGTTCGTACAGCAAATGCCGCTGGGGAAAGCTTGAACAAAGGCTTAAAAGTTGCCTTTGCATCAGGAACGGTGCTTAGTTTTACCGTTGTTGGGCTTTCAATTTTAGACGTTTCTATTTGGTTTTTGCTCCTTCATTTTGTGTTTCAGCTTGAACCTTATCAAATTGCCGAAAATATGGTTATGTTCGGCGTTGGTGTTGCGGTATTCGCACTGTTTGCCCGAGTAGGCGGTGGTATTTTTACCAAAGCGGCAGACGTTGGTGCAGACCTTGTAGGTAAAGTTGAAGCAGGTATTCCCGAAGATGACCCACGCAACCCTGCAACCATTGCCGACAATGTAGGTGACAATGTAGGTGATGTTGCTGGTATGGGTGCAGACCTTTATGAGAGTTATATCAAATCCATGCACGCAGGTATTGCTTTAGGTTATGCCGCATTTATTGGTGCAGGGAATGATATGGTTATGGCTGCGATGTTCCTTCCTGTGGCACTTGCTGTTGTTGGAATGGTTGCATCACTGATTGGTACTTTCCTTATTCGTACCAAGGAAAATGCGTCTCAAGCACAGCTCCTTACCACGCTTCGTACAGGCACTTATGCCGCGGCAGGGATTGCCGTTGTGGCTTTTGCACCTGTGACATGGTTTATCATGCAAAATATGGACGGCAATTGGTGGGGATTGTATATATCAATCGTCACAGGCGTTGTGGCAGGTACACTCATTGCTTACTTTACAGAGTACTTCACATCAACACACTATAAACCAGCAAAAGACCTTGCAAAAGCGTCTGAAACAGGTTCAGCGACCATCATCATCGCAGGTATTTCCTTAGGCATGAAATCTACTGTCGCACCTGTTATTATTGTTGTTGCGGCAATTGTTGTGAGCTTTCTTGCGTCTGGCGGAACAATGGACACCAATGCCGCAGATTATGCAATTAACTTTTCCTTTGGATTGTATGGAATTGGTCTTGCCGCTGTTGGAATGCTCTCTACACTAGGTATCACATTGGCAACAGACGCATATGGGCCTGTTGCTGATAACGCAGGTGGTATTGCAGAAATGAGCCACATGCCCCCTGAGGTACGTGAGCGTACAGACGCACTTGACGCATTGGGCAACACCACTGCCGCTACAGGTAAAGGTTTTGCGGTAGGTTCTGCGGCACTCACATCCCTTGCACTGCTTGTTTCCTATATCAATATCGCAACCCGTCACGTGGCATATCATGGCGGCTATCTTGACACCCGTGAATATATTGGTGATGGTGTGTACAGATATGTCCCCAACGAATTTTTCCCCGGACTTGATTTGTCGCTGAACAATCCATCGGTGCTTATTGGAATTTTCCTTGGTGCGATGTTGGTCTTCGTTTTCTCAGCAATGACAATGAGCGCGGTGCAACGTGCGGCGCAAAGTATTGTTATGGAAGTACGCCGCCAGTTCCGCGAAATCAAGGGTATCATGGAAGAAAAAGCAGACCCAGATTATGCCGCCTGTGTTGACCTTTGTACAAAGGGCGCATTGCGTGAAATGATTGCCCCCACTATTATTTCTGTTGTATTACCCATCATTACAGGTTTAATTTTTGGGGTGGAAGGTGTTGTTGGCTTTATTGCTGGTGCAACGGTTATTGGTTTTGTTGTTGCAGTATTCATGAACAATGCCGGCGGTGCTTGGGATAACGCCAAGAAGTATATTGAAGGCGGTGAATTTGGTGGGAAAGGTTCTGATAGCCACAAAGCCGCTGTTATTGGCGACACTGTTGGTGACCCATTTAAAGACACCACAGGCCCTTCCATTAACACACTCTTCAAATTGGTATCTACCGTTTCCATCACCATTGTCAGTATTATTGCGGCATATTCGATTTTCTAAAAATTCAAACAACAATTAAAAAAAGCAGGTGCGACAAGCATCTGCTTTTTTATTTTAAATACGTTAACCTGTGACAAACATAAAAGGCTTCTACCCTCTTGTTTTCGAGGGAGAAGCCCACTTTTACTATTTTTCCGCCAACGCTTTCATTTGCTTTTTATCCTTTATGAACTGGTCAATAAATTTGTCAGAAGCAACCAAAAGTATTAGACCGTATTCTATAGACAGCAGATAGTTTCTAAAGCTGTATGCTACTTCTATTTCCCCAATATCTAAAAGTAACATCAATCGGGAAGCGGTCAAAGCGAACATATAAAACAGATATAGTGATGCCTTGAACGATATGAAATGAAATGTTTTGAATTTTCTTTTTGCTACTTCCCTTTTTTCAGCGTTCTTTTTTAGCTTGGCAAGATAAAACCTATCAACAAACAGCACAATCGTAATCAGCACAAGATTCCATAGATAAGTACGCAGGGCAAAGCCCTCTGCACCACGGGCAAAAATGCCAAAATAAGTTGTCAAACCATAAATCACTGCCATAATAACGGCATAAAGGGTATAAAGAAGATAACTAACCGCAGTTTTTTTCGTGTATGGCATCATTGGCATTTTGTTCATCCACTCCATTAAAAATCGTGTACTGCATTGGTTTTTTCGTTTTTATCGTTAACAAATGTATAGTAACCCCAACCCCGATTATACCCAAAAGAATATAAGCCCAAAGGATATGCAAAGCAATCATTGAAATGGAAAGCGACACCCAAACAAGAATAATGCTTGTGATTTTCAAGGACATCGGAATACCTTGCTTTTCTTCAAAATTTACAATGAAAGAGCCAAAAAAAGGAGTGCGTTTGAGCCGTTCATAAATTCGGCGGTTACTGTATGAAAAGCACACAGTAGCCAATAGCACAAAAGGTGTTGTTGGTAATAAAGGCATGAACAGACCAACAGCACCAATCCCCAAAAATAAAAACCCTAAAGCATTTATCAGCAAGTATTTAACTTTCATTTTTCACACGCACACGTTTACCAATCCCAATGTATGACTTGATTTGCGGTATATGTTGGATAATATGAACAATAATAAGCCCTAACCCAACTCTTGCAGTAATACCATGCAAGCGACCTACGCCAGCGTCACCCATTTCGTTGAAAAATGGGGCTATTGCGAAGAAGCCAGTAACGATTGAAATACTCCAAACCACCAATAAGAGCATATCTATTATATATTTCCATTTTAACGCCTTATTCAGCTTCCCTACAAAACACGATTTAGTTACGGCTTTAATCCATTTTCTGTGTATGAAAATGTGAACGGCAAAAAACAAAGCACAAGCACTACCCACAACAATGTGATAAATTGCCCCACTTGTGCCATCCCATCTTATGAATGACAGGATAAGAAAAACTGTCATTAAAATATCAACTATTATTTTGGTACGCTTACTGTTCATCATAGTAGAAATCCCCTTTTCATAACAGGTTTATGAATTATATATATACGTTTTAAGATTGCTTTTATCTGAAACACATTGTTCTATCATATCACAACGGCTTGGGGAAATCTATGAAATATTTTTCAGCAAACTGATAGTTTTCCAGTCAAAAAAAGTTCCTCTTGACAACAACTCAAATGGCTAAATTTCAGATTTTTAGTGCCTTGCCTTGACATTGTCTAATGACATGATATACTTGGAAAATCCCATGCATTGACACTGGATACTCCAACCATGTCTGGGCATGAGGGGTTTATAAAATTTAGGAGGAGTCAACTATGATTGACAAAAAAGACATTATTGCAAAACATGGCCGTGACACAAACGACACAGGCTCACCAGAGGTTCAAATCGCGTTGCTTACCGCACGCATCAACCACTTGACCCAGCACCTTAAAGTGCATAAGAAGGACTTTCACTCTCGCCGTGGGCTTCTTAAATTAGTAGGGCAACGCCGTGGGCTTCTTGACTATATCAAACGTATTGACATTGTAAAATACCGCGCACTTCTAGGCGAACTTGGATTAAGGAAGTAGGACACACATGCAAAAAATTTACAAGACTACACTAGGCGGGCGGGAACTATCCTGTGAGCTTCATCGTGTGGCTGAACTTGCAGGCGGCGCGGCACTTATGAAATATGGTGAAACGGTGGTTCTGGTGACAGCCACAACCAGCGAAAAGCCCCGTGCAGGTATAGACTGGTTTCCCCTTAGTGTAGACTATGAAGAGCGTTTTTACGCCGTGGGTAAAATTCCTGGGTCATGGTTTAGACGAGAAGGCAGACCGACGGAACACGCCATTCTTGCATCTCGCTTAATTGACAGGCCTATGCGTCCATTGTTTCCAGACGACTATCGCAACGATGTAGGTGTTGTGGCGACAGTACTTTCTATGGACCAAGACGCAAGCCCTGAAATTGCGGCAATGATTGGTGCGTCCATTGCTGTTTCTATTTCAGAAATCCCATTTGCAGGGCCTATTTCTGGCGTAAATATTGGGCTTATTGACGGGGAACTCATTGTTAACCCTAATGCCGCCCAGCGGGAAATAAGCAAACTTGCACTCACTGTTTCATCCACCAGAGATAAAGTTATGATGATTGAAGCAGGTGCAGACGAAGTGCCTGATGATAAAATGTTCGAGGCAATCATGTTTGCCCACGAAGAAAATAAAAAAGTCATCAGCTTTATTGACGAAATCGTTAAAGCACATGGCAAAGAAAAACGCAGTTATGAAGTCCATGAAGTGCCTAGTGAACTTTACGAAAAAGTCACAAGCTTTATCACAGAAGCCCGTATGGAAGAAGCGGTTTTCACAGATATGAAGCAAGAGCGTGATGCAAGAATCACCCAAATAAAAGATGATGTAGCAGAACAACTGATACCCACCTTTGCAGAAGATGTGGCAGAACTTTGGACATCTAAACTGGGTGATGCCATTTATAAATTTGAAAAAGCAACGGTGCGCCGCATGATTAAAACCCAAGGCAAACGCCCAGATGGACGGAAGCTTGGGGACTTGCGCAGACTTTTTGCAGAAGTGGATATTCTTCCGCGCACCCATGGCTCTGCAATTTTTAGCCGTGGACAAACCCAAGTTTTGACGGTGACTACCCTTGGTTCAAGCGGGGACACACAGCGTCTTGACGGGCTTGACGAAATGGAAGAAAACAAACGCTATATGCATCACTATAACTTCCCCAGCTATTCTGTGGGAGAAACCCGTCCTTCCCGTGGGCCTGGTCGCCGTGAAATTGGGCATGGGGCATTGGCTGAAAGGGCATTATTGCCTGTTATTCCAAGTGAAGATGATTTCCCCTATGTTATCCGCTTGGTTAGTGAAGTATTAAGTTCTAACGGTTCTACGTCTCAAGCGGCTGTTTGTGGCTCTACCCTAAGCCTTATGGCGGCAGGTGTGCCAATCAAGCGTCCTGTGGCAGGTATCTCTGTAGGTATGGTTACAGGAGACACTACAGATGATTTTGTGTTGCTTACAGACATTCAAGGTATTGAAGATTTCTTCGGTGACATGGATTTCAAAGTGGCAGGAACTTCTGAAGGTATTACGGCTATTCAAATGGATATTAAAGTGGATGGACTGACACCTGAAATAATTAAGGCTTCTCTTGAGCAGACTAAAGAAGCACGTATGGTTATTCTGGATGATGTAATGATTCCTGTGATTCCAGAAGCACGTCCAGAAATTTCTCCCCACGCACCAAAGATTGCTATACTGCGTATCAATGTTGACCAAATTGCTGAAGTCATTGGCGCACGGGGCAAAGTCATTAAGCGCATTATTGAGGATTCTGGTGTTGAGAAAATCGACACAGAGGACGATGGCAGAATTTTTGTGGCAGACAAAGACATCACCAAAGTCAACCGTGCGGTAGAAATTATCAAAGCCATTGTAAGTCCGCCAGAAGTGGGCGCGATTTATACAGGAAAAGTGACACGCCTCATGTCCTTTGGTGCATTTGTTGAAATTGCACCTGAAAAAGAGGGGCTTGTGCATATTTCACAATGGGATATTGAACGTGTTGAGTCTATGGAAGCAGTCACAGAAGTGGGCGCAGTTGTAGAGGTTAAGGTCACAGAGGTTGATGACCAAGGGCGTATAAATCTTTCACGCAAAGGCATACTAGACCCTACGGCTGATACTACAGTAAAACGCCCTCCCCCAAGAAATGGCGGAGGCGATAAAGGTCGCGGCAATGACCGTGGCGGAAGAAATGATAGAGGCGGGAACCCAAGAGGTGTACGTTGATTAAACAACATCAATTAGATAACGGACTACGAGTGGTGATGGAATCCATCCCATTCGTAAGGTCTGTTAGTTTTGGCTTGTGGGTACGTAATGGTTCGCGGCATGAAAGCCCTGAAACCAGCGGAATATCTCATTTTATCGAACACATGATGTTTAAGGGTACAGAAAAGCGCACAGCCCATGAAATTGCTGATACAATGGACGCAGTAGGCGGGCAGTTAAATGCTTTTACGTCAAAGGAATACACATGTTATTTCACACGCACATTAGACACACATTTTGATGTAGCACTTGATGTGATTACAGACATGTTTTTTCACAGTAAATACGACCAAAATGAAATCAATAAGGAACGCAATGTCATTTTGGAAGAAATAAATATGTATGAAGATACGCCAGAAGATTTGGCGGTTGACCTTTTGCATACACATGCCTTTCCTCAAAATCCTTTGGGTATGGGCATACTTGGCACGCCTGAGACAATAGGCTCATTTCAGCGTGATGATTTTCTACAATTTATAAAAGTCCGTTACAGCCCTAAAAATACAGTTATTGCCGTGGCTGGAAACATCAATGAGCAGGAAGTACTGGAAAAAATCACGGTTGCATTTAAGGATTTCAAAGATGAATCCAAAAATACAGGGGAGTCAACGGCTATTTATACCCCGGGGTTTGTGTTAAGAGAAAAAGATATTGAGCAAGTGCATTTATGCATGGGTTTCCCCGGTATTAAAAGCGGTTCGGATGAATCTTACGCACTGGCCGCTGTAAACACTATTTTAGGCGGAGGCATGAGTTCACGTCTTTTCCAAAAAATACGTGAACAGCATGGGCTTGTGTATTCTGTTTATTCATACAATGCCAGTTATTTTGACGCAGGTATCTTTCTCATTTATGCGGCATTAAACCCTGCACAAATTCAAGAGGTACTTGGGTTGATTGCCCAAGAAGTACGGGGTATGTTCACAGACAAAGTGACCCAAGCACAATTAGCTAAGGCAAAGGAGCAGTTAAAAAGCAACTTTCTACTCAGCCTTGAAAGTGCAGGCAGCCGTATGAACAGCATTGGAAGAACCCTTTTGATGTTGAATAAAATAGTCACCCCCGACGAGCTAGTGACTAAAATTGATGCCATTGATTTAGATGCTTTTTATACTGTATGTGATAAAATTTTTAAACTCGACCAAATGAGTCTTTCATTGGTTGGCAAGCAAGTGGAGGGAATGAACAAAGATGGACTTACAGGCGCAGTACTTGCTTAATCGTACAGAAGACGCAAAGGATTTACCCCTTCCATCTCGTCAAACGCCCCAATCCGCAGGATTAGATTTGCACGCAAATATTCATGAAACCATTATCATAAAAAAGGGAGCGCGCGCTTTAATTCCAACTGGAATTAGGCTGGCACTCCCTTTTGGTTATGAAGCGCAAATACGACCAAGAAGCGGATTGGCTTTAAAGCATGGAATAACCGTGCTTAATAGCCCCGGCACAGTTGACGCAGATTATCGTGGGGAGGTAAAAGCTTTACTCATTAACCATGGCCATGAAGATTTTTCAATAAACCGCAGGGATAGAATTGCCCAAATGGTCATTGCCAAGGTAGAAATGATAGACTTCCAAGAAGTAAATACCCCAGACGACCTTTCAAAAACCATGCGTGGTGAAGGGGGATATGGAAGTACAGGAGGAAATGTATGTATCGAGTAAAAAGGCAAGAAGACCCCCAACAAAATTATAAACTGATGGCCTATATGGCAAAACGTGTTTTGGAAGATGATAAAGATATCATTGCCAGTTTAGCCAATGTGTCAGCCGTTATCAATGGCTATATGGATAGAATAAACTGGGTAGGCTTTTACATTATGAAAGATGGCGAACTGGTACTTGGCCCATTCCAAGGCTTGCCTGCTTGTATTAGAATTAAGGTAGGCAAAGGGGTTTGTGGAACAGCTGTGGCAGAGGGCAAAACACAGGTAGTCCAAGATGTTCATGCATTCCCTGGGCATATTGCTTGTGATTCTGCGTCACAGTCTGAAATAGTGATACCCATTATAAAGGATGGTAAAGTTTTTGGTGTTTTAGATGTGGATAGCCCTGAGTTAAATCGCTTTGGTGAACTTGAGGAAAAATACTTAACAGAAATTTGCGAACTTATCACCACACATTTACCCCTTTAATCCATTTGCTTGTTCTTTCATTTCCCTTGCGGCTTGTAGGGTTGCAGGGGTTATTTTTGCGCCGCCTGTGAGACGTGCTAATTCATTGATGGCGGCTTCGGTTGAAAGTGGGTTGACGGACGTTGCTGTGCGCTCGGTTGCAGGGTCGGTGGTTTTTTCTATAAGAAAATGGGTATCTGCCATGGCGGCGATTTGAGGTAAATGAGTGATACATAAAATTTGACGTTGGCGGCTAACATTCATAAGTTTTTCTGCAACCTGCTGGGCAGTACGTCCGCTTACACCAGTATCCACTTCATCAAAAATAACGGTACGTACACTGTCTGCCATGACAGTTTTTATCGCCAGCATAATACGGGACATTTCACCACCTGATGCAATTTTGCGCAGGGGCTTTTCAGGTTCACCAGGATTTGGCGAAATCATAAACTCTACTTGGTCATTTCCATCTGGAGCAAAAGCTGTTTTACGAGTGATGGCTATATTAAACCGTGCGTTTTGCATACCCAAATCATTTAAAATGGCAGTAATTTCTGCGGAAAGGCGGGTAGCATTTTCGGCACGAACAAAATTCATCTTATCGCATAGTGTGGTTATTTCCACAGTTATTTTACGCCTTTCTGATTGAAGACGTTTAATTTCAGCTTCACTATTTTCTACGTTGTTTAGACTTTGGGTCAGTTCCTTTTGCTTGTTTAATATAGCTTCTATGGTTTGCCCGTACTTTTTCTTTAGGCGGTAGATAACATCTAGGCGAGATTCTATTGATTCTAAAACTTGTGGGTCAGTGTCCAGTTCATCGGCATAGTTCCGCAGTTCAGATGTAATGTCAGTCAGTTGGGCAGCCGTTTCAATTAAACGCTCATGAAGGCTGGCACGGACAGGGTCTAGTTTTGATATTTCTGCAACAAAAGACACGGCACGGGCCACTTGGTCTGTAGCAGATTGTTGCGGCTCTGTACCATTATCCAGCAATGTGAGGACGGAAGATGTATAGTTACTTAACTTATCCAGCCCGCTTAAACGGGTTTTGAGGGCAGTGAGTTCATCTTCTTCATTGGGTTTAATGGCGGCGCGTTCTATTTCTTCTAACTGATAACGCCACATGTCTATTTGCTCTTGACGTGCATTACCTGTACCTGTTAACGCCTTAAATGCCTTATTGACCTCACGATAGCGCGATAAAAGACCTTCTAAACTATTCTTATATGCGGGCAATGCTTCTCCGCAAAAACCATCAAGAAGGTGCAACTGCTTAACTTGGTCTAGCAAACTTTGGTGTTCATGCTGTCCATGAAGGTTTACAAGTTGTGATGCTGTTTCCTTTAAAATGGCGGCGGTGACAGTACGCCCGTTGATTTTACATACAGATTTACCTGTGGCGGTTTGCATCGTACGCTCCAGCATTATTTCATCATCATCAGTATCCACAATGCCTTCCACATGCGCAAAGTCTGCACCTGCTCTAATGAAGTCCCGTCCAAGCCGTCCGCCCAGCAAAAAGTTTATAGAGTCCACCAAAATAGACTTTCCTGCACCTGTTTCACCTGTAAGGATATTAAGCCCCTGTGTAAAGTTTACAGAAATTTCATCAATGAGTGCCACATTTTGAATACGCAAATGAGTTATCATATTTTTAATTTCTCCACCAGTGCTGCCGCCTGTGATTCACTTTTTATTACACACATTACAACATCATCACCTGCGACAGTACCTAAAATTTCAGGATAATTTTTAGAATCAATGGCAAGGGCTACAACATCTGCCATGCCGCTTATTGTGCGCAAAACCAACATATTTCCCGCATGGTCTACGGAAATTAGCCCATCTCGAAACACCCGTGCAAGGGCATCTTTTGAAATATCTTGTGAAGTGGGGATAGCATATTTTTGCCCTGCTGGTGTAGCCACTTTTGTAAGCCTAAGTTCACGAATGTCACGGCTGATAGTGGCTTGTGTGGCTATAAAACCAGCATTTTTTAATGCGATAGCCAGCTCTTCTTGGGTGTAAATATCTTTATTTCGTATGAGTTCAAGAATAATACGTTGACGTTCTTGCTTCATAAAATTTTCTTCTTTCTCAATGTGTTATAAAAATGTGTTGGTGTTGTTCTCAAAATTTTTGCACGATATGCGGATGTACTAACATCAATAAATTCATCTTGCAAAAGCTCTCCTGCCGTTTGTCCATCCACAATCACAGGTGCGTTATGATAGACTTTTACACGTATCTTATCCACGCCGTCAAGTACCCATGGGCGGGTGCTTAGACTGTGAGGACAGATTGGGGTAATCACCATCATTTCCCCATGGGGAGAAAGAATGGGACCACCAGCAGAAAGATTGTATGCCGTTGAACCTGTGGGTGTGGCAATTAAAATACCATCTGCACGAATCTCGTCAATAAATTCATCATTGATATACACTACAAAGGTTTTAAGCTTTCCCGTTCCACCAATACATACTTCGTTTAATGCAAGGATTTTTGAATCTGTTGCACATGAAATATTGAGCATTAGCCGTGATTCGCAAATATATTCATTTTGCAAAATTTTTTCAAGTGCAAAAATGCCTTGATTTTTTTCCACATCTGTTAAGAAACCAAGGGTTCCCAAATTGATTCCAAGCATGGGGACATCCACCTTGACAGCCAAAGGCGCAACCCGAAGCATTGTACCGTCACCGCCAAGGACTATCCAGAATGCCGCATTGGCAACTGTGCCTATCTCTGCACCAATACCCCGACTTTTTAGGAATCGCAAAATTTCATTGGTGTATTCCAAGCCGGGGTCTTTTTCTTCATTAACGATGATTCCAACATGGATGTCAGCTGACATCATTTTATTGTTGAAGTCTATTCATTGTGCGCTCGTGAATAGTATAGTCTACATTTTCTACCCATGTTTCTATGATTTCGCTAAAAATCTCTGCGCGGCCTGCATTGATAAACTGGGTACGGAATGATTCTTCTATCTCATCCAAGTTATCATCACGGCTGTATGCATATACAAGCACATGCAATTCTCCATCACTGCTTGAAACAACATTAGAAATTTCCCCTGCTTGCAATGACATAATTTGCATCCAGCCATCCCAAATATCCAGTTCCTCTATCACTTCAAAGGCTTCACCTACTGTGATACCCTCTTCTGCATTGTAATGTATTGAAAATTCACGAATCAGACTGTCAAAGTCTTCACCGCCATGGGCTCTCATTGAAATATCAATGATATCATCCATATTATCATGCGCAATGTACTTCACTTGCAATTCGGCATATAAATCCCCTTGAAATTGGATATAATCGGCTAAACCTTCTTGAAATTCATCATCCATAAATGTGTAGTCTGGCACATAATGATTCATCAAATGGGCGCGCAACTCACCGCCAAAGCCCATTTCAGGACTCCACGCACTCATTAAGTCAGCCATACGCCCATGGGGAATTTGCAGTTCATCTAAGCCAAGCATTCCTGCAAGCATTTCTAAATTTTCACGTTCTTCTTCGGTTATGCTGATGTTGTGCTGGTTAGCACGATTTAATATGGTTAGTGCTTCAACAAGGGCATCTTCGTCTCTTATAAACTGAAATTCTGAGGTTGCAATACGTTCGCCTTCAAAGGTCATAATCCAGCGTTGGCTTTGCATGTCCCATACAGCGATTCCAATTAAAATGGCGGCAACTGCCACGATACCTAAGGCGATTGCTGTTGACAGACGCTTTTTGTTTTTAAGCTTGCGCTCAATTTCTTTGTTTTGAGATTTTCTACTTTGATTTTCCATGGTTGTTCTCCTTCATTATATTGTCTATTTTTGTTGCAATTGAATCCGTGTCTAGTTTGTACTTGGCAAAGAGCTGGGCTCGTGTGCCTGACTCAAGGTATGCATCTGGAAATGCGAATGGGTAGAAACGAGGCGGTTTGCCGCGGGAAGCCGCAATGATTGCGTCTTGAAGCCGAGTACCATACCCCCCAAGTCTTACCCCGTCTTCAATAGTGAATACATAAGCATATTCTGCCAGCTTTGCAGATAAATCCATGTCCAAAGGCTTTACAAACCTTGCATTTACAAGACTGGGTGCATGTCCGTTTTCTTTTAGTTTATCCACAACGGCGGCGGCAGTATCCATCATTGCGCCTATGTTTACGATGGCTAGTTTTTTATCATCACTAGGGATTATGATTTCTGACCGTCCGTACACTATAGGGCTTGCCATTTTTTCCGGCGCAGTGTCTTTGGGGTACCTTATTGCCACTGGGCCGTCATGTTTTAGGGCAAAGTCAAACATTGCTTCAAGCTCTGCCCCACTTGACGGCGCAAGAATGGTCATGTTTGGAATATGGGAAAGAAATGATAAGTCATAAATACCTTGATGTGTTTCCCCATCACCAGCCACAGCACCGCCATGGTCTATGGCAAAGATTACAGGCAAATTTTGCAGGGCGACATCATGCATAATTTGGTCGTAAGCCCTTTGTAGAAAGGATGAGTATACGCCTACAATCGGACGCATTCCCCCTTGTGCAAGCCCTGCGGCAAATAACACCGCATGACTTTCCGCAATTCCCACATCAAAAAACCGCTGAGAGAAACGTTCCTTAAATTTTGCTAGCCCTGTTCCGTCAGCCATTGCGGCAGAAACGGCAACAATACGCGGGTCAGCAGCGGCACGGCGGCAAATATATTTAGAGAAAACATCTGTATAGCTTGGTTTTGACGCACTTGCCATGGGCTTTCCTGTATGGACGCAAAATGTACTCACACCATGAAAACTTTTAGGGGAACGTTCAGCGATATTGTACCCCTTGCCCTTTTTTGTGTGTACGTGCAGCAGGACAGGGCCTTTGATGTTGCGTACCCCTCGCAAAACATGCAAAAGTGCAGGGATATCATGCCCATTCACTGGGCCGATATATTTAAAGCCCATTTCCTCAAATAAAACACCCGGCAAAACCATATGTTTTATCATTCCTTTTGCCGCTTTAATGCCTTTGGAAATTGGCGAGCCAAGGATGGGAAGGTTGTCCAAAACTTGATGTACACCTTCTTTTGCGCCCAAGTACTCTGACGCAGTGCGGATTTCGTTTAAGTGACGGGAAAGGGCACCTACATTTTTGCTGATAGACATTTGATTATCATTTAAGATAACCAGCACATTTGTGTTAGAACGCCCTGCATTGTTTAGCCCTTCAAAAGAAAGTCCGCCTGTCATTGAGCCATCACCAACCACAGCAATGACATGGGCATTGGTTGGCTTCTTTTTTAAGTCTCGGGCAACTGCCAGCCCCAGCGCGGCAGAAATTGCAGTAGAGCTATGCCCTGTGCCAAAAGCATCATGAGGGCTTTCATTGATTTTGGGAAACCCACTAAGCCCATCCATTTGACGCAAAGAATCAAAGCAGTCCTTCCGCCCTGTCAAAATTTTATGTACATAGGATTGATGTCCTACGTCCCATACAATTTTGTCATGGGGCGTATTAAAAATGGTATGCAAAGCCAGCGTCAGTTCAACTACGCCTAAATTAGAGGCAAGATGTCCGCCTGTGTCACTAATGCTATGAATCAAAAATTTACGAATGTCTGCTGCCAACAGCTTTAAATCCGAAGACTTTAGCCCCTTTAAGTCTTTTATACTGTGAAAATCCTCTAGTTTCATAAAATGCCTCCTTCAAGACGTAACCAGCGGGAATATTTCAAATGAAACAAGTGCAACCACCAGCCCTAAAATTGCCCCTGCAAATACCTCCACAGGGCGATGTCCCAGAAGTTCTTTTAATTTTTCATCCAATTTAATGCCTTGGTCTTCTAGTTTTGAAAAAAGAAAATTGATAGCCTCTGCTTGTTTGCCTGCGGCACGCCGAATACCCGCCGCATCATGCATAACCACAAGTGCAATAACTGCACTGATGGCAAAAACCGTCGTCCCAAAGCCCTCATACATGCCAATGGACACCGTTGCAGCAACAGACAGCGCACTATGAGAACTTGGCATTCCCCCAGTGCTTACAAACAAGGCTTTTTTCCACGATTTAGTGCGCCAATAGTCGAAAAATGTCTTTAAAATTTGCGCAATAATCATGGCTGTCAGTGCAGTAAGGAGATGTCTGTTTGTGGCAAGTTCAGCTAAGGCAGTCATTTATCTCAAACCCTCTGTAAATGGCTCAAGCTCAAAAAGCCCGACCGCAGACTTTTGCAAGGTCAAAATTTCTGCTTCATGGACGCGTAAAGTCTCACCGCACTTTTCAGCTAAGGTTAAACCTTCTTTATATAGGGCTATTGCCGTGTCAAGGGGCGTAGACACATCTTCTACTTGCTCCACAATGATGGATAGCCGCTCAAGATTTTCTTCAAATGATTGTTTTGTTTTTTTAGGCATCTTTATAGTTTACCTCATCTATTTTTACATTGGCTTCACCATCTGCCCAGTATAGGGTGAGTGTGTCACCTGTGTTGAGTGTTTTTGCAGATAGGACTGCACTGCCATTTTCGGCACGAACCAGTGCGTATCCACGCTTAAATGCGGCATATGGAGATACTTTTTCCAGCAGTGCTTCTTGGTGAGAAAGCCTTTGCCATTCCCCTGAAAGCCTTATATCGGTCTGACGGGATAACTGGGCAGTTAAAGCTTTTGCATTGTCAAAACGTTTTTTCATGCTATTTTTCAAATTACGCGACAATGCGTCCTGCAAGTCTTGCACATAATACATGACTTGCCGTTGGTCATACACAGCCATTTGTGCCGCCGCCGTTGGCGTAGGCGCGCGGGTATCTGCCACAAAGTCTGCAATGGTAAAATCCGTCTCATGGCCTACAGCAGAAATAACAGGAATTTTTGACCCAGCAATAGCTCTTGCTAAAACTTCATCATTAAATGCCCACAAATCTTCTATAGAGCCGCCGCCGCGCCCAATGATTATGACATCCGCTTTCCCCCATGCATTGACTTCTTTTAAAGCCCGTGCCAGGTCTGCCGCCGCGCCTTCGCCTTGTACAAGGGCAGGAGAAACCACAACCTTTACCGCATGATTGCGCCCGCGAATGATTCTAATGATATCTTGTACCGCCGCACCAGTGGGGCTTGTAATCACCGCAACACATTTTGCAAACTGTGGTAAGGGGCGTTTTTTTTCAGGGTCAAAAAGCCCTTCTCCTTCTAGCTTTTCCCGCAATTGATTAAATGCCAATTGCAACCCGCCTACCCCTGCCGGCTCAAGATACTCTACATATAATTGGTATTGTCCAGACTTTTCATACATAGAAAGCCGTCCAAATGCAATCACTTTCATTCCGCTTTTGGGCGTGAAAGCCAGTTCGCTTGCGTGTCCTTTAAACATCACACTGCTAATCGCCGCGGCAGGGTCTTTCAACGTAAAATATAAATGTCCTGATGCGTGGGCATTAAAGTTAGAAAGCTCACCTTCAATAAACAAACCCGTTAAAAGCGCGTCAGATTCTAATATTTTTTTTACATAACGGTTGACTTGGGCTACGGTAAATACTTGACGATGGTTCATCGTTTGCTACCAATTTCCCTTGAAACATTGCCTAATACGCCGTTGATAAATGAAGGAGATTCGTCTGACCCATACTCCTTCGCAAGTTCCACCACTTCGTTTACTGCCACGCCAAGAGGTACATCAGGCTCACACAGCATTTCATAAATAGACAACCGCATGAGTGCCAAGTCTACTTTATTGATACGGTCAATTGTCCATTCCCGCAAGAAATTTTCTATCACTTGGTCTATTTCTTCACGACGGTCAAAAACACCCCAGACTGCACGGTCTACATACGCTGCGTCACGTCCTTGGGGACGGTCTAGGTTTTCAAATGCTTCCACGCTGTCACTGCCCAAAAAATCATAATACTTTGCTTTAGAATCTGCCAGTATTTCTGTACTTTCTTGCTGATGGAATGATAGATGAAACGGAAGCTGAAATATGAGATGAAATGCATGACGGCGGGCATTGCGGCGGCTCATGGGTTTACTCATGGGCGGCGTTGCTTTATGCCAACAATTTGTCCAACACTTACATTCACAGTGATGACATTTAAACCTGTCATGGTTTCAACGGCAGTTTTTACACGATTTTGTACTTCTGCACCAATTTCATGAAGTTTAGCACCCATGCGGACAGTAATTGCCACCCCAAGGGTTACGGTCTTATTCACCACGCTTACATTCACACCGCGCTCAAACTGTTTACGCACTGCTTTTGGCGTTCTGTCTCCTTGAAAATATCCTGCAAGCCCTGCCACGCCTTCCACTTCCAACGCCGCTGTTCCTGCAATTTTTGCAAGCACTTCATCAGCAATGCGCACCGCACCGCCAGTTTCTTTTTTTATTTCTGTCATGTCACGGTATCCTTTCCTAAGACAAATTCCAAATATATCCCCAGTGGATTATAACAAACCCTAGAAATTTTGCAATATTTCATTTGCTATTTTTATTTGCAGACAAAGTAGTTTACAGCTTTTATACGACTGGGTTATAATAAAAAGAAGTCAGCGCGGTAACGCTGACCCCTTAACATTGGGCGGTGGCAAGTGTTTATTTGCCCCATTCCATTAGTTAAATTTGCGATAAGCCGTTTTCTTTGTGTGAGCGGCTTATTTTTTTGTGCTATTGAGGGGCTCCCATTCAATTTTGTGTCGTATATGCGCACACAAAGATTTTTTTGAGCGTGTCTGCGATACAGACAAGCAGATTTTTTTATGCTAGGATTTTAACAAAGAGACGGTGAACAACATTTACTAAATGTTTAAATTACAAATAATTTCATTTTTAAATTTTGAATGAAAGCATTTGATTGAAAACTACATTGGGGTTTCAAGTATCACAAAATAATTAAATTTTTGAAGGAGGTCTAATATGACCAAAGGAATTAAAAAGGTATTGTCGTTATGTTGTGCAGTGCTTCTGGTGTCACAAGTCAACATGGTATTTGCAGAAGAAATGACAGACGCTGACTTTAGCAACATGCCACAGCAAGAAATTGCAACTAGAGACTTACGCCCACAGCCAGCCCCACGGACGCAGTCAACTTTTATTAACATGCAAATAAACCACCTAAGTCCGCAAAGCTGGTCAATTCCCAATCCAGAATTAACTTCAATTCAAAGTGTACCTGTCAGCAGAGTAAACAACAGAGCTGTAATAGTCATGCACACTGTGAATAGAACTGCAAATATTGGGCTCGTTCAAGTCAGTGGTAGTGATATAAGACCCATAAATGTACAGGCACGGGGAAATGCACGGGCAGGTATTGCATTTACTGACAAGTTTCAATTTCATGTAGGTACGCTTAACAGTTTTCATGGTAACGTACATGGATTTATAAGAAACACAAGTAATAGCACTATAACCAATTCACAAATCCAATTTGTAGCATCATAGTAATATATAAATCTTGATACTTGAAACCTTATGAAGCATTAAAGGAATGCGCAGGAATAGTTCATTTTTGTGCATTCCTTATTGAAAATGAGATGGGAGTTGTTATTTTGAAAAAATTATTTAATTTATTTTTATGTATTGTTTTTTTAAGTTTAAGCGGATGTAATGGTAGACAATCCAATGAAATGCCACAAGTTAGTGAAGTATTACTTGAATTATATCCAGTAAGAGTATTGGATGTTGATGTTATTATAGATGAGTATGGTTATGTAGAATATGGTACAGAAGCATATGAAATATTGGCTAATTTAGTATTAGCAGATTTTACGCTTGGTAATGCAAGATATTTTGCAGAGGCATATGATTTATTTTATGAAAGTGAATTTAGACGAGGCTTGAGAGACTCTGTGCTACAAATAAATGAAGCAGCTCCAATTGGAGTAGATACTATTTTTGATTATAGCATTCACTACATCCGTAGAATTAGTCCAAATTTATTTTATGTAAATCACGCGCGCACAGATTATTGGTTTGAGCATGATATGGAAATAGTCATATTTTCAGCAAACCGATTTGTTTTACTTACAGAAGAAAACCAACTTTTTTTAGTGAGCTATCCATTAGGAGACCTTCCTGAAGTTTACACAAAAGGGTTAGAATCACTCATTGAGGAAATTGACTCTGCTGCTGATTATATTGTAATTGAGCTTTAGATATTATTAAGGAACATGTAAGCTGGATTGGAGTTGTGCTGTGAAAAAACTTTTGTGTGTATTGATAAGTACTGTTGTTTTAAGTTTAAGCGGATGTAATGATAGTCGAGCCGATGAAGTGTTACAAGTTAGCGACGTACTGCTTGAATTATATCCAGTAAGGGTATTGGATGTTGATGTTATTGTTGATGAACATGGTTATGTAGAGTATGGCACAGAAGCATATGAAATACTGGCTAATTTAGTGTTACGCAATTTTGCACTTGTTAATGCAAGATATTTTGCAGAATCATTTGACTTATTTTACGAAAGTGAATTTAGACAAGGTTTTAGAAATTTTGTGATTGAAATGGGTGAGGCTAGACCAGACGGAATAATTCCAATCTTCGATTATAGCGTTAATTACATTCGTAGGATTAGTCCAAATTTGTTTTACGTAAATCATGCGTATACAGATTATAATTATGAACATGCCATGGAGATAGTAGTATTTTCAGCAAATCAATTTATTTTACTTACAGAAGAAAACCTGCTTTTTTTAGTGGGTTATCCATTAGGAGACCTTCCCGAAGTTTACACAAGAGGGCTAGAATCAATCATTGAGGAAATTCGCTCGGTTGCTGATTATATTGTAATTGAATTATAGATGTTATTAAGTTTTGTAATGTAAGTACGCACACAAAGATTTTTTTGTGCGTGTGGGTAGCACCTATCTTTTAATGACTAAATGCAAGTATAAAAATGTTTTGCCATAAACAGATTATAATAAAAAAGCCAGCGCGGTAACGCTAGCTTTTTTATTGGGCGGTGGCAGTTGTTTATCTATCCCATTCCATTGGTTAAATTTGCGATAAGCCGTTTTCTTTGTGTGAGCGGCTTATTTTTTTATGCTATCTTCTTCTTTGGTTAGCACTAGAGATTTTCCTGTATCGTCTAGGTTAATCATGATATTCGCATTGGATTCCCAGTTTAGAAGTTTACGAAGCCCTGTTGGAAACACTACTCTTCCGAAATCATCCATTTTGCGTATTTGTGGTGTTTTTGCAAAATCCACGTCAGCTTCAAAGAGTGTAATGGACTCTTCTTCGCTATTTAATTGAATCTCCAGATTCAATCCTAGTTCCCAATTTAATGGGCTGCGAATCTCACACGGAAGTACGACCCTGCCAAGCTCGTCTATTTTATTATCACTTGGCGACTCGAATATTCTTATAGATTGCTCTGTTTCGTTGACTACAAATATTAGGCTTGTGCCTGTTTTCCAATTTAATACCTTACGAATCACATTAGGTATTATAATTCTGCCAAGTTCGTCAACCTTGTGTACATGTGTTGCACTCATGATATCACCCTTCTATGATATGATTTATTTTGATTTTGTCTGCCACAAGAATATTATACATTTTCTGCATAATACTGCAACGTTCTACACCAGCAATCAATTTACTGATAAAATGTCAAATAATTTCTCATTTTACCTTGACACAATTATAAAACTTATGATATATTGTCAAAAAATCAAAGAGGTTGTGGTTTGTATGTTCTTGACATCTTTTATTACCTTGCTGTGCGGATATTTTACGCCTTTTAGACCTTTTAGCGATAATTGGTGTCCAGGTGACTTTCTTAATTCTTAAAAGCCTGAAATAGCAGGCTTTTTTTATCGAAAAGGAGATTTGGTGAATTATGGATAAGACTATTAAGGAACAGTTGATTGCTGAGTTTTTGCATCATAAATCAAGTGATAGCATAAAAACGAATAAACTTATTATTAAATTTGAGAAAGAACTTAATAAAAGTCCTGATGCAGAAGTGACATTATTTATGTATGCTTTAAAAGTACAGAAATCCCGCGATGACAATAAAAGCTTTAAGGAATCTTGCGCTATAGCTACGCCAATTTTTGAGCAGATAGAATCTACGGTGACATGGGGATATCATGAGCTTCTCGCACTTTCATTTGTTATTGGATATAGCGCAGATTTTGATAAAACAGTGTCGTTTTACAAAAAAGCACAGGATGTGCTTTCTGACAAAAAGTATGTAGATAATCCTGAATTTGTAGCTATGGGTCTTTCAATGACTGGAAATTTTACACTAAGAATACTTAGAGCCAAATACTTCGATAAAGACGTTAGTGATGATACTTTAAAACCTCTTTTTCAAGAAAGTTATAATAGTCTTATGGAAGTATTTTCCGACACACAGCTGTCTCACAAATACATCTTGGAGGTTCGGCGCGGAATTTTTGAAAATAATATGGCGTTGGTTGACAGTGGGTTATCCAAACTACTTGAACTGACAGATAAAAAGCGGTATGCATCCGCAGTTGCAGAAATAGTAGAGTGTTTAGCAAACATGAATGAATTGTTAAGCAAACCCCTTCAAGACTTTTTTATAGGACATCAAGCAAAAAAACGCCGTATAGAGCTTAAACTAAGTGTGTTTGATGTTGCTGTCGCATTGGATACAGACCAAAGTACAATCTCTGCCATAGAGCGGGGGGACAATGGTGTTTCTACACATCGTCTTTCACAACTTGCCAAAGTCCTTTTTGTACGAGAGCAATACTTTTTTGGAGATGATACTAAAAAATTAGATATCACCGACCCCTTTATTGTTGCCATGCAAGCAAACATCCATGACGCAACCGAGGAAGAAAAAGAATTTATACTTAGCTTTACAAAGCAATTACTAAGTCTCAAAAACCCAAAACGCGGCAAGAGGGGTAACGCAACTGCCAAGAAATTAGAAAATTAACCACACGTTACTCTCCAAATATAATAAATGAAGGAGAACTATTATGGATTATCACATGCGCGGGCAAACCATCAAGTTGTTGAGCAAGCAACAAGGCATTTCTATCACCCAGCTTGCTGATGGTGTTATGAGCAGAAGCAACTTATCTAAGTTTATCAACGGGGCACAGAGCATTAGCAAGAAACACTTTGATACGATACTTTGCAAACTAGGGCATGGGGCAAAACGCTTTTTCCCATATCCTATTACAATGGATGATTTGAAAATATTTGAGTTGCGCTATGAGATAAACAATGCCATTGCCATTGAAGATGAAGAAACTTTTAAACAGCTATTAACCAAAGCAGAAGCACTGCCAGCATTTCATACAGGCATACACAGGCAAACATTGTTAAGATACAGGGCTTTTCATTTACTCATGGCAGAGGGAAATGTGACTGCTGTACGAGAATTATTAGACAAGGCAATAAAAATAACCTTACCTAACTTTAATCCCAAATTAGTACACACTTATTTACTGTGCTATGATGATATAAAAATTATTAGTCTCATGGCACAACTTCATTTTGACAATGGAGAACATGACATTGCCATTATGCTACTTGAAAAATTGGCAAAAAGCATTCGTGACAAATATGTAGACACCCACGAAAAAGCCCGCGCACTAACCTTTGTGCTATATTGCCTATCTACATTCCTTGGTTCACAAGGAAGATATGAAGAAGCATTCGCACTGTGTGATGAAGCGATTGACGCAGGCGCAAGCGAACGGGCATATAGCTATCTATCCGCATTAGCACTCAATAAAGCATGTTTTTCATGGAAACTAGGTCGCCCACAAAATGAAGTGAGGGATTTATTTAATCAAGCTTACTTTGGACACAGGATAGAAGGTAAATTGTCTACCGCAGAGGAAATAAAAGAAATTGCACAAGGTGTCCTTGGTACAAAGTTTCCATCTTTATAAAAATTAGCATACCTTTAAATTACCAGCATATTCAATTCAATCACAAGCTTAACCGCTTGTTTGTGACGTATACCTGCACAATGAAATTTTTTTGTGCGCGTCTGCGATACAGACAGGCGGATTTTTTTGTGATATGCTTTATGTGTCGACGAAGCAAGTAGAGCAACAAGACGCGCACTACCTTGACTGTACAGCAAGCGTGTAAAAACAAAAACTACAATGTGATTACGGGAGGTGATTTTACAACGCCTGATTAAATCATTCACAAAATTTAGGCGTTCTAAATTTTTGTATTATAGTATAGTCTTATAATACAAGAGTATGAATAACAAACACCAAAGTGTTTATTCTACAAATTACTTTATCTACTAAAAGGAAAACTGTATAAATGTTTAAACTTTATAAAAAGGAGTTTTGATAATGAAAAAGCGTTTAATGAGTATATTTACAGTTCTTTTGATAATTTCCATGTCTTCTGTTGCAATTCATGCATACGAAGATGAACAGTATGGATTTTATTCAGAAGAAGAATCATATGATTCTGTCACAAGCCTTGCTGAAAGCATATTAAATACTATTCGTCAAGCCTTTGAAGATGATGATTATTTTATAGACTTAGGTGATTCAAGGCAAAGAATCTCTGTAAATGATGAGCTTTTCGATGGCTTTGTAATGTTTGAATTTCATATGGAAGATGGTTCGGTTAAAGAAGAAATAGTCTACTTTAGGTATGAGTTACCGTTTGCAGGACAAAATGCACGAAATGTGCCTTATATGATTTTCCATAGAGAAAGTAGAGGATGGCATAATGGCAGACCATTTCCAACTCATGCAAGTGTAACGGCTCAATATCGAGGGCATTCATTTTCTGGTACATTAACTATAGTAGATTATTTTCGTATTCCCGCTTCATCAGGTGCATATATGCTAACTTGGGAAGGATGGCTAAGTAGAATATAAAAATATCATAAAATTCAAACGCAACATCCAAAAGGCTATCTAGTGGTTATAACACGAATTAGATGATAGCCTTTTTGGCTTTTCTCACCCATCAATAGGTAATATATTCAAATAACTATTATGAAGGTGAAATAATTGTGATAAAAATTATTATAGACAGGTTAAATCTTCGCTTATGTAAAATAATCATATCAACATTCGTTATATTGTCGTTGCCATTTATTTCTCCTCTTGGTAATTGGCATGGGGAACATAGGAGTTTATATGGTTTTCCTCAAATATTCATTATTATTTATGCAGATGCATTTTATTTAGCTTATGGTGCGGATATTCCCCGTTTTTGGATATATAGAATTTATCATTTTAGCTGGATAGCTCTTGTTTGGAACGTGTCTGTTATGTACTGTTGTTTAACTGTTTTATTCAAAACATACTACTTTTTTCACAATAGATACACAAAATAAAATGGATTCAAAGGGGTTGCGCCTAAACAGCTAAAGGCAGTTGGGCGCAGTCTCTTTTTTCATGCCTGTGGAACAAATGTCAAAAAACTGTCGTTTACATAGTTGATGATTTGCTCTAAGATAATGTCGAAAACCGAGAGGGGAAATTGATAAGATGATTAAGGGGATATTTTTTGCATGTGTTGCCTTATTGGCAACTATCACACTAAGCACAACAACTTTTGCAGTGGACATATTTTTTGAATATCGCCAGCGTGAAACCGTATCACGAGGGGTGGAATATGAGCTTAACCGAATGATGACAAGCCGCGGAATGCTTGACGTTCATGTGCTATGGGTGAATTTGAATGAGCCCCACATAACTCTTGCACCAACCATCAGCACCCGCGAACTTGGACGGCGTGAAACGACCCAACGCCTACTCTCTGACGCTGGGGCAGTCGCAGGTATCAACGCAGACTTTTTTGGTATGACAGGAACACACACTGTTCATTTTGGGCCAATGGCAAACGATGGTGAACTTCTGGCGATTAACGCAGGTACAAATCACTATGGTGCAGAAGAACTTTTTGCGGCATTTTTGCTTGACATGCACAACAATCCGTTTTTTATGTACTTACAAGCAACTATTCCTGTATATATCAATGGCGTACATGCCTTTAATGCAGGTACTTACAACACCCTGGGCGCGCAAGTGTGGACACCCATGGTGGCAGACCGCCACGGAATGGCTGACACATCTGCACTTGACGAACGGCTAGAAAATCTTACAAAGCTTGTGGTGGTAAACAACATCATCACACACATTTCTGCACCGGGCGAAACAGTTACAGTTCCTGAAGATGGTTTTATCATTGTGCTTCCTACACGAATGAACACAGAATATTACATGAATCGCTTTCATGTAGGCAACACAGCATTTTTCCGTGTAGATACAGCCCAGCGTATCGACTTTTCACAAATTCAAGCAGCCATTGGCGGCGGCGGACTTATTCTTTCCCATGGGCAAACAGTGACTGATGATGGGGGTGCAGCACCTACCGGGCGACATCCCCGCTCTGCCATAGGTGTTACAAGGGACGGAAGAATCCTTATGATGGTGGTTGACGGACGTTCTCATTCTGTAGGTGTAACCCATGCAGAGCTTGCCGCGCTTTTGCGTCACTATCATGTAGACCACGCCATGCACTTTGATGGTGGCGGCTCTACTACTATGGTTACGCGGGACAGAGGCGGTGTATATTCTGTTGTAAACACACCATCTGACGGTTCACAAAGGCAAGTGGTCAATGCCCTTGGTGTATTTGATAATTCGCCCATTGGTGCAATGGCGCGCATTACACTGGAAATGGAAAACCGCGCCATTGTTGGTGTACCTCTTTCTGCTAATGTTTTTGCAGAAGACATTTGGCACAATCGTCTTAGCGAAATAAACGTCAGTACACTCACATTCACCAGTCAAAACCCTTCTGGATTTTGGGACAACGGACAATATACACCGCTGGCTACAGGGCTTCATGTCTTGGAAGTCTCTTATGGGCAGCTTCGCGCAACCGCGTCAATTTATGTATATACTTTGGCAGAACTTCGCTTTAATGTACCGAGTATCAACTTACTTGAAGGCGGGCGTACTACATTAAGATTTTCTGGAATTGCCACAGATGGGACACAAGTTGTTTTGCCTACAGTAACAGGCCTTACCGTTCACCCGCCACATCTTGGGCGGTTTGAAGGAAATGACTTCGTTGCCACAGGGGGTGGTGTTGGATACATTGCCGCCGCAGTGGGTGCAGTGCGGCAGTATATTCCCGTAAGTATTGGCGGATTCCCATGGTCTATTACTATGGAAAATGTAAACTTCACAAGTTATCCAGCAACGTATGTCAATGGAACTGTTTTGATAGACACCACAGCAGGACGAAATATTTTACGCCTTAACTATTCAATTAGCGAAAGCGAGCGCACACAAGCTGCTTATATCAACTTCCACCCTGCCCTTACAGTGCCAAGTACAAATCCTACTGCCCTTCGTGTCAGTGTTTATGGTGACGGCTCTGGACACTGGATACGCGGGCGCATACGTGATGGGGAAGGCAACCCTCATACAATCGACTTCACAAGAAATGCAAACTTTACAGGCTGGCAAACCTTAACGGCTACAATTCCCAGCGGTCTGCCTACTCCGCTAACTGTCGACAGACTTTGGGCGGCGGCACTAGATGCACCACAAACATCAACCCATGCTATAAGATTTGACAACTTAGAAGCACTATTTGCCCCCACAGAAACCGCAAATGTACCACAAGGTACGGTTTTTACAGACCCCATGCGAGCATCCGCTGGTTTTACCGGCACAGCTGCACCAATCGAGTTTACCATTCCAACAGAAGCAACCCCTTACAATATGCTTTCGCGCGGAGATTTTGCGGTAGTTACCCTTGATGCAGTAGGCGGCGGAATTGCCTCAACATACATCAACCAGTGGAGTCTCTTTATGGGTAATATTAGAAGTGTCAACCCTAATTATGTAGTGATTTTGCTTAACGCAAACCCAAGAAATTTTAATCAGCGTATGGAATATGAGCTTTTCCATGCCGCAATGACCCAGTTGAGAGCCGAAGGACGTGAAGTTTTTGTCGTAAGCTCATCAACAGGCGCATCAACATTTAACATGCGCGATGGTATCCGATACATCAATGTCACCCACCCTGCCGAAGGAAGCCCAACAATCCGCTTCTGGACATGTTGCGCAGAACTGGTTTGGGCAATTTAAAGCATATAAAAAAGGGACAGAATATTGCAACTGCAAATATTCTGTCCCTTTTTCTTTTGTTGCGCCAAATTATGTTTTGATAAAACTATCTTCTATTGTAAGTAAAATTCATACCAGCAACAACTGTACTGGTTAAATCAAGTTGGTTGCCCTCAAGAATATAATACCAATCGGCTGGCAATATGCAAGTGTCACCGCAAAGGTCTGGTGTGATACAAACAGATAAGATTCCGTTTGCAGATATCCAGCGAATTGCCTCACCAGCCATTGTACCCGTGCCATCAGCTTCAAGTACATAGTATGGGCTTCCCATCCAATCCCATGTGCCTACAAGTGCTGTGTTGCTGTCGCCAACAGGCTCTACTGCTGTTATGACTTCTTCTGTTTCTTCTTCCTCAATTTCTTCTGCTTCATCTTCTTCTACTTCATCCGCAGGTTGTCCTTCATCTTCCTCCCCAGTATCTTCTTCTGCGGGTTCAGATTCTTCAGGTTCTGGCGTTGCTTCTGGCGCAGTTGCTTCTGGTACATCTGACACAGCAGGTGTTGTCGTATCATTTCCGCCACAAGCGACCACTACAATCATAATCATTGTCAGAACTACTAAAAATAAAATATTTTTATTCATTTTCTCGCTCTCCTTATTTGTTTCATATAATTTTGCACAACGGCAGGGATTATATCACAGTCAGTTTATAGATACAACACCTTTACAATCCCACAAATTTATCCTAAGATTATGTCAAAAATAAATGTTTAAGAAACACCTGTGAGGAGTTTTTATGAAGTCGTGGACAGTATTTTGGAAAGCATGTATTTTGATTTTCTTGGCAGTAACAACATCAGCAATTATTATTGTTGCCAGACCCACACCACCAGCAACACGAATACCTGTAATTAACTACCACTCTATTATGTCCCATGAATTTTATTATCCAATCAATGTAGATAACCCATGGATACTATCGGAAAAGGCGTTCTTTGACCACATGTATTTCTTGTACAAAAACGATTTTACCACCTTAACGTCTGACCAGCTGATAGATTTCTTATATTATGGCGCAGAATTGCCAACCCGCCCTGTCATTCTTACTTTTGATGATGGATATTTTGACAACTATCTTTTTGCCGCACCAATACTTAGACAGTTTGGGTTTACAGGCATGAATTTTTTAATAACCAGCGCAATACCAGAGGATACTCCGCAAATGGTGGTGTACCCGTCTCAATTTATGAGTAACACCGAAATTTTTGCATCCATGGACGTTTTTGAATTTGGTTCCCATACGCATAATATGCACCGCAGGGCAAATGGCGACCCGCTGTTGACCATTGAAAGTGTGGAGGATATTCGCGCAGACATTCGGCAAAGTTTTGACGCACCACTGACCTTTGCAACAGGCTTTGCCTATCCTTTTGGCGCATACAGCGACAATGCCATTCGCGCATTACAAGAAGAAGGTGTAAGATTTGCCTTCATTGGCGGGCTGGATTATATCTACCGAGATACAAACCCGTTTTTATTACCGCGTTTTTGCGCTACATCAGAATGGACGATGGAGCATTTCATTCGTATTGTAATGGGACAATAAATATAAGGATGTGACCTTGATGACAAATGCAGGTTTTGCCGTAGCCATTGATGGCCCCGTAGGGGTTGGGAAAAGTACGACTGCACGTATTGTGGCAGAAAAACTAGGCATGACTTATATTGATACAGGCGCAATGTATCGTGCCGTAGCTTTTTTTTGCACGGCGCGTGGAGTCGATATACACAACGAAACTACTGTAAAATCTGTTCTTAAAGATATAGATATACACTTACGCATCGAAAGCGGTTTACAACGGCTATACTTACTTGAAGACAACAAACGGCGTGACATTACAGATGATATTCGTACCCAAGAAGCGTCTGAAAATGCATCTGTGGTGGCAGCGCACAAATGCGTTCGCGAAAAACTCGTTGCACAGCAAAAGCAATTGGCTGCCACAGGACGTGTAGTCATGGATGGACGAGACATAGGTTCCCATGTGTTGCCATGGGCGCAAGTGAAAATTTACTTAGATGCTTCAACAGAAATCCGAGCGAAACGGCGTTGTTTAGACCTTGAGGCAAAAGGTCAACCTGCCGAATTTGAAAAAGTGTGTGAAGAAACAAAAATTCGAGACTATCGTGACAAAACCAGAGAAAACAGCCCCTTAATCCGCACGCCTGATGCACACTATATTGACACAGGCAAAATGACACGTGAAGAAGTTGTAGATAATATTGTAAACATTGCAAAATTAAAGGAGGGTCGATAACTTATGCTTTATTCCATTACAAGAACGCTTGCATGGATAGTGTCAAAAATCCTATTCCGCTTCAAGCTTACAGGGTTAGAGAACATCCCAAAAAAAGGGGCATTTATTCTATGTGCAAACCATATTTCATGGTTTGATGCAGTTGCCCTTGCAGTATTTTTAAAACGCCGCCCACGGTTTATGGCAAAAAAAGAACTGTTTAAAGTCCCGCTGTTTGGCTGGTATTTAAATTCCCTTGGGGCATATCCAATAAAGCGTAGTGCCGCAGATATGACTGCTTTTCGTACAACAATGAACATTTTAAACGACGGCGGCGGTCTAATCATTTTCTCTCAAGGCACACGCATGAAAGAGTTTGAAAACGCCAAAGGGGGTGTGGCACTTTTTGCACTAAAATCTGGCGCGCCCATTATTCCGGCAGGCATTATCGGCAACTATCGCTTTTTTTCGCGGATGAAAATTCGCTTTGGTGAGCCAATTTTGATGGACGAATATAAGGGCAAAAAAGTTAAAACGGAGCTAATTGATGAAATAATGAACAATGTTGTCTTTCAAGTTTCATCTCTTTGTAAAGCATAATAAAATCATAATTCACGATTTTTGTTGCAGAATATGTAAGTTGGTGATAAAATGCTTCTAGTCGGCTGACACAAGTTTGATAATAAAGCTACTAAAAAGCTGACTCGTTGCATAAGGAGGCACTACCACATGAGCGAATATAAAAATCCTGAAGAACAATCCTTCATGGAAATGCTAGACGAATCCCGCATGACATTAAAGTCAGGTGAGGTAGTAAAGGGAATCGTTGTTCACGTAACACCTACTGAGGTTATCGTTGACTTAGGGTATAAATCAGACGGCATTATTACCCGTGCTGAATATTCAGAAGACCAATCCGTAGAACTTGCGGAACTTGCAAAGCCTGGAGACGAAATTGAAGTATATATCCTGCGTGTCAATGATGGTGACGGCAATGTGGTTGTCTCGAAGAAAAAAGTAGACGCCCAAGCAAGTTTCCGTCTTTTGGAAAAAGCCCACGAAGAAAAAACCAAAGTACAAGGCAAAGTCACAGACCTTGTAAAGGGCGGGCTTATTGCAAATATCATGGGCTGTCGTGCATTTGTTCCTGCATCTCAAATTTCAGGACGCTTCGAGCAAAATCTTGAACAGTTTAAAGGCAAGGAATTTACATTTGAAATTTTAGAGTTTGACCGTTCAAAAAGGCGTATTGTGGCAGGACGTAAAGAGCTTGCTATAGCTGAAGCAAATCAACGCCGTGATGAAATTTTTAATAACGTTGAAGTTGGAAGTCAAGTCACAGGTACTGTAAGCCGTCTAGTAGATTTTGGCGCGTTTGTTGACCTTGGCGGCGTAGACGGTCTGATTCATGTATCTGAAGTATCTTGGAAGCGGGTACGTCGTCCTTCCGATGTACTCAAAGCTGGTGATGAAGTGACTGCAACCGTTATTGGAATTGACCCCGAAAAGGGCAAAATTTCTCTAACACTCAAAGACATCAACACCAATCCATGGAATGGTATTGAAGAAAGATTCCCTATTGGTGAAATTGTTGAGGGTAAAGTTGCACGTTTAGCACCCTTTGGTGCATTTGTTAACCTAGCAGAAGGTATTGATGGCTTGGTTCATATTTCTCAAATTGCTGATAAACACGTGGTAAAACCAGAGGATGAATTAACACCTGGTGAGGTCATTCAAGTACGTGTTTTAGATATTGATTTAGAAAATCAAAAAATTAGCTTGTCTAAACGCGAAGCAGATGCTATATTATATCCATCCGCTGACGATGAATATTATGACGATGATGAATATGCGGACGAAGACGAGTATGATGATTACATCGAGCCTGTTGAGGATGAAACAGAAGAGGCATAAGAAGCTTAATCATCACATATAATAAATATACAATGAGTATGCTGGGCAGTCGCGTGTTATGCAAATGACATGAGGAAAGTCCGAGCACCACAGGGTAAGAATGCCAGATAACGTCTGGCGGAGGCGACTCCAGGGATAGTGCAACAGAAATAAACCGCTGATGATTATATTTTATAAGCTATCAGTAAGGGTGGAAAGGTGCGGTAAAAGCGCACCGCGTCTTTGGCAACAAAGATGGCCATGTAAACCCCATTCGGTGCAAGACCAAATATAAAGCGTAGGAGTGACCCGCTCCGCTTTGGTAGTGTCGCAAGAGGTTTGTGGTGACACAAATCCCAGATAGATGACTGTCCAAGACAGAACTCGGCTTATAGGCTTGCTCATTTTTTATCATTTTTATTTTAATTTGTTATAATCCCGGATTCCCCCTTCCGGGTTATATATGGAGATGTACTCAAGTGGCTGAAGAGGCGTCCCTGCTAAGGATGTAGGTCGGGTAACCGGCGCGGAGGTTCAAATCCTCTCATCTCCGTAAGGAATTTCCTCGACTGAAAGGTTGAGGGTGGAAAAGTCCAGTGAATCTGGGCTTTTTTCTTTGCGTAAAATTTATTGTGGACATTGAAATCGGTGGTGTGCGACATGATTATTACTCATGTAATTGCAAGAAAAGTTGTGGTTACTAACTCGCTCGCCGTCTATTTTTTCGGTTTAATCAGTTCCCACAATTTTACTTGTGTAAAAGGGAATAAATTTTACATAAAAGCATATTGCGCTGATGTTCGCTATGATATAATTAGTTGTAATGTTTTATCCTTAGGTGGAGGATTGTGATGAAAAGTTTATTCTTTAACGCATTAAAATTTATGGAAAGTATTTCCTATTTGCGCATTGAAAGAGATGTGGACAAAGTGGAGGAGGCTTCAAGCATTCTTCGCCTAATAGATAATTCTGTTGAGAATGAACTCTTCTTAATCTTGAATATTTATCCCAGCGATTATTTTGAAGTAGAGTCGAAGGTGATATTTAATAAATTATTGAATTTTTCACATAAATCAAATGACATCTTTTTGACATACTATATGGATATTAGAGAAAAGGACGATGAGTTCGATATTAAACTTACAAGTTTGAGAATTATTGTTTCTGCATATTTGAAACTTGTTTTAAATTCACCCTACTATATGTCTATAAGCATTGAAATGAGTAAAAATTATTTATTTGATATTGAGGTCTATATATTAAAAGATATGCTTGCAATGGGATATCATTCAATCCCTCGTTTTCGTTACTATAATAAGATTGAAAAGAAAATGCACTACGTTGATGAAATGCCCATAAGGGAGCAAATTGATAAACTTACGATATCACGATTGATTATTCCAAAGCTAACAAAAATATCATTGGAAGAACAAGAGTTATTACAAAGATATTCAAACGTTTGGTGGAATAAGTATTGCGAGTTCATAAATACATTTTATTATGACATACGACATCTTTTCGAGTTTTATCAAGGTGTTTGTTTTAAATTTGTAGTATGTAAATCCACGATTGAATCGAATTATGTCGATACAAAGTCGGGGTTAGTGTTGCATGAAATTAAATCAGCATCAAACGATGGCTTGAGTGTTGAAATTGACAATCAAGTGTATGATATTTATTTTCTTGATTTTGATGATACACACAGCGTACTTGCAACTTTGGGATACACAAAAAAAACAATTGCTGAAAATAAAATTAAAGATATAGAGCAGTCAGTGGAGATTTATGTAAACAACGAATTATTGGATATTATTCGCTCCAATGATAATGCTAACTTTTTTGATTCGCTCACTGACATTGTACTCGGTTTGCACGGTTATAATAAATACAAATTTGATTCATTTTATATAAAAAGAGACTTGGTTTCTGATGAACCCGCAAAAATAGAAGTCATTAAATATGCAAAAAATCATGATGTTGACAAAGAAGAAATACAACTAAGCATGGAAAGATATAGTCGTAGTAAGTTTATATTTGTTCATGAAGGATTATTTCTTCCTTCGCTTAAAAAAGAATTTTCTACCAATAGTGATATTTTATTATTGGATAGTGGGGATTTATTTAGAAAATTGAAATACATGTTGAATGAATCAATCTTATCTATGTCAATATTTAATGACTTCATTAAGCCAGTAATAAGCACGTTGCAATTAGACAGTGATAAGGTGAAAATTTTAAAGGTTTCCGAATCGCTTATTTATGATATACAAAATTGTCCTACAGGTATAGAAAACTGGAAAAAGTATGAAGATGTTTGTTATCGTGCAATACGGTTTTTATTTGAAGATGGCTTTGCTTGCTTTCAATTGGAATATCAAATTTCAAATGATATTCGTACTGACAAGAGAGACCTAATTCTTCAAAATAGCGGATATCATGACTTCTGGAAAGATATGAAGCTGATTTACAAGAGTAACAACATAGTCATTGAGTTTAAAAATTACAGCGATAGTATTGATAATGATGCCTTTAGACAGATATCGGATTATTTGGAGAAAGATGTTTATGGACAATTTGGAATGATATTTACAAGGAAAGACCTAAACTCCCATAGCAGGCGTAAGCAAATTGATTATCTTCTTAATAGAAACAAAAAATTGATTCTTGTAATTTCGGACGTGAATCTCATTGATATGATAGCATTAAAATCTGAAGGAGAATCGCCTGAAAATATTTTGATGAAATTAAAATTCTCGCTAGAAACATCTGTGTGAATATAATAATTGGTATATTTGTGGTTTTCTGCATACGGTGGTTGAATCTTACACCGACGGCAACAGTAACCACGATAAATGATTCAGTCGTGGTTACTTCGGGTCTCGCCTCATCTCCGAGACTAGAAACAAATAAGAACACCTCAAAACAGCTTGATGGATTATAAGTCCTCAAGCTGTTTTATTATGTTGAGGTTGCCCACTGCCTGTGCTAGAATATTTCAAGGAATAAAAGTTATACGCTCAAGGAAAGGATGTACAACTGTGAAAATTCATTATTTCCAACGCTACCACAGCAAAGAAAATGTGCATACTTCAAATGCAATGCTTTTGTTGTCACGCCTATACCAATACTCGCCCAGCAAATTTTTTGACTTTCTTGGAAACATTCTTCCAGACAACGCAGATATTCAGTTGGAGTTTAATATTCAAGATAAGGTAAGTGGTGGCACAGTGCCAGATGCAACCATAGGACAGGCAAGTTTCAAAATTGCTATAGAAACAAAGCTAGACGGTAACTTTACGCTCAATCAACTATGTGGTCACATAGGCACATTTAAGAATGAAAATTATAAAGTGCTTATGACACTTGACCCCAATCCAATGCACGCTAAGTTCACGATTCAGCTAAATCAAATGCTTGCCAAGCATAACAACACCGCAAACGACCATGTAATACATAGACATATGACCTTTGATGAGATTGTTAGTCAAATAGCTGATGTCATAGATGACCGTGACCGAGATATACAAGACGTAGTAAATGACTATCGTGAGTATTGTTATTCTAGCGGGCTAATTCCAAATGATTGGAAAAGAATGAGGGTGCAACTTGCAAGTACTACCCTGGCAGTCAACAAAACGCTAAATTTATATTATGATAATGTGGCGAGAGGGTTTTCTGGACATAAGTATTTAGGACTGTATAGTGAAAAATCTGTTAGAGCCATTGGAAAAATACTAGCCATTGCAGTTATTGTGCCTATAGATGGTAGCCTAAGTATCGAGGGTGAGTATGGAGCAATAACGGAGGAGATGAAGGCTCGCGTATGGAAGGCTATTGATGATGGAAAAAATAAAGGTTACACCTTACACACATCCAAACATCGATATTTTTTCGTTGAAGAATTTATAGATACAGATTTCAAAAAAATAACGAAGGGCGCGCCAATGGGAACTCGCATGTTTGATTTATGCGAGGTTTTAGATGAAGATACTTTACCCAATACTGTAACCATTGCGGAAGAACTCCGTTCAAAGCAATGGCATTAGCCTAGTTTTAAGTGTGATAGGCAAGTACTGAAAAGCCCGAAAGCAAATGCTTTCGGGCTTTTATTGTATTTTATATCTTTTTGTGATAAAATTCTTTTAGATGATATCAAAAAAAAATATATGATAGGGGAAATGACATGTATAGTCAAGCCAAGTTTACAAAGAGGGTATCCTCCTCGGCACGCATTACCATTGCAATAATGCTTTCCACTTTGCTTCTTGGCATCATCATTATTACCTTTAGCTATATTGCTTATCGTAATAATTCTATTGAGTATCATGCAGAAAAGGTTGCAGCGGTTACAACCACGATGGCTAGTGTTATTGACCCTGTGCTTCTGCAAGCAACAATTTCTGGAACTGAACCAGATGAATACTGGCATTATTTAAGAGCGCAATTTGACCATGCTTTTACGCGGCAATCTGACTTGTATTTTTTGTATTTGATGGTACCTATAAACAATACTTTTGCATATATTATTTCAGCTCAACGCCCTGGTGACCCAGAGTGGATTTATTTTTTTCAACTCGAAGATTATGGCGTTTATGGCATTGATACATTGAATGCATTGCATGAAGGTAACACCACCACCACAGGCATTGTTGATTCTGGTTCATGGGGTGTTTTTGTAAGTGCATTTGCGCCTGTCATTGATACAAACGGCAACGTGATTGCCCTTGTTGGTGCAGATATTGACGCACAGACAGTGATTGTTGCCACCAATACATTCATGATTAGCATTGCTGCTTTTGTAATTATTGGCGCATTGTTGCTTGGGCTTTTATTACGATTATATGTCATTCGTGTTTTAAACTTTGCGTTTAAGCGGATTGCAGATAAAGGGCATGATTTTGATACGAGTGCTATTTTTAAGACGCGCAAATCTGACCATGAATCTAAAGAGATAACCGCCAAGTTGTATTGTCAATATTCCGAAATGTTTTCATCTTTTCAGCAGTTGATTCAGGATATTGACCAAGTGACAGACGCGCACTTAGAGGGATATTACACTACTTCCATAGACGAATCTAAATACAATGGAGGACAGCAGCAGCTTGCACGTAAGATTAACGAAATGCTCAAGTATTATGCACACGGTATAGAAGAAATTGTTAATATCATGAAAGATTATGGTGATGGAAACTTCAATAACACAGTGTCACCATTTAAGGGTGACTGGGTGTGGGCAAGTAATGTCATTGTTGACCTGCGCCAGCATTTTATTGATATCACCAGCGAAATTGACAAGTTAACGAAAAGTGCCATGGAAGGTGAGTTTAATATATCTGCCGATACCCCTCAGCTACAAGGCGAATGGGCGGCAATTATTAAAAACCTTAACACCCTTATGAAATCTGTCGCAGAACCTCTTAATGCAATCGAGCATGACGCAGTGCTTATGTCAAAGGGTGACTTTACTATGCTTGAAGGTGACTTCAAAGGACATTTTTACGGGGTGGTTAAAGCATGTAATATGGCAAACAAAACCAGCCAAAGTTTAATTGATGAAATTTCTAGTGTGCTTACATCTATTTCACAGGGTGATTTAACAGTTCAGCTTAAAGAAGATTATATCGGTGATTACGCACCCATTCGCGATGCACTTGAAACGATACTTGACGCATTGAATCATTCTATGAACAATATCACATCTACTGCAACCGAAATATTGACGGGTGCTAACAATCTTTCTACAAATGCAGACAATTTATCATACAGCACAACAGTGCAAGCCAATACTATTGCAGAACTACAAGCCACAATTGAATCTGTCAGCGAAAAAACACGCACCAGTGCAGCGCAGGCCACTGACGCAGAAATCCGTGCCATTGAATCTACAGAATTTGCACAGCGCGGTAATGCTGAAATGAAGTCTATGCTTGCATCTATGAGTGAAATAAAAGCATCCAGTAAAAATATTGCCCAAGTCATTCAAGTTATTGACAACATTGCGTTTCAAGTGAATCTGCTTGCGCTTAACGCCGCCATTGAAGCCGCACGGGCTGGCGAACACGGTAAAGGGTTTACAGTTGTTGCCGAAGAAGTGCGCGCATTGGCGGCAAGAAGTGCCGACGCGGCACATGAAACGGCTGGACTGGTTGAGGAATCTAACACCCATGTTGACCAAGGTAGTGTAGTTGTACAAAGCACTGCAACTTCACTGGAAACCATCGTTGCTGGTGTAGAGCATATAACCCAAATGATTTCAAAGATATCCAACACGGCAACGGAGCAAGCCGAAGCCTTGGAAAATATTGAAACCGCCATCAATGAAATATCTGAAACCGTGAGCAAAAACGTGGTCGCTGGTGAAGAATGTGCCGCCATGTCTACTGAATTTGAACAGCAAGCCACCGCGCTCACCAACTTGGTTTCATTCTATCGATTAAAGTAGTTGTGCAGATGTATATAAAAATCCGAAAATGTTATGTTTTCGGATTTTTTATATACAGAAAAAAGATGTACTGTTATCACTTGATGTGTTAAAATTATTTTTAAACTTAGAGAGGACGATTATAATGACCCAATTCAAATTACTTTGCAAGTTCAGCACAATATTGGTGCTTGCACTTGGGCTGATGTTGGTGCTTCCAGCCGTGACAGTTTATGCAGAGGACAACGCCTTTAGCATAGAAATTACAGAGGAAACGACCTTCTCTTTTACACCAGATGTGACTGGTTATTGGACTTTTGTGACCAGTGATAATCATGATAGTGACCCGCGTTTATGGATTCATAATCGCCATGGTGTGCAAATTGCCACAGATGATGACACTGCGGGGAATTTGAATGCGATAATCACCGTCCATCTTGTAGAGGGTGTGGAGTACTTTGTTCGTGCTGGCTTTTGGTCTGCGGCAACGACAGGTACTTATACTTTAACGGTGTCTATGTCAGATACTTTTGTGCGCCCTGTGCGTCCGTGGATTCCGCCTGTGGTTATAGAGATACCTAGTGAAGGCGGCACAGTAGGCGGGCATGTTGACGATGGCAGTTTCGGCAGTTTTACTTTTATGCCTGCAACTTCAGGTTTATGGACACTTGAATATGAAGGCTTGTGGATGCTGGACGTACTTGATAACCGTGGAAATGTTATTGCCATTGATGAACTGAGTTTGCCTGGTATGAATACAATGACAGTACGTCTTGTAGCAGATGTAGAATATACTATTCATGGCAGTTTAGATTGGAGTACCTTTGAGTATATTCTCACTGTTACCCCAGCGGAAGTATTCACCCCTTGGTTTGATTGGGATGAACTGGCAAGTTGGGGGATAGCCGTAGACTTTGATGCCGAAAGAATCCCACTCATTATTGATGATGAGCCAATTTTGGTAGAGGAAACTACACATTTTTCCTTTATTCCTGATACGACAGGCTCGTGGACATTTAATTTTCCTATCGTTGATTTTGGCGATGCCGAACCTGCGATTCTTGTTACAGATAACTATGGCAGTGTAATCATGATTGATGAGAATATGTTGTCGCCTAACCTCAATACATTTTATTTGGAAGAAGGTATTGAGTATATCGTGTGGGCAAGCTTTTTCTCATGGTGGGGATTTGACTTTGATGATTTTGGAAGTTATAACCTGTCTGTAGAACGATATGTACCAAGCCCTATGGTCAATGTATCTGTAGAGACATCACCTATAGAAATCCCCCCTGTTATCACACATACAGCGTTTCCCTCAGACGGCGGTGTGGTTTCCCTTGACGTTAATGCTTTTGAGTCATTCTCATTTACCCCAGACACTAGCATGTCTTGGACAATTGAGGTCATTGCCACAAGTTCAAGTTTTTCAGAACTTGTTGTAAGCGATATTTCTGATAGCTTTAGAATATTTGATTGGTCTTCAAATATTACACTTGACTTAGCAGCAGGTCACACTTATATCATTGAAGTGTGGGGCGACAATGACTCCATGCTATCAATTACACCAACGTATCAAATTCACCCCACAACAGGTATGGTTACAATGGTAAGACAAGTGACACGCCCTACAGATTTTTCATTTATTCCCAACAGAACTGGGTATTGGGTGATTCAAACGACAAACAATACAGGAGACCCTTTGCTTCAATTGCTGGATAATGCAGGTGAGATTCTATTTGAAGATGATGACAGCGGCGGAAACTTAAATGCCCAGCTAAAAGTCTATTTGACGGAAGGTGTAGAGTATACTATTCGTGCAACATTCTTTGCAGGTGGTGGAAGATATCAATTAGAGATAATCAACCTCATGGGGTTAGAAACCCAAGGAGAATTTCCAATACTTGCACCAGCCATATAGTGTGATTAAATAAATTTTTTAGGAGCGTTGTTGAATGCTTAAATTAAATGCGTATCAGTTGAAGTGGATTGCTATTATTGGAATGTTTTTGAATCATGCGGTTTATGCATGGGAAGAAGTATTACCACTAGGGGTTATGGTGGTACTATATGCCTTTGGTGGGCTGACATTTCCTATTTTGGCGTACTTTGTTGTTGAAGGATATAGGCATACTTCAAATCTCAAAAGATATATATTGCGGCTTTTGATTTTTGGTGTGATTGCTGTACCATTGCATATGATGGTTTTTGGCGGTTTTGGTATAAATATTTTATTTACAATCATTTTGAGCCTATGTTTTTTAAAGCTTTACGATACCATAAAGATTCGCGCACTTTTTTGGATAGTTTTTGTCATTATAAACATTATCACGGTGATTTTGTTTATTGACTGGTTTATTATAGGCCCTATTGTTGTATTGCTTTATCACATTATTAAGAATGAAAATGCTAGACGTATTGTGCCGGGAATCGTGGCTGGCGTACTTTGGCTTGGACTGTTATTGTTTTTGCTTGTATCAATGCTTGGCGTGTACAGCACAGGCGGAGCAGAAGCATTGGCAGCATTGGAAGCGATGGCTTTTAGCTTAGACATTGTTTATGCTTCACTTAGCTTCTTTATTGGTTGCTTTGCCGCCGCTTACCTTATAAAAAACTTCAACGGCGAACGAGGTAAAAAAATGAAGTGGACGTTTTATGTTGCATATCCCGTCCACTTCATTATTCTTATCGTTGTTGGTGTTGCATTAGGCATCATGAGTTTTGGATTTTAAAACTGTAAAAAATTTAGGGCTGCAAAGCCCTTTTTTTATTGTTTAAATAGATTAACTCACTTGTTTGATTCGGCTAACACAATCATGGCACAGTAGTTTGCCGCTAAATTCGGTAAGTTCATCTCCGCTATTACATAAAGCACATTTGTGTTGATACTTACTTATAACGATGGTGTGCCCTTCCATATATATTTCCATTTCCTGCTCTCTCTTAATATCAAGTACCCTCCGTAATTCCTTGGGTATGACAAACCTACCCAAAGCATCAGGTTTACGTATTATCCCTGTTGCTTTCATAATGGTATCAACCTTTCTAAATTTTAATTGGAATGTTTGGTATTTAACCCTATGTAATCATTCCTTATGATTTTGTCATATTATATCATTTCCCCTGTCATAAGCAAAGGGTTTAAACATTTTTTTGTTACAAATGTCACTATTTCTTTTTACATTGAATTGCTATACTGATAGCATAATAAATCGCAAGGAGTGATGTGAGATGTTTAAGTTAAATGCATATCAGTTAAAGTGGATTGCCATTGTGGGGATGTTTTTAAATCATGCGACCTTTGCTTGGCGGGATGTTTTGCCAATGGGCGTTGTTGCTGTAATGTATGCCGCAGGAGGCGTTACCTTTCCAATTTTAGCCTACTTTATTGTGGAGGGATATAAACATACCTCTAACTTGGGCAAATATATGTTGAGGATATTTATTTTTGGCGTGATTGCACAACCTTTACATTTTATACTTTTTGGTCGATTTGGGCTAAATATCATGTTTACCATATTGCTTAGTTTAATTGCTTTAAAGCTTTATGATGTTATAAAAATCCGCATTTTGTTTTGGCTTGTGTTTATCTTGATTATGGTGATTGCTTTTGTGTTTATGTTTGACTGGATTTTCATTGGGCCATTGCTTGTGCTGATGTACTATATCATCCCCAAAGAGCATGTAAGAAGAGTTGTTCCAGCGATTGTAGCTGGGGTCATTTGGTTTGCCATAACGGCATTTGGAATTTTAGGCATTATGGCAATGCAAGATATCCCTGAGCTAGCAGAGAATGTTGACAGTATCCTCACAAGTTTTGGCGGTGCTGGTGCTGATTTGAACTTTATGATTGCAGGACTTGGCTTTATCGTTGGTTGTATTGCAGGTGCAGTGTTGGTTAAAAACTTTAATAGTGAAAGAGGTAAAAAAATGAAGTGGGCATTTTATGCGGCATACCCACTCCATCTCGCACTCATTCTTATTGTTGCTTTTGCCTTGGGATTACTTTAAATGTAAATATGCGTATTGATTACGCCCGTGATTTTTTGCTTGAAACAATGCTTCATCTGCACAACGGAAAAAGTCGGCTGCTGACCAGTTGCCGGCTTTTTTTACGCCTGTGACTATGCCAATGGATACGGTGACATAACCAACAGAGTCATTGCCAGAATGGGGAATGTGCAACCGCCGCACTTCTTCAATCATGCGGTCGGCAACAAGCCTTGCCCCTTGTTCTGATGTGTGGGGCAAAATGGCAATAAATTCTTCACCGCCATAACGCGCCACAAAATCTTGCCCACGGAATAAACAGTCTTTTAAAACACTTGCAATAGAGCGCAGACAATCATCACCTGCATTGCGGCTATATATTTCGTTGTATTGGTTAAAATGGTCAATGTCTATCAATAGAACACTGAGTATATCCCCTGCCTTTGCCATGTTTGCAAGGGTTTGGTCAAGGCTTTCACTTAAATAATGCTTGTTAAAAATACCTGTTAGCACATCAAAATGGGCTTTGCCAAGGATTTCATTTTTTTCAGCACCAAAGTGGGAAGTATTGCGTTCTGATAGGCTTGTCATTTGTCTATATTGGCGAAACTGTTTTAACAGTTTTCCGTATTCTTCAACCAGTTTGCTATATGGCTGCATGTTAAGCTTTGTGTCTTCCTCCGAACTCAGCAAAACTTTTACCGCTTCATCATAAATTTTTTGTTCTTTAGAGAGTAAATCCATATCCCGCACTCCTACTAGCTTCCATAATAAAGTTTTATACGCCCGCTTTGCTTGCGGGTGATTTCCATATCTATGATTCGTTGATTGGTTGAACCGCGAAACTTTAAGTCTAAGTCACGTTTTTCATGAATATATGGGCCGTCAATCAGATAATCTGTTAAGTCAAGCAATGCCTTAATATCTGCGTCTTCACGAGTGGAAAGTGCTTCATAGGTATAACCTGTATAGGTGGTAGCATCCCAACCAATACGCTTTGCCTCAAATGCCACTTGCGCCAACTCTCCAGCCTGTAAAAATGGCTCTCCGCCGGAAAATGTTATACCGCGTACCAACTTACGCCCCGGCCCAGCTTTTTTCATCATGCGGATTATCTCCCGTACAGAAAACTCACGCCCACTTGTCATGGCTTGATTTTCAGGGTTTTGACAATTGGGGCAAGCCAAGTCACACCCCTGTACAAATATGACCACACGTATACCTGGCCCATCCACTAAGCTTTCATATGTCATGCCTGCTACTCTCATATAAACATCGCATTCCTTTACCCGTCGTGTTTGCACCGATTGCCTTCTTCTGCAAGTTTAAAATCATTAAACCTGTCTAGCGTAGACAAGTATCCTGTGATTCTGCGCACACGGCTTATATTATCGCTTCCACAGCTCGTACAGTTGTTTTCATTTTGTAAACCTTGTTTTCCGCATTCGCGGCAAATATCTACAGGGAAGTTAATTGCGCCATAACCCATGTCTGCCTCTGACATTGCACGGATAATTTTCTCATAGGCTTCAATGTTATTTCCCGGGGCAGATTTTAACTCTACATAAGATATATGCCCTGCATTGCAATATTGATGATAGGGTCCTTCAATGGCTATTTTCTCCAGCGCAGTGATTTTACATTCTACAGGAACATGGAAAGAGTTGGTATACCATTCCTTGTCGGTAATGCCCGGCAATACCCCGTATTTTTCAACATCAACTTTTGTGAACCGTCCAGAAAGTTGCTCTGCTGGGGTTGCCAGTAGGGAAACATTCAAATGATGGGCTTGGCTTGCTTCATCACAAAGGCGGCGCATATGACTTACAATGGCAATGCCTTGGGCTTGCGCACCTACATTTTCCCCATGGTGATTGCCTGTAAGGGCAACCAGGCATTCTGCAAGCCCAATAAATCCAACAGACAGTGTACCATTTTTGATGGCTTTTTCTATACTGTCGCTTTGCTTTAAGTCTTCGCTTTCAACATATAGCTTTTGCCCCATGAGAAAAGGAAAGTCTCTAACACGCAAGTTTTTTTGCAGATTGTATCTGGTGATTAACTGCTTTATTGCAAAGTTCACCGTTTCATCTAAAAGGCGATAAAATTTACCAATGTCTTTTCCTGCACGAATGCCAAGACGAGGTAAGTTAATGGATGTGAAGCTTAGATTGCCCCGCCCGTCTGTAACCTCAGGGCCATTGATATTGCCTATGACCCGAGTACGGCAACCCATGTAAGATACTTCTTCATCACCATAGATACTGTTGAAACTGGAATCAAGAAATGAGAATGTAGGAAAGAGCCGCTTACAGGAAACTTTCATTGCCAGTTGAAAAAGGTCGTAGTTAGGGTCGCCCTCGTCAAAATTCACATCAGATTTCAGTTTAAACACAAGATTTGGAAAGATGGGTGTCTCACCTTTGCCCAGTCCTTTTTCATAGGCTTGAAGGAAGCATTCAGTCACCATGCGCCCGCCTTGGGTGGTGTCGGTGCCAAGATTGATACTGGAAAAGGGTACTTGCGCCCCTGCACGGCTATGCATTGTATTAAGATTATAAATAAAAGCTTCCATGGCTTGAAAAGTCTCTTTACGCGTGTGTTCGTCTACCAGTGCGGAAACGGCTTCTGCTGTCACGTGTTCGGTCAAACCTAGGTCTTGCAGGTTTTGTTTTAAAATTTTTTCTTGACGCTCCCGTTCAATCTCTACATAAGTCGCCATGTCTCGGTCGAAATACGCATAGCTTTGCCCACCATGCATGTCATTTTGGTTGCTTTGTAAGATGATTGCCGCCAGTGCCGCCGCAGAGCGGATATTTTTTGGCGGACGAATAGAGCCATGTCCATTATTAAATCCATCACGCAAAAGCCGCCCAAGGGGAATTTGCAAGCATGTAAGGGTTTTGCCATACCATGACAAGTCTTGGATGTAAATATCGCCTTTCAAGTGGGCTTTTGCTTCATCTGCCGGCAATGCCCGCTTTAAGTAATAGGCTTTTGAGGCCGCTTCTGAAATTTGCAGTACTTTTGCCGATGGGGAGTTGCCTACATTGGCATTATCACGATTGGTTTCCTTGACGATTTCCGCCACGGCATCCATCAGTTCGCTTCTTGCTTCACGAATATCTGTCCGTTTTTGGCGGTACAAAATATAGGCTTTGGCAACTTTGGTATAGCCGCTTTCAATCAGCACCGTTTCAACCATATCTTGCACATCTTCTACACTAAAGTGCTTGTCGGGATATTTTTCTTCAAGCTTTTTAAGTACAGTAAGGGTAAGTTCCAAGGTTGTATGCGGGCCGCCGCCAGTGATTCCACCTGTGGCTTCAAAGGCTTTCTCTATACATGCAGTAATTTTTCCTGCGTCAAAAGGTGCTTTCTCATTGTCCCGTTTTATTATATAATGCATTGTGTCCCAACTTTCTAATATTCTAATACTTTGTCTTAGTTGCCTGTTGATTATAACTGTGGAAATTTAGTAAGTCAATTTTAATCGAACATAATTTGTGTACTGTAACAATCTTGACACAATTACTCAAGTAAAGGTGGAGTCTCTTTGGTCTCATTAAGAAACGTAAGCAAATCCTATGGAAAAAAAGTCATTTTCAAAGACGTGAGTATGGACATTGACGGGGGTGAACCCGTTGTTTTTATGGGCAGTAATGGTTGCGGAAAAAGCACTTTACTAAGAATCATTGCAGGGTTGCTGCATTGCACCACTGGTGAAGTTGTGCATTTACCAGAAATAAAAATTTCATATGTACCAGATAGATTTCCAAAGTTGCCTTTTAAGGTGAATGATTATTTACGTCATATGGGGCGCATTCAAAAGATATCTGATGGTGATATATTAAAATATATGCGCACCATGTTTGAACGCCTTAATATTCCTGAGCATATAGAAACCCAAAAAATACCACATTGCTCTAAAGGCACCATACAAAAAATAAATATCATGCAAGCCCTCATCACGCGTCCTGACTTGCTGATTCTGGACGAACCATTTTCTGGGTTGGATGAAGATACCGTTGAAGTGATGGTTGAACTGCTGAAAAACATGGAAGAAACACATATCGTGCTTTCCTGTCATGAAAAAATTTTGGCACAAAGACTTGCTGAAAAAGTTTTTGTCTTTCGTAAAGGAGCCGTTGTCAATGAAGTTTTCGCTTATTAAATATAATTTAGACTATTTTATTCGCACACCACATTATTTGCCCCCGCTTTTATTGTTTGTGGCATTTTTTGCTTTCAATTATCAAATGTCACCCATTGGTATCTGGAGCAATTTGCATATTACATCCATTGCCACATTTATTTTAGCCAACTGGATAGCCACAGGCTTTATGGCAAGCGAAGACAAAACACAACAATACATTACCAGACTACATGTTCATCATGAGACTGTGTTTCATCTATCAAAAATTGCTTCTATTTTAATATTTCTTGCCCCTCTTTGGTTGACGGCGGTTTTTTTCCCTATTGTGACAGGCATGTTTCCACGCAGTTTAGGTTTGAGTGACCTTATAGTTTATGTCGTTGTACATTTTTTGTTTAGCTTGATTGGCACAGCAGTGGGTGTTTTCTTTAATTCAGACTTGTTTTTTGGAGAAATGAAAGTATTAGCCCATTTATTGGTGGTGTCTGTTATTGCCATTCCGTTTCATGTGATTTTTGAGGATATCCAGTGGATTACATGGGTGTATTATCTCTTGCCCCCTATCAATTTTTTAGCAGAGCGGTTTTACTATCTTGGTGAAGGTGTTTTTATCTTTGATGGTATATTTTTTATATTTGTAGCATGGGCTTTAGCCTATACCGTAATATTAGTGAGCTTTTATATTTTTATCATTAAAAAAATGAACAAACGATAGACAGCATAAAAAAACGGCATGATGTAAAAACATTCATGCCGTTTTTTTAACCCAAGGATTTTAAATTAAAATTTGTGCTGCAAAAGATACTTTTATCTTACCATAGTTTGGTATACGACGGCCTTTGACTAAGTAGATGTTGTCTTTTCTTTGAGAGTTGACTTCAACATCCTCACTCAGTTTGGCTTCGCCTAGGTAGTTGATTTGCAATTCCTTCCACGGCGGTATTTCACCTAATGCATTGGTTATCAGGTCGCCATAGATACTATTGTTCATATGCATATTGGTATCCACCTCGGCATAGCGGACGGTGTGTGTATGAAAGGTAAAGTCATCTTCCATTTCAGACGTGTCTAATGAGATTTTTTGCGGCTGAATCATTACCCCTTGGTCTGCCGCGGCATCAAGGGTGATTGGCAAGGCAGATGGTTTTAATATTTTTCGTTCAGCAATATCAAAAAGTATCCACAGGCTTGACCATTCCATGATTTTGTTTCCCTTTTCATCATACATATCCCCTTGACGCAAAAATGTTCCCCGCGCCAGCGAGTATGGCCATGTGCGCACAGTCACCATTTCGTTATACTTGGGCATACGCAATACACGCGCCCCAAACCGCTGTATGACAAAACTCATATTCAACCCAGAAAGCACCTTAAAACCCACACCCAAGTCATTGGCATTTACATCTGCGGCAATATGAACCATACGCAAAAGTGCAGAAAACTTTATTTGCCCATTTTGGTCTAGGTCATAATAGGTTATGCGTGTTTTGCCTGAATAAATCGACTTTTCAAAATTCATCAATATCATCCTCCATATACCAAAAAGGTCAGTTTTTATTAAGCTTATCTATGATACAAAGATTTGTCAACTAGGGCGTGTTAAAATCCAACTGGACAGGATAGGGTTGATATTCTGATGTGCCGTCGCCGAGAAAGTTTGCACCTTGGTTAAAGCGGTCATTTGCGCCCCACGCCCACACATTGCCATCTTCGGTGAGTGCAAAGGTTCTAAAGCCATACATCCAGCCATGGTCAAATAAGTGATATGTTGCCGAAACAGATACGACATGTTCCATCATCTTCACAGGGGACAATCGTATATCTGTACCTCCGTCATCGGCTAAAAGCCACCGCTTTCCATTTGGAAATCCATTTTCATCCATGGCATATTCCCACATATATTCATCAAATGCGTACAAGCCAGATAACTGACCTGTTCCCCATCCCCACAATTCACCCTTTGTGGTTATGGCATAAGCATTATTCCCTATGGCCATTACAGATACAACATTTTCCATAATCTGTACAGGGGTATCCCTATCTATCGTCGTGCCATCCCCAAGGGCAACACGGGGCGACCAATGCCCTGGTAAGCGGTTTTGCCCCCACCCCCATAATGTCCCATTGGTGGTGATTGCAAAGTTTGCCCCTCCCAAACTTGTAGCATATACCACATCATCCATAACCCAAGTCAATGTACCATCCTCATGTATCTGCCATAATTCTCCTGTGGTGGTAATTGCACCGCCGCTTGAGATGGACACTACATTTTCCATGATGGGTACAGGACTAAGCATGTCAGCTATCCCTATCCATTCATCATCGTCATTGTGTACAAAAGTGCGTCCCTGCCACATCCAAAGGGTATTGTCATGGGTGATAGCAAACCCGCCACGGGCTGTAGGGTAAACGGTTTTTACATTTTCTAAAATTTGTACAGGTGAATGACGGTCTTCAAATTCTGTGCCATCGCCAAGGGCAACAAAAAATGCATCCCCTTGACCATTTGCCCCCCAAGCCCATAATGTGCCATCTGAACGAATGGTATACGAGCGTACACCTTCAGAAGCATGGCTGTTGGGTACGATTGACGGCATGGCCGCATAAACCACATCATTCATAATGGACACAGGGGATAGACGGTTTTCCGTTGTGCCGTCACCAATTTGCCCCCACCAATTGTTGCCCCAAGACCATAATACCCCATCGGCAGTAATGGCAAAGGAATGATAGTGTCCTGCCACAGCAAACACAACATCTTTCATAATTTGTACAGGCAAGTGACGGGTTTCAGCCGTACCATCCCCAATAAGGCTATGATTATAAGCTGAATCCCAGCTTTCTGATGCAGTCCCCCACGCCCACAATGCCCCGTCTTCCATAAGGGCAAGGGCATGACTGCTGGCGGCAGATACTGCAACTGCATTGTGTGATATATCCTCATATACCGTTGGTGTTGTTTCAGGCAAAATATGCGCTTGTTCCTCACTTGGAAGGGTAGATTCTGCCGCTACATATCCACACCCTGCAAGAAAAGCAACAGCCATTATCAGCAATATCATCATTTTCATATACAATTCCTCTTTTCATTTAATCCCATGACACTAGAAAACGTGCCATCGGCACGTTTGTCTTACCGACCCAACGCTGAGAAATTGCGAATGCAATTTCCTAGCATATGAAAAAAACCCTAGAAACAGCAAAAGCTATTTCTAGGGTTTTTACTATGTCTTTAATGTTTTTTGTTTATTTTGCAACATGACCAATGCTTTGCCTGCCCTGGTTTCACGGGTTGATTGTTGCTTTGCACCGCCTACCCAATCGCAATAACCACGCTTGTAGCCATCGGTCAGGCTTTCAAAAAAGTCTCTGGCTTCGGTTTCCTCTTTTAAAACTGCTGTCAATTCATCAGGAACAATCACTGTGCCTTTGCTTCGTTCCACGATATAACCTCCAATACTGTAGATACTTTCATGATAAAGGGGGAACAACAATGGATATTATCATATGCTACAGCTAAAGTAAATACACAACAACACCCCCTGATATCACTTTGGTGTACTTCACCAAGGATAATTGTCAGAGGGTGTTTGTTTTTTAGAGACAAAGCAAAATTTTGGTTGCATTTTTTTGACGAATCAAGTAAAATGTTCTCAC
>WRAH01000018.1 GCA_009780315.1 Defluviitaleaceae bacterium
TAAAAGCAAGCAAGCAAGCAAGCAAGCAAGCAAGCAAGCAAGCAAGCAAGCAAGCAAGCAAGCAAGCAAGCAAGCAAGCAAGCAAGCAAGCAAGCAAGCAAGCAAGCAAGCAAGCAAGCAAGCCTTTTTGTAATAGAATTGAAGATTCTTAAAAATATGATAAATGGTTGTTCTCTGTATTTAAAAGGCAGAGGGCAGCCGTTTTTTGTACTTTAGAACATTTGATTTATAGATAAATAAGGAGAGATTATTATGCGTATTTCACGACTAATTAAGATTTTGATAGTAGCATTTGCCATATTGGCGAGTATAAACATTTTTTTTACTGTGCTTTCTTCCCAAGCAGATAATAGGTTAAAAGCGGCTACAACTGAAAGGCTATATCTTTATATGGCATTACAAGATTTACAAAATGCTTCAGCAGATTTAACACGTTGGGCGAGGGCATATGCTGTCACAGGAAATCCACAAGAGTATCAGAATTATTGGAATGAAATTTTTACGATACAACGCAGAGACCGCGCAGTAGCAACATTTGACAACCTAAATGTACCTCAAAATGAGCGTGATTTAATACAGCAGGCCCTTAGCCTTTCAAATACGCTTGCTGTATTAGAAGGGCAAGCCTTTGAAGCTGTAGCTGACGGTGATATGGATTTGGCGGCGTATTTAATGTTTGGCAATGCTTATGAAGTAGGTCGTCTTCCTATTGTACAAACCCTCAATCAACTATATGAAACAGTGGTGCAACGTACAACTGCTAATCAGATAGATGCCCAAGTATCTGTTTCTATTTTTGATACACTGGTGCTTGTATTTACAATCTTGTTTGCGATTTTAAGTATTGTTGGCGTGGGAATCATATTACGCAAAATTAGCCCAATCAGCAAAGTGGTTAGTATTTTGGGTGATGTAGCCAATGGAAATATGAATGTGAACATCGACAGGTCAAATATTTCAAAAGATGAAATAGGCGAATTAACGCGTTATACTTATAATCTTGCGAATACAATAAAAGATTTGGTGCAGGATATAACCCTTGTAAATCATGAGTTTCATGAACGTGGAAATATAGAATACAAAGCAGATGCTAGTAAGTTTCAAAATGAGTTCAAAACAATGGCAGAAAGCGTAAACGCTATCCTTACAAACAGCACCAGTGATGTAATGAATTTACTTAACGCATTAAATCAACTTATTGACGGAGACTTTAATGTGCGCATGGACGATATGCCGGGGCAAAAAATGATTGCGCCACAAACCTTACGCACCTTCATCCAAAAATTGAAAGCTATCAATGATGAAATAAATAGGATGGTTGAAGCGGCGGCAGACAAAGGTGATTTGCATTTTCAAATTGACACCAACAAATATAGTGGCGATTGGAAAAAAATTATGGAAGGACTTAATCATGTTGCCGAGGCTATTGACGCGCCTGTTGTTGAAATTATGAATGTAATGCGCAATCTCTCTCAGGGTGATTTTTCTATTCAAGTCGAGGGCGATTATAAAGGAGACTTTTTGCAAATCAAAAACGCAGTGAATAACACGATTGACGCACTTTCAATATATATAACAGAAATTACAGAAGATTTGTCGGCAATTTCCAATGGCGATTTGACTACAGTCCTTACACGGGAATATGTGGGAAGTTTTAACGCCATCAAGGAATCACTTAATCATATTTCTGAAACCTTGCGTAAAACCATATCAGAAATTTCTGCGGCATCTGGACAAGTTTTATCAGGCGCAAGTCAAATTTCTAATAGTGCAATGATATTAGCCAACGGCGCGCAAGAGCAAGCCAGTTCTGTTGAAGAACTGAATACCGCTATGGATATGATTAGCCAACAAACTAAGCAAAATGTAGATAATGCATTAACTGCTAATGAACTTTCTATAAAATCTACCACAAATGCCCAAGATGGTAATAGTGCGATGGAACGAATGGTAGAAGCCATGACACAAATCAAGGAATCGTCTAACAATATATCTACAATTGTAAGGACAATTCAGGATATAGCGTTTCAGACCAATCTGCTTGCACTGAATGCTTCGGTTGAAGCGGCAAGAGCTGGTGAACATGGTAAAGGTTTTGCAGTTGTTGCCGATGAAGTGCGTAGTCTTGCAGGTCGCAGTCAAACAGCTGCAACTGAAACAACGAACCTTATTCAAGTTTCCATTAACCGTGTTGACTCTGGTTCAAGTATTGCAGAATCTACAGCTGAGTCATTGAACGCGATTGTCACAAGTGCCAGCGAAGTATTAGAGATTATAAGTAGTATTTCAACCGCTTCAAAAGAACAATCGGAAGCGATTGCACAAGTCAGCATTGGACTTGAACAAATATCAAAAGTGGTGCAAGATAATTCGGCGATTTCTGAAGAAACCGCGGCAACATCCGAGGAATTAAATTCACAAGCTGAATTACTGAAGCAGTTAGTCGCGTATTTTAAATTATGAGATAATTAAACGCCCAAATATCTTTTCATTAAAAAATTACCGTGTGCATTATCCTCGTTTGCACGCGGTTTTTTTTGTATCACCTTGACTTGCTGTCAAGAATACATTAGTAAATGATTAGCAAACGACAGGAAGTGGATAATGGGTGGAATCGGTGGCATAGTGGGATATAATAATAGTGCGTCAATAGCGGCACAAGTGTGTGAAGAAATGCTAAACTCATTAAAAATGCGCGGCGCAGACCTAAACGGAACACATATTTCCAAGGAAATATGCTTAATGCACACATGTCATAGCCAGTTAAATAATAGTTCTCAGCCATTGCGTGTGACATTGGGAAATAAAGCGTATGTACTCGTATTTGATGGGGAACTATATAATAATGAGGCACTTAGAAACGAACTTTATAAAAAAGGACATCGCATGTCTGATACAAATGATGCGACAGTCGTTTTATATGCATATATAGCATGGCAGCAAAACTGTGTTGAAAAACTCAATGGTGTATTTTCTTTTGCCATATGGGATGGAAGCCAGTTATTTTTAGCACGTGACAGATTGGGTTTACGTCCAATATTTTATTCTATAGGTGCATATGGGCTGGTATTTGCTTCATCTATAAAAGCTATGCTTTCCCACCCGCAAATTCGCCCTGTAATAGATACAAATGGTGCAGCAGAACTTATTTTGCTAGGGCCAGGCAGAACACCGGGATGTGGCGTTTTTAAAAATATTTCCGAATTAGGGCCAGGCGAACATGCAGTATACATCCCAAATCATGGAATAAGCAAAACCACTTATTGGCGGCTAAAATCCCAAACCCATCGTGAAGATTTCAAAGAGACTGTCGTAACCATTCGTGAGTTATTGATGGATTCTGTAAATTTGCAACTTCTCCCCAAGGAAAAAAGCCCTGCAATACTTCTTTCAGGTGGATTAGATTCTAGTGCTGTTGCTGCCCTTGCTAAAGCAAATAAAAGTTTCTCTGTAGACTATGTAGGTAATGATAAACATTTTTCACCCACCAATTTTCAACCAGAAGATGACGGCGAATATATTAAGCGTATGATTGACCATCTAGGACTAAAACATAAGCGCATAGTACTAGGTAGTGATGAACTTGCTGACGCATTAAACGATGCAATGCACGCCCGCGGGCTTCCCGGAATGGCAGATGTAGACTCTGCCCTACTGTTATTTTTACGTCACGTTAGTAAGGAAACGTCCATTGTATTTTCAGGTGAAGGAAGCGATGAAATTTTTGGTGGATATCCTTGGTATCAAGACAAAAATCGACTAATGCAAAATGGCTTTCCATGGTCACAATCGGTGCAGCATCGTGCAAAATTTTTATTGCCCGAATTATTAAAAGAGCCTGAAGCATATGTACAGGCGCGGTATGATTGGACAATTAAAGAAGCTGAAATTTCCTATGATGACGAACCCATTGAGCGGCGTATAAGACAAATGTATATGCTAAACCTTCATTGGTTTTTACAGTGTTTAGCTGTGAGAAATGATACAATGGCAGCATCTGCCGGCATGTCTGTTCGCGCACCGTTTCTAGATTATCGCTTGGTGGAATATTTATATAATGTACCATGGCATTTTAAAAACTATGAAAACAGAGAAAAAGGCTTGTTGCGTGAAGCCCTTAAAGGTATTTTGCCTGATACTGTTTTGTTTCGCAAAAAAAGCCCATTTCCTAAAACCCACAATCCAGCATATCTTACACGCGTAAAAGATATGTTATTGCCTATCTTATCTGATACATCATCTCCAATATTTTCACTTGTGCCAAAAGCTGCATTACAGGCATTGTATGACGGGCAATCAGCTGATACAAATTGGTATGGGCAGTTGATGTCATACCCTCAAACCATTGCATATTTTTTACAAGTGAATATGTGGATGAAAGATTATGCAGTTATTGTTGAAAATTAAATGATTATTAAGTGTTTGATATTGCGAACGTGGATGATTGTGGTACAATGATAAGACAATTTTAATTATACGCGGGAGGTTATCTCTGATGATAGATTTTAAAGAAGAAATAAGCAAATACAAACCCATTCGCCCCGTGGACGATGTAGAAACAGCAGTGCGAGACGAAATTATGGATATTATGGATTTGTTGCAATATATTTCTGGCAAAACCAGTGACAAAGGGTTATAGCCATGAAGTGCCCGAATTGTCAAAAGAGTTTTAAATCAGGCAAAAAATGCCCTAACTGTAATGTAGATGTCGTTTTATTTATGGGTACAACCCGCTTGTCAAATAAATTATTTAATCAAGGGCTTGAACGGCTTAAAGTGTCGGATTTTTACCATGGAATAGAAATGTTATCAAAAAGCATAGCAATCAATAAAAACAATGTATCCGCACGAAATTTACTTGGTCTTGCGCTTTTTGAGGTAGGACATATCGGTGATGCACTAAAACATTGGGTCATTAGTACATCTTTATTAAAAGACGAAAACCCAGCATCAAAGTATATAGACCAAGCGCACAAAAACCCGCGCATTCTTGAGCGGTACAACGATGCTGTAGGTATGTTTAACCAGGCACTTGGGCATATCAAGCAAAAAAGCGATGACTTGGCGATTATCCAATTAAAAAAGGCAGTTGAAATCAATCCGCGTTTTATTGACGCACTTAATTTGCTTACACTTTGTTTCCTGATTCAAAATGACAGAGAAAAAGCGTTGACCACTGTTGAACGGGTACTTGCCATTGACCCATTGAATCCAATTGGGCTAAATTATTATGGGTTACTTAATCCAGGCAAAACAAAGACGAGAAAGCCTTTTGCTGGGGTTGCCCCAGCAAAGCCATTAAGTGATGCTGTGCCATACAGAACCATTAGCTTAGAAGAAAAAAAGCAAAGCAATTTTCATATTGCAGAAATTCTTGCCTTTATAATCGGCGCAGCATGTTCGGCGGCGGCATTGTATTTTATGCTCATTCCTGCAATTGAGCGGGACAATACTGCACAATTGCAAACTGTAAGAAGTGAAATGGATGTTGCTGCGACTGGATATCAAACAGAACTGGACGAAGCAAATGCTCGTGAAGAGCTATTACACGCTCAAGTGACCCAAAATGAAACAGAAATTCTGCGGCTGGAAAATATAACAGAATTGCAAGACAGGCAAATTCGCGTCCATCATGCGTACAATAGATTCTTAGACGGTGAACTACGTGAAGCCACAAGTATTGTGGATGGGCTAATGACAACGGGATTCCCAAATGACCTCCTTGACCGCATTGACGAAATTCGCACAGGTGCATATCCTGTTTTGGGTGTAGAATATTATGGGGAAGGATTAGCGGCATTTAATGCGGATGACTTTGCGTTGGCGGCTCAACATTTGCAACGGGCATATTATTTCTTAGACGAAGGCGCGGCTCAATGGAATGAACTACTATTTATGCTTGCTTCAATGCATTACAACCAAGGGGAAGACCATTTTGACGAAGCCCAAGTACTTTTGTTAGACCTTCAAGCACGTGTACCAAACTTCCGCGCCGCCGCAATTGCACGTATGCTTGAAAGCATTGAATCTCAAATTTAATTTTGCATGTGTAAACTTTACAGACTTTATTTTAGGCATGTCGTATCTCTATTTAAAGGAGGTAATAAACATGGAAAAAAAATCTGTATTTGGATTAACTGAAAATCTCGCTGCTGCATTGAGTTACATCTTGGGGCCAATTTCTGGCATTGTTGTACTGGTTATGGAGCGCGAAAACAAGTTTGTGCGATTCCACGCACTTCAATCAACATTGTGGTTCTTGATGTTGATGGTTGTTAGCTGGGTATTTAGCTTCGTAGCAAACATTTTGAGCCGAATTTGGATTGTAGGTGGCATCTTTGGTGCATTTGGTGCCTTAATTGGTGCGGCATTATCCATCATAAGTATTGCCAGTGCAATTTACTTGATTTATAAGGCTTATAATAATGAAACATGTAAACTTCCCATTATTGGCGAAGTGGCTTGGTCACAAATCAATAAATAATCAATGCTGTTAAAAGTCCTGAGGTTTTGTTTCAGGACTTTTTGTTGTATAATGGGGTTGCGCATACTATGTGTATATAACATGCGCAGTTTCCACATTAAACTGAAAGGAGAACCTGTTATGAAAAAAACTTATGTAGCGGCTATGGCAAGCATCTTAGTTTTATTCAGTGTTATAAGTTATAGTGTTAGTGCATACCAGACCGAATATTATGACTTTGCAAACACTGTTGCTAGTAGTGAGAATAGCCATGTGTTTAGTGACCAAGGGATTAGTTTTGAACCGCATTTTTGCCTTGACGATGTGGTAACATACTAATCGTTTGTAATTTTCACATTAAATTCTGCTTCAACATACGCTTCAATCATGAATAATTCCGTATTACGTTTAAAGGCTTTAAAGAGGGCATAGGCATCAATTAAAATGGCTATGCCCTCTTTTCTTTTGCCCAAACCAAGCAAACAACACCCCTTATTAAATAAAAGCATTGGAATTAGATGGGAATTTTGATATTTTTCGCAAAATTCAATACCGACTTCACAAATTGAATAGCACTCATCATATCGTTTTAACTGACCTAACTTATTTGACAAATTGAACAGCACACGCATGTATGTTTTAGATTTTTCTTCTTCATCAACATATCCATTATCCATACACTTTTTTAAGTTAAAGAGGATATCTGTAGATTTTGCTAATGATGTAATAAAAGTATGTGCAGTGGCAATTTGAAGGATAAGCTGTATCTCAACAAAAAAAAGAGCATATGTATCTATTTTATCTTCGTTAAAATTTAATTTTGTTATTTTTATACCTTCATAGGCGAAATCATACATCTTTTGATAATTTTTTTGATGAAATGCTAGTATGGCTTTGATACTTAGAAGAAATTGCCTGTTAAATTTATCTCTTATAAAAAACTCATTTTGTTCAAGATGAAATACCATTGATTCGACTTCAATGGTATTTTCGATTTTATTGTCGCGTGTCAAGATTTTTAGTTTATTTTTCTTTTCTGCAAACTCCCTATCTTTTGCCGTCAAGGAATACCCCTTATAATGTGATATAGGGTCTTCGCCTAGTCTTTGCATAAGTTTTTCAAATGTAGTCCAATTGGGGCGACGCTCTCCTCGTTCATACTTTCCAAGTTCGCTAGGGTCGCAAATCATTCCATTTATTTCATTAAATTCATCTCCAGAACAAAGATATTCTAATGTCCAGCCTTTTGCCATGCGCAGTTCTCTAATCAGTTTGCCCAATTTAAATTTAACCACTTTTTTGTTTTGATTCATACATATTCACCTTAATATCTAAATATTTGAGTTTACCTTAAAGGCACAGATTTAATTTCATAAAGAAAATTTGTCGAATTGTCTCGAAACGTCCTGTTTTGAGTAATATTGCTTTGCTATACTGTAGCTAGTTTTAGAAAATAGCTATGTAAGAAACATTACATTATCAATACGCTTGCTTTATAAATTTTGCTACTATAAAGTCGAACATTTTATCGGCATGTATTTAAGTTTATATTTTTTTAGTTATAGAGTAATTTAAAGTTTACCTTATGAAACATATATCGTCAAGATAATATGGAAAGCCCTAAAATATGTAAACTTTAATATTGTGAGGTGTTTAAAATGTTTACATTTTGGCATAAGGAAGCTCAGTTTACATTCGATATTGATAATACTGTGTTGCATGGTCTTGATGGGACACTGAATTTGAATAATAAAGAGAGACATGCAGATAAATTGATTTATTTAAAATTTTCTTCAAAATGTAATCTAAAATGCACCTATTGTTTTCAGCTTGCTGATGAAAAATCAATTGATATGACAGAAATCAAGCTTTATAGTAATTTGATTGAGAAAATTACTGATATTCATAAAGATTCAATAATTGCATTTGGGGGCGAGCCCTTTATTGACAGCAATGAGAAAAATCTTCTTTTTATTTTTAATATCATGCCTGTTGATACTAAAATTGACTTTATTACTAATGGTGTCTTTTCAACTTCAATGCAAGAGATAATTTATAATAATAAGGACAAAATTGGAAACATAGTTGTTACTCTTGACGGAGATAGACAAGTGCATAATAAGCGACGCGTTTTACCAGGCGGCGACTCATTTGAAGAAATACTAAAAACGATTGATTTTCTAACACGTAGTAAAATTGGATTTATTTTTCAAGTGAATATAGATACAAACAATTCACATTCAATCAACGAATTATTGAGTACATTAGACAAGCAATTTGGTTTAAAGCATATTATTGCCTATTTCAATAGAGTATTGAACACAAAAAGCCAGATAAACGAATTAGATTTCCTTATGCTATACAAGCAATGCAAAACAGAATTTCCACACGCTAATCTTTTATTAAATTCGCCCATGCACAAGAAGCTATCATATGCTCTGAATAATTATGGGTTAGAGCGAATGCGTTGTGGCGTAGGTAAATGCTTAGTCTTTGATTTTGAGACTGAAAAAATATACACATGTCCCCACTCAGTGAAAACTCAAGTAGGTTATTTTGACTATGATAATATGTATTTGGATGAGCAAAAGCTTAGTGAATATGAAAAAAATGTGAATAAAAGCAATGATGAGTGCAATATATGTGAATATAGATTTTATTGCAAATTTGGATGTGTTCTTGAAGATTCAACCGCGCGCCTAGATTGCAAAAAAGAGACTGAAACGGAGTTGAAGTTTATCTTTGAAAATTTTGATATTTTTCATCCAAGGTGGAATGCGCGAAAACTTGGACACCGTTTATTGGACAAGTCTCTTTAAAAGTAACTAACGACTCCAAATAATATAACTGCGAGTTGAGGTTGTGCAATATGAAAAATATAAACATATTTGAAAATCATCATAGTGTTCTATTTGACTGGACGTCTAAGGGATACAATGATTGTACAATTATTCACATTGACTCACATCATGATATGTATAACGATAATAAGATTATATTTATTGATAATTATTTAGTACATGCAATAAAATTAAAAGTTGCAAAATCTATTTATTTAGTATTTCCTGACCATATTTTTAATGCTTGTATTGATACCACATTGTCTAGTATTGCATCTTACATGAGCCATACTAAAATTGGTGAGAATATTTATGAGGTGAGTACACAATACCAAGTAAAAATATACTGCTGTAATATAGATTCTGTTATAGGCTTGCGTTTAGAAAATACAATAATTGATATAGATTGTGATTTTTTTATAGTAAATGGTTTAGGTTCTTTTATATGTGGAATGAATAATTATTTTTTATCTAAGCAAAGTGCTGAATATGCAAGAAAAATCTTTGAGTTGTGTAATATAACTCATAATAATATATATATTTCAATTTCAACACAGGGAAAACATTTGCCGGCTGAATATCGTATAGTTTCTTCATTGCTACATTTAGTCTTGAGTGGAAAGATAAATTGTTCTGTATTTGATAACATTTTATATTGTTGTGATAATTTTAATGAATATGATTTGTTCGTAGATAGTATAGACAATAACGAAATATGTTTATTTAATGCAGCCATGAATCATCAAATTGGAAGAAAAGAGCGTTTGAAATCTTGGATAAGCCAAACGACAATTTCTAAATGTGCTGAAGACTTAGAATTATATATAAATTGGGAATTTTACTATCTTAAAAAAGATGAGACAGGATTAAAAAAAGAACACAATAAATGTATAGAATGGTTTGATGATATTGCCAGTTATAATTTAGTTCATTTAAAGATACTTATAGCCAAGGGCGATTATCCTAAAGCAGAGAAATTGCTTAAAAGCGGCAAAGTTGTTTTATCTGAATTGTCATTTCTATTCTATAGCTCTAAGATACAATATGCTTTAGGTGACAAAGACAAGAGTAGGCATTTTGCTTCGTTATTTATAAATAGTGCTTCTGAAATGGCTGAAAAAAATGTTGATATAGATTATAGATACCGCGAATTTTTATTACAAAGAAACTTCGTTTCAAGAGTGCTTAGGCAAACAAGCAACTTTCAAAGCAAGGATGTGGTTTCCTGTGAAATATGACAGCATGGGTATTTCTGTAACAAATGAATGTGATATTTCATGCTCAATGTGTTGCCAATCTAATAATCAGCCATTAGGCGTAGTAGAATATAAAAAAATAAGTGAGTACATCAAAAGTGCAAAGGATACGCCTATAAAATACATAGGTTTTTCTGGTGGTGAAGCATTTTTACATTTTGACTTACTAAAGGATTTGATTTCACTTTCTAGTGCATTGGGAAAATCAAGTACAGTCATGACTAATGGATTTTGGGCAAGTGATTATAGTAAGACAGAAAACTATTTATCAGAGCTAAAAAAAGCTGGTTTAAACTCCTGTGGTTTGAGTTATGATGAATTTCATGCCAAGTATGTTCATGAAGAGAATATAAAAAATATAATACGTGCTGCTAAAAAAATCAAATTACATGTAACCATTCAATCAGTTATACTAAAAGATTCTAATATTGGTGAATGGATTAACAAAATTGGCAATGTTCTGAATGGTATAAGCGTTTTATTTACCAATTGTCATCCAGTTGGACGCGCTGCAAAAAATATTGGTGCGGATAGATACATTCGGGCGTTATCTTCAAGAGGATTGCTGTGTGTAAAAAATGGCATATTTTCTGTTGGGCATACTGGAGTCATAAGGCCTTGTTGTTTTCCAGAAATCTCTGAAACCGAGCTTGAAGCAGGAAATATAGGTAATCAGAATGTATTACAAACCTTAAAAACTCTAAAAAATAATCCATATTTATACTTATTACGCAACTATGGTTTTGATTACTTCATCAACATAGTGGAAAAGAATGCATTAGATATTACTATTCCTGAGCAAGTTGTTTCCAATTGTGAACTGTGTGCTTTGTTTTTTGCAAAAGACAACTATCAACTGCTGTCACCTTATGTGAATGAAAGTGTTAGAAATCTAAAAAAAGATTTGGTTTCATTATAGTTAACGACAATGAGATACTGAGGATATAACAGTTTTGTGACAAGTAACTTACAGGAAGGAAGTGTGGCTGTGCAATGGTCAAGATTTAATTTGATGTTTGAATCAAAGAATAATGGTTGGCTTTTATATAATTCAGCTTCAAATTCGTTTGTACAAATGGACGATTCTACAGCGGAATTTGTTAAACAGGTTAAAGAGACTCCTAATATGGATTTTTTGAACAATCAAAACCTTTATTTTAATTTAATAAATGGAGGCTTCCTTGTTGACGATGGGAAAGACGAAGATTTTATGCGTACTTTAAAGATGAAAAGAACAGCTAAGAGATACGATAATTGTAAGCTGAAACTGACTATAGCACCTACTAGAGAATGTAATTTCGACTGCCCTTATTGTTTTGAAGACGAGCGTTTGAAAATAAAAATGACAGATGAGACAGAGGAAAACTTAGTTCATTTTATAGAGAAACATAAAAAGGTTAATGACGTGACTGTGACTTGGTATGGTGGTGAACCACTTTTAGAATTTGAAAGAATGAAAAGTCTCAGCAAGAAAATTGATGCATTAGGAAAAAAGTATCGTGCTTGTATAATTAGTAATGGTTATTGTATGAATAAAGAAGTAATTGCAGCTATAAATGAACTAAAAATTCAATGGGTACAGATTACAATTGATGGTTTATACGAAAATCATGATAAACGAAGATATTTGATTGAAGGCGGTTCTACATTTGATGTGATTTTGGAGAACATCGGAAATTTATTGCAATCTGATTGGATGGGTCAAATTTATGTACGGGTAAATATTGATTCTACAAACTGTAATGAATTTGCGGATATTTATAACTTCTTTAAAAATAAATATTCCAATGAATTTCTTAAACATATATTCGTTTATCCTGGATTTGTCTGTGCCTATCATAAACAAGATAGCAATTGTTATTTTAACTCTCATGACCAGGGGCGTTTTTTGGCTGAATTAGCCCGAGATTATGGTATTGTTGCGCTTCCTATTTTTCCACGAATAGAAATAGATGGTTGTGACATGGCAAAAATGAACGCTTATGTTGTAGGTCCAGAGGGCGAGGTATATAAGTGCTGGGAGGATATGGGCAGAGCAAACAAGGTTATTGGTAATATAAACAGTATGGATAACTGGAATACTTCATTGGTTGCAGAAGGTATGATTGGAGCCTCTTATTTGGAAGACAAAGTATGTGAAAAATGTTATTTATTCCCGATTTGTGATGGAGGATGTTCCAATATCCGTATGCTCAATAATCACGATAATGGAAAAAGAGACTATTGTACGTATTTCAAAAGTCATGCACAGGAGTTATTGGAAATTCATTATGAGCAAAAGTTGATGTCACATAGCCAGTAAATTATGTTATAGCACAGCAATTTTTATTTTTTTAATAAAGAAGATTCACAGAACATAATATAAACGAATACAATCAATTTCTCATGCGAAAAACGCATGAAAAGGAGGAAAAAACATGTGGGATCAAAACAAAATCAATGAAATTTGTACTCGTGTACAAACACTTGCAACAGACGAAGCATTCCGCGCCGAAATGTTGCAGAATCCAACGGAAGTTATCGAAAAAATTGCAGGTGAATCTATACCTGAAAATTTCACCATAAATGTCATTGAAGATGGCACGACTAATTCAATATCACTTGCTTTACAGCCGATGATGTTGGAGGAGTTGAGCGATAACGATTTGGAAGATGTGGCAGGCGGCGGTTGTTCATTGTCTATCTTTAGAATGTGCTAGTATTGTAAAGATACACAGATGACGACTTGAAAGGAATAGACTGGTGGTTATTTTTATGTGATTTGCTGGTCTTTCCGCTAGTATCAAAGTGAAATAGATTTGATAGGCATAAGAATTGTACTATAGAAACTATCTCAAGATTCGTTGATTTATTGTTTTGTGAATCTTAATTTATCTTAAATAAACTTTATGTGTTACGTTTACCATGAAGGGTACAAAAGTTTTCCACAACAAACAATCCGTTTTAAGTTTGAGTCAATACCTATTTTATTGACTTCCCGCTTACATTTATTCAGAATGAAGAAAAGTGGAAAAGGTGTGTAATATGGATATTGTTCTTGTAAGTAGTGTTGACTTTCACAAGCATTCGACACCAGCATTGGGGCTATTAACTTTACGGGATATATTAAAGCCTTATTTTGATGTAGAAATCGTGGACTTTGATGTTCTTTGTTTGAAAGAGCAGTTTACTTACGAAGATATACTTGAAGATAATATTCAAAAATTCACACATCATATTATATCCAAAAGTCCGAAGATAGTAGGGTTTTATACCATATGTCATTCGTTTGATGTGGCTGTACGGGTTGCCCATATGCTGAAGAAAAATGATAGTAATATTAAAATCGTTTTCGGAGGTCCACACGCAACCCATACATACGATAGTTGCTTGAATGCTTTTGACTTTATTGACGCAATTGCTCTGGGAGAGTCAGAACTTATAGTATTAGATTTAATGCGTGCGCTTATGGGTATTTCTAGCATAGAAGATGTCTTCGGAATAGCATATAAGAAAAAAGGCTATGTCGTTAAAAATAAGCCAGTTAAGAGAATCTCGGGCGTTGAATTGGAGAAATACGCTATATTGGATTATTCGCCTTATATAGGTTCTCATACTGAGGAGCATGGGATTATCCAAATTGAGGGTGGGCGTGGATGTCCTTTTTCTTGTACATTTTGTTCAACTAGTCTTTTTTGGGAACACCATTTTAGATTAAAAACTATAGATGGCGTTTTCAAGGAATTTGCACGGCTTTATAATGAATATAATATCAATCGCTTTGATATTACCCATGATTTATTTACATTTAATCGTGAGTATTTTATAGACTTTTGCAATAAAATGATTGACTGCAAGCTACCTTATTCTTGGATGTGTTCATCAAGAATAGATATTCTTGATAAAGAGATGATTCAGCTTTTAAAAAAATCAAAATGTAAAAGTATATACTTTGGGATTGAAACAGCTTCACCGCGAATGCAGAAACTTATCAACAAAAATCTAAATCTCACAGATTCACTTGAAACAATTACGGAGTGCCTAAATGCTGGGGTTGATGTTACAGTCTCTTTTATTTATGGCTTTCCTGATGAAACAATAGATGATTTTATGCATACTGTAGATTTCATTGAGACACTTTTAAAAATGCAAATGAAATCTCTAACAATACAGTTGCATTGTTTAGAAATATATGCAAATACTGCTGAGTATGAGAAGGTAAAAGATATTATGTACTATGAAAAAAATGGGACACATTCTTCAATACATGATAGAACAATTGACGCGGCTACAAGTGCTTTAATTGAATCCCATCCTGATTTATTTTCTCATTATTATACATTTAAGAATGAAGTTCGGGATAAATACTTTTTCATGGAAACTTTAATTCAATTATTAGTAATTTCAACCCGTTACTATAAACTTTGCGTAAAATATATGATAAATAAATATGGCTTAGTGAATCTGTATAGCATGATGGAACATGATATATCCACGATTATTAAGGCAAAATCTGTTGAGTGTCATGACGACCATGCCGCAATCCGTGTAAGTTTAGTAAAAATTTTTAAAGATTGTTGTAATCTCCAAATTGAGAAAGATTACTGTGAGTTTTTCACATCGGTTTTTAATTATGAATGCGCCTTTCATGATTATGTTTCTAATAGAAGTAAAGAACCTTTGGTAGTCAAAGTCAATTTCGATGTCGCTAAAGCTTATCGCAACAATATACATGTGAAAACGGAGCAAAGTGTTCAATTCTATTTAAAAGATGGGATGTATAAACAAGCTATTCTTACCCCAATGAATGGATTGTTAGGGTTATCATCTTAACAATCCTTAGAAAACAGATTGGGTTAATGTTATTTTTTGTAACGCTATATAAAATTACACTGAATGATAAAAAAAGAATCCCGTAAAGGGGTTCTTTTTTTTAGTTATTAAAATCTTTGAAAATAAAACAAAATCATTGTATAATAGAGAATACCTACAGTTTTGGAGGAGATTAAAGTTGAATGAACAACGGAAATTAAGATGCCCGCGGTGTAAGGAATTTTATGTGCATAGCATAGGGCTACCGCCAGAATGTTGTCCTGAGTGTATGAAAAAAAGAGAACAGCAAATAAGCGATTTGCGTGATTTATTGTGGAAAAAGCGCGGACTAAATGCTATGAACTTGCACTCCATAACAGGTTTACCCATTGAGGTCATCACCAATGTCATCGACGAAGGTGGTTTAGAAGAGTGGAAAGCAGCAAGATTATTAGAAAAAAAGGAAAATGGAACAGGCTTTCATTTTAAAAAGTAGCATAAAAGGGGAGCTTTAACATGACTAAGGTAGCCTTAGCCATCATTGGCGGTGGACCAGCAGGATTGTCTGCCGCTATTCGTGCAAAAGAAGAAGGTATTGAAAATGTTTATGTAATTGAACGAGCAAAAACTCTTGGCGGTATTTTAAATCAATGTATCCATCATGGTTTTGGTGTTCATATTTTTAAAGAAGAACTGACTGGCCCAGAATATGCCCAAAGGCTTATCGACCGTGCAGTAGAACTTGGTGTGCATTTCGCCCTTGGTTCAATGGTTATCAATATTACACCTGACCGCATGTTAACTTATGCATCAGAATCAGGTTTATGTTATATGCAAGCAGGTGCCATTATTTTAACAATGGGTTGTCGAGAACGTTCTCGCGGAGCAATAGGCATTCCGGGTGGACGCGGCGTTGGTGTTTACTCTGCGGGTACGGCTCAAGCCCTTGTAAACATGAAGGGGTTTGCCATTGGTAAACAGGTGGTTATCCTTGGTTCTGGTGATATTGGCTTGATTATGGCTAGACGCATGACCCTTGAAGGTGCAAAAGTTTTAGGTGTTTATGAAATCGCGCCACATGCTGGTGGGTTAAAGCGAAATATCGCCCAGTGTTTAAATGATTATGATATTCCACTTTATCTTTCTCACACGATTACCCGAACTGTTGGTAATCAGCGGCTTGAGGGTATTTATATTGCAAAAGTAGATGAAAATTATCAACCTATCCTATCAACGGAAACTTTCATCTCCTGTGATACACTGCTTTTATCTGTGGGACTTATTCCTGAAAATGAACTGGCTGTAAAAATGGGTGTGAATTTATCCCAAGTCACAGGTGGGGCAATTGTAAATAATCGTCTTGAAACAAATATTTCCGGAGTTTTTGCGGCAGGTAATGCCCTTCATGTCCATGACTTGGTTGACTATGTAACCCAAGAATCCTATGAAGCCGCAACCAATGCCGCAAAATATTTGCGTGGTGAATATATCCAAGGTGAACATACCACTGTAAGGGCAGGGCAGGGCGTTAGATACACCGTACCTATGTCGCTGGTTTGGGATGATCCGAAAACAGTATTTACACTTTCATTCCGCAGTGACCATGTTTATTTGAATCCTTTTATCAATATTATTGCAGATGGAGAAGTTGTGCGAACAATAAAAAAACGTGTTATTTTGCCAAGCGAAATGGAACGCGTCAAATTTGTACTGGCTGAACCTGTGAAAGAAGTCATAGTAGAAATATTGGAGGGCGAATAAATGGATATAATTTGTGTAAGTTGCCCTGTTGGTTGTTTGATGACGGTGGAGCAAACTGTAGGCCGATTAATCGTAAGCGGAAATCAATGCCCCGCTGGAATCGAATATGCTCAAGAAGAAATGACGAATCCTACCCGAAATATTGCAACCAGTGTGCCTATCACAGGTGGAGATATGCCCATGTTATCTGTAAAAACAAAAAGCCCTATCCCTAAATCTGCCATTATAGAGGTTGTCAACGCCATCCATCAAGTGAAAATAAAAGCCCCTGTTACCATTGGTGATATGGTACTTGCTGATGCAATGGGTACAGGGGTGGATATTGTTGCCACACGAAATATAGAAATAATGAAAAATAGCCTTCTGCCATAACTATAAAAAAGTGTCTACCCTTTCGGGGCAGGCACTTTTATTTTTACTTTGATTTCTACAATCTCATACCACCATTAACACTCAAAGTCTGACCGGTAATATAAGACGCATCATCACTTGCAAGGAACAATGCGGCTTTAGAGATTTCTTCTGGTTGTCCTAGTCGTCCAAGCATGGTTAATCCTGCAAATTTATCAAGTAAATCTTGAGGTACAGTTTTTAAAATGTCAGTCATAACATAGCCAGGGGCGATTGCATTGACGCGGACATTTCCGCCCTTCATGGCAAATTCCTTTGCCCAAGTTTTTGTAAGCCCAAAGATGGCAGATTTGGTGGCGGCATAGTTTGCCTGCCCAATGTTGCCATATTCGCCTACCACAGATGAAATGTTAATAATTGAACCGCCGCCTGCCCCTTGCATAAAAGGCCCAAAATAGCGGGTTACATAAAATATAGCGTCTAAATTTACATTGATAACTTGACTCCATTGTTCATCAGTCATCTTGCGTGTCAGTGCGTCTCGGGTAATACCCGCGTTGTTTACCAAAATATCAGCTTTGGTGTACTTTTCACTAACATAGTCAAAAAATTTCTTGCATTCGTCAGCATAACTGACATCCAGCTTGTAAAACTCCACATTTGGGTTGCTGTAAGTCAGTTCTGTCATGTCACAAGCAATGACTTTCGCGCCCTCGGCGGCGAAATCTTGTGCGATGCATTGACCTATTCCTTTTGCACCGCCTGTTACAATGGCTACTTTGTCTTTTAGTCTCATACGACCAGTCCCTCCAATTCACCATGAGCAAACCCTAAAATTAGGCTTACAAACAATACTGGCTTTTCATACATACTAGCATGAACCTGTATCGGGTATCAACACTAATTCCCAATCTTCTATATTTATTGTGAAGATTCCGCTGTTTACTATAAGGTGTGATGGGGTCGTGTTCGCTTGCAATCAGCAAAGTTTTGCAGTAATTTTATCAAGTTCAGCTTCAATATCATATCACCAAGTGTGATGAATGGCAGGCGCGTCTAAAGACAGGGGTAAAAAGTCATACCCAAGTGTTTTAAAATATTCAATAACCCTTGGAAGGTACTCTACTGTGATTTTTTTCGTGTCGTGCATGAGTACAATCACAATGTCACCAAATTCTTTTTCCCTTGACTTAATGTTTGAAAATGCACCAGAAGCAGACTGCGCCCCTTTTGAGTCAGAACTATCACAGTTCCAGTCAAAATATTGATAGCCTTTTTCTATTACTTCAATTTTTAGCCGATTCATTGTGGACTTGGTTGCGCCTCGTGTAACGCTACTGCCACCAGGAAAACGTATAATCATACTGCGCACGCCTGTTTCATTAAAAACGATATCATCAATTTTTTGCAAGTCATTAAAAAATGCTTCACTTGAGCGGTATATTTGCTCAAAATCATGATTATAACTATGCAATCCAATAGCATGGCCATTTTCTACAATCATGCGCATGTGATGTGTATATCCTGTATCGCCTACGACAAAAAATGTTGCCGGAACATGATGCTGATTCAGAATATCTATAATTTGCGGTGTGTACTCTGTAGGGCCATCGTCAAATGTAAGATACACCATCTTAGGGTTTTCTGGGTGCGTGTAGTTTTCTGGAAAGACGGTGTTGTACGAATATTCTTCGTTTATATCCTCTTCTTCTAGGTCAAAGGCTGATAAAAAGATAAGCACAACAAGACATAAAACGATAGCAAGCATGTTTGTTTTTTTCACGAAAAATCCACTCCTTATGTTTATCAGGTCTATTATTTGAAAATGCCGTGAAATTTATCCATGCAAAAAAACCGCCTGTAAACAAACTTACCTCAAAAGATAGACCGTAAATGTTCAGCTTTGCTTGCTTTCTGCGTTCAACCGTGATAAAATAGATTGTAATAAGAAGTGCCGTAAAATTTACAAGGAGCGTTTGCATGGATTTAGAATGGATTACACCAGAAGAAGCTGGAAATAAATGGGAAATTAAATCTCGGCAAGTGCAAGCATTGTGTGCAAACGGACAAGTTGATGGAGCTATCCGAATGAGCAGAGTATGGTTAATTCCAAAAGATGCGCCGAAGCCTATAGATGGAAGAACCAAGGCAGCAAAGAACAAAAAAACATCTAAACATGGAGGTAAGTCGCATGGCTAAAAAAGAGGCAAACTTTGACCTTTATATACATGGACTATTGAAGGATGCTAAAATAAATGCTACGGCGCAAGGTAGTAGTGTTCCTGAAATCAGTGAAGCCTTGAAAACGGCTTCTAAGCGACAAACAGGTGGTGTGGGTTATCCTGAGTTTATTGCTGTTGTAAAAGACTTCGTTCTTGTTATGGAGGATAAACCAGATAGAAATTTACTTTGCTTGAAAGATTCTATCGGTAATATTTCTCTGACTGTTGATGCAACAGAAAAATACGCAATTAATGGGGCGTTATTTTATGCTCAAAAAATTGTCGAACATACAGCTTTCAAAAAGGTATTTGCTTTTGGTAATGCAGGAGATAGCAAGCATCATATTTTACAACCGCTATTTGTAGGTGCTGACGGTTATATTGAGTTGTCTGAAGTGGAAACATTTGAGAATTTTTCTGAAAATAATATTAGTGAATACTACAAAAGAACCGTGTTAGGTGAAATTCCCTCCGCTGATATTGAGTTGGGTGACATTCTAAAAAAAGCCAAAGACCTACATGAATATCTTCGTAATTATGGAAGTCTTGGGGAGGACGAAAAACCATTAGTAGTATCAGCAATTCTGCTTGCATTGCGTGAGCAATCGCATGGTTTTTCACTCGACCAGTTAATTGGCGATACTTTAGAAGGGGCTACCGACGGTGCAAAGATATATGAACAGCTAGAAAATAGCCTTAAACGAGCAAAAGTCAAACCAGAGGTAAAAAAAGAGCAGGTGCTAAATCAGTTCACACTTATAAAAGATAGACCTAAATTGAACGCAATACATGATACTCTGCAAAAAACTCCATTAAAATATTTTGCAGAATATATCAATACGCATATATATAAAGCTGTTGTATCTGCATCTCCTGAAGATTATTTGGGTAGGTTTTATGGAGAATTTGTTTCTTATTCTGGTGGGGATGGTCAATCATTAGGTGTTGTTTTGACCCCAAGCCACATCACAAACTTGTTTTGTGACCTCGTAGATCTAAAATCTGACGATATAATTTTCGACCCATGTTGCGGAACTGGCGGTTTTCTTGTCGCAGGAATGTATAAAATGCTCAGCACAGCCAAAACGGAATCTGAAAAGAAGCGTATTCGTGAAAAACAAATACACGGAATTGAAGCTCGTGATGATATGTTTACCATTGCAACTACTAATATGATTTTGCGTGGCGACGGAAGAAGCAATTTAACTTGTGGTGATTTTTTTGATATTGACCCTGCTGATACTCAATTAAGCGGTGTCACAGTAGGATTTATGAACCCGCCGTACTCGCAAGCTAAAGATAAAAATACCGCATACTTATCAGAACTAAGTTTTATTCGTCAATTATTAAATAGCATTACAGCGGGTGGACGTGTTGCGGTTATAGTTCCGGTTTCTATTTTGATAGGAAAGACAAAAGAAGATGAAGCCACAAAAAAAGAACTTCTTAAAAACCATACATTAGAGGGTGTTGTAAGCCTTAACAAAAATACTTTTTACCGCATTGGCACTGTTCCATGTGCGGCAATATTCACTACAGGAGAGCCACATCCAAAGGATAAACTTGTCAAATTCATTAATTTTGAAGATGATGGTTATGAAGTAAAAAAACATCTTGGCTTGGTAGAAACAGAGCGAGCGAAGGATAGAAAAAGTTATTTATTGGATTGTTGGCGAGGAAAAATTGATGATGCACCTAGTAAGTTTATGGTGCAAACCACGATAGAGGATACAGACGAATGGATCCACTCGTTCTATTATTATAACGATGAAGCCCCTACTGAGGATGAAATAATCAGCAGTATAGCTGACTATATGACATTCGAGTTCAGCATGGTTGCACATGGTAAATCGTATTTGTTCGACACGAACCTAGCTAGCGCAAAAAAGAACAAAGAGGACAGCTGTATAAAGAACCTAACACCGCTTTCCCAAAAAGTATGGCTACCGTTTTATTTCAACAAGGTGTTTACTCAAATTAAACGTGGTAAACGTTTAAAAAAAGCCGACCATCATGCAGGAACACAACCGTATATATCTTCAAGTGCGGTCAATAATGGCGTTGATGGCTTTATATCAAATTCAGATAGGGTTCGGAAGTTTAGTAATTGCCTTACAGTAGCCAATAGTGGGAGTGTTGGTAAAGCCTTTTACCATGAGTACGAATTTATAGCCAGTGACCATGTAACACAGTTAAAGAATCCTGAATTTAACCAGCATACGTACTTGTTTTTAGCTCCGATTGTTTCTCGACTTTCGGAAAAATATAGCTTTAACAGAGAGATTAACGACAAGCGAATAAACAAGGAAATCCTGTTACTCCCCGTAGATGAAAATGAAAATTTAGATTGGAAATACATGGAGCAGTATGCATTGGCAATTATTCAACAAAAATTTGGTAGGTATTTAGATTACAAAGGTATATCTCCTGATAAAATACTAGGGAAGTGAAAGGTGATAAATTGAGCAAAGTTGCGGAACGAGGGTCAGAATGGAGACGATGGGATTTGCATGTACATACTGCAAGTTCTTATGATTATGACTATAATAGCGAGGATGCTGATAGTGTCCTCGCTGATACTTTAATCATGAATAAGGTTTCTGCGGTTGCTATTACAGACCATTTTGTAATCGACAAAACTAGAATTGAATCATTGCGAACACTCGCCCCAGGAATTGTGTTTTTTCCAGGCGTTGAGTTAAGAACAGATAAGGGCGATACGAATATTCACGTTGTACTTATATTTGACGATAGAATAAATCTTGATGAACTTGTTGAAGATTTTAGTGTTTTCAGAAGAATAGAAGCAAAAAATCCTAATGATGATGATAAAATATATTGGGATTATTCACATATTGTCAAATTTGCAAAGGTGCATAATGCTCTAATTTCAATACATGCTGGCAGTAAAACAGCAGGCGTTGATGATAAAATTTCAAATAAATTAGAAGTTAACCAAGCCATTAAAGAGGACTATGCAAAAACTGTTGATATATTTGAAATGGGTAAGATTGATGATTTAGAAGGATATCGCACACATGTCTTTCCCAATATAGGTGGAGAAAGGCCAATGGTAATTTGCTCCGACAACCACGACCCAAGACACTATGACTCAAAAGCGAGAATGTGGATAAAAGCAGATGTGACATTCAATGGCTTGAAGCAGATTTTATATGAACCAGCAGAGCGAATTTGTTTTTCTGATACAAAGCCAGAGGAAAAGCCTGACTACCTTGTCATTGACCGTATCGAAATAGGGGATGCAGATTTTCAAGACGAACCAGTTTTCTTTAACGACAAGTTGACTTGTATTATTGGCGGTAAATCAACTGGGAAATCTATACTTTTGCATAACCTTGCACTCACGCTTGATAAAGAACAAACCGATGAGCGTGATTTAACATCTAATACAAGAACGAAAAAAGATGTTGTATTTACTGTGCATTGGGCAGATGGCGTGAAAAATAATCCTGAAAATACACGCAAGATTATATATGTTCCTCAAACCTATCTAAACAAACTTTGCGATGAGCAAACTGAAAAGACAGAAATCGACAAACTCATAGAGGACATTGTGTTGACAGATAGTGATGCAAAAAAGGTGTTTGCTAAAATGTCATCTAGCATAAAAGAGCATAAACTGGAACTTACCAAGAAAATTTCAGATTTATTAGAAGCCCATACTTCTATTATCAGCTTTGTAGAACGAATGAAAGAACTTGGTGATAAAGATGGTATTTCAAAAGAAAAAGACAAACTAATTTTAGAAAAACAGCACCTTTCTGAAATGTTGTCACTTGAAGAAACTGACATCAAAGCATATGAAGAAGCGACTTCAAGAATCGCTATTTTGGCAAACGAAATGACTGCGATTGATGATGAAATAACAGCACTAAATGACATTGGTAGCTTGGTAGAACCAATTAATTTTAAGTACCGTTTTTCGGATGATGTAAGAGAAAAACTTAATTCCTTACAATCGAATATAGCGCAACAAGCAGTTGTTACATGGACTTCATCAAAAGACGAATTGATTTCGACACTAAAGACTTTGTACGCTAGCAAGCAGTCTGAACTTATTAAGCAACAAGAGATTGAAGAATCTCTCAGGGTAAAGGTTCAGAGCAACAAGGCAATAGCCGAGCTAACAGAAAGAATTAAGTCAGAATCCAACAAATTGTCAGAGTTTGAGAATCTCGAAAAGTACCGAAGCGAAAAAATGGATATGATAAACGGACTATTAGGGGATTTAGTTGCGTCTGCAAATTATTTTAGGGAGCAACATAAAATTTTCTCTAATGTTGTCAATGCAAAATCAGACATCAAAACCAATGATTTGAGTTTTTCTGTTGTCGAACCCTTTAGGCTAAATGCCTTTTTAGATAAGATGAAGAGTATATTTGATACAGGTCGCAAGTCTTTCAAAGATACAATAAGTCCCGATGAATTTTCAGAGGTTGCCTATACGACCAATAAACTCACCGACATTATTAATAAATTGTTAATAGGGGAACTCGTTCTTAAAAAGAATTATACGCTCGAATCAGCATTGCGCGACATACTAGATGACTGGTATGAAACCAAGTACAAGGTTACGATGGGGGCTGATTCTATTGATGTAATGTCCCCTGGCAAAAAGGCATTGGTTTTACTAAAGCTCCTGATTGAGCTTGCAGAAAGCAAATGTCCAATTTTGATTGACCAGCCAGAAGATGATTTAGACAATCGTTCTGTGTTTGATGAATTGATTCCATTTATAAGGCGAAAAAAGAAGGAGCGACAAATTATTATTGTATCGCACAACGCAAATATTGTTGTTGGTGCAGATGCAGAAGCTGTAATAGTCGCTAACCAACGTGGGGAAAATGCGCCAAATAGGAAAAAGCGTTTTGAATATAGGGCTGGTTCTATTGAAAACAATACCTTTCTGTTGGCTTCTGATGGCACTATTCAAAGGGGCATATTGAACTCACAAGGGATACAACAACATATTCGAGATATTCTCGAAGGTGGAGAAGAGGCCTTTAAGAAACGCAAACAAAAATATCATATGTAGCGTTTAACATATAATGTCATTAGTTGGTTACAAAATAGAATTTAAGGCTCATGCAACTTTTGTGAACGAGCCTTAGTTTTATTTTTACAAATTTGGGGCATCGCTATCCTTGTTCGGATTTTCCAATCGCTTGGATTTACACTTGGCATTATAGCGATCACGGTTTTGTTGCCGTTCAAGTTCACACATGGCAGTAACGCCTGTGGCATACCAGACTCAAGAATCTCGTTTTTGGTCATCAAATGCGTAAGCAACGCAAGTTCATTAACATGTCTTCATCCCAGTTTGCAGACCTTCTGGACATATCACAAAATGCAGTAACCGCAATAGAGCGCGGTGATGTTAGTGCTTCACCCATGCGGGCAAAGCGTATTGCTCAAATCCTTGGTGTTACACTTGGATATTTATATGGCGAAATCACAGAAATGACAGAAAAACAAGACCCTTATGTAATTAAAATGAAAGCCCTCTTAATGAATGCATCAGAAGAGGACAAGAAAATTGTAACAGATGTTGCAGAAGCTTTTCTCAGTAGCCGCTACCCCAATACAGGAGAAAAATAGTAAAAAAAGACCCTACCATCGGCATTTTGGTGCAAACAGGCGATGGCATTACATAGATTTTTTATGGGAAATATCAATTTTTTCACATAAGACCTGTCCCTTACTGCATATGTATTGAAGAGTGAGGGGTGAGACTGTGAAAATTTTATTTGGCGTTTTGATTTTATTGGTTTTTGCCGTTTCTGTTGCCAGTTGCGGACGTGACGTGGGTGGGGCTTTGCCTGTGCTTTTGCCTGACTGGGATGAGGATACAGAAGGGGGCTTTCTTTTTCCTGTAGATTTTGTAGGGTATCCAAGGAATCAGGACATGACGGGAATTTTAGCAAGGGTAGGGGATGAACAGCCTGTAAGCCACTTCATGGCATTGTGGATGCTTACTGCGGCAGGATTACATACAGATGATTTTAATTTTTTGCCTGATGGGCTTTTAACTTTAGAGGAAGCCAACAAGCTTTTGCCTACTGTTCACCTCATGGGGGAATATATCACAGAATCCCATGGAGGGCGGCAGATTTCTTATGCCCTTTGGGTTGACCTTTTTCTTGGGGCTTTGGATGAAATGGGGCAGGAAGTAGGCGTTTTAAATATTGTTCCATTTAGACAAGAAGGGCAACAGCTTTTTTCTAATTTAGGCGAGTTTAGTGGCGGCGGAAAGATTTTCGCCCCTTATTTTGATATGGAAATTAAAGTGGCACATGTTGGGCGGGATATTGTGGCGATTATTGGATTAACAGATAGAGTGCCTTTGATTCGCAATGCCCTTATTTTGAACAATGATATCTTTGGAGTGACGATATTTTCTGGAGGCGTTGAGCGAAATTATTTACAGGGCGTGACTTCTCCTATGTTGGATGTGCAAATTGCATCGGTGCGTATAGATGGTGCGCAGGTTGTTGGGGTGAATCCTGCCGAACAGGTGATTCGAGGGACAATTGAAGCAGTTACACATGAATATATTGAGTTGAAAGCGTGGGGGAAGATACCTCTTTGTAATGATTTTGTAGTGTATGGATTGCTTGGTGACGGTTTTTCACCGATACGAAAATACCGAGAAGATTTACTGGTGGGGGCAGACATTGCAGACTTTTACATGACACAGGGACGTATTGGGGCAGCGGTGATAACCTTGGATATTGCACCCACTTATATTCGCGTAGTAATTGGTACATCGGGTTTTACTGGGCTTATTCATGACAGCGTGACTTTGGGCAGTACAGGGGATTTTACAGTCATGGGTGGTGGGCGGATAGAAAGAATTGAAGGAGGGGGAACTTTTACGGTCAGCCATTCACAAAATGCAGACTTTTGGGGTGGGGAGCGGTTTTATATTGCCCCTGAAAGTGAGGCTCACCGTTTAGAAATCGTTGGGCTGCGTAGAAACTGGCAAGGGGGCGCGTATCCTCAATATCGCGGCGTGATGGAAATTGCCCCGATGAACGGCGGTTTTGTCATTGTAAATGAATTGTGTTTAGAAGCATATCTATACGCAGTGGTTCCCAGTGAAATGCCTACATTCCATGGGTTGGAAGCGGCAAAAGTGCAAGCAGTGACGGCGCGGAGTTTTGCTTATCATCAGTTTTATGCTAATCGTTTCAGGGCATTTGGTGCCCATGTAGATGATTCGGTTATTAGCCAAGTATACAATAATATTCCTGAAAATGAGCAGTCCATCTCTGCTGTACGTGCTACAGCAGGGCAGGTGTTAACTTATAATAATGAAGTCATTTTAGCAAACTACTTCTCTACATCAAGCGGAATGACCGCCAGCTTTGGGGATGTATGGGCGCAGGGTAATCAATTTCCGTCACCCAGTCCAGTTTTTTTGCAAGTTCAACCTCAATTTGATATAAACGCACATCAGCCGGGAGATTTAAGTCAAGAAAGATATGCAGATGCATTTTTTCGCGATACAAAAATTCCCGGAATAGACCGGGAATTTCCGTGGTTTCGTTGGCAAGTGCGCTTGACTGCCGAAGACCTGACACGCAGTATCAATGGAAGTCTTGGGGCGCGCCAAAGGGCTAATCCTTCTATGATTTATCCTGCGGTGTCTTCTATTGGTGTCCTTCGGGATATAGAAGTTATACAGCGGGGTTTAGGGGGTAATATTATGGAAGTATTACTCATTGGCTCGGACGCAACAGTTCAAGTGCGCACAGAATTTAATATTCGTACTCTATTAAACCCTGCCCATGTTCCTGTAACGCGCCATGACGGAACACAAGTATCAGGTTTATCACTCATGCCCAGTGGGTTTTTCTCTATGGAGAAAGAAACAAATGCAACAGGCCTTGTTGCCATTACATTTTTTGGCGGCGGGAATGGACATGGAGTTGGTATGAGCCAAAATGGCGCACGGGCATTGATAGACCGTGGGTATACCTACAGAAACGTGCTACAGCATTATTATCCCGGTACCGAAATTAAAACCATTGCAGATTTAAGACGGGCTAATTTGTAGTATAAAATCAGCTTCTGTTTCGCCTGCAAATGTTAGGTTATCAAATTTATGGTATACTATTTTTGGGGTGAGTTTATGCAAATTAACCGTTTATTTGAGATAGTACATCTTTTATTAAACAAAAAACGTGTCACGGCAAATGAATTAGCCGCGCATTTTGAGGTTTCTAAGCGAACTATTTTACGTGATATTGACACGTTAGCAACAGCAGGAATACCCATATACACCACACAAGGCAAGGGCGGCGGTATTTTTATTCAAGATAGTTTCGTACTCAATAAGACTTTGGTTTCAGAAGATGAACAAAAACAAATTTTGTTTTCTTTACAAAGTATGTCTGCAACAGAACTTATTGATACCCAACAAGTGCTTAACAGATTGCGAAACTTTTTCGCCAACCCCAATAGAGAATGGGTTGAGGTTGATTTTTCTCGGTGGGGGCATAGTCAGATAGATAACACAAAATTTGACATGCTGAAAAATGCCATCATTAGCGAGGTTGCTGTGTCTTTTGATTATTTAAGTCCATATAGTGCATATAAAGGGCGTGAAGTATATCCCCTTAAATTATCATTTAAATCCAAGGCATGGTATCTACAGTCCTTTTGCTTGACCGAAAAAGACTATAGAGTATTCAAATTTACCCGTATCAGCAACATGGAGGTTTTAAATAAGTCATTCAATAGCGGCGATTACGAAATTCCCTCACTTCAATCTGTAGAAGAAGCACCCGCCCCCGACTTTATCAATATTAGAATTTTCATTGCCCAAAACGCAAAATATCGAATCTATGATGAGTTTGCCGAAAGCGATATAACGGTTAACAACGATAATTCACTGACCCTACGCACGGCGTTGGGGCAATGGATATATGACTACATTCTTTCCTATGGTACGGCGGTTGAAGTATTAGAGCCGCAATATATCCGTGATGAACTGCTTGTTCGTATCGAAAAAATAAAAAATAAATACTTGTCTAAAACATGACGCACTGTTGTCACCTTATGTATGTTATGCTGTAGGTGTAGCGCGAATCAATAAACGCACAAATCTAAAATCTGAAGAGGAGATGTTATCATGCAAGAAAAGTTTTGCGAAAGTTGCGGTATGCCTATGGGAGAAACCGACGAAATGTACGGAACAGAAGCAAGTGGGAGCAAAAGCACAGATTATTGCACACACTGTTATGACAAGGGCGAATTTACGAATCCGAATATTACCTTGGAAGAAATGATTGAATTTGTTGCTAATGTGATGGTAAAAGATTTTGGTTTTTCGCCAGAGGATGCGAAAGAACAATGCGACGCAGGACTTCCTAATCTTAAACGCTGGAAAACAGCATAACGTACGCAAAAAGGGCAGACATGATGGTCTGCCCTTTTTTTAATCTTTTTTGTTGTATCGGCTGTGGGTTTATGATACAGTCAATATAGTGAAAAAGCGGGGGTTTTTATGGGTGTACATATTGATGGTTTTGCGTTTACATTTCAGGCAGGGCAGACAATTCTTGAGGTCGCACAGGCACATGGCATAAACATTCCTACAATGTGTCATGTGGATGGGCTTGCGCCTAGCGGGGCTTGTGGGCTTTGTGTTGTTGAAGGGGAAAATGGGAAACTTCTGCGGGCTTGTGCTACGGTGGCTGTAGATGGAATGGTGGTGCTTTCCCGTTCGCCAAAAGTGATTTCGGCTAGAAAGTCTATTTTGGAACTTAATTTATCCACCCACAGAGGGGATTGTAAAGCACCCTGTCAGTTGGCTTGTCCGGCAGAAAGTCATTGTCAGGGTTATATTGCGTTGATTGCCGCAGGTCAACTGGGTGAAGCGGTAAAGATTATGAAGGATGCACACCCTTTTCCAGCATCTATTGCCCGTTGTTGTTCGCGCCCTTGTGAGGAAGCGTGTCGCCGTGGATTGGTGGATGAAGCTGTAAACATTGCAGGGCTAAAAGGTTTTGCCGCTGACTATGCTTTGGAAGATGAATATGTGCCAGAAATTGCAGAAGATACGGGCAAATCTGTAGCGATTGTTGGCGGCGGGCCTGGGGGGCTGACCGCGGCATATTTTTTGCGGCGGTTGGGGCATAAAGTTAGTGTTTTTGAGGCAATGCCTAAGATGGGTGGACTTTTTCGTTATGGTATTCCAGAATATCGCTTACCAAAGGCTGTACTTGATGCAGAGCTTAAAATATTTTCACGGATGGGTGTTGAATTTTTTAATCATGTAAAGCCTAATGTTTCTCAACTAAAAAATGATTATGATACAGTCATTGTAGCCATTGGCGCAGGCGTGAGTAAGCCTTTGGGATGTATAGGGGATAATTTTGCCATTGGCGGGCTTGATTTTTTACGGGCAGTTGCTTGCAATAAGCCGCCGATAATTGGACGGCGTGTCGTGGTGGTGGGCGGCAATAATACAGCCATGGACGCAGCCAGAACCGCTTTGCGGTTGGGTGCAGAAGTATTTGTTTCCTATCGTCGAACAAAAAATGAAATGCCCGCCCAACAAACAGAAATCGAAGATGCTATTGCAGAAGGTGTACAATTTCTTTTCTTAACTGCTCCTATTGAAGTTTCAACAGATGGGATTAGACTGCAAAAAATGAAGCTTGGTACGCCAGATACCAGTGGACGCAGACAACCTGTTCCTATTGATGGGGAGAATGAATGGATACCGGCAGATACGGTTATTTCTGCCATTGGGCAGGATGTTTCATTAGAAGGCACAGGATTAGATTCACTGGATGGTATCATTGCAATAGGAGACGTTACAGGAACGACTGCATATGCAATAGAAGCCATTGGACAAGGGCGCAAGGTTGCGGGAGTTATTCACAAACATTTGAATGGTGAGGAGGATGATTTACATTGGGAAGTTATGCCTAAATTTTTAGTGCGCGATGCAAAAACTACTGAGGATTTTTCTGATATTCCTAAAAAACCAAGGCAGGGCAACCATGTCCATGAACTGACACCTGTTCAAGCTGCACATGAAGCCGAGCGTTGCCTCTCATGCGGTTGTTCGGATTATTATGAATGTAAGTTGATTGATTATGCGAATGAATACAATGCTTCACCAGATAAATATTCCTGCAATACACATCACAAGCCATTGGGGGCAATCGACACCAGTAATTTTTATTTCCACAGGGATATGAATAAGTGTATACATTGTAGTGTATGTGTACGTGTGTGCGCCCATCATGGGAATGCTTTAACCATGGCTGGGCGTGGATTTGATACAACTGTAGAAGCCGCCTTTGGTCAGCCTTTACAAAACCGCGATGAATGTACAATGTGCGGCAATTGTGTTGCATACTGCCCTACAGGTGCGTTGTATGAAGTGCCAAATATGAAAAAGGCCTTTATTACACCCCCTAATTTGACAGGAACTACATGTATCCTTTGTGATGAGTTTTGCCCAATGGTTATAGAGACAAAGGCTGGTCATATTTTGCGGTGCAGACCAATCATTGGGTACAATTATCTTTGCGAAAAAGGACGGTTTGGGTTTAGGTATCTTGGTGAAAAATTGATTGTGCCTTTGGTTCGCAAAGAAGGGATATTGCGCAGGGCTTCCATTGATGAAGCCGCAAAAGCCATACAAAGTGGATTTAATGTTTTAATGGCTCAATATGGTGGGCAAAGTATTGGTGTTGGGGTGAGTGCGCGGTATACTGTGGAAGATGTTGCGGCAGTGAAAGCATATGCAGAATATTTAGGCACTCCTCATGTGCTGACAACAGACACAGATGAGTATATGGAAGTATTACGCAGTGGCGCAGTCAAGGGACTTATTCACTTTGGTGATGACCTTCCGCCAGAAGTTGTGGAAATTCCGTTAGCGTTCCTAGTATTGCAAACGGCATATGTAACAAACACATCAAAAAAATCTGCTGCAAGGGCTAATGTCATTTTGCCTGCACCATCTTTTGGAGAAGTTGATGGGCATGTAAAGCATCCAAAATCAGGTGAGCTTTTACCAGTCAATGGTGCATTCCCTCCCGCATGTGGATATCAAACAAGAGACTTAATTAAAGGAGTAATGTAAATGTTAGCAAAAAAAAACAAGGCTCAAGTCGTTATTTTAACCACTGAAAATCCGACAGCACAAGAGGTTTATGCTGCTTCAGAACTTAGAAATTATTTAAACCTCATGACATGTGCGCCATTTGAAATTGTATCAACAGATGTATCAAAGCCTGTCATTGCCATTGGTGCGGCTTCTGCACGGTTTGGACTTGAATACGATGTTGTAAAACATGGCATTGATGGCTTTACCATAAAGACTATAGATACAAGTATTGGTATTGTAGGTGGTAAGCGTGGCATTATTTATGGTGTGTATGAATTGTTAGCCCAGTTGGGTTGCCGTTTCTTTACGCCAACATGCGAAAAAATCCCTGTTATTTTAGACCTGACCTTACCAGAATTAGATATCACGCAAAAACCTGTTTTAGAATATCGTGCCCATAATTATCGTGACTTTATTCAAAATCCCCGCTTTTCTGTAAAAAGCCGTGTCAATATGGGGTCAGTCCATGGCGGTGGAATTATTGCAGGGGATATAGATGAGGACTTTGGCGGTGGTATTCCGTATGCGTGGTTTGTGCATACTTTTGCATCAGAAATCATCCACCCTGATGATTACTTTGACACCCATCCAGAATACTTTTCTATGGTAGACGGCAAACGGTTACGGGATTTTTCTCAACTTTGTTTAACGAACTCTGACGTGTTGGAAATTGCTATTGAAAAAGTACGGGGGGCATTACTGGCTAAACCCTTATGCCGTATTATTTCTATTTCGCCCAATGACTGGTATAACTATTGTACCTGCCCATCCTGTGCGGCAATAGATGCAGAAGAAGGCACATGTGCGGGAAGTCTTATATGGTTTGTAAACCAAATTGCTGAACGGCTAGAAGATGAATTTCCCGAAGTTGTTTTCGATACATTGGCATATCAATATAGCCGTCAAGCACCTAAAAAGCTTCGCCCTCGCAGAAATGTATGTGTAAGGTTAAGCTCAATAGAATCCTGTTTCTCACATCCATTTGCTACTTGTGATGACGATAGCCGAAAAACTGCCCGTCCTGATGGCACAAAAACCAGCTTTTTAGAAGATTTAAGTGATTGGGCAAAGGTGTGCGACCGTCTTTATATTTGGGATTACACCACAGGTTTTGCACATTATCCTGCACCTCACGCCAACTGGAATGTCTTACAGCCAAATATGAAAGCATTTATTGACAACAATGCAAAAGGTGTTTTTGAGCAAGCTTGCGGCGCACTGGGCGGCGGTACAGATTTAAACGAAATGCGCGCCTATATTATAGGCAAACTTTTGTGGAACGCAGAATGTGACGTGCAAAAGCATATGCAGGAATTTGCCGAGTTTTATTATGGTGATGCCGCGCCGTACATCTTAGGATATGTAAAAGCCATGATGGATAAAGTAGAAAAAGATAATATTCATATAGGTTTTAATGACCAGTGCGATAAACCTTACCTTACTGAAGAAATGTTAAACATTTATGATGAATTTTTTGACAAAGCTGAAAATGCAGTACAAAGCGACCCAATTCGTTATGGGCGTGTTGCAAAGGCGCGGTTATCTATCCGCTGGGTTCGTTTAAAAAACAAACAAATGCTAAAAAATGAAATTGACCCAGTGGAAGTCAATCAATTTTTTCACGATTGGAAAGCTCATGGGTTAACCCGCATCGACGAATGGGTTAGTGCCGAAACCACCCTTCGCGCAATGCTAGAGGGTAAATGGCGCGGCACAGAGTTTTATATCCATTGGGATGTAGAAGGTAAAGAGCGATTATAGACGGGCAAAGTTTTTGCATTGCAAAAAACGTCGGTGTATGCTATACTCATGTAATTTATCATAGAGAATTTTCTATGTATAAATTGAATGTTAGACTTCAATTATTTTTTGAACATTCTGGCAACGCATGGAGTAAAACAGAAACGGAAATAATGAAGCTATAAAACAAGAAGGAGAATGTATTATGTCAAAATGTAGTAGTAACTACGCAAACGCTATTGTAAGACTGGATTTCCAGTATGCCCACAGATTTATGAATTATCCAGGGGAGGCACAATTTCTACATGGACATTCTGGGCTACTTGAAATTGAAATCGGCGGAGAGGTAGATGAACGGACAGGCTTTGCTTATCCAATTAAGGAAGCCCAAAAATTAGCTTGGGAAATTGCGGACAGCTTTCACCATGGCACTCTTTTCCAAGAAGGAGACCCTCTTCTTGAGCAAGTGCTTACAGGCTATGAAAAAGCTGGTATTCGTAATGGCGCACCACATACCACACCCCCTAAAAAACTCGACCATCCACTGGTATGGTCATACCCAGAGTGTCGCGTAGTCGTTACCAAAAAGGTTTCATCTTGTGAAAATTTCTGCGAAATGTTTTACGAATTGCTAAAAGATAAATTAAATATTAAGAAGATTACATTTAGGTCTTCTTCTCTTAATGCAGCTTCTCGGTGTTACGAATAATATTCTAATACAGCTTACTAAAGGGATATTTACCACTTTCTCTATTAAAAAGGAAAAAAGCGATATTTGAAGGTCAGCATAATATATTTATGTTGACCTTTGATACTTACTCGTTTCTTTTGTTTAGGATAAGAGATGTTATTGATATGGCGCGCGGTATAACGAAAGTTTATTTTATTTGTCCTTGAGATTTATACAAAATTGCCGAGAAAAAGGAGTAATTCAATTGAGAAGTTATTATTATAATTTGAAAATAAGAACAAAGATATTACTGGGATTTTGTGCAGTAATGATTATTTTATTGCTCATGGTTGTATACACTTTAGTAGGTTTGAGGGGAGTAATACACTCACACGAAAACCTTGCGAGTGGTCACTTTTTGCGGAGAGATACTCGTTATGATTACCGCTACGCTTTTGAAACGATGCAAAGACACACAAATGCTATGCTTATGTATGGAAGTGTAGGCGACAGGGCTAATGTGGAATTATCTGCCTCTCTTGCTTACGATGCGCTCTTGTATGCCATTGACTCCTTGGAAGAATATAAAAGACTGGTATTCCAAGATAATGACATACCACAAGATGAAAAAGCGTTGAGAGAGGTAACTGCAAATAGGGTTATAGCTATTTTATGGGATTATCACAATGGCATAATTCACCCTGTTTTTTATCTTGCCTTAGAAGGTGATGTTGCAGGGGGGATTCAAACAATCCGTGATGGTCAGGAAATTGCTGATTACTTAAATGAAGTCAATACGTTTTTGAATAGTATATCTGATGCGTGGATTGATGTTATTGATGCGAATAATCTTCAAGCCGAAACTAGGACATATACCATTATTGCAATAGCTTTAGCCTTCATAGTGATTGTATCTATAGTGATTACAATATTTACTGCAAATTCAATCAGTAAGCCATTAAAAAGACTTTCAAAGGATGCTTTGGATGTATCTCGCGGTAATATTGCAGTAAATATTAAAACTGGCAGAGCAGATGAGATAGGTCAAGTTTCAGATGCTTTTGTAGCCATTGTGAATAGTCTTAATGTGCTTATAGAATCTATCGCACTTGGCGTAAGAGAAACAAAGCAAGGTCGTATTCTCCATAATTATCAAGATGATAGGCTTAAAGGTGTTTATGCAACAATTTTAGGAAATACGAATAGTATTGCACGAGAATATAGAGATATTTTCGATATGCTAACAGACCCATTGGTATTTATTGATAAGCATTTCAAAGTGCTGTATGCCAATCCAGCAAGTAAGAAACTTACCAATGGAAGTCATGTTAATGTGGCAGATATACACATAAACGATTTTTTAAACACTGATATTTCAAATCACCCTGCCACTGTTAAAGCATTTAAGGAGGGGGTATCGCAAATCACAGAATTGCAATTACAATCAAACCCTAATCAGCATTTTGATTTAGAATATAAATGTATACCTTTTTCTTATGAAGGAAGTCATGAATCTGCCTTGCTAATGATGACAGACATGACCAATATCAGAAGTATGCAAAGGCATACTGATAAGCTAAACGCATACCGTAATGAGCGTACAGAGAAATTAACCAACACCATCGTGGCGGCTTTTGAGAAAGCCAATTTAACTGTGGATATTCCCCAAAGTGCTTTTGATGAAGATACAAAAGCCATTGCTTTAGAGCAGGATGCAGTAGAAACCATTGTGCAGAAGGCAACAGGTACAATCAAAAGTTATGTGGATGAAGTTAGCCGTGTTTTAGCCGCAGTTGCAGATGGCGATTTAACTGTCACAATAGACCGTGAGTATATAGGCGATTTTGTTTCCATTAAAAATTCCATAAACAATATCAGTAGCAGTTTGCATAAAACCATGTCTGAAATCTCATCTGCTGCTGACCAAGTATTATCAGGGGCAAGTCAAATATCCTCCAGTGCATTTGATTTATCAAATGGCGCACAAGAGCAAGCCCGTTCGGTGGAAGAACTTAATGATGCGATAGAGATGATTAACAGGCAAACCCAACAAAATGTAGATAATGCATTGACTGCTAATGAACTTTCTAATAAATCCACTACGAACGCACAAGAAGGCAATACGGCAATGAAGCAAATGGTGGAAGCCATGATGAAAATTAAAGAATCGTCTAATGGTATATCCCAGATTGTTCAAACCATTCAAAGCATTGCATTTCAAACAAATTTGCTTGCACTAAACGCGGCGGTAGAAGCGGCAAGAGCCGGCGAACACGGAAAAGGGTTTAGCGTGGTCGCTGACGAAGTACGCAGTCTTGCAGGTCGAAGTCAAATATCAGCCAAAGAAACAACTAGTCTTATAGAAGATTCTATCCGTCGTGTTGAAATTGGTTCAGAAATTGCGGAATCCACAGCCGAATCATTAAACGCCATTGTTGCAAGTGCAGGTGAAGTTTTAGAAATCATTGGCAACATTTCTGCCGCATCAAGAGAACAAGCGGAAGCAATTGAAAACATCAGTGATGGACTTGCACAAATCTCTAAAGTGACACAGAATAATACCACCGTTTCAGAAGAAGCGGCGGCGGCATCTCAAGAACTAAATTCACAAGCTGAAATGTTAAGGCAGTTGGTGACGTTTTTCAAATTGTAATAAATAAGTAAATTAAAACCAAAAGGTATCACATGCCTTTTGGTTTTTTTTAATTAAGTTTTAGGCAAAATATCAGGGAAAGCAAAAAATTCTGGTAAAATAATATCTACTTCTTGTGAAGTGGTTAATCCGATATAAGCATTAAGGATTTTTTCAAGGGATGTTTTAAAGTCGTGTCTTGCCGCGCCAGATGTGGCATTCAGCGGAATCTCCTGATAAAATTCTTCCCCAATGAAAACGCGTGCTGTGCCTACTAAATCGCCTTCTGTTACAGGTGCTTGTATTGATACGGGAATATAAAACTCTACATATACATCATCTTTTTCATAATCAGCAAGTGGTGCGCGTACACCAAAGTTAAAAGCATAATCTACAGCATCACATCGGGAGCGGGTGATAGGCATTTGTCCTGCAATTTCATCAGCGGTGACTAATGTTTCAAAGTTAAAGTTGTTAAAGCCAAAATTTAAAACTTCCTTAGTGTCTACCCATTTTTGAGCGCGTCCATCTGCACCCCAGCCAGATGCAAGCACGACCGAGATGAGCTGCATATCATCTCGCTTTGCCGCACCAACAAAGCAATGTCCTGCTTTGTTGGTAAACCCTGTTTTTACACCATTTGCACCAGTAAACTCGTGTAAAAGTCTGTTGCGGTTGTTCATTGTATAACCGCGCTTATCACTGCTAAAATTTGCAGAGTATGTGTTTGTAAGTGCTATAAATCCAGGGACATTTAGGGCGTATCGGGTAATGACAGCAAGGTCATATGCCGTAGAGTGATGGTCACCTGCATCAAGTCCACTGGCTGTTTCAAAAATTGTATTTTCCGCACCAAGTTCACGGGCTTTGGCAGTCATTTCTTTGCAAAAGGCTTCAACAGAACCTGAAAGATGTTCTGCAATGGCAACTGCTGAATCATTTGATGATTCAAGCATTAAAGCAAGCATTAAATCACCTAAGCGGATTTGCTCTCCGGCACTCAAATTCATTTTTACCTTGGGTGCAGAAGCGGCTTTTTTTGACACGGTTACAGTTTCATCCATGCGTCCGCTTTCTAATGCCAATATGGCAGTCATTATTTTTGTGGTACTTGCCATGGCTAGGGGTGTATGTTCATTTTTTCCCCATAAAACACGCCCTGTTTCTGCATCCATTAAAATTGCACCATGGGCTGCAACACTTGGCTTTTCAGGCTCTTTTTCTTCTCCAAGCACTTCTGCTGAAAAAATCAAAGAAAAAATAACTGCGGTTAGTAAGAATATTTTTTTCATAACATATACCTCCATTTGAAGGTATTATACGCTTTCTATGGCAAACTATGTATGATTGGCAATAGCATATAAAAACCCTAACTTTACCATATTAAGTTAGGGTCTATAAAAATAACAAGTGGTGAATCAATGATATTTTGACGGAAAAGTTCTATTGCTTCATCACCAAAATTTCCCCACATGGTAACAATCACACGATTAGACTCAACATCAAACCATGAACTGAAATTATCAAAAAGAGGAGCATGATATCGAAATGCATTCCATATATAATCAACTAACTCCATAAGTTCGTTTCGAGAAAACTCTACAAAATTTACATTCACACCTTCTAAATCCTCTAAAAAGAGTAAAAATTCAGCAGCTTCAGGAATATCAACGATGTGTACTACCATACTTTCATCATAGTGAACTTCACCTGCAAAATAGGATGGCGTAATAGCTATCCTCAAATCAGTTCCATAATTATAATTGTAGAAGAAAAAACTCCAGATACTTGAAGAGTTCCGTATGTTACGTGCCATAAGCCGCGCTGTTTCTTCACCATGAAAAAATGCCATGGATTCTTCAAAAAAATCAATGTTGGCATCGCTATCATCCCAATCAAAGTCGTCAGGGCGTTCCGGCGGGTTTACGCGGGTATGTGACTCTATACGCCATGTGCCGGCTCCTGCTGTTGTTCCTTGAACAAGCGGTGTCCAATCTTCTACAGGTGTAAATACTTGTCTCTCACCAGCTGTTCTGTGGAAAGATTCTGAAGTATTAAAGCTTCCGCAAGCAGTCAATATCACAACACTAAAAACAAAAATGAAAGCTAAAATAAATTTTATCATATCCAATCCCCATTTCCTAAGCAGTATTTTAGCTTAAAAACAAACATTCTACAATAAGCGCAGACCTCACTCTGCTAATAGCCTTCTTTCTCCCGATGAAAAAGAGTCATTATTTCTTGACCATTAATTTTTTTTTTCTCTTTTCCGTGTCTACTTTATTGACCTTTGTCCAGTAGCCGCTACCCCAATACAGGGAAAAGATAGTGATAAGTTTGAAGTATAAAATAAAGCAGAGTACACCATAACAGATGTAACCCTGCTTGAAATCATAAACCGTTACCTTTGCCGAGGGCGGCTTTTTTGTTTTGCTTAGACACTTTTCTCTTTTAAGCCTGTGTTACATTTTTCGCGCTTCATCAACAAGATACATTACATATCGTCTAATACTTGCCATAAAGCGGCTTTCGTCTAACTCTCCTTCTGCAATACGGCTTAATCCACGTTCCCATTTGCCTGTAGTTTCAGGTTGCCGCATTTCTGGAGGGACTATGCTGATGAGTTTTATGCCTTTTTCTGTTGGGGTAAGATTTTTTTTCACACGTTCCACATAGCCAGAAGATATTAGTTTTTCTATCATTGCAGCACGTGTTGCCGGTGTGCCAAGCCCTGATGATTTTAGGGCTTCTTTGAGTGCGTCGTCCTCTACAAAACGTCCTGCATTTTCCATTGCAGAAAGCAAAGTGGCTTCTGTATAAGGTTTTGGGGGCTGGGTTTTCTTTTGATGAACTTCTACCTCTATTGTGTTTACGGCTTCGCCTTTGCTCAAGGTTGGAATGGATACGTCTTCTTGGTCTGTTGCTTTTTTAGTTGGTTTTTCATGGGCATAAATTACCGTCCATCCTGGGGATTTTTCCATGCGTCCCCTTGTGCGGAAGGGTTCGCTTTCCACACGGGTTATCACTGTGGTCACATCATATATATGAGGCGGGTGGAAGGCGGCTAGAAAATTACGTAAAATTCGGTCATATACTGCCCGTTCATCGGAAGTTAAGGCAGACAGGGGCTTTTTACCCCCTGTGGGAATGATTGCATGGTGGTCTGTTACTTTTGTATCATTCACTATACGTGTGGTGATTGGTAGTTTTGGCAAAGCTAAAAGGTCGTCTGCAAAGCATTTGTATGGGTCATCGGTGATGGACTGTAAAATTGGGGTTAGTTTTGACACCATATCCTTGCTTAAATAGCGGCTGTCAGTCCGTGGATAGGTTATCAGTTTGTGCTTTTCATACAAAGCTTGGGCGACTTCTAAGGTCTTTTTTGCAGGGAAGCTTAGTTTGCGATTACATTCGCGCTGTAATTCTGTCAAGTCAAAGAGTTGAGGGGGCTGTTGACGCTTTTCTTCAGTGTCTATACTTTCTACTATTGCAGGCTTATTTTTGATTTTTTCGGCTATGTTTTCAGCTTTTTCCTTATCATAGGTTCGGTCTGTGTTTTCATTTTCAGCGTCCAGCCAAATACCTTGGTAAATTTGTGCGTTCGTTGCTTCAAAGTCGGCAGTTATTTCCCAATAGTCCCTCGGGTCGAAGTTTTTTATTTCATGATAGCGGTTAACCAACATTGCAAGGGTTGGGGTTTGCACACGTCCCATGGGCAACAAGTCTCCGCAAGCCAGTGTAAATGCACGGGTGGCATTCATGCCGACTAACCAGTCTGCTTCTGCACGGCATTTGGCAGATGCGTACAGATTATCGTATGCTTGTCCATCCTTCATTTTTGCCAGCCCATCAGAAATGGCGGCATCGGTTAGACTAGATATCCACAGGCGTTTTACAGGCTTTTTGCATTTCGCCCAATGATATATGTAGCGAAAAATAAGTTCCCCTTCACGTCCACTATCTGTTGCACAAATGATGGCGGTAACTTCTTTGTCATTCATCAACTTTTTAAGCAGATTCAGTTGGGTTATGGTTTTAGGCAAGGCTCTTAAACCCATATTTTCGGGCATAATTGGTAAGCTTGAAAATGCCCAGCGTTTTAGTGACGGGTCATAGTCTTCTGGTTCTTTTAGCGTGGCTAAATGCCCAATTGCCCATGAAATAATGTAATGATTACCATGCAAAAAGCCATCACCTTTTTGTGTACATTTAAGTACCTTTGCAATATCACGCCCAACAGATGGCTTTTCTGCGATTACTAAAGTCTTCACGTTCTATAGTCAGTCCTTTTTATATGACAAGATTTTTCTTAGACTTTGCCTACATATACTATACCATGATTACATAAGGAGTGCGACATGGGGAGAAAATTGAGACAAATCAATAGATTGTTGCGGCGGAGACGTAAACCGCCTAGACCAAGGCGTAAAAAAAGCGCGAAATCCACTGGGTTGCAAGTTCCGCGCAAGCTTATTGCCTTTGTGATGATGATTTTACTCATTGTAGCCGCAGGGCGCAGTTTCTACCGCTTTGACCGTCTGGTTATTCCATTGGCACTAGAAGCGGCAGAAATGCGTATTCAAGCTGAAATCAACAACGTTATAAATTCTGTTGTGCAGGATATCATCCACTATAATGATATCTCTGCTGAAGATTTTATTCTGCAAAGCCAACCGCTGGCAAGTCAATTGCCTGTGCTTTCCGTCAATACGGTTTTGGCAAATGAAGTATGCAACATTGCCGCCAAGCGCATTTCTTATCTTTTAAATAATCTTGAACCTGAAACCGTTTATGTACCAATGGGCATGGCACTTGGGGTTGATATCTTTGCACAGGTTGGCCCACGATTTTCATTTGACCTTGCACCCATTGGCAATGCCCTTGTTAACTATGAATCAAGTTTTACGGCAGTTGGTATCAATCAGACGCATTTTGCCGTGTGGCTAAATATAGAGTCGGTCGTGCGTATCATAAACCCAGGACAATCAACAGAAATTATCGTTTCACGCAATATTTCTCTGGTAGATACAGTGATAAGCGGCATTGTACCTGACACCTATCTTAATATGGACGCAGTGCCTCCTGTGTTACATCTTAACTAGTTCTGCTGCAATTTCTGCCGCTACACGTGCGTTATTAAATACCAATGCTTTATTGGCAACCACACTTTTGCCTTGAGTGATGTCATGAAGCTTTGCCAGTAAAAATGGTGTGGATTCTTTACCTCTTATGCCTTTGTCAATAGATTCTTGCACAGCGGTTTCAACTTTGGCTTGAATAAAGTCATAATCAAGCTCTGCATCTTGAGGAATTGGATTACATACTAATATTCCGCCTTTAAGTTTTAGTTTATGTGATGTAAAAACAACATCTGCAATGGCCTTCGTTGTTGGCAAGTTATAGTCTACTTTCATGCCGCTTTTTCTGGTATAAAAGTTAGGAAAATCATCGGTGTTATAACCAATGACTGGCACACCTGCGGTTTCTAAGTATTCCAATGTTAAAGGAATATCTAAAATTGATTTTGCCCCTGCACACACAACAGCCACTTTGGTTTGCGCAAGCTCTTCCAAATCAGCAGAAATATCAAAAGTGGTTTCAGCATTTCTGTGTACGCCACCTATGCCGCCCGTGGCAAACACTTTAATTCCTGCCATTTCTGCAAACATCATTGTACCTGAAACCGTTGTCGCACCGTCTCCTTTTTGAGAAATAATTGCCGCCACATCACGCCGAGAGCATTTGCGGATACCTTTGGTGGTGGCAAGAAACTCAACTTCGTCTGTACTCAATCCTACTTTTATTTTGCCGCCAATAATAGCAATGGTGGCTGGCACAGCACCAGCATCCCGAATAATTTTTTCACAGGTTTGTGCAGTTTCCAAGTTTTCAGGATAGTTAAAACCGTGTGAAATAATTGTAGACTCCAGCGCAACAATAGGTTTGTTTAATGCCAGTGCTTCTGATACTTCCTTACTCATGCTTAAATATTCCATTTTTAATACTCCTTTGAGAAATTTTTGGATTTACTGCACGTTCGCTTTGTAGGGCGGCTTGTGCCATGGCTTGAGAAAATTGCAATGTGTAATTTGCATCTTTCTTGTGCAATGTGCAGTAGATAAGCCCTGCCATCAATGCATCCCCTGCCCCGGTTGCGTTTATTGGAACAATCGGCGCAGGCTTATGCCACAATTGTTCTGTTTTTGTTTTATAAAAAATACCTTCCGCCCCAAGAGAAATGACGATGCGCTTTATACCTTGGGCAAGAAAATATGCGCCTGCTTTTTCAAGTGACCCATCACAGTTTATTGCCATATCGGCCAGACATTCAGCTTCTAGCCTGTTCATTTTTATAGTATGGAAGCGGCTTAGGACATTTTTTAACCGCTGTGCCTTTGTGACGGATATTGCATCTACAAAAATATCCTGGGCTGGGAACATGTCCAGTATAGCAGAAATTTCATGTTCTGATAAATTAGATTCCATCACTATAATTTCCGAATTGTTTATCACGGAAAAATTTTTACTCACATGTTCTAAACTAAGGGGTGTAGCATAGTCTACTATAGCCATTGCCATTTCACCATAATTATCAAGCATTGCAATGTAGGTAGAACTTACACCGCCTTCTTTAACTTGGCAATACTGCATATCTATGCCCATTTGTGTGCATTCATCCAAAAGATATTTACCCGCTGGGTCTGTTCCTATAGCGGCGATAAGCTTCACATCTACGTCAAGCCTTGCCAAGTTTTCTGCAATATTGCGCCCAACACCTCCTGCCGATTGGCTAATCGTGCCGGGGTTAGAGTCATTTACAATAAGCGTTGCATTTGACTTTGCAATGATGTCTAAAATCGCCGCACCAATGATACTGACATAAGGCATTATTCCACTCCTTCATTTTGTAAATTTCATCATTCACCGCTTTTGTCAATGATTTTTTTCATGATATCATGATATAATGGTATTATAACAAATAAGGAGGTTTTGCTATGATTTTTATGCCGATGGATATTGCATTTATTATTTTGGTTTTACCAGCGATTATATTTGCCGCATGGGCGCAGTACCGTGTCTCCAGTAGTTTTAAAAAATATTCCCAAATGCCAACCAGTAATGGGCTTACTGGGGCGCAAGCCGCAAAGGATGTATTGCAACAAGCAGGTGTTACCGGTGTCACTATTGAAAGAATTGCGGGTGATTTGACTGACCATTATGACCCTCATACTGCTACCATTCGCCTTTCTGAAAGTGTTTATGATAAGGCAAATGTTGCCGCAGTTGGGGTGGCTGCTCATGAAGCAGGACATGCCATTCAACATGCAGAAGGATATTCTCCAATGAAAATACGCTCGGCAATTATCCCTGTTACGAACTTTGGGTCTAGGTTTGCTGTACCACTTGTTATTGCAGGATTTGTACTTGGCATTATGGGGCTTGTCCATATTGGAATTATTTTATTTGGCGCAGTCGTATTTTTTCAGTTGGTGACGCTTCCTGTAGAGTTTAATGCATCTAATCGCGCAATTGCTACACTGGATGGCTATGCAATGCTGACCGTACCAGAGGTTGAAGGTGCAAAACGTGTACTTTCTGCCGCCGCACTAACATATGTAGGTGCGCTTGCGATTTCACTAGCGCAACTGATTAGGCTCATATTATTACGCAGACGCTAGAGACTAAAAATACTGATAGTAATCCGTTTTAATCATTCCATTAAAGAGTTTGCGTTTGGCGCGGGCTCTTTTTTTGTACGCTGTTTCAAAAAATTCATCAGGGGTGAGTACATATACATTCCAGTTTGTAGGATTAAAAAGCTTTCCAAGGTCTGCATATAGGGCTTCAGCTTCTTTCACTTGCCCAAGACGTTCGCCATAAGGGGGGTTGATTATCGCTATCCCTGAATCTGATGGTAAAATGGTTTGGTTCAATGGGCGGTTTTCAAATTGAATACAGTCATCTACGCCTGCTAATTCTGCGTTAGCTTTTGCCAGCTCTACTGCGGCAGGGTCTATATCTGCGGCAAAAATCGTTGGCTCTGCTTCTATACGTATTGCGGCATATGCTGTCTGGCGGGCTTGCTTCCACGTAGAAGATTCTATTTGGGGCCATGCTTCGGACACGAAGTTTCTTGCCAGCCCCGGTGCGATATTTTTTGCCCGCATTGCCGCTTCAATCGGCAAGGTTCCTGAACCGCAACATGGGTCTAAAAATGCTATCGGCGCACCTTTTTTATCAAACCCATCAAACCGTGCAAGGTCAATGAGTGCGGCTGCCATGGTTTCCTTCATAGGGGCTTTGGTGGCTTGTGCCCGATATCCCCGCTTATGCAGTCCGTTTCCCACACCTGTGGTGTCAATCGTCAATGTCACCACATCTTTTAGTAGTGCCGCCTGAATGGTAAATTCTGCACCTGTTTCTTTAAACCAATTGACTTTATATTTCTGCTTCATTTTTTCCACAACCGCTTTTTTGACAATTGACTGAACGTCAGGTACGCTAAAGAGTGTTGAGCGTACAGATTTGCCTGTGACTGTAAATTTACCATCTTCGGGAATCCATGCTTCCCATGGCAGGGCTTTTGTCTGCTCAAATAAATCATCAAATGTTGTTGCAGGAAATTCTGCAATTTTCAACAAGACTCTGTCTGCACTGCGAAGCCACAAATTGGCGCGGACTATGCCCTCTGCAATATCTTGGGGTGTAAATTCTATTTTGCCATCAAAGGTTTTTATATTATCAAACCCAAGTGCTGTTACTTCATGTTTTACAGTGGCTTCTAATCCAAATGCGGCTGTTGCTATAAGGGTTGTCATTTTCTGCTCCTTTTCCAATGGGCGTTACATCCCCAACCCCATGACACCTCCCGTTGCGCCATGGGTCGTTTTTTAGGGACTAATGTACAAAATCAATATTTTAACTATAATAACACATATCTTAGAAAGGGTCATGATTTTTATGTACAAGATTAAAATGACAGAAGGACGCGCCAAGCGTGGGACTATGGAAACGCCCCATGGCGTTATTGAAACACCTGTTTTTATGAATGTGGCAACTGCGGCGGCAATTAAAGGTGCTTTGTCAGCCATTGATTTACAAGATGTTGGTTGTCAAGTCGCACTTTGTAATACCTATCATTTGCATCTTCGCCCAAACGAAAGCATTGTGCAGAAATTGGGCGGGCTTCGTCCATTTATGGGGTGGGACGGGCCTGTGCTTACGGATTCTGGCGGGTTTCAAGTATTTTCACTAGCCGCCATACGCAAAATTAAAGAAGAAGGAGTTTATTTTTCTTCCCATATTGATGGACGGAAAATTTTTATGGGACCAGAAGAAAGCATGAATATCCAGTCGGCTTTGAGCGCGACCATTGCCATGGCATTTGATGAGTGCGCACCTTTTCCCTGCACACGAGATTACATGCTGGATTCTGTAGCGCGCACCACACGATGGCTTGAACGGTGTAAGACACGTATAAACTGGCTTAATGCCCAAGACAGCACGATAAATCCCAAACAAATGCTTTTTGGAATCAACCAAGGCGGTACTTTTGAAGATATCCGAATCGAACATGCTAAAGTTATATCGGATATGGATTTGGATGGATATGCTTTAGGAGGACTTGCAGTAGGTGAGCCTGCACCAGAAATGTATCGTATTTTAGAAGAAACTGTGCCATTTCTACCACAAAACAAACCCACTTATTTAATGGGTGTAGGCACGCCACAAAACATTTTAGAAGCCGTAGAGCGTGGTGTAGACTTTTTTGACTGTGTAATGCCTGCGCGAAATGGTAGGCATGGGCATGTATTTACCCGCAATGGAAAGCTTAATATAACCAATGCTATATTTGAATTAGATGACAGACCACTTGATGAAACATGCAACTGTTACACTTGCCGCACCCATAGCCGCGCTTATATTCGGCACTTATTTAAGGCAAAGGAAATGCTTGCCATGCGTCTTTGTGTTATTCACAATTTACATTTTTATAATGGCTTAATGAAAGAAATTCGTGAAGCGATTGAAACCAAAACTTTTACAGAATATAAGCGTAATATGCTTGAAAAAATGAATGGAGGTATCTCATGAACGTAATACCACTAGAAAAGCGCCAAGTAAACTTTGACGACCGAGGCGGTGTAGATAGTGTTTTAGAAATATACAATATCGAAACAGGGGCACGTCAAGCACTGAAAACCTACACAGGCATTATAGAAGCACCAAACTGGACACACGACGAAAAACTCATTTTCAATCAAAATGGCAGACTGGTATCTTATTGTTTATCAACAGGAAAAGAGACTCAAATTGATACGGGTATAGCCAATCGCTGCAATAACGACCATGTCCTGTCTCCAGACAGCATGGCTATTGCTGTTAGCCACCATACATGGGAAGATTTTGGGTCACGTATATATACCCTACCGATTGAAGGCGGAACCCCAACCCTCATCACACCCATTGCACCAAGCTACCTGCACGGCTGGTCACCTGATGGAAAAACCCTATCATACTGTGCAGAAAGAAACGGTCAATACGATATATACACCATACCTGCTATAGGTGGAAAAGAACAGCAATTAACAAACACTGTTGGTTTAGATGATGGCCCAGAATACGCCCCGTGCGGTAAGTATATTTGGTTTAACTCCACCCGAAGCGGGCTTATGCAAATATGGAGAATGGAAGCCAACGGAGACAATCCAACACAAATGACATTTGACGAATCTAATAGCTGGTTCCCTCATGTATCGCCTGATGGTAAATATGTAGTATATATCACATACAGAAAAGATGATGTAGCCCCAAACGACCACCCTCCAAACAAAACCGTGGAACTACGGCTAATGCCCGCTTCGGGGGGAGATTTTGAAGTACTTGCAGAACTTTTTGGGGGTCAAGGCACAATGAACGTAAACTCTTGGGCGAAGGATAGCAAGCGATTTGCATTTGTCTCTTATAAACAACCTTAACATTTGGAGGATAAGAGATGGACATACCAGAAAGAATAATCAAATGCTGATAACTTCACTATTTCATTTATGACAATCTCTCCTTCTCTGAAACAAAAGCCCATTCATGGTCAGTTTCCATGCAAACCTCAAAATCAAGCCCATATCCTTTAATGTTGTACGTTAGGAATGTATATTGCCCAATTCGCCCATTATTGCTTGGAATGCCTGTCATATCTGAAAAATCGCCTATATCAGTTGGTGATAGATTGGCATTTTTTAATCGAGAATGAACCATATAGTATTCGTCTTTATCTGCAAATCTCGGAAAATGAAATGTTCCTTCCCCTTGAACATAAGGAGTTTCTGAGGGAAAGCACCATATATAGCTACCATTCTCGAAAACTATCACATCAGCAACGCCGTCTTTCCAATCTTTTGCAAACTTAACTTTTTCCTCAAAAATAATCTTTGTTACGTTTTTCAACCAATTAATTTGTTCCGCCGAAAGATTCAAAGCTAAATCCATAAATCTTCTCTCCTTATCTTTTATGCGAGTTTCCATCTTTTTATTTTTAAGAATGGAAACTCGCTCCAAAAGTTAAAATCAAATTTTTGTAACTACAGGTACAGCCATTTTTGCCCCGACTTTATTTGCCGCACCAAAATTAAACTTAGGTGCAACATCATCAGAAAAGGCATAGCCATATAATTCTGCCCTATAGGTTTCGATAGATTCCATTACAACATCAATAGCTTTTCCAAAATCTTCTTCGTTTTCAAAAGGCATACCGCAAAAATACAGCATTGTGCATTGTGGTAGGTCAAGCATTTCGTAACCTTCTGGCAGTGACTTGTTGAAATCATAAGGAACTTCAACGCCAGCTGCACAAGTTGATGTGCCGTTTTTCATGAATTTGGGCGGAAGCTCTAAAATCGCAGCATTATCAAATTTTTCCGATATGCTGTTGAGCAAACCTTCCCAATCACAACCTTTTTCACTGCAAAACGAAAAGTAATCTGTTGCGTTTTCAGAGCGCAGTAAAATTAGTTTGCGGTCTGGTCGAGTAACGGCTTGTACCGTAACCGTGCTAGAAAATCCATTTTTCATAATCTCATCATTCCTTCTCTTTTCGTAAAGACAATAATAATCACGAATTGGATAGTAGGTAAAATAGCTTACAGGGGGCTTTTCAAGACGATATTTCTTAGGCGTTATATCAAATTGTTTTGAAAAGGCTCTTGTAAAACCATCATGGGAATCAAAGCCGCCACTTAAAGCAACATCAATAACTTTTTTGTCTGAATCACGAAGTTTTTGCGCCGCAATTGTAAGCCTTAATGTCCTTATATACTCAAAAGGCGTTTTGTCCAAAAGTTCTTTGAACACTCGTATAGAGTGCCATAAACTGTACCCTGCAACTTGGCTTAAATCTTGCATTGTTATTTCCTCATCAATGCGTGTGACGATATACTCCTGCATTCTGGACACAGCACTAACTTTCTCCAAATCCTGCATTATTATCACCTCCCAATACGATTATAGAATAAATGATAAATTAGCTCTCGACCTTAATTGCTCATTGTACCGTTTGCATTGCAAACGTACTTAATAATCTCGCCAACCAACGATTCACTTTGGTCTAAGCCAGGGTCAGAGTTAGTCATTACGATAACGCCACTTTGCCCTTCGATATATGTTCGGAGTTTGCATTGCATACCAACGCCCCAACCTTGCGACATAAAATATGATTCTGTTTCGTTGTCTTTATTGAGGAAAAGAAACACGCCCAAGCCTGCGTGTTCGTCACAGCCGTAGGGGGTTAGCATACGCCGTGCCATTTCTTGGTTGAGAACCAAGCCGTCTTTGCCGTGATATGATTTAAGCAAGTCAATAATAATGCTTGCAAGTTCTCTTGTTGTTGTCCATAATGCCGCCCCTTCTATGTTTGGGTAGGTGGCACGGACTTCTTTTACTACATGACCATGCTTGTTGTGACCAACAGCGCAATCGTCTATTGAAATACCATCGTACGCATTTCTACCCATTTCCCAAAAGAATGTCCGAGATAATTTAAGTGGTTTGAAAATAATCCATTCAGCGGCTTGCGGTATGGATTCGCCTAAAACATCAATAAGTACTTGATTTATAATGCAATATCCCGCATCTGAATATTGGCAAGTGGTTTCGGGTTCGTATTTTATGTTGACTTCTTTAGGGCTGTAGCTTGTTGCGCCTTTCAAAATATCAACAAGGCTTGGAACGCTATCGCCGTCTTTGTATGGGTTAAAGCTACCCGCTATATCAACCAACCCTGCTTGGTGAGCCAATAAGTTCGCAAGCGTGACTTTTTTTGTCTTTGTAAACTCGTTATCAGGGATTTTCCATGATGTAAGGTATTCGTTTACATCTTTATGCAAATCCAACTTCCCAGATTGCGTTAATCTCAACACGCATATGGCTGTTATCATCTTTGACATTGAGCAAGCATGAAAGATGGAGTTATCATCAACTGTTTTACCAGTTCCTTTTTCAAGCGTTCCAAAATGCTTACTCCAACTAATCTCGCCATCAGCAAAATGAGTTACACTAACGCCTGGTATATTAAAATGCTTCATTCTTTCTGTTACAACCATGTTCATTTCCTCCAGCTTCTTTATTAGTTATCCTTTATATCCACTCATTAACTGCCAACGTCCTCCAAACCTATCAGTCAAGGCGCAAGTCAAAGAGCAATATGTTTGGCTACATAGCGGAGTTGTTACTGTTCCTCCCTTAGATAATAACTCAAAAGCAGTTTTTAGTTCATAATCAGAATCAAAATGAATTAAAAGATCAACCTTAAATGAATTTTCTGAAACCTCTTGAACGCCATTTTTAACAGCATCTGCATCATCGCCCAGAGCGATTGTTTGCCTGCCGATTTTTATTTCCGCATAATACACCAAGTCTTTTTCGTCATCAGCGTATTGATAATCCTTTGGATTTGCTTGCGAAAATAGGATTTTGCTCTTAATTGTAGCTCCAAAAGCCTTTACATATAAATCAATCGCTTGATTTGCCACCCCTGCAAACCCTAAAATTGGTTCAACTTTCATAATGAATTATCCCTCCGTTTTTATAAACTGCCTTTTGTTTCCGTATCATCAGAAGTAAAGGGCAAGTTGTAGGTTTCTGTGGTAAGGCACAAAACAGCCCAGTCATCCATGCGCGGCATTGTTCAATGGGTTTTCCGTTATCGCCTTACTCCTTAGATACCGCACATGGTTCAATCATCCTTGTCACACTTCTTTGTTCTATTTTACCAAGCTTAACACGGCAACAGTGTGTCCTATTTCATGGGAACAGGTAAAATTATTTTTAATTTCACCTGTTCCATTTTCGACTGGAACGGATACACTAACCTGCACAAAAAAGATAAGGTCATGTTAAAATAAAGCCCTAAAGGAGGAAAACACATGACCGAAAAACGAGCAAGAAGAGAGTACCCAGAAGAGTTCAAAAAACAA
>WRAH01000019.1 GCA_009780315.1 Defluviitaleaceae bacterium
GGTAAGAGGATTAAACCAATGTGAAAGCCATGTAGACTTTATGATTGGTTCACCCTGTTTACAAGTCACAGGCAAAACCCATGACGGGCAACACGTTCAAGTTTTTTCTAATGGTGAATGGGCGATTTAACTTAAATTAAAACAATTAAAAAAAGCACTTGCCATTTCAAAAATCTTATGGCAAGTGCTTTTTTATTTTTTTACTCAAAAATGTTTAATGGGATAATCCCCTTTTTTGTTTCATCACCAGCATAACAATTACAACCAATAGCAATACAACCACTGCTACTATGGCAATCATCATCATGGTATTGGTTGTTGCTGGGCTATTATCAGGGGCAACTAAACCAGGGGCTTGTTGCTGTAAGTTTACTGCGCCCATGTTCACTTCCTGTGCGACCTCAGGAGAAATAGTGAAGGTTTCTTCAAAATTCCATGTAAGTCCATTATGCTCAAGGGTTATTACGGCTCTATAGTCTCCTGCAACCACACCGAATCCTGCTTGGTCTTCAAACCGTAAAGGAAAGACGCTTCTTGGTGCAAAGTCTACTTGCATACCGCTCATGCCAAATATAGGGTCTTCGCTATCTATTGGATAGATAGTGGCAGACATTTCTACACCAAGGGTCAGCCTTGGGTTGGGGTGGGCAATGTCGGCAATAATATTTGCCCTGCCGCGCACCAGTTCGGCATTGATTTCACCCATGATAAAATCCACATCAACATCTGTGTTGCCGCCACGCAATCTGACAGGTGTGGTGATTGCCATTCGGCTAACAACCATTCCACCACCAGCGATATCTTCGGCAGAAAGGTATTGTAATGCCCGTACAGCACCTAGTATTATTCCGTCAAAACCACCTTGAGGTATGGCTATGTTAATAAAAACTTCAACAGACTCTCCTGGGGGAATGGATACCACGCCGTTCGCCGCCGTAATGGCAGCATCGGCAAAACTGGCTATGTTAGAAAATGCATATGGATTGGTTAAGTCAGGGTCAGCATTTGTGTAATCTAGTACTCTATTGTAATTTGTAATGGCGGTGTTTAATGCCAACTCAACTGACATTGGGCCATCTGTAGTGTTGGTTACAATAACACTTATCTGTTGAGTTTCACCCACATTGGTTTCAATGTCAAAAAAGCTTTGGGTATCTTCCACTTGATTTTCAGGAAAAACAGGGTCAATGGTAAAGCCACCCATACCAGCATAAACCGTGGTGAGAGAAATGGCATAAAGGATAATCACCGCACTTAGCATTTTTATGATTTTAAGCATTTGTTAAATCCCCTTTTTTAATAAAAATAAAATTCCCCCAGTCCAAAGCTGGGCTGAGGGAATATACCATAGGAGCGTTAAATTAAGGAGTTGTAATAGGTGTTACAAATTCCCATGTGATAACGGTTTGTGGTTCGCCAATAACAACTTCGTTTACTGGCATTTCAAGTGCGCCAGAGAAGCTGAAGTGCGCTCTTCCAAGGCCGCCAGAAATAATGGTAGCAGGTGCGTCTGTAACGATTTGGTTTGCAGAAAGAAGTGTACCTGGTGTTACAACATATGCGCCAACTGTGCCTAGTAAGCTAAGTTGTGCATTTCCCATAACGTCTTGAGATTCATAAACAAATTCTGTTCTGCTTACTTGAATTTGCCAGTCTTCTACTTGCACAACATACATGGTGATATTTCTGAGAAGCGCACTGATTTCTTCTGTTAGGCTATAGCCTAGATTTGTGTTGTCATCGCTCATTTCATCAAGAGATGTGAAGTTTACATTACCTGAACCAAGGCGAAGAATATCTCTTATACCAAAGAAGATGTTGAAAGCAGCTGCGCGTCTTTCATCTTCGTCGTAGTCATGGCAATCACAGTCATCGCAATCGCAATCGTCGTCGTCTGGGTCTTCACATGGACATGGGTCTGGGTCTGGGAAGATACCTGTGCCATCGTCAAGCACAAATTCGATACCAGCGTCAGATTCTGCATCGCTTGCAAATACTGGGGTTACCATGAGTGCGCTTAGTGCCATTGTGCCGGCTACAGCCATTGCAAAGATTTTTTTGAGATTCATCTTGAATCCCTCCTCATAAATTTTTAGTTGGGGCTTTGCCCAAAAGCTCGCGTTTAAAATTGTTGCAAAAATTTGCAATTCATCTTCTGTTAAACCTTATGTTTCACCTATGCGATTACTTTGGTGTTCCCCCCCTTTCTTTAGCTGTTTATAAATATTGTTAAGACTTTGCTTTTGCTTTTTCTTTTCTCATGAAAAATATGATAAATCCTGTAGCTGTTGCTAAACCAAAAGCAATGGCTATACCTACAATTAAAATGGTCGTTGTGTTTTCTAAACCTGTTTGAGGCATTGCACCAAGTGGGATTCTTACATCGCCAATAATGATATATTCTGTATCATCTTCTTCTCCGTCCAAATAACCCAGTGGGACATTTTCGTCAGCAATGTCCATCAACTCTGTTGAATCCGATGGTGTTGCATAGCCAAGGGGAACGTTGCCGTCGCCAATGATTTCATATTCTGTTTCCGGCGTTTCATCTGGGGTCACACTCGGTGGTGTTGTATCTGGAGTACTTGGTGTAGTCGTGCCGCCTCCGCCCGGTGGTGGGGTTGGGGTTGGAGTGGGTTCTGGTTCTTCTGAACCTCCACCACCACCTTCCTCTTCGTCACCGCCACCGCCAATCGGTGGCAAATGCCACAATGCGATGACATGCATTACCCCATTGACAGATGTTGTCATTGTAAATGTCATACCTGTTTCAAGGATACGCCACCCTGCAAATTGATATATTCTTCCTGTCGGAGACAATGGCGGTAGGAATTCCGGCACAAGGTGTTCAAACCCCATACCACTGATAGAACTGCCAACGTCGATGCCCCCAACTGTTATAGATTCAGCTTCTGCCCAAGTGGAAGATGTTGAAGCATAGTTTGAATGAAAAATTACGCCATTACCAACAAATCCGATACCTGCCCTGCCTTGGTTTGTTGCCAAAGCCGTAGTCACATTCAGTGACATCAGTAGTACTGTAAGAAGTACTACAAGGATTTTTTTCTTATCCATAACCGTTCACCTCTCTTCCTACTCTTATAATTCACCCAGTGTTCCCGCTGAAACATCTAAATCCCATGTCATAATCGCTTGGGGTGCTGTATGCATTCCACCACTCAGAATGGTTGCAATATCGTTTATATTTGTTCTTATAATCACGCTTGTGTCAAAATCATCTCTCAAATCTTCCCAAGATAATTTGACTGCGTCCCATATAATTCTGTTAGGATTATTGTCTGTAAATAGCAAGGCTTTGCTGGAAAGTGAAACTTCTCCAACACCATTAGCGATATAAAGCATATTGGCAAAAGCATCATTGATGGCATTGGCTTCCGTCGAGCCGACATCAGCACCTTCTGCCGCAATACTTAAAGTAAACCCAAGGGGTGCATATCTTATTAAAAATGCATTGTCTGTCCACGCTGTTGCATATGCAAAACTATCATCACCAGATTCGATTTCCAGCACTTGGTCAATCATGAAACCATTGCTGGCATTTATTTTGTATAAGCCAAAATGTAAATCTGGAAATTCAAAATCAATGTCTGGCAATGCTACATACACATTGATGTCAAAGTTGTTAATGAGATATTCAAAAGGACGACCAACAATACCTGATTGAGATATTGTTGCTGTCAGAATATTTGCATTTGCAATATTCCTGACTTCATTCACACTATAACCAGAAGGTTGTGTTGGGGCATAAAGGGCTGAATATTCTTCATCAATAGTCCTTAACCAAAAACCTTGGCTTGCACTATTGCCAGCGAATGTTACATTTGCCCCAATGTTCAGATTATTCCAGTTGTCTGTAAATATCCCACCACCATATTCAGCACGATTAGACGTAATGTTTCCGCCAGTGAGTGTGACGACACGTGTATTACGAATGAATATGCCACCGCCATTACCATTTTGGGCTTCATTATTATGAATTGCTCCGCCTCTCATGATAAAGCTGTCAACATCCAGCGCATAAACGCCAGCACCGTTACCATTTTCAGCAACATTGCGAGTTATGCTTCCGTTCATCATATAGAAATTTACACGACTGGTGGTACTTGTGGTATTAAATACACCACCACCTTCATGACGCGCAACATTTCTATCAATAACTCCACCACGCATTTCAAAAGTACCGCCATTAATCAAACCTGCACCTATTGTTGCGTGATTGTCAAAAATTGTTCCGCCGTGCATTTCAAAGGTACTTGATTCATCAGCAACAGAAACACCGCCGCCCATGTAAACTATTTCAATACCTTCACCTTGTAACCTATTGCGGCCATTTCGCCGAATCACCGCAGATTCATGCATATAGAACGTGCTGAAACCTGTAATATTTACACCTGCGCCTATGTGTCCAGCAAAGTTATCCTCAATATAACCGCCACGCATTGTTAATGTGCTGCGACCAGCAAGACTGATACCGCCACCCGTACCTACAAGAGGAGAAAATGTATTTGCACGATTGCCGCTAATCGTTCCGCTTATCATTTCAAAATGAGCTGCTGCAAGGGATACACCGCCGCCAATAATGGCATCATTGTCGCGAATCGTACCACCATTCATGGTAAAATCCACGTCAGGTGAGCTAATCATTACACCGCCACCAAGGTTTGTTGATACATTACCCAAGCGTCCATTGGACTGAATCAGGGCATTTCCGCTTATTGCAAATCGTGTATCCTCATGAAGACCCCAAACATTAACACCTGCACCAGCCATTGGTACAAAGTTATGCTCTATAACACCGCCTGTCATAGTAAAGTCACCATTATTCACTTCAACACCGCCGCCGCGTGCAAAAGGCGGATGACCTCCAACTGTGTTGTTGCGAATAATACCACCATGCATTTCAAATACACCAGCAAAACGATTTTCTGCTGAAGTGCCGCTCCTACGAAGTGCTACACCGCCGCCGCCGCCATCGCCGCCGTCACCAGTATCTGTACTTGCAATGGCAGACGCGCTGTTGCCTTCAATAACTGCACCATCATGCATGATGAAGTGCGCGCCTTCTGTAATAAATACACCGCCACCGCCTGTGGCATGGTTCTCATAAATAATGCCGCCATTCATGGTAAAATTTGCGCCATTGGTTGCAAACACACCGCCACCACGGGTATTTCTGTTTTGGCTGATAGAGCCGCCTTCCATAACAAATGTTCCGTTATCAATAAGCACTCCGCCGCCATTGACTGCACTGTTTGAACCCGATAAATGCACGCCGTCTGTTAAAACAAGTGTAGCGTTTTCTACATGAAAGTGACGCGTACTGCCTGTCATCGTTATTGTGTAATTACCGCCGCCGCTGACTAGCGTAATTTCTCGTCCGCCGTTAATAACAATACTTCCATTGATATCAAAACTGCTTCCGATAATTATTTCTTCTGTATCACCAGCGTTTACATGATTGATTGCAGTCCTCAGTTGTAGCTCATTTGTAACCGGTAAACCTGAAACAAGTGGAACAAAGGGAATGATTACAATAATTGACCTGTCTCTTGTTTCTACATGCCCAGTCATAGGATGTGTAACACCATATACAACAGTAAACACATTATATGGGGATACAGCATTTGTATTAAACCCGCCATCATCTACAATAAAAACTTCTAAAAATTCATTGTACATATGGGCTTCTACATTATTTAATAAATTAAAATCACTTTCAAAATCTACAAAATAGGATTCACTGTATAACAGGTCTTCTGGAAAAGTAATAACGATAGGATGTGTATATACTGGAGGGGCAATGATTAACCCTGTATCAATACACTCACATTCCTCGCATTCACATTCCTCTCCGCACAGTATTTCACATGTATTTTTTTCTTCATCTTCTGCTTCAATCTCTTCTTCACATTCACAATCTTCTTCTGTTGCTTCACATGTTTCTAATTCTATCTCGTCTTCTGTTTCGTCATCGTCATCGTCATCTAAATTTTCTAAATCTTCATCAGACTCAGTATTTTCTTCTTCTGTTATAGTTTCTTCTTTTTCTTCTTCATTGCTTTCCTCTGGAATATCCTTATCTTTTTTAACTCCATCGCGGGCATCTTCTGTAAAATCATCATCTTCGTCAGTTACGGTCAAGTCATCCAAATCAGAAGCATACAACACTTCCTCATCCTCATTAGAAGCAAATACATAAAAGGGCACTACACCAATAAGCAATATAAGGGACATAACAATAGCCATGGTTGTTTTCCCGTTTTTATTTATGAACCCTCGGATTTGTTTCAACATAGTGTATTAGTCACTCCTCTCGCATTTTTCACCAAAATTTTAAAATAAAAAACAAATACCCCTTCATCTTGCTTGCACATCAATTGCAGATAGAATCATCTCAACTCCCCCTTGAGTTTTTATGAAGTTATATTTGATTTAATTTGTACACATTATAAACCACCCAACGACTAAATGCAAGTGATTTTCTAATATTTTTTCAAAATGTCTTTATATAACGAAAACTCCTTGTCTAATAACTAAACAAGGAGTTTTGTTTTTATTTCTAATTACTCAGCAATGACCGATTCCTCAACGTCTTCTACGTCCTCTTCTTCTTCATCTTCTTCTGAAATGACTTCCTCGGAGTCGTCCTCCTCCTCAGAAATTTCTTCTTCAATGTCTTCTTCCTCTTCGGAAATTACATCCGCGTCTACATCTTTTTCAAAAATTATATCTTCTTCAGAAACGACTTCTACTTGAATCAGTCCATCTACTGTTTGAATCATAAATACACCTTCTCTAATTTCAATCAAGAAAGTATACTCTGCACCAAAAGGTACGATTAGCAATGGTATATCCTGCCCATTGATAAATGGCCCAATAGGTGAATTGGGTGCTTCACCAATGATAATCCAGCCCATCCCAGGGAAATATATCCCTTGCCATATGATAAACCAAAATTGCTCTTCAACAATATACTTAATTTCTAAGTTTTCTTCTGTCAAAGTATAGGTTATCACGCTTGTTTCTGGATACTCAATGAGTTCACCATCTTCTAAACGCGCAAGGGTGGTTCTTTCTCCGTCTACATAGAAAGCCATCACTCTAAAGGCGGGTTCGCCATGTCCTGCTTCACCGTCAGCAATGGTAGTTATTACAGGCTCAACAACAATTTCAGCCCCTACTTCTACATCGATTGTTTCACCATTTTCAACATAAATAACATACACATCACCATTTGGTGTGGTAGCGGTTACTCTTGCGATGTTCTCGCCTGCTGTATTGGCAGTAGATACTGTGTTCCAAGACACTGTGACTTCTGCCGTTACCATTAACAACCCATCGCCATCGCCCAAGAATCCACCCCATGTAAGAATATCATGGTTGTTAAATGGATTTGCGCCGACACCGCTTGTAGACCTCATGTGAGGGCTAACACCTTCATTTGGTGTGCCGTCTGATAAAACACCTTGCCATCTAAACATTGTCTCGTTGCCTACTTGGTGTCTGACCCACACCTCATCATCAATAAAAGTGCCGCCCCATGCAATATTATTTGCAATCACTGCATTAGGCCCAATGTTGACTCTTGCCAAGTTTGTTTCACGGTTAAATAAATTGTTCACAAACTTTGGTCTTGTGTGGATAGGATTTCTGCCGCTTAAAGCAGGAATACCTGGTAGTGTAAGCCAATCAACAGGCATGATATTCCAGTACACGCCACCGCCACTTGGGGCTTGGTTGTTCACAATTTCTCCGCCAAGCATATTAAAGGTTGGGGTCATACCTGGTGTAAGATGCCATGATTGTCCTGGACGGTATTCAGCCAGCCTATGAGGGTAGGAGTAGTCACTATTGTGCAAGTACACTCCGCCGCCGCCTCTAAGTTCAAATCCTTGACTGTTTAAATATCCGCCGCGGGCAATATTGTTACGGATAGAACCACCATACATATTGAAAGTACCTGTATTGGATACTGTCACACCACCGCCATTACGGGCAATGTTGTTTTCAATAACAGCACCATCAAACATGTTCATGACAGCACCGTTTTTGTGAACAAATACACCGCCTGCACCTACATATCTGCGGTTACTGTGCAAGGGTACGCCTGTTTGTGTGGTTCTTACACGGTCAGGGTTTGTTTCAACAGCTTCGTTGCCACGGATAGAACCTCCATGGAAGTTGAAAATTGCATTGGCTGGCACTTGTGGCCATTGGTCAACGGGATATAGTGTGAATAAACCTGTTTGTGTTACAACAGATACACCACCGCCGTTAACACCCCATTCACCGCTCCATCTGTCATAACTGGTTGCAACATTATCCTCAACATAACCGCCAAACATGTTGAAGGTTGCAATAGTACCTCTGCCTGAGGCATTGGCTGTGCGGTTAAAAGCAATAACTTGTACACCGCCGCCAGTATAGTACAGTGTATAAGCACCGCCCACATTCACAGACCTATTGCTTCTAATTGTACCGCCATGCATGTTAAACGCTGTGGCTGTTTCTCTGTTATTGTAGCTTAAAACGGCAACACCACCGCCGGCTGGTGCTGTATTGCCTTCTATCACACCACTATTCATGTTAAATATTGCGTTGCCTGTCACCAAAACACCGCCGCCTCTGCCGTCAAAACCATTGAGACGAGGTTCACCCGTGTGAAGGCTGTGAGGTTCAGCAATATTATTGCTAATAACGCCGCCGTTCATGTTAAAGGCTGTGTTTAAACCAGATACCATAACACCGCCGCCGCCTCTGTTGCTTCTGGTACCGCCGACGGCACGGTTATTCGTAATTGTACCAGCACCGCTCAAGTTAAATGTTGCACCATTTTGGGCACGAACACCAGCACCTTGAACAACGCGGTTATTTCTAATGATGCCACCATCCATGTTAAACACAGCATGAGTACCATGTACATCAACACCTCTTAAATTGGTGTGAATATCGCCGCCATTCATCTCAAAATGACCGTTCAGACGCACATCAACACCTGTGCCATTAAAGCCATTGCTACGGTTGCGAATTTCGCCATCATACATGGTGAAAATTCCGCCGTCTACACGCACACCAATTGCATTAGCGTTATTTCCTGTTTGAACTGAACCGCCGTGCATTTCAAATGCACCAGCAGTGACATGAACAGCAGGTCTGTTATTGTTGATATAACTGCGGATTATACCACTATACATGGTGAAAGTGCCGCCGTTTACATGCACGCCGCGGGTGCCGTGGGTTGTTGCTAAGATTTCATCACCGCGAATTGTTCCGCCATTCATAATGAAATTGCCTTGAGCATTCACTCTAACAGCAGGAGCATTGCTGCTTTGTAAACCATTGCCGCCAATTACCACGCCGCCATTTAAAGTGAATACGCCATCATTCACTTCAACTGCAAATCCACCGTGATTATGGCCAGAATTTGAATGAAGTGTTCCGCCATTCATTGTAAATGAACCAGAATTGAGTACAACTGTTGGCGTAGCATTATTCTGCTGCCCGCCAACTCTTCCATTAACCATTTCCACATGTCCGCCTTGAATAAATATGCGTCCATTCACAGCCCGTGCAGTGTTTGTATGGTTAGCATTGATAGTGAGTGTACCACCAGGCATGACTGTAATGTTACCATTTACACGACCTGCGCCACTAATGAGCAACGCTTGACCATTTCCAACAGTAATATTACCACTTCTGGTGTTTGTGATTGTTGTCAGTGCTGGGTCTGCATGTACAGTAGAAACAGCAAAAACAACATAAGCACCACACAGCGCAAATACCATTAGAAATGCCATAAAAGCTGATACGTAGCTCAAGGTTTTTTTACTTACATTCTCCATTTTATTTTCTCCTTTTTAATATTTATTTTTACTACAACACCAGGGCTTTTGAATCCCCCACACCACCTTTCATATCCAAGCCCTACTTACCTACAACATGTGCAAATTAAAGGAACAAATTATAATGAATTATAGTAATATCACTACATGTCCTTCAATTGTCGTTATTATATACAATTTTAGTCCAGATTGCAACATGAAAATTGACACCGCTTGAATAGCAGTATCAGTTTAGTTAATTTTTATCTCATTTAACAAATAAATTTTAAAAATATGTAGTAAAACAACAAAAAAGCGATTCAAAACCAAACTATAATTGGTTTTAAGCCGCTTTTTTATTATTTATTAGCGTTATTACAAAATCAATATGATGACTAACACTTACTATCTCTTTTTTTATACAGCATTATTTTTTAACTTAAATACATAAGCCATAATTTCTGCAACGGCTACATACAATTCCTCTGGTATTTCTTGGTCAATTTCAACATCACTATAAATTGCCCGTGCAAGGGGCGGGTTTTCTACAATAGGCACATTGTTATCTTTTGCAGCATCTTTAATCCGCTTTGCCGCAAAATCAACACCCTTTGCAATAAGCACCGGCGCACCGCCCATGCCCTGCATATCATATTTCAAAGCAACTGCAAAATGCGTTGGGTTCGTAATAACTACATCTGCCTGAGGAACACTCTGCATCATCCGACGCATAGACGCTTCACGCATTTTCTGCCTAATTTTCCCCTTAATTTGAGGATTACCTTCTTGTTGCTTATATTCTTCTTTAACCTCGTGCTTACTCATGCGCAAGTCTTTCTCATGCTTCCACTTGGTATATCCATAGTCCAAAACTGCAATAAAAATATACAACACACCAATGGTAATTCCTAGCGTAATAATTAAACTTCCAAGATAAGATATAGCCTCATGAAACGACATATTCAACAACGCAGGAATAATATCAAGTTCACCAACAAGCACAAAATAAACTACAATCCCCACAACAATCAGCTTCAAAAGACTCTTAACCAAGTTTACAATACTTTGCATAGAGATAATCTTTTTAAATCCCTTTAACGGATTCAATTTTGACCCTTTAGGTTGAAGGGGTTTACTGGTAACCTTCCATCCAACTTGCAAAAGATTTATAACTACCCCAACAATGGTAGTCACAATAAACATGGGCATCGTAATCATAATAACCCGTCCAAGACTCCAGCTTATACGACGTGCTATATCTACATCCGAAAAGTTGTTAATAAAATCCCTATCTTCAAACATTTGAAAATTAAGTGCAAACATATCTAAAATTCCACCAATAATCCCCACACCAAATAGCGACAGCGCAAAAAAACCTACAACAAGCATAGCCGCAGTAGAAACCTCTTGGCTTTTTGCAACTTGCCCTTCTTCCCTTGCCTTATTCCGTTTCTTAGGTGTAGCTGTTTCAGTTTTTTCTCCACTGCCACTATCTTGAAAAAACGTAAGATTCAGCGGTATCATGATTTTTTTCTGCATTACGTCACCTCTGGCGGCAATGGCATCATGCCTTCAATCGTACTCACAAGCATCCCCAATGCCGTATCAAATACAGTATCATAAATAAATCCCATGCTCGGTAAAATAACAATAAACACCAAAAAAAGTCCAACTAAAACCTTCAACGGCATACCCACAACAAAAACATTCATTTGCGGCACAGCCTTAACCATAATACCCAAGCATATATCAATAATCAGCATTGTACCCACAAGCGGTAGCGCAATGCCAATGGCAAGCAACACAAATCCAACAAATGAAACCACCAGAAACCAAGCCAGCTCCCTATTATCAATAATCAAAGCTGTGCCAATTGGCACAAGTTCATAGCTCATAAAAAAAACACGCAAAAATTCATGTAAACCACCAGAAAGAACTAAAAAAACACTGACTGTCATAAACAATAAATTTCCCATGACAGGTACTTGAATTTGCTGTACAGGGTCCATGACGTTAACCATCGCAAACCCCATAGAAAAGTCCATGAAATGCCCTGCAAAAAGTAATAAGTTCATAACAAAAGATAAAACAAAACCCATCGTAGCACCCGCCATGAACTCAATTAAAATAAGCATAATAAGTCCAGAAGGCGTGTCATGATAGGTAGCGGTAGTCACTATTCCAGAAGCAAAAATAGCAACAGAAATAACAAATGCTGTAAATAAGCGCACCTGCATCGGAATACCCATACTCGAAAGTACAGGCAAAAAAATCATAAATGCCGATACACGCACCATAATCAACAAAAGAACATCTGTACTGTTAAAAAAATCAATAAGAAAAGGAAGCGTCTCCATGTAAACTATATCCTCGGATGAACAAAGGTCATAAAACTATCTTGAATCAGTGTAAAAAAGAAAATAAGCTGCCCAAGCATAAAAGGACCAAAAGCAACTAAAGAAAGTAAAACCGCCAAGATTTTAGGAATAAACGCCAAAGTAGGCTCTTGAATACTCGTTACAGTTTGAAAAATACTCATAACAAGTCCTGCAATAAGCCCAAGTGTAAGCGGCGGTGCAGAAACTAAAATAATAGTCCAAAGTCCTTCTTGTATCAATGAAAGCACAGTACCCTGATCCAAAACTTACACCACCTTATTGAAATTTTCCTGCGCTAATAGTAAACATTAAATGTTACCATCAGGCTCTCAATCAACATCCCCCACCCGCCAGAAAGGATAAACACCATAATCTTAAAAGGCATTGAAATCATCGCAGGCGGAAGCATCATCATACCCATGGACATCAGCACGCTCGCTACAACCATGTCTATCACAATAAAGGGTAAGTAAATAAGAAACCCCATAATAAAAGCAATCATCAGCTCATTGATAATAAATGCAGGAATCAAAATATAATTTGGCACTTCTTCAAATTCATACATTTGCTGGTCAGCCAAGTTAAAGAATAATTCAAGAGAGCTCATTCCCATATCTGAATCCAATTGCACAAACATGAAATGTCGAATAGGCTCCATAGCAGCATCAATCGCTTCTTCAACACTAATCTCCCCTGCCCCAAACGGCTGAATCGCACGCTCGTTAATTTCAGCAAAAACAGGAGTCATTATAAAAATCGTTAAAAAAATAGCGATACCCACCAATACTTGATTCGGCGGCATCTGCTGGGTTGCCATAGCTTGGCGACCAAAAGCTAAAACAATAATAATACGCGTAAAACCTGTCAAAAGTACAAGCAAAGACGGTGCAAGTGCAATAATACTAACTAAAAAGAATACTTGTAAAGTCGAAACAACCTCTGTAGGGTCATCCGTTCCCTCAAGCAGGGGACTAATCCCGGGGAATAATTGCCCTGCATAAACATGTACAGAAAAAACCCCAATAAACAAAGCGGTCAGCAGCGTGAATTTTAGAATTCTATTCATCCGAATCCTCTTCTCTCTGGCCATCCTTTGCCTGGGGTAAGAATCTTTGCATAATCTTATTAAACGGCACATTTATAGGCGGCACATCCACCGCCTCAGGTTCTTCAACCTCGTCCTTAGAAAGTTCTGCAAGCAAAGTAATGCCTTTATCTTTGCTTACACCAATAACCAAGAACTTATCGCCCACCTTTATAAGCTGTACCATAGATTGCGCACCTATGGCAATGGTTTCAATCAGTTTCAAATTTCCGTTGCGTGACCATTGACTAGCCCGCCCACGGGCTCCAACAAGCCGCAACACAAAATAAGCCAGTATCGCCACAAATACTGTAGCTAAAATGATACGAAAAAAATGACCTACCATTGCTGATGCTGCTGCCGCAGACCAGCTCTCTAGGTTTATGACATAAGCAAAAGTATCCACGATATCTCTAGCCGATTACTTTTTTAACAGCCTCAATAACACGGTCTGCTTGGAAGGGCTTAACAATAAAGTCCCTCGCCCCAGCCTGAATAGACTCAATAACCATAGCCTGCTGCCCCATTGCAGAACACATGATAATCAAAGCATTAGCATCTTCGGCTTTAATTCCTTTTGCAGCTTGAATACCATCCATTTCAGGCATGGTAATATCTAAAATACAAAGTTGAGGTTTAAGCTCTTTATATTTTTCAATAGCCTTTAGGCCATTCTCAGCTTCACCAACAACAGTATACCCATTCTTTGTTAAAATATCCTTTAACATCATACGCATGAATGCGGCATCGTCAACCAAAAGAATTGTTTTGTCAGCCATAAAATATCCACTCCTTAGATTCTTTTCTCTACGCTGATAATGTCAGTAATCCGAATGCCAAAGTTTTCATCAATAACTACAACTTCGCCTTTGGCAACAAACTTTCCATTTACCAATATATCAATTGGCTCACCCGCTAGTTTATCTAATTCTAACACAGTTCCAGGGGAGAATTCCAATATTTCTGATATTTTCTTATGAGTACGCCCAAGCTCAACAGTAATCTCCAAAGGCACATCCATGATGATACCCATGTTTTCTTTTTGTTGATAAACTTCGCCAACATCAAATGGCTGAAATTGAGCAACTTGTACATTTTGATGAATAGGTTGAGGGGGCGGAGGATAATGTCCTGGTGCAGGAGGATATCCTGGTTGTTGAGGAGGATACCCATACGCCTCTGTAGGTGGATGCCCCATCATAGGCGGTGCAGCAGCCATTGGCGGCGAATGCATTACAGGTGCCTCAACAGGAGGCGGTGCAGGTTCTGGTGCAGTATCTTCTGCGCCACCATTAAACATATGCTCTTTTAATGTCATCACCAGTTCACGCGCAAAATCTGCGGGTATTATTTGCATGATTTCACTATCAATCAAATCGCCAATTTCCATACGGAAAGATACACATGCAATTATATCATCTGGTGCAAAACCTATTGTATCTAAAAACTCTTCCGCAGAAAAATCTAATACAAATGGCTGTGGTGTATCAATATCAACTTTTTTTCTTATCATTGACGATAAAGATGTTGATGCCGAACCTACCATTTGATTCATCGCTTCACCAATGGCACTCATATCTAACTCATTAAGTTCTATTGGTTCGGACACTTCACCCGCGCCGCCCATCATAAGATCCGCGATGATTTTAACATCACGGTCTCTCAAAATCAATATATTTGAACCACGTAGCCCTTCTCTATATCCAACTTTTATACCTACAGTGGGTCTATCATACCCTGAAGAAAGCGTACCCCAGTCTATAAGCTTTACTTTTGGCGTTGTAATTAAAACTTTTTGATTCAATAGTGTAAATAGTGTTGTAGCTGCCGTACCCATATTTATATTGCCTATTTCGCCTAAAACGTCTTGGTCTTCAGCAGAAAGAAGATTGGCTTCATCAATAGCGTTATTTTCTGAATCTAAACTAGACCCAGCGTCATCATCGCTACCTCCGACATCATCTAACATATTACCCAGCAACGCGTCTAGCTCTTCTTGAGAAAGCATTTCACCCATTGTCCAACTCCTCCCTCTCAACCAAATCCGTAATCTGAACCGCGAACTTACCTCTGCTAGTTCCTGGTTTAGCATGGAATTTATGCAAAGTTCCAACAACTACATTTACATCAGAAGTTACATATGAATCAAGTGGAATAACATCCCCAACTTGCAAGTTAACAAAATCACTAACCATAATTTTCGTCCGCCCTACTTGCACAGAAACAGGAATGCGGGCGCGTTCAAGTTCTATTTCAAGACGTTCACGATAAATATCCTTATTTGCCTCTTCACGCTGAGAGTACCCAAACCGCGTGTAAAGCCTATCCACAACTGGCTCTAATACTCTGTGTGGCAAGCAGAAAGAAATATTCCCCTCAGAACTTCCAACCTTTATTGTTAAAACAACGAGCGCAACTTTATCTGTTGGGGCAATAATTTGTGCAAACTGAGTATTCGTTTCAATTTTTTCAAGCTTTGGTCTTAAAGATACAACGCCTTCCCAAGGCTCAGGCAAGAAGTTTAAAATTTGAAGCATAACACGTTCAAGCAATATTTTTTCTATTTCAGAAAATTCTCTAAGTTTATTCAATCCAAAACCAGGACCACCCAATATTCGGTCAATGATAGCATAGCCCACATTACTACTCATATCTGCAATAACTGTTCCTTTAAGCGGTGCAAGTTCCATCATAGAAAGAATAACAGGGTTAGCTAAAGCCACATTAAAATCACGATACATAATTTCTTCAGAACTTGACACCTCTAAATGAACTGCAGTACGTAAATATCCTGTAAGAAATGAAGATGTGCTTCGTGCAAAATTGTCAAAAATATTTTCTAAAGTACGCAATTGTTCTCTACTAAATTTTGTAGGATTAGCAAAATCATATGGTCTTGCATCTGCACCTTTTACCGCTGGAGGAGGAGCGTCCGTGACACCGCCACCTGCCATTTGCTGTAATAGAGCATCTATCTCACTTTGAGAGAGGATATCACTCAATTAACTCACCTACCTCTCGACACAAACCAATCTGAAAATTCAACTAAAATAATCAGATTTGTTGCAAATGCTGTTTGTAATCGTATCATAATTTCTTCAGCAGCAGCGTTTCGTCCTTCAACCGTACTCACCTGCTCGTAAGTAAGGTCTCCCAAAACATCAATTGCAATACCTTGTGCCATCCTTAAACGCTCTTCAAGGGCTTCAATAAATGCTTCAACTTCAACTTGTTCTCCCGTATTATTAACACCTAAAATAACCTCCGCAGCAACAGCACCACTTCTACCATCTGCACTCACTGCTAAATTTGTAGAAAAACGGCTACCAAGAGGTACTTCCACCATATCCATCCGTGACAAATTAGGCGGTGGTGCAGGGGTATAAACCGCATGAAAATCCGATGGACTATCATCCCCTACAAGACCTATCAAAAACAATGTAGTGCCTACCACAGCACCTAATAATAATACCAAAAGGGCAATGATTATAAACATCATTAACTTGCTTTTGTCCATCCAATTTTCCTACTTCCTAATAAAGGTTAATCAATCCATAGGTATAGACCACATATTACCAACCAAGCCAGAGCCAGTCCCTTCAGCTCTATTAAAAACTTTTATTTCAACTCTACGGTTCATAGCACGCCCTTCAGCAGTAGCGTTGTCACCAATAGGGAAATATTCTCCCCTGCCAGAGCCTGCAATATGTGCTGGGCTAATATTCCAATTCATGACAAGGTATTCCACCACATTAGATGCTCTCATGCTAGACAACGCCCAGTTACTAGAAAAAGTGGCTGTATGAATAGGCTGATTATCTGTATGCCCTTCAACGACTATGCCATGCCCTTGAGCCACAACGCCTGATAAAAATGGACCAAGATAATTTAGAACCTCCATTGCAGACGGTAAAAGTCGTGCATCTCCAGAGTTAAAGAGCATTCCATCTGTAGTTGGAAGGGTTATACTAATAAAGTTATCACCCTCTTGTATTATCATATCATTAATTAAATCAACTATATGTGCTGAACTCGGTTCAAGGGTTGCCAAATACGTTGCAAAAGTAGTCATCAAGTCGCCTACAATATCCCCTTGACCTTCAACTCCACCCATCGCACCTTCATAGTCTTCGCCACCTTCACCATCAGGTATTGGTGGTGGTGAGTCCTCAAAAATTCCTACACCCATGTTAATCATCATATCTCCGCCCCCGCCATCTAGGGGGAATAGTTCCTCTGCACGGGCCGGATTAAAAGATGCTATAAATTGATTAAACAAATCTTCATCTACCACAGACATGGAAAACAACAAGATAAAAAAAGCCATTAGCACAGTAACCATGTCTGCATAACTAGCCATCCAACCTGGAAGCCCCTTAGGAGGGTCTGGCTTTTTCTTCTTCATTACTCTTCCGCTCCTTTGTCGCCTTCACCGACGCTACTGCGCATTGCAGGAGCCAAGAATGATTTAAGCTTTTCTTCTATAATACGAGGGTTTTCACCCGCTTGAATAGAAAGCATACCCTCAACCATTACTGTTTTGAACAAAATTTCTTCCTTACTAATATCCTTTAATTTGCTAGCTGCCGGATTGCATATATAGTTTGCCACAATTGCACCATAAAATGTGGTAATCAAAGCAACTGCCATCATTGGGCCTAGTGCATCAGGGTCTTCCAACTGCCCTAGCATCAAAACGAGTCCAATCATTGTACCCATCATACCCCACGCTGGAGCATACGCAGCAAGATTTTCATAAAACACAGCTATAGCACCGTGTCTTTCTTCTGTATAATTAAGCTCTGTCTCCATTATACCTTTTACAAGCTCAGGATCTGTTCCATCAACAATAAGCATGATGCCTTTTTTTAGAAACTGATCTTCCATATTAGCAGCCGATTCTTCCAATGCCAAAACGCCTTCTTTACGTGCAGTATTTGCGAGTTGAACAATTGTATCAATTGCACCGGCAGGATTAAGCACAGGCGGCTTTAAAATTTTCCCAAAAGCTTTTAATGAAGAAACAAAATTTTTCATTTTTACAGAAATCATCCCTGCAGCAATTGACCCGCCGACAACAATCAAAATAGACGGGGCGTCTACAAATTCGCCCAAAGCCGAAGGGGCCCACTCTCCTAAAATGAGTATGGACACAATAATTAGGATAGCACCTACAATCAATCCTATAAGTGAACCAAGTTCCAAAAAATACAGCCCCTTTCGAGTTTATTTAATTTCATTATTCAGCCTTAATTTTATTTATTCGACCTTTATAAGCAATCACTTTCTCTACAACTTCTTCAACAGATTCCAGCACAATAATCTTGCGTCCCCCTGTTGTAGTTAATGTAGTGTCTGGGGTACTTTCAATCAATTCAATGAGGTCACAGTTCACTACAATATCTCTATCGTTAATCTTCGTCACAGTAATCACAAATTCATCCCCCCTTCATCCTCATATAAGCATATCATAAGAAATTGTCAGATACAATACTTTTCTATTTATATTGTGTAAAATACGTCAAAAAAAAATGCAAAAAAAACACGCGAGCTGATAAAATTCAATCAACCCGCGTTGGTACACCTATTAACGTCTCAAGTTTACAAGTTCTTGAAGCATCTCATCAGAAACTGTAATTGTACGTGAAGCCGCTTGGAAGCCGCGTTGTGTAGTAATCATTTCTGTAAATTCATTTGCAAGGTCTACGTTAGACATTTCAAGCGCACCACCTTGCATTGAGCCAATAAGCCCTACACCATCAAATGCACCAGAGTTGGCGGTAGGCACCCAAAGATTAGCACCAACACGCTCAAGACCTTCAGGGTTTTGGAAGAGTGCTAATGGAATTTGCCCAAGTACACGGGTACGCCCATTAGAATAACGACCCATAATCGTACCATCACCTCCGATAGAAAGGTCTACCAAATCACCAGGTGCCCCGCCATCCATAGTTAACACACGCATAGTGGTATTTCCACCACGTTGGAATAGCTCAGACATATTAAATGTCATATTTCCTATTGACATAAGCGACGGATGAGGAGCAGTAGGACTATAACTAGATATAACATTTGTATCACCAAATGTTGCAGATGGAGCAACCCCTGCTACAGGTACAACTCTAATATGGTCAAAAACATTGCCACGTATAACATCTGTATTCGTTGGGTCAAATTCTACAGGAATTATAACACCATCACTATCTACATCTGCAACACCTTTACCAATGACTTCCCCACGTGAGTTGAAAGCTATTGTTCCAGAGGTAACCATATTTAAAGCAAAATCAGCTATTGTACCACTGCCCACTGCGCCAATTGGAGGGGTTAAATCAGCATCACCAAATAGACACATCCCTAAGAATGATGGGTTTTCACGGTCGTTTCCAAGAAAGGCAGGAATAACATGGCGATAATTGTTTCCAGCAGCAGGAACTGGCGGTGGTGTTGTAGTTACAATCTCACCTGTATTAATATCTACTAACTCTGTTAGAATCTCAAAAGTCCAGTATCCATGAGGTGAAGCAGCAGCTTCAGAAAAATCTCTGTGATAAGTAAAACGTACATCTAAAAGATAACGATTGCCTAAGCTATCGTAAATTGCCATGCTTCGCGTAACATGCCCTCTTCCTGTGTCTGGATCCCAGTCTGTCAATTGGGTAATGTTCAAGTTACCAACCATATTAAGAATACTTGTAGGTTCAGCTGGCATGGATTGCTTATCACCACCCAACGAAAGGGGAACCAGCGCACTACGGTCAACAACATGACGACCATCTACTACATGAGTACTCCAGCCCATAAGCTGCATACCATTGATATGCAAATTATTTTGGAAGTCACGACCAATATTTCCTGCGCGTGTAAAAAATTGACCGCCAGAATCTTGGACAATGAGAAATCCTGGGCCTGTTAGTGTAACGTCTGTAGACCTGTCTGTACGTTGGGTTGCACCTTGCGTCATAATATTGTCAATTGAAGCAAGATTAAGCCCCAAACCAATTTGTTGTGGGTTTACACCAGCACGCCCTGTTGTTGCGTCTGGGCCTGATGCACCTTGAATCCTTTGATAAAAAGCATCGGCAAAGGTTGCACGTTGTGATTTGAAGCCAACTGTGTTTACATTAGCAATGTTGTTTGCAATAACATCCATTCTCGTTTGGTGTACTCTTAGTGAGGAAACACCTGAAAACATTGAACGCATCATAATAAATTGCCCCCTTATAGGTTATGGCTGTGAGTTTAAGTTTGTAAAAGTCCGTCTGTCGGTCGGGACTTTATGACTTCCCATGAGGGTCCAGTCTATACAATCACAGCTCCGTCAATATTACTGAATACATTGTCAACTGCTTGATTTAACGCGGTTATAACAGTACGGCTCTTTACATTTACCACGAGCGCGACATCGTCAACCAATACAAGCGAATCTCTAATACCTTTTTCCCCTGCTTTTCCTATGCCCTCTGATACACGGTCAATTTGCTCACCTGTTAAGCTTATGTTTCTATCATTTAAGCGTAAGGCAGCATGTTTGGAAAATTGCAAAGGCGTTTCAATCTTACTGTCCAAGATGTCGCGAAAACTCACTGACGATTGAACAGTTACACTTTCTGGCTTAGTACGCGAATTTTGCTCTGTTGATATAGCATTTATATTTGGTGCTGTTGCCATGTGCATTTTTTGAAGTGCTAAACTCATTCAGTACCACCACTTCCACTTTCTCCGCCTGCGCGAACTACAAGATAGTCAAGAAAATCAATTTGTCCTCTACGTGCGCCCCACACCGGTGGGTCAACACTACCATCTACTAACTCATAAACATTAAGGAAAGGTATACCACCCGTTATCGTAAGTGACCTAACTGTACCACTTACGCCAGTGTGGCTAATTTGCTCTCCTACATATACCAAAGCTTCTGTAGCGTGGTTAATGCGGTTAACACGAACACGACCAGCAGGATTATTGTCAAAAACTAAATAAGCTCTGTTATCTCGAATTTCAACACCTGTTAGTTTTGTACCATGTGTAAAGTGTGGCGAACCGATGAGCTGCATTTCAGTTGATACTGAAAATACTTCATTCATAAATACTTCACGGTTGCCTACAACAAGTACAGCTTGTGCGCCGTTTTCAGCAAACTTAACTGAATCCACACGACCTTCTACAAAGGTTGCATTTTCACCACTTACAGCAATAGCCTGGATATAACGACCAACTAACTCTGTCGCACGTTGTGCATTGACATTTGCAAAAATATCAAATAATTGCTGTGTGACAAAGAAATCTTCAGATACTTCACGTACTGCTTCAAATGGAACGTCAATAGGCATTCCGTCTTCGCCCATTACAACAAGATAAACCCTTTCCCCCTGTCTAATAACAGAAGTAACAAATCGACCTTCAATTTCTACCCATTCCTCTGAAACAGGATTAAAGAATTCTGCATCAATAATTTTTCCAATCATTCCAAACGCTTGTGTGCGCTCGAATGTACTATTGAGTTGAACCATCTGTTCCAATGTTGAGAACTGTGCCATTTGGGCAATAAACTGGCTATCATCCATCGGATTTAGTGGGTCTTGGTGACGCAATTGTGTAATAAGCAGATTGAGGAAAGCATCACGATCCAAATCATTGTTAGGTTGACGGGTTGTTGTCGCCCAATTTGTATCAATTTGCGGCATATGAGTCAACGAACTCCACATGTATGCATCGGACATTTACTTTTACCTCCCATTATGCTGTGATATCAATTACGCCATTGTGCAACGACGAAACTGATTCTTCTTGAGCTTCTTCACCATTTATAGTATCCGCACGATGAAGGGTACGTTGGCGTTCACGCTCGAATTGATTTGCACGCTCATCGCCATCTTGTCGTACTGATACAGACAGCTCGGAAAAGGCTATCCCCTGCTCCTCCAAAGCATCACGCAACTGGTTAAAGTTAGATTCAAGTGCTTCTTTAACACGTTGGCTTTCCGCCTCAAATTGAGCTGTTACTATTCCATTTTGTGTAAGTACACGCAGAACGATATCGCCTAAATCATCTGGGCGAAGGGTCATTCGCATTTCTGTAAACTGTCCGCCAGATGATTGTGTGATTTTTACTTGGCTCATAATTTGCTCAATCACATCGGCTGTGTTTACTGCTTGTGCAGGTGTTGTTGCACGCGTAGCCTGTGTTTCTACAGTCACTTTTGGTGTGTTCATGTTTAGCATTGGGTCAATGCCTTGCTGGTCATCCATGATTATATTGCTATCTGCAAGCAGTGGTGACGTTGTACCGTCTTGAGTTTGACCACCTCCTGCTTGAGGTTGCTGCTCTGTAGCTTGTTCAGATGTTTCATGGGTAGTTTGTATTCTGGATGTTGCACTTTGAATTTCTTTGGCCACATCTTCATTTATAATACCCAGCCCGCCATCTTCGCTAATGACTTCTAATCCCTCTAAGTTCATAGCATATGCTACACTCTTTTGTGCTTGCGAAGCTACTTGTGCAGTGACTTCTACGGATTGTGCAGCTTTCGCATCTTGTAACAGTTCACCCATAATTTCATTTATTGCTTTAAATTTCTCGGGAAATTCTGGGTCTGTTAATAATGCCATTGGATTTTCCGCCTCTAATGCCAATTGCAAAAACTTTGTCACCGCTTTTGTATCCAACAAATCTTGAGCTGTCATGCCTTGCTCATTCATTAGTTCAATGACCACTTCAACAGGAATCTGTAAAACTGCTGCAATATTTATGATAGCAGCTTCTTCATCAATCTCTATTTCATTTGATGTAGCTTCATACTGGGTTGATGTGGAAGAAGATGTATCTTGCACAGTAGGGGTTTCGGTTGTTGTGGTTTCATTTACTCTATGGTTAGAGTTTTCACGGCGTGTGACACGATCGGGTCTTTCAATTCGGTCTGCTCTTATGTCGTCAGAACGGCGATTTCCACGGTCATCATCACGATTTCTGTTTTGCATGTCGGCTGTAGGGTCGATTGATTGATTACGACTTGCATTTGCAAATAGCAAGTCAAATCCACTTTGACTTTGTCCACTTTGCGGTTGTGCTTGATTTTGATTTTGCGTTGCCGCTATCAAACCTACCTCTTTCAATGCATTGTTTATTTGCATGTGTTTCCTCCTCTCTGCTTTTCTATTATATAATCACGCAGCTTGCGTGGCTATAACAAATTGTTGGAATTAATCCATTGGGTCTTCTTCTGTTTCAATTTCATTTTCTTCGTCATACTCGTAGGCTTCATATTCATCATCGTCTGATTCAGGTTCTTCAATTGGGGTAAGCCCTTGGGTTGGCTCAATTGGTGGCGGTAAATCTCGTAAATATGGAATAATTGGAGTAAATATTGGCGGTGGTTCAGACATCAATAGAAGCATATTCGCCCGAACATTAGCTTCTAATGTTTCCATTATTTCACCACGCATAGATGCACCCATATCCCTTAGTACAAGTACCATAAACGCCGTGTTCGTCAACATCCAATTCTCTAAAACCTCGCCAGCAGCAGCTTCATCCATATTACTCAATGTACGAACCATTTCTCTTACTTCTGCATCAAATTCTGCAGCAAAGGTAGCTTCTTCAATCAGCTGTGGAATATGCTCCAAATCAAGAAGATTATGATATTGCAATAAGAAGTTTAGAAAACTTTGCGGGTCATGATGAGTCAATACTTGACCCAGTTGTGCTTGTGCTTCGCGAAACTCATTCCAATACATATAGTAGCGAATCAAATCATTATTGATTCGAGCATTTGCATTTGCTAAATCCTCTTCAAGCTGACGAACTCTGGTTTCACGACCGTTGTATGCTGCTTGCAATCTTTCCACTTCTTCACGAAGTTGCTCGGGAGTCATATCGGCGATAGAATCGTACGCTGATTCTGCATCAGGAAAAAATGTTCCTATAAGCGGTGCATTTCGTAAATATGGCATTATTACGTTTTCGCGGAATCCACCAATATTTAATGCGATAATTACAACTGTGCCACCAATCAAAAGCACAAAAATTAAAAGAATGATTAAAAATATTTTAACACCTTTTCCTTTTTTGTCACCCTTGTTTTTGCTGGCTTTTTTTCCTTTTCTATCCGGCGGGGTTGATGAAGCACTTGTATTATCATCATATAGGGGTTCGGGGAGTACGTCTGGTGGTGTTCCTGGTTTTGATGCCATACTTTCCCCTCCTTGTCATTATGACTGATTACTATGTTGATAGTTTATCGGTATATTTAAAGCTTACTAATTCATCTACTTGTTTTTGTTCTGCTAAATTGGCTTCTAGCAGGAATTCTTCACGTGCATTTTCTTTTACTATTTCTAAAGCTTTACGGTCTTTCATTGCCTGCACTAGCTCTTGACGCTTTTCTTCTGCGAACACTTCGGCAGTGGTTACACGTTCCTCTTGTGTCTTTATTTGCTGTTTGAGACGTTCTATATTTTCATTGTAGCGGCGAATTTCAGATGGTGCAATGGATGATGTTACCGCTTTTCGCAAATTTTCAACTGTGTTTTGCTTTTGTTCATGCATTTCTCTTAATCGCGCTTTTTCCTCTTCCAATTTTTGCAAAGCTTTTCCATATTCCATTTCTTTTTGATTTTCAATTTGTTCTTTTACACCAAGGTATTGCTGCAAGCGAAATTGGAATTTTGGCATATCATCCCACGATTCCTTTAATTTGAGCTATTGATTCTTCTAAAGAAAACTTCTCGTCTGTTCCTTGAGTGAGAAAATTATTTATAGCGGCATGTTTAGCTATTGCATCATCAATTTCTTCACTTGAACCTTTTACATATGCACCGATGTTGATTAAGTCCTCTGAATTAGCATAAACTGCCATGGATTTTTTCAATTCATTAGCACCACGTTTATGCTCTTTATCAACAATATCACTCATACAACGAGATACACTAGCAAGCACATCTATTGCCGGATAATGATTTCGGTTAGCTATCTTACGCGAAAGCACTATATGTCCATCAAGCACACCGCGAGCAGTATCTGTAACGGGTTCGGTTAAATCATCACCATCTACCAAGACTGTGTAAAGACCCGTGATTGAACCTTTGTCTGAATTACCAGCACGTTCTAATAGACGAGGTATCATTGAAAATACAGAGGGGGTATAGCCTCTTGAAACAGGGGGTTCACCAATGGCTAGACCTACTTCCCGTTGTGCCATGGCATAACGGGTTAATGAATCCATCAAAAGCATCACATCTTTGCCCTTATCACGGAAATATTCAGCTATACTTGTAGCTACTTCTGCGGCTTTTAAGCGAACAAGTGCAGGCGTGTCTGATGTGGCAATGACTAACACAGAACGTCTAAGACCTTCTTCACCTAAATCCTTTTCGATAAACTCACGCACTTCACGTCCACGTTCACCTACTAATGCAACTACATTTATATCTGCCTTTGTATTTCGGGCAATCATTCCCATTAGTGTGGATTTACCTACACCACTTCCTGCAAATATACCTACACGCTGACCCTTTCCTATGGTTAAAAGCCCATCTAATACTTTTACCCCAAGAGACAATGGGGTTTTTATACGATTGCGTGAAAGCGGGTCCGGCGCAGCATTTGTTACATTGTATAACTCCCCATCATCTATTGGGGGAAGTCCATCCATAGGACGACCTAAACCATCAAGGACACGCCCGAGTAATGATTCGGATACATTGACGGTGATGGGTCGGTCTTGTGCTTCAACGATATTGCCAGGGCCTACGCCTTGCATACTACCTAATGGCATCAACAGAATATTATTATTTTTAAAGCCCACAACCTCAGAGGGTACAGGGATTCCATATTTACCCGCTTTGATTAAGCAAGTTTGACCAATATTTACATCTGGTCCAATTGACTCAATGGTTAGACCCACAACTTGAGACACACGACCTAGCTTGCGGATGTAAGTTTTATCTAGCACAGTTTTGTACTTAGAAAGATTTATAGCTTCCAAGATGTCCTCACTTATTATTTAAAATGTAGGAAAGATTTGCTTTTAGCGTTTCAAACTGCTGACCTAAACTACAGTCTATATCACCAAAAGATGTTTCAATTATACAATCCATAGAATTTAGACTTAAATCCTTTACGATTTCTAGTTTAACTGAACCGTCAGTATATGCCATAAGTTCTTCTTTACATGACTGGACTTGCTCCAAATCGTCTGGTGAAACATAGATTATTACATCACCAGTTATTATTGCGGAGGAAAGCCCTTGTTTTATGAGATTTGTTATTATGGCTGGATTTATTACTACTGCTTTGTTCAGCAGTTTTTCAGTTATGCCCGTTATTATTTCTACAATTTCAGGCTCTAAATTGGCTTGCATTGCAGTCTTATCTGCTATGGCATTTTCGAGGACTTGCTTGGCTTCGGCTTTTATAGCCTCACCTTCTTTCACAGCAGCATCCATGCCTTCGCGATAGCCTATATCACGTGCTTCAGATGTGATACGGGCAGCTTCCGCTTTAGCTGTGTTAAGCATTAGCGATTGTTCTTTTATAGCTGAATTTCTTGCATTAGCCAAAATTTCTTCTGCTTGCTGTTCTGCTTGACGAATAATTCTTTTTGCTGCATTTTGTGCCTGTACCATTTTATCCGGTTCAGGTATCTCATTGTCTTCTGTGTCTATTGGCTGATTCGCTAGCAGGTTTTGAGCAACATCAATGACGACCTTATTGCCTTGGTCAACACTAACCGTACCCGCCTTCAGCACACGATTACATGACAATATCATCTCCACCACCACGAGCAACAATAATTTCGCCAGATTCTTGTAATCTACGCACAATATTTACGATTTTTTGCTGAGATTCTTCCATATCGGCTCTGCGAATTGGCCCCATATAATCCATATCTTCTTGAATCATTGACGCTAAACGTTTGGATAAGTTTGAGAAAATATGAGACTTTAATTCTTCTGAACTTCCTTTTAGAGCAATACCTAGTTCCTTGTTGTCTACTTCTTTTAGAACTGCTTGCATATCTTTGTTGGAAAGTGCAAGTATATCTTCAAATACAAACATGCGACGACGGATTTCTTCAGCCAGTTCAATATCCTCTACTTCTAAGGTTTCTATGATGTGTTTTTCGGTTGTACGGTCTACTGCATTTAGAATTTCTACAATTGCATCTACGCCACCTGCTTGAGTGTAATCTTCAGTCATTAACGCACTTAATTTTTTCTCAAAAACTTTTTCTACTTCTTTGATAACCTCTGGCGAAGTGCCTTCCATCAAGGCTATACGGCGCGCAACTTCGGCTTGCTTATCTGGTGCAAGACTACCAATAACCTCTGCCGCTTGATTTGGTCTTAAATATGACAAGATAAGTGCAATCGTTTGAGGATGTTCATTTGCCAAAAAGTTAGAAATTTGTGCTGCATCGGTTTTACGAATAAAGTCGAAAGGACGGACTTGTAGTGATACAGTAAGTTTACTAAGCACCTCAAAGGCTTTATTTTCACCTAAAGCTTTTTCAAGAATATTTTTAGCGTATGCAATACCACCTTCAGTGATATATTGTTGCGCCAAGCATATTTGATAAAACTCATCAAGCACACCATCTTTAACTTCAGGTAAGACTGTTTGAGTATTGGCAATCTCCAAAGTGAGTGATTCAATTTCCGCCTCTTTAAGATGCTTAAATATTTGTGCGGATTTTTCTGGACCAAGGGCAATGAGCAATATTGCGGCTTTTTCGCGCCCTGTTAAATCTGCCACTGTTGAGCTGGCTGTAATCGCCATTGTTTACCACTCCTCGACGTTAATCCAATTTCGTAACAGTGCTGCAACTGCTTCAGGCTTTTCATTAACAAATTTTTCAATGTGGCGTTTAACTTCATTTTCTTTAAAATATTCAATTGCATCTAATTCTTCTTGCGCTTCTTCTTTGGCCTCTTCAAGTTGAGTAGAAACAAGTAAGTCTTCCACTGAAAGTTCTGGCTCTGATTCTTCTTCCTCATTTTCTTGTTTTTGACGTTGAAGCAGACCATATGCAAGCATGAGTAGAAGTAGCACTAGCACTGCAAGCATAAAGAATAATGGAATGTTCCATGGCTCATTAAATGATGATGTTGTGATGATTTGCTCCATTACAACTAGCTGTACATTTTCTTCAGGCAAACCCGTTGCAGCTAACAAAAGTGAAAAAGTATCATCGAAACCGTTGTATTCACTGGTTATATTGGTTGGAAGTCTTGATTCATTTACGAAAATTTCCCAATCCATTTCAGTCGCACCTTCATTTTGTGCCATCCAATGGTCTTGGTAGATATACGTCCATCTGGTAACTGAGAAAGCAGCTGTTGAATTAGCTGTATCAACCCACCCTGGGCCTATTTGCGAAATTGTTTGGTGATGATTTACATGATAGTCTATGAATGACTCGCGTTGTTCAGCAGAAACATTACCTGCTCCACCCATCTGATAAGCTGGGGCGGCACCAGCATTCCATGCAATCCCTGGTTCAAGCCCTCCCCCTAAGCCTTCCATTTGGGCACGGCTTGTTTGAGATGTGGAAGGGATACCTCCATCAAAACCATCTACAGCAGAGAAAACATTTGCGATTTGCTCGGTAAAAATAGTATCTTCAAAGACAAAATTTACTGTCGGATGCACTTCATCATACATACTTGAAAGCATACGCATTACAGCATTTTCTACGTGATTACGATGTTGATTGCGTGTTTCTTGAACAGTACTTACTGGGTCATTATTATTGTTTATTTCACCATCCCAAATCGTACGCATGTGTTGGTCTATAATTGTTACATTGTCTAGCGTCAGACCATTGACTGCATTGGTTGCAATACTGGCAAGACCACGCGCCTCGTGAGGCTGAATATCACGGCTGGTTGTGATTGTAATAGAAGCCGAAGGCGGGGGCGCATTGCGGTCAAAGGGTCTTGGGTTTGAAAGATTTAGAATGACACCTGCTTGTGTTATACCTTCCATAGATAAGAGTCGCATTTCTATTTGTCCGGCTGTTGCAAGGCGTGACCTGTGGAAACGTTCACTTTCGGTGGTGCCAAGTCCTGTATCAAAAGCATCCGGCCATGTAAAGTGGTCTCCTGATGGGGTGGCATTTTGCACAGTGAGTGCTATCACCGCATCTTGAAAGCGACGTTCATCTACATATACAGTTGACATATCACGAGACAATCTATTGGGGATATTTTCTGCATTTAGTGCCTGTTGCATTGGCAAAGCTTCCATTGCCCCAGTGTTTGGAACTAAAATGACCCAACGCGTACGAAATATAAAAAATGCAGCCAGTGCAATTGCAATGATGACAACTAAAATAACACCCACCAGTTTATATTGCTGAGACCGTGTTAGCGCAGTCCAACGGGTTTTTATTGGGTTTATATATCTATTAAGCTGGTCTAGCATTCAAACACACCTCTAAAATGGATGGATTAAATCTGCATTCTCATGATTTCCCGATATGCTTCAATTACCCTATTTGTTACTTGCGTTGTAAAAGTCATTGCGTTTGAAGCGCGATCCATTGCCATTTGAACCGCTAAAATATCATCTAGACGACCAGTGGCAAAATCGAATTGCATCTGCTGTGCATTCAATTGCATTGCGTTAGTATCACTTACCATACCCATTGCTGCATCAAAAAAGGCAGCAAATGGACTTGAAGATTCATTTTCTGGCTGTATAATTTGACGCAGCTGGTCAGAAAAAGGCTGAATTTGAGCGGCTTGTGTTTGCGTATCAATGATTGATGTGACTATTGACATGAGTTATTACCTCCCTTGCCCTATTTCTAGGGTTCTTTGGGTGAGTGTACGTGCATTTTGCATTGCTGTAATATTGGCTTCATAAGAGCGGCTGGCAGAAATCATGTTAACCATTTCTTCTACAATATTGACGTTTGGCAAACGCACATAACCGTATTCATCCGCGTCGGGATGTGTTGGATCAAAGCTTAAAAGCCCTGGAGAACTATCTTCACGGATACTATGAACACGAACCCCCATGCCTTGAGGGGCTGGGATATTGTCGCGCCCACCAAAAATACTACCGAAAACCATAGAGAATGGGTCATTGTCGCGTATTTCTTCAAATATAACTGTTTTGCGACGGTAAGGTCCGCCGTCTGCTGTGCGTGTTGTGTTTACGTTTGCTATATTTTCGGCAATAATATCCATACGAAGACGTTGGGCTGTTAAACCTGTTGCCGCTATATTCATTGTATTAAAAAAACTCATGTGTTACTTACCTCCCTTGTAATACTGTGTTTAGCATACGCGAGTTGTGCAGTATACTATTTACGAGTACATCTGAACGAACGGAGTTAATATAAAGCGCGACCATTTCACGCTCCATATCCACATTACTAGCATCCATACGAAAGGCGTTAAATGTGTCTTGGTAACGCACCGACGGACGCGCCCTTGATAAATCCAAGTCACCTGTTTGCCGCCAGTTGGCTATAGCTTCGCTAAGTGCTGACTCAAATTCAACCCTGCGCGCTGTAAAACCTGGGACATCGGCGTTGGCTATATTATTCATTATTGCATCATGACGCGCGTGTGTACCAGCTAAGGCGGTTGCTAATACGGCATTGTCATGGTGTATTGCTTGACTTAACATGTCTTTCCCCCTTAAATAAAACGTTCTACAGCATACCCGAATAGGCTAGTGCTTGTCAATATCAAATTATAATAGGGTCAAAATGCCTTTAAGAAGTATATTACACTTTTGCATTTATAGCAAGATGATTGTGCCTTTTTATTCCCTGTCCGACAAAAAAGCCGCTTTCACGGCTTTTTTTAAAGTCACAAGCATACCATTACCGTTTCTTGACCATCTTGCATTTCCTTGTTTAGTTTATGCAAGGCTTTTTTTTCTATACGAGAAACGTAACTTCTACTTATATTTAATTTTCCTGCAATTTCACGCTGGGTCATTTCATCGGCTGAATTTAGCCCATAACGCATTTCTATTACGTCTTTTTCTCGCCCATAAAGCACACGTGGAATTATTTCCATCAGACGTTTTATTTGTACTTTTAAATTCACTTGTTCGTCAATTGGGTCTTTGTCATCAGCTATTTTATCCTCTATGCGTACCTCATTACCCTCACGGTCTACCCCTACGATGTCTTGCAGGTAGATATCATTTCCATATTTTTTACTGGCGCGGATAAACATTAGTATTTCATTGTCTATACACCTTATGGCATAAGTTGCAAGTTTTACATTTTTGTCAGGCTTGTACGAGGCAACTGCCTTGATTAAACCAATTGTGCCTATTGAAATCAAATCCTCGTTTTCTTTTGCAAAATTGCTGTACTTTTTAGCTACATAGGGAATCAGGCGTAAATTATGCTCTATGAGTATATTTTTTGCATCTTGACAGCCATTGGCGTATTCTCTTAGGTATTTTTGTTCATCATCTGCGGCAAGCGGCTTTGGGAAGGAGTTGCCGCCCGTCAAGTGCCCAAATAAAAAAAGACCCTGTAAAATTTGCAAGAGTCCGTAAAGCACGTAAAACACCTCCCTTGCGCTTTCAGTTTATGCAAAGAAAATGCGATGTGTGCGTGACCAATAAATTTAAGTTATAATGATTCTCTGGAGGGTTGATTATGTTTAGTATTGGAATTTGTGATGATGAAGCCATTGAAGTCAAATTTTTGACAAAGCTTATTCATGAATGGGCAGAAACCCAAGACATCATTGTATACATCACATCTTATGCTAATGCCGAGGCTTTTTTAATGAGCAGCAATGTAATACCTGATATTTTACTGTTGGATATTCAAATGGGAAAAATGGATGGTATGGCATTGGCAAAGCATATTCGACAAAGCAATGCCCATGTACAATTTATTTTTATTACAGGATTTACAGATTATATGTCACAAGGGTATGAAGTAGATGCCCTTCATTATTTAATCAAGCCTATTAAAGAAGAGCAGTTATTTGCAATGCTTACAAAAGCTGTTGAGCGATTGAGTAAAGAGGATGATTTTTTACTGGTTCAGACGCGAGAGGATAATATGCGGTTGCGACATAAAGATATCTTTTATATAGAAGCTTTTGCACATTATATTTTAATTGTGCTTGAAAATAAAACCATAGAGACAAGAGCAAAAATTAGTGAAATAGAAAATTTACTGAATGATGGGTTTGTGCGCTGCCATCGCTCTTATATTGTGGGACTTCGACATATAAACCGTATTGGAAAAACAGAAATAATTTTAGATAACGGGCAGTCCATACCTCTTTCACGACGATTATATAATGAAGTGAATCAAACGTTTATTAAATTTCATATGAGGGCTTAATATGGGAATATTATCGTGGGTTTTGTCAACGCTGATAGATAAGCGTATGGCAGATTTTCAAAATGATATCATGAGGACATATATTGCCGAAGTTGAATATATTTATAGCGAAATGCGCGGCTGGCGGCATGATTACCATAATCATATGCAGACACTATTGGCTCATTTGCATATGGCACAATATAATGAGATGGAGCATTATATTGTAGGGCTGGCGGCTGACCTTGCACAGGTAGACACTATCATTAAAACAGAAAATGTCATGGCAGATGCTATTTTAAACAGTAAAATTTCTGTTGCACGTGCAAGGGATATTAAGGTGTATGTCAAGGCTTTTGTTCCAAAAGAACTGACAATTTCCGAAATTGACCTATGTATTATTATTGGGAATTTGCTGGATAATGCAGTGGAGGCATGTGCAAAAATTAAGGATATCGAAAACCGTTTTATTCGAGTGTATGTAGATGTTTTAAAAAACCAGCTATATATTTCAGTTTTCAATGCAATGGAAGGACGTATTAAAAAACGCGGAATAAGCTTTAAATCTACAAAGGGAAAGCAAGGGCATGGATTTGGACTTGTACGCATTGATAAAATTGTAGATAAATATAACGGATATGTAAACCGCAAACATGAAGAAGGTGTATTTGCTACGGAAGTTATGCTTCCGATTTAGAACCATTCGTGCCAATATCGTTACCATTCATGCCAAAGCACCCTATAAAACTTTTTAGGGTGCTATTATTTTGCCAAGGAGCTGATGAGATGAACAAGAACACGGCTAATCATTCTGTACCTGCCAACATGGTACACCTTATGGGTATGGCATGGAAACATTATAAAATCGTATTTATACTTATTTTATTACAAATGATTACAGGTGGGCTACTACCACTCATGGGTCTGTACCTGCCTGTAGTTGCAGTAGATTTAGTGCTTGCAGAGCGGGAGCTTAATCAAGTGCTTTTACTGCTTGGTAGTTTTGTAGGGGTTATGGCAGTTTTGCAAATAGCCAATAATGTAGCACAAAGGGGAAAATATGCCTTTCAAAATAGCATACGAAATATTTACATGCGCCTAGCTTTTTTCAAATCAATGGATTGCGATTTTCAATTGATTGAAACAAGCAAGGGGCAAAATTGGTATGAAAAAGTGGTTGACAACTTATCATCTGGTGATTGGTCTGCCACAAGCCGAATGTTTAATGCCATGGCAGCCATCATTTCAAGCGGAATATCCTTTATTTTTCTTATAAGCATTTTGGCAGTGCTGAATCCTGTGGTACTTATCGCACTGACAGGATTATCAATTTTAGGATATATCATTGACCGTTTTCCGCTGAATTTTGAAAATAGTCAGCGAGATTATGAAGCTGACCTTAATAAAAAGAAAAGTTATTTAGAGCGGTCAATGGGTGATATTGCCGTAGGAAAAGACATGAGGCTATATAATATGCCACCCCTATTTGCCCGCCTTACAGATGAAATTTTAGCAAAATCTTTTGCAATACGTACAAAAATCCTTAACAGCTATTTTGCGGCAAATACCCTTCAAGGTATGCTTAGTCTTGTACGGGATGGACTTGCATACGCTTATTGTATTTGGCAAGTGGTGCAAGGAAATATCACCATCCCAGAATTTATTTTATTTATGGGAGCGATATCAAGCTTTTCTGGTTGGCTTGGCGGAATTGTAGAAAATTTGCTTATGCTAAAACGGGAGAATGTCATATTTAATGATTTGCGCGGTTTTTTGGAAGCAACAAATACAATGAATCCTGCAAATCCTTTAGATATTTCTGAGATAAAACATCCTGTTGATATTGAATTTAAAAACGTAAGTTTCAGATATTCACCAGACACACCACCTATCTTAGACGGTTTAAGCTTTCGTATTAAAGCGAATGAAAAAGTTGCTTTAGTTGGTGTAAATGGCGCAGGTAAGACTACTTTAGTTAAACTTTTATGCGGTTTTTATAAGGCGGATTCTGGAGAAATTTTGCTTAGTGGAATAAACATTGACCGCTTTAGACGAGATGACCTGTATACAATGTTTGCCGCGGTGTTTCAGGATATTTGCATACTTCCGCTGACAGCAGGCGAAAACATCAGCTTTAACAGTACCCAGAAAAGTGACAAGGGGCGATTGGTTGATGTGTTAAAAACCGCAGGGGTATATGAAGATTTAATGAAGTATGACAGTGGTATAGACACACCTATGACTAAGGAAATAAGTGAGAATGGTGTAGTGCTTTCAGGTGGACAACAGCAAAAATTAACTTTGGCTCGGGCATTATACAAAAACGCGCCAGTCATTATTTTAGACGAACCAACAGCTGCCCTTGACCCCATTGCAGAATCTGAAATTTATGAAAAGTTCCACCAAGTTACAGGAGAAACCACCGCACTATACATTTCACATAGGCTTGCCAGTACACGTTTTTGTAACCGTATCTTGCTAATGAAGGATGGTAAAATAATAGAAAGTGGCACCCATGACGCGTTAATGCAAGCAAGTGGAGTGTATGCCAATATGTATGAAATTCAAAGTCATTATTACAAGGATGAGGTGAATGTTAATGCGTAAGGACGATGAAATTAGAGGTGTAAGAGGCGCATTAAAAGTATATAAAATGATTTACCGCATTGACAAACTGTCTATTATACTACAATTTCCAATAGCATTTATTGCGAATCTTCAACCTTACTTGGCACTTTTTGTTACTGGGTATATTCTCAATGGTTTTGTAACAGGGGAAACATTGAATAACCTGTTACACATCGCACTTATTTTTGTTGGGGTGCGCTTTGGACTGAATGTCTTGCTACGGTATATGGAAAAAGTACAACAAGCACACAATGATATAGCCATAAAAAAAATCTATTTGGAAAAATCTAAAAAATATATGGAAGTTGATTTTGAGCTTTTGGATAGCCCTGCAATCAATGAAATTAGAGAACGCATTAGCAGGGATAACCAGTGGGGTGCAGGGTTTACTAATACATTACCTTATTTAAGATGGTTTTTAGGTGGAACTTTTGGATTTCTCATTGGCGGGGTGATGATGATTCCATTGTTTATCTCTAGTGGTGTAGGGGGTGTAAGTATATTTATGGCAGGAATGTTTGCCGTTGCTGGTATTTCGTCTTGGGTAAAGTCCAAATTTTTTGGACAAGGGCTTTTAAAACTAATGCAACCAGGAAAACATCAAGATAAATACCGTACTGAGTTTTCTAATTTTTTCTTGTGGCGGGGCAATCTTCAAAGCTTATATAAAACCGCCAGAATCTACAATACCAGCCCCTATGTAAAAGCACTTATCAACAGCGAGACACCTAAAAGAGTAGCATTTGCAAAAAAATACACTTGGTATCAAGGGGGCGAAGCATTTTTATCATCCTTAACCACTGGGTTGTTTCTTGTTGGCGCGTATTTATTTGTGGCAGCGCGTGCGGTTGCAGGTGTGATTCCTGTGGGCGATATTGTTTTCTTTGCAGGTACGATTAAAAATATGGCAGATAACTTTTTTGTAATGACATCAGGCTTTACTTTCATGGTTGAACAATGTGACCGTGTACAAAGCACTATGGAATTTATGGAGCTTGAAAATAAGCAATACAAGGGTAGTTTACCAGTAGAAAAGCGTCGTGATGGCGAGTATGAAATAGAATTTAAAAACGTAAGCTTTAAGTATTCAGGCAGTAAAAATTATGCCCTGCGGCATTTTAATTTAAAGCTACACATTGGGCAAAAGCTGGCTATCGTAGGCATGAACGGTAGTGGAAAAACAACAATGATAAAACTGCTAACCCGCTTATACGACCCCACTGAAGGTGAAATCACTTTAAATGGCATAGACATAAAAAAATATGATTACAAGGAATATATGGGTATCTTCTCTGTCGTATTTCAAGATTTTAAAATTTTTTCTTTTACCTTATCAGATAATCTTGCCCTTGGCAGAGCCTTTGACAAGGATACTGCCAATCTTGCACTTGACCGTGTTGGATTGGGCGAAAGAATCGCAAAAATGTCTAATGGCTTTTCCACTTATATGTACAATCATTATGATGAGGGTATAGAAATATCAGGGGGTGAAGGGCAAAAGTTGGCTTTAGCACGTGCATTGTATAAAAACGCCCCTATTTTTGTATTAGACGAACCAACTGCCGCTCTTGACCCCATTGCAGAATTTGAAGTGTACAGTATGTTTAATGAAGTTATACAGGCAAAGAAGGAAAATACGGCTATTTTTATATCCCATCGTTTATCGTCTTGTAGGTTTTGTGACGACATTGCTGTTTTTCACGAAGGACAACTTATCCAGCGTGGCAACCATGATATGTTACTGTCTGACACCCAAGGGAAATATCATGAACTATGGAATGCACAAGCTCAATATTATAATGAAAAATAAAAAAGCAGCGAAGGGTTATCCCAACGCCGCTTCTAATCTTTTTAGCTCACTTAGTGGAAACAGCCGTAGAAGTTCCTTGTATTGCAGTTGTGTTAGTCCATCTGTTTCTACATACATTGTAATCTTCGTATCCGTATCTGCTTGGCGGAATTTTGTTTTTAGGTTTTCAAATGCTTGAATTTCCATTTTAATATATCTCCTTTACGATTTTCTTTCCTTCCACTTATAAAACCCTTTGGTGATTTCATACACTGCCATTGCCAGTAGGAAAACTGCAAAGCCTTTACGCAGATAGTTTGCGTCAAGTTTTAGTGCAATGAGTGCGCCACAAATTGCACCAGGCAAGCCCCATAAAATAAGCGGGAGCAATCCTTTTTTTTCGATATTCCCTTCTTTTACATGCACACGTAACGCCAATGCGGCTGTGGGAATAAAATAAAGCAAGTTAATATGCTGCGCCTGTTGTTGCTCTAAACCAAGAAAAATTGTGAGTGCGGGAATCAAAATGGCACCGCCGCCAATACCCATTCCACTGACAATACCTGCGGCAAGCCCTGCAAGAATATACATCATGAGAACAACATCCTCGTTGCCCCAATCGCTAGAAACGCGCCGAATAAAATATTGAGCCACGCGGCTTCAATTTTTTTAAGCCATTTCGCACCAATGACCCCGCCAACAACACCACCGCTGGAAACTAACGCAACAGTTTTCCAGTCTACGTCTATACCCCATATATATATGAAGGCAGAAATAATGGAAAGCGGCAACATAACAGAAAGTGCAGTGGCATGAGATTTGTGGGTTTCAAGCTTTATAAATTTTTCTAAGGCAGGAACAAGCAGTGTACCGCCGCCTGCACCAAATAACCCGTTGGCAATGCCAACAACAATCCCTATTGGAATTATCAATTTTCTCTTTTTCATTTATGTATTTTGTGTTATAGTGTGAAAAATATGTATTATCTTATTGGTTAAATATGCCGATATTCATTATAAGGAGTAATATATTTGTATCGCATGGAGGCGATTCTATGTTGACCAGTGTATTTTATTTTAATTTTTACAAACCATATATTGTAGGTAATGTTTCCAACCGCGGGAATGATAATTATATCCCTCGTCGGGAGCGTATTGCCGCCGGGCGTGAAAATGGCTCGGATGCTTCACCGCGCAAATATGTACTTAATAAGGCACTGCGAAATGAAATTGTGCAGTATGCCCAAGCAGTTTCCTTTGGTGTCACAGACTTACGTGCCGCCACGAAGCAAACTGCTTATGATATGGAACATTTTAATCAGTCCATTTATGTAGATGGCTTTCAAACTGCTGTGGACAATTTAGCAGAAGATTTGGCACATTTTGCAGAAGACTTTAACAGGTCAGCTGGGTTTATGCAAACTCAGGCGCACAGTGCAGGACTTCGTGCTTTTTCTGGTGAAGTTGCGCAAAATGTCTATGAAAACCGCACCCGTTTAGAAATGCTTGGGCTTACCTTGTCCAATGCAGGGCAAATGGCTTTCAGCCGCGAACAAATTACATCCATGAGCCGAGATGAAATCAACATGGCAATTGGCGAAACCATTGAAATTTTTGAAGGGCTACGCAACTATACCCAGCAGCTCATGACTGAGCCGCTGGTTGAACATATGCGTTTTCGTGGGCTTAACTACCACTACAATTATCGCATGGGAACCATGGAAACCGAAGGGTACAGCTTACTTGAAGCTGGAATGTTGGTTGACAGGTTAGTATAATCACCCCAGAGTTAACGCTCCATTAGAATAATACAAAGGTCAATTTGCGCTCTTCTTCATTGATACGTACCAGTCTAACCTTTACAGAAGTTCCATGGCTAAGGCATTTTTCGTCAGTTTGTATATGGGATTTACCTTGTCTTTTGTTCTCAAAAATATTTTTCTCTTTATTAAAAGTGTAGCCATTTTGACGTAAGTTGGCAGTCGTCACAAGTCCTTCTACTGTATTTGACAACATCACATATATTCCCCATGAAGTCACACCAGAAACGGTCGCTTTAAATCTGCGGCCTTTTTTATTTGCCATAAACTGTACTTTTTTAAGGTCGGTAACTTCACGCTCTAACGCTTCGGCTGTGCGTTCTGTGCGGGAACATTGGCTACATATTTCAGGCAACTGTTCTTCAATGTTTTTTGCTTGTTTTTTTATAATGCGATGGATTTGCAAATCAGCATACCGACGAATTGGTGATGTAAAGTGGCAATACGCTTCGGAAGCCAGCCCAAAATGAGTTGGGTTTACTGTAGTGTAATGGGCTTGGGGCATGGCTTGTAAAACCGCAGTTGAAATTGCCGTTGCCGCAGGCGTATCTTTGGTAATATCTAATACCCGTTGTAAAGAATCTGCATTGGTGATTGTAACACCTAAATTTTTTGCAACTAGGCGCAAGGTTGCTATTTTTTCTTTGCTGGGTGCTTCATGGGTACGGTATATAAATGGGACTTTTTTTGCGAAGAAATGTGCCGCTATGGTTTCATTGCACAAAATCATAAATTCTTCAATGATGCCTGTAGCACGGGTGCGAGCGTACTGCTCAATTGAAATAGGATGACCTTCTTCATCAACACGAATTTTGGCTTCAGGAATGTCAAAATCCAATGCACCACGTTGGTTGCGTTTGGCATATAGAATTTCACGCAGGTTGTCCATCTGCTGAAAGTGTGTATCTGTATCAATTAAAGCTTCGACTTCATTGTAGGTGAATCGTTTTTTACTGCGAATAATTGACTGGGTTATTTCATGGTCTATTACATTTCCACCAGAATCTACTGTCATTATACAACTTAATGTGAGACGGTCTACATCTGGGAAAAGAGAGCATATGCCGCTGGATAATTTATGAGGAAGCATGGGAATAACCCGGTCGGCAAGATAAATACTTGTCCCACGGGTGAGTGCGGAAGTGTCTAGCGCAGTGTTTTCACGGACATAGTGGGTGACATCGGCAATGTGTACACCAAGATGTATTGTACCGTCTTCATTTTGCCTAAAGGAAATGGCATCGTCTATGTCTTTTGTATCATCGCCGTCTATAGTGATGATATATTCTTCACGAAGGTCACGGCGATTTTCTGCTTCTGATTCGCTGACTTCCATAGGCACAGCGGCGGCTTCTTCGTTAACAGCCGTTGAAAATTCATATGGGACACCTGCGTTGGCTACAAGTGTCAGTACGTCCATGCCAGGGTCGTTCATGTGTCCGATGACTTCGGTAATAAAGCAGTTTGGTGTGCGATTGTCGTATATCAGCTTTTTTTCTATGGAAAAATACACCCTCATGCCATCAGCAAGGACAAAACGCTTCATAGTTTTTGGCGGTACAAAAAATGTATGAGGATTTTTTGCATCTATAGGCTTAACAAATCCATTATGACCATCTGTATAAAAAGTACCCACCATTGGCAAGCGGCTACGAATTTCTATCACTTTTCCTATTTGGCTATATGATGATTTACTGGGTATATGAGACGAATCTAATTCGACAACCACCTCATCACCGTTTAACGCGCCAAATGCCAAATGAGGCGGAATAAAAATATCCGCCCCATGTTTAGCATCTCGTGAGTTTCTCATAACAAAGCCAAAACCACGCTCGTTGCCAATGAATTTCCCCACAATAATATTTGATTTATTTTTTTTCAATGACTTCATTCTCCCTTTACATAGGACTTTATTTTAAGTCCCGCCGCAGAATTAGTTTGGTGTTGGTTCTGCGTCTAGCTCTGCATATAGGGTCGCCAACTCATCATCTACAGATACTGCCGGAGCTAAACCCATTTCTGCTTTTAAAGAAGCCAGTTCATCATCTAGTGCTGCGCCGCCGCCGCTTTTATATAAATCGGCTAAGGCTAGGGCTTCATCTTTTGGTACTTCGTTTAGTGAAGACAATGCGCGGGCGCGGTCTAAGCGGTCTTGGGCTTGTTGCTCGAAGCGATTGAATGCTTGAAGCGCACCTTCGGCTTTTGAGCCGGCAGCACCCATTTGATTCACACGCTCTGTAGCTTTTGCAACAGCAATGTTTGACTTGATTGTTGCTTTACGTGAGCGAAGGGCGTTGATATCTTTCACCAGTTTGTCATGCATTTGACGCATTTGTACTGCATTGGCTTGTGCGGCTTCTGCCAATTTTTGAAGTTCTACACCTTGGGATTCGAGTTCATTTTTCTTATTTAAGAATACGCGGGCATGGTCTTCGTTACCGGCAGTCAGGGCGCGGCGGGCAAGTTCCATATTTTTGTTTACTTCTGCCAGATTTGCGTCTGCTTCACGGCGGGTTCTGGTTTCTTCTGCCATTACACCTGCTGTTTCTTTTTTAACTGCGGCTAGGTCATTAGCCAAGTTGCGCAAGGTTTGGTCAATCATTTTTGCTGGGTCTTCTGCCTTGTCTAGCAATGCATTGATGTTTGCTGACATGATGTTTTTAAATCTACCTAAAATTCCCATTGATATATCCTCCTAGTTTGAATTGTTTTCGTCTTCATTCATATATTGCTGGGCGAGTTGGGAGGCTTCATCATGTGCGCCGCCACTTTCGCTAAAGGTATTAAGTTCTTGATTTAAAATGCGTTCGGTTTGTTCAGCTTCTAAGTTTTTCTGCTCTTGCTTTTTTTGCCACCATTTGAATAGAAGGAACAAAATAAGCAAAATTCCCGCCACTATCAATACGGGTATCCATTGAGAACGGGTAACGACCATAATCCTGCGTCCTGCACCCTGGAATGCATTGCTGAACATGGTTTCATTGTCAACATCTGAATAGTAGTAGCGCATGACAAAATCCATCAAAATGCCTTGGGCTTCATCATCCATTACAGTAAGTGCCTGCGCGCCTACTGTCACCCACATTGCGTATTCATAGCGGTCGTTTTCAAAGAATACTAACAATACATGGGCTTGGTCTTCAAAAAGTTCATGATAACGAGCCTCTGCAAATGCACGAAATGACGCTTCTGTGGGTAGGTTTGTGTTTCCATCAATGTTATCTGTAAGATATAAATGGGGACGCACACCTGTTCTGTTGTAAAAATCATTCATTCCGCTAAAGAGACGATTTTGATTTGTTATCCAGTTATTTGCACGGTTTTGTGTCACCATTGATGACGGTATATTTAATGCCTCACCAGATGGAAGGGGGTCACGGCTGATAGTTGATGGTGCAACAGTTATCGTTTGAAGCCCACCGCCGCCTATAAAAGGAATTGACATGTTGCCTAGCATTCCAATGACACTAACCACCAAAAATATCAAGATTATTGCCATGATTAAAGAAGTACAGCCACTGCGTCTTCCCATACCTCCGCCATGATGCATAGGCCCACCCATCATCATTCCACGGCGACCCCAGCCTCTCCTACGTCGGCGACCGCCCATCATGCCCATACCCATACCTACAGCCATACCTGTACCAAAACCAGGACGTGGTGCAGCAGCTCTGGGTGTCGTTACACGGGGCGCAGCGGCTCTGGGTGTTGAAGGCGCACGCCCTACCCCACCCAGCCCCCGTCCACCGCGATTTGACGAGCCTACACTACCTATGCGCCCACTTCCGCCTAGGCTTCCACCTGTTCTTCCGCCGCCGCCAAAGCTTCTACCGCCACCGCCGCCGCGCATTCCTCCTCTTGCCATTCAATCACCTTCCTGAATTTTTACAATTTTTTTCTTTGTATGTTTATGCTTGAACGCTACATAATATATACATGTTTTAATGAAAGGAGCGTTCACATGAGACATGCACATTTAGGTATTATAGGCGGTCTTGCCGTTGGTTTAATCGTTGGCGCAGGACTTTCTTTGTCTGCGGACAACAAACAACGCCACCGCATGATGCGCAATAGCAAACGCGCACTACGCAAAGCCGGACATTATTTTGAGGATATATTCTAGGATTTTTACAATATTGCTATAACACCATACGAAAAAAGCGGCAGTCTGTCTGACCGTAGACGACCGCCACTTTGATTTTATGCTTTTTACTATGACTTTGTCAACTAGCTTAAATTATCAAGCAAGCCGTCAAAAATATGAAAGGCATCTAAAATGGGAGCAGGAGTGGTCATGTCCACACCTGCTTCTTTTAGATAGTAGGCGTACTCTTTTCTATCTAAGGGGAAAAGCAAATGAAGCTTTACACATCAATACTTGAAAAGGTTTATCTGACCGATTTAACAAAAAAAGAGATAGATACATTATTATGGCTTTTAAAATATCAAGATGAATTAGTCACCACAGTCTTGATTCATTGGACGGAAATTGGCACCAAAGTTAAAATGCCCATAGCCACGCATCAGCCCTAATTTTCTTTGATGTAAGAAATGAACAACAAAAAAGGGCGTTATGCCCCTCTCGTTACTTAAATTATTTTTTCTTGAATTGACTGTTTGGTAACTCCGTTGGGGGCATAGTGTCGCCTCTCTTCTTCATTGTTACGTCACCTTTGACTCCGCCACGTGGACCAATTTCAGTATACGTTCCTCGCTTCGGTGCATCCATTCCTGATACCAATGGAGATTTTTTTGGCATATATTTTCCTCCTTTCAAAATTATTAGCACTCACTAAAGATGGTTGCTAATAACTATATCGACAGTTTGTTCTAGTAAATTTAGCCTTTATGCGAACATTTTTTGCAGATAGGCAGATTTCAAGTGTCCAAGTTGTTTTATCCACTCTATTTGTTGGGTGGTTATAATGTCTAGGTTGCAAAAAAATGAACCGATGAGTACTTGCTCATCATAGCAAGGCAAATATATAGCCAACTCTTTAACTATCGACCCCGAGAGATTACCTTGCCCGCCTTGCAAATACTTATCAATGATGTTTTGCTTGTTATTGCGTAACCACTGCATTAGGAATTGACTATCATAGCCAAGATTTGGAGTTATAGCGAGTATCGCTTGGTTAATAGCCCCCTCAATTTGTGATATTCCGACTTCACCACTCGTTGCACCGTATAAAGCATAAAGAATATCGCCTATGCGAACCATCTTGGCTGATGAATTTTGCAAACCTTCCTGAGTTAAATATAATTCGGTATCTTTGCTATTTATTTCAGCAGACCGAATAAACGGAATGTCACCGCTGTAATATTTTGAAATTCCCACGCTTGGTGTTCCACCTGAATAGCTTGATGTGATTTCTCCGAGCTTTCGCACTTCCCACGGTTCAGTAAACCCCTCAAACCGCAATCGTGGCACAGTTTCCCCCGCTTGCGGAAACATTTGCTGTAAATACGCCTTTTTAAGCTGTTTCAAGCCGTCTAGCTTACGCTTATAAATGGCGATAGTATTGTCGAGGGTGTGGAAGAATTTGCCGAGCTTTACTTGCTCATCTTTCGAGGGGAAAATGATACAAGATGAAGTAATATCATCTTGTCCAATTGTTGTCATTGTACCAGTTTTAGCCTTCGCCATGAAATCCTTTTTGATTGAAGAATAGTTCAACGCTTCCTTGATAAAAAACGGCTCAAACTCTGGCGCAAGTTTTATTCTCATGATATGGTCATCAAAAACATAAGTACCCTCATCAAGTAAAATATTTGCTTGTGCAATCCCTTCGAGTTTGAGCGAACTCCTTGTAAGGAAAATATCGCCAACTTCTACATTGCACTTCTTCAAATCCTTCTCAGTTGCATCAAAGTATGCCAACTCATTTGGCTGAATATGGCTTGGGGCGTATAAGTTTACTACATTTATATGCTTGACATTTAGCTCATTTCGCCCAGGTCGGTTCATAATGCCGTTTGAAATTTTCTCGGATATAATTTTTCCAACAGTACGCTGCTCCCAATCGTTAGCAAAGCCCTCAAATCTAATTTCTGGTACACTACTCATCACGCCACCCCCTTAGCCCAATCTTCAATTTTCTTCAACCATTGCCCAAAATGCAAACATTCTTGTGCCATTTTCTCAAGACCTATCCGCTTTGCTACTTCAATGCCATCAATGGTTTTGATGTACTTTGGTAACACTTTGAGTATGCGCCGTGACGGTGCTGTTGCATATGCACCATTGATATGTTCTGGTGTTTGATTACCCTTCTCATTCCGCAACTGTGCAAGTTCGCTTTTATTTGCGATGCCTTCAAATGCACTAACATCAGAAAACAGCAGTCCTTCAAACTCATGCACAATCAAATTGAAGTGAAGATTATCCAATCTGTGCATATCTGCATTGACTGCGATTTCGATGCTTTCTGATTTTTGGTATATATCTCCAACGGCAACCGCAAGCCCTGGAACGTCTTTTTTAAGCCCATAATAATCAACCATTGTTGTTACAAAAGCGGTAGGATTCGCCAAACAGAAGCCCTTAATATGTTCTTCCATCTTTTTATAAGACGATATACCCTTCATATTGTTGGAAGTCACAAATACGCCTATTTTATGAAAATGGGGAGATAGAATTTGCTCGACAAATACTTCTTCTGTCTGCCCTTCGCAACATACAACTAAAAACTTCATCTCGCAAACCTCCCCCCAAATACATTTTTATTCCACAGTTCGCCTAGCGTGTAATCATTTTCAAGCCAATAAGTTAATTGCTCCGATGCAAGTCGCTTAAATTCAGAACCGTTTTTATTTCTGTCAACCACAACAATATCTTCTGGCCTAAAGTTATTCAAAAATTCAACGGATTGTGTGGCAATGATTATTTGCTTGCTTACTGCGGTTCGTTGCACCATCTCTGCAAGCATGGATATTGCAAAAGGGTGTAGCCCCAGTTCGGGTTCATCTATTATTATCGTGGCGGGTTGCAATGCTTCTGGTTGTAGGAGAAGTGTCGCAAGGCAAATAAAACGTAGGGTACCGTCTGATAGCTGGGATGCGTTAAAAACCTCATCGCAATCTTGTTGTAACCAACGCAAAATAATCAGTTCTTCGTTTGCTTCTTCTGGCTTTAGCTCAAAATCTTTAAAATACGGTGCTATCATTTGCACAGCCCTAACGATATTTCCATACTCGGCAGGGTAGTGTTTTTGCAAACGGTAAAGAAATGCGGCTAAATTGGAGGCATCCCACATCAAAATATTGCAATGGGATAAGTTATGCTCCTTCTTTATCCTAGATGTTGCACTTGTATCGTTAAAGTGATATGTGTGCCACAATCCCCTTGATAACGTATGAAGGTCATCGTCCTTAATTTTAGCATTGCGACATCCCTCTGCCCACCTTGCTTCATTGTGACCGCCATCGCCCCAAGGAGAAAAACCCTCTACCTCTACGCTTTCCTCACGAAACACAAGGTTGTTACTTTCGGACATTTCTAACTCAAAGGCATAAGCGATTGTATCAAAGCGAAATTCTGCAAAAATGCTATCCGTAACTTTCGTGCCATTATGAAAAAGCGAATTAGCACCCTTTTTGCCCGCAAAACGAGCTAAATTTTGCACCAATATATTTTGGAACAACGGAAAAATAGACATGAAGTTGGATTTGCCAGCACCATTGCTACCAATAAGCACGTTGATATTACCAAGTTCCAAGGTACAGTCTTTTATGGATTTGTAGCCTTTTATTGCTATTTGGCTAAGTGATTGTACTTGTTGGTTCATTCTCGTTTATCTCCTTTCACATAAAAATTCGCTTAGTTGCTTCGATAATATCTCTTGTATCGTCTGTAACAGAAAGTTGGTCAAGCAATCCCAAAAACTCGGCTTCGCTTTCTGCAATCTTGACGTTGAGGTCAGTTATTTCTTTGCTCAGTGCCACTATGTCAATTTGTTCTTCTTCCTCGAAGGTATCTACATAACGTGGGATATTAAGGTTGTAATCATTAGCCACAATTTCATCATAACTCGCAAGATGAGCATATTTTGAAATGTTCTTGCGGTCTTTGTATGCATCAATAATTCTTTGAATATCCTCTGAGCGTAAGTTGTTTTGGTTCTTCTGTTTTTCGTAGTCGTCGGAAGCATCAATGAAAAGTACATCACGACCATTACACGCTCTACCTTTTTTCAAAATCAATACAACAGTTGGTATACTCGTGCCGTAAAAAATGTTTGGCGGTAAGCCGATGACGGCATATATTGCACCTCTTTCAAGCAAAGTTTTTCTGATTGTTCCTTCGGCTGAACCTCTGAACAACACACCATGCGGAAGCACTATCCCCATTGTTCCCTTGTCATTAAGATGATAAAAGCCGTGGAGTAAAAACGAGAAGTCGGCTTTTGATTTCGGGGCAAGTTTTCCGTAAGGCTCGAAACGTGCATCGCCCATAAACTTGGGGTCTGCACTCCATACTGCTGAATATGGTGGGTTCATAACAACGGCGTTGAAAAGATAGGGCTCGTCTGTCGGCCAATCCTCGTCAAGTGTATCGCCGTTTTGCAATCGCATTTGGTTTTGTTCTACATTGTGCAGTATCAAATTCATGCGGGCGAGATTGTAAGTCGTTGTGTTTAACTCCTGTCCGTGGTAATGCACCTTATTAGGATTATTGACAAACTGACGGATATTAAGCATCAGCGAACCCGAACCCATTGCGGGGTCGTAAACATGGAAGGGGGCAATATCCTCTTGCCCGATTGCCACGATTTCAGAAATGATTTTGCTGACCCCTTGGGGAGTGTAGAACTCACCCGCCTTTTTTCCTGCGCCTGCGGCGAATTGCCCGATTAGGTATTCATAAGCATCGCCAATTACATCACCGTCATGCCCGAATAGGTCTATCTCATCAAGAGTTTTTATGACTTCCGTGATGGTGACATTGCGTTGTTGGGCGTTAGAACCTAATTTGGTCGAAGTCAAATCAACATCATCAAACAAGCCTGTGAACTGGTCGCCTTGTCGCCCAAGCTCGATAAAGGCATTTTGTAAATCGGAAATTTGAAATTCATAATTGCTTGCCTTTTTTTGCAACGTGTAGAATAAGTAGTTAGGTTCAATGAAGTAGCCCAGCTTCTTGGACATAATTTGCCGAACATCATCGGCATCTTCGTTATGCCATTCCATCAATCCCGCAAGTTGTGTTTCTCTGTCGGGGTATTCGGCAACTTTACCGTTTTCTTCTTCGTAAACGGCTCGTAGCTGTTGGTCGGAAAGGTATTTATAGAATATAAGTCCAAGCAGATAGTTTTTATACTCGCTGGCATCCATCTTGCCACGGAGTATGTCTGCGCTTGCCCATAATTTCGTGTTTAGTTCAGCCATTATAATTTTCTCCTTTAGCTGTGCAGTTTTATTAGTTCATCAAGGGAGCGGAAGAAGGTGCCGATTAAAACCTGCTCTTGCATACACGGATAAGGAATCGGCATTTCGACAAAAAGACTGTCCTTAATATTAAATCTATCCGCACGCACACCACTATCCCCGTTCATTTTCATGAAATCATGCCAATAAATACTATCAAAATATTTTTCAAGGTATGTGTAATCACCTTCAAGCACTCTGAAAACATAGTACAATGGAGACATAACCCCTGTTCTGTTCAATGAATTACGTTTAATTGGACCTACCGGAGCAAAATTTGAAATTCTTGGATTATATACAAAATCATTAGGGCGTACTACATAGTATCCGTCTAAATTGCTTTTGTTGGAAATATCTCTATCAAAAAATTCACGTTGACTTATAATTCCATATTCTGCGGAGTTTGTGAAAGTTTCAACAAATTTATAACTCGAATTTTTCTCTGTAACCTTAGTCGATATTTCGTGCAGTTTTCGTCTTTTCCACGGCTCGGCAAAACCCGCAAGCCGCAATTTCGGCGCGTTTTCCCCTTCTTGCGGAAACATCACTTGCAAATACGCCTTTTTCAATTGTTTCAAATTCTCTAATTTCCCCATTTATTCCACCCCGTTACTATGTGCTTTCAACTCGTTTTTAAGCGGTAATAACCGCTCGTCCATTATGCGTTTCCAGTAATCGCCTATGACAACGATTTTCCGCCTAAATCTTTCTCCAGGGAATTGTTGCTCGAAAGTTTCTTTTGTATGCTTTGAATTTTCAATTAAAGTGTTAAGGTAAGGCACATCACCTTTATATGAATTGTATTCGTTAAGGCTCGTTTGCAAATCCCCACTCGGCACACGCAAATTAACCGCTGCTTCCGCAATCTCCGCATCAATGGCTGTGCGGAAATATGATGCGGCTCGTTGGGCGGCTTCTTCATCGCTCTCTATATCCCTCATGATTTCTTTGTAGACTTCTTGGATGATTGCGGGTTTACCTTTTAGGATTTCGTCAAATTTACGTTTACTTTCTTCATTTTTAATGTCATGCAAAAGTTGGCTGATGTAATAACTGTCAATAGTTTCTTCGAGCGTGGCTCGTTGGTTTGCAGAAAACTCAACCTCGAAAATGTTGGGGTAATCCTCTACATCTTCGGGGGTAATCTCCTCACGCACCTCGGCTTTGATGTTTTCGATATGCCCAAAGTCATCAGCGACAACTTCGATTGTGGGTTTCAAATCTTCAAAGTCGTTCTCAAATTCTTCGTAGCTCTCGATTGCTTCCGCAAGGCGTTTAATCGCTTGGAAGGTCTTGACGGCTTCGATTTTTTTCTTAATGTCGGTCGGGTCTTTTTCAAGCTCGGCTTTGGCTTCTGCGTATGCCTTATGAGCATCAACCAAATCCTTGCGTACCGTTTCGTATTTTTTGGGGATAAGACTTTCCCAATCTCGTGCTTCATTTGAGAACAGTCGTATCGCATCTTCCACATTTTTTGCCATCGTGAAGGGTTTGCGAAAAGTAACAATCATACCAATGTTTTTGCCAGTCAAAACTCTGTTGGTCCGTGAAAAGGCTTGCAAAAGCCCATGCCAGCGAAGCTCTTTATCAACATAAAGGGCTTGAATGGTTGGTGCATCAAAGCCAGTCAATAGACGGTCAACAACGATAACGAAGTCAAGCCATTGTCCGTCTTTTTGGTACTGCGCTCCCTTGCGGGCAAGGCGGTTGTTGATGTTTTGATTGTATAGGTCTATATCTTCATAAGCCACGCCATACATATCTCTGTATGCTTTCATTATTTCTGCAATTTCTTCTTGGGCGGCATTTATACCGTCTTGGTTTTCGCTTAATGAATAGGTTATGGCTACCCGTGGAAAGTCGAGGTCACGAAGTTGGCGCGCTTCGTTCACTTTGCCCGTTATCAATTCACCATTACGCTTTAATTCCATTAACTTGTGATAAATACGTTTGGCTTGGGCTATGGAGTGGGTTGTTAAAATACCGCTCATGGTTGGTATGCCGTCTACGACTTTGAATTTTTCCATAACATTATGTCGCTTAAAAATACGTTGCAACATAGCGGTTATATATTTATCGTTTTCGTAGTCCTCACGAACTAATAATGCTTCTTTTTGTATGCCGTTCATTAAGTCAAGCTCTTCTTGAGGTGCTTTTGTTAAATATAACGCCAATTCTTCCTCCTCGCTCATAAGCGAGTGATATTCAACTTGGAAATCAAGGACGGATTTGTCGTCCATTGCGTTTTTCGTGGTGTAGGCATGAAGAAGCCCACCATTTGGAAGCAAAATACGATTACCCTCTTTGTCTTTTTGCCCTGTCCAGCCGTATTGTTCATGGGTGGTTCGGGCAAAACTTCCGTTTTCTTGCTTTTTGTTTTCTTTGAAGATGGGAGTGCCTGTAAATCCAAACCATGTTGACTTGGGGAAGAATTTTTTAATACTTTCCATTTCCTCGTCGGAAACAGCACGGTGGCACTCGTCTACGATAAAAACGATATGTTCACCTTTTAACTTCTTAAATTTATTTTTATCCTCGTCTATGGTTTTGCGTTCATCGGTATAAAAATCACGAATGGCACGGCTTAGTTTTTGGATTGTGGTAACGATTATCGTGTTATTGTTTTTCTTGCTGAGCAGGTTGTCAA
>WRAH01000020.1 GCA_009780315.1 Defluviitaleaceae bacterium
CATTTCTTGTCTCCCGCTCGGGGGGGAACGAGAGATAGTCTACCAAACATCTTTTGCTTTGTCAACACCCTTTTTAAAATTTTTTTTATTTTTTTTTCTTATTACCACACAAACCCCCATTATTACTGACTTCGTGCCCTATAAAAAAATGCAAAATCGTCATACAAAAAACGACTTTGCAAAGTGAAATGATAAAGTTGAGGCTATTTTAATAGGCTATTTTTTGTTAAAAAATCAATCGTATTAAATCCTCACCATCTAATTGGGAACTTATTTTTTATAAAGCCCATTCTTCACATACAATTTTGCGGCAATGTGATTGTTGGGTACAACAGGGATATAAATATATTTAACATCGTACCCGTAAGGCTTAGATTTTATTCAGTCAAAATTATTTTTAAACGTAGACGGCAAAGTAATCTGGATAAGCACAAAAAAAGACGAGCCATAAGCTCGTCTTGTAAATTTTTATTTTATTATACTATGCACAGTAATACTGCCAAAACAGCCAACAACACCGCGCCTATTTCCGTCATCTTTTCAAGCGTTCCTTCTGCGGAACGTCCCTTATTTTTATCCCAATAAGAATCTGTAACATTACCCATGCCAGCAATACTGCCCATTCCACCTGCACTACGCTTTTTTTGCAAAAGGATTGAGCCAACAAGTGCCACACAACCTACAATAAAGACAATTGATAATATAATAAATGGTATTGACATAATGTGCCTCCAAATCAAAATGCACGCACATAATTGTCTTGCAATTCTATGCGTAAAATTTTTTACATTTGCAAAAAATTTTAAATAGCGGAAGAGGGATTTGAACCCCCGACTCCGCGGGTATGAACCGCGTGCTCTCGCCAGCTGAGCTATTCCGCCGCAATCGCCACTGCTTCAGGACAAACCTGTGCGCATACAGACGCGGATGATACTAATGTTACGATACTACTGGGCGCAGAAGGACTTGAACCTCCGACATCCTGCTTGTAAGGCAGGCGCTCTCCCAACTGAGCTATGCGCCCCTACGTAAAACATAATTTATCTGGGTGACAAGATTTGAACTTGCGACCTCTAGACCCCCAGTCTAGCGCGCTACCAAGCTACGCCACACCCAGAAACCTTCCTCTGTGCCAAGTCAAAATTGATAATTGGAACAGCGAAGACAACTATACATATATTTTCATCATATGTCAACCCTTTTTTAGCAAAATATCAAAAAAATTATTTTACCTTGCCTTTTAACTTCCATTCCATAATATCCAAGAATAGCTTTTCACGCTTTTCTGGCTCCTTTGTAAAGTCAAAAAGAAACACATAATCATAATGATACGACCGTGTTACTTTGTTTTCTTGATAACGAAGTATTTTCGCAGGAATGAAATACGGCCACCCAGAACGCAGTTCAAGTTCTAATGTATATCTGGCATTAGGTTCATGACTAAGGGCATGGTCTGCAAAAATTCTAATACCATTTTTATTTACGTCAACGGAAAGCCCTTCGCATATCATATCGCCTGAATAAAACTTTGTCAGGTCATCTACATAATCATGTATTCTTATTTTTGTCTGCATTTCCATGCGTAAACTTTCACGGCGCGGTGATTCTTTAAATGCAGTCAATACTTTAATTTCCGCCGTTTCATGAATAACATCCTTGCGGTTACTTTTTTTTACAATTTGCCCATTGAAGCTATATTGAATATTGCCACATCGAAACTGTATCTTTACTTGCGCATTGATTAGGCTATCGATACTTTTTAAAATGTCGGGGCATATCACATAAAAATTCATATGGTCTATATATCCGTCAAATATACAACGAAACGCACCGCCATCTTCAAATGTAACATCTAAGTTCGTTCCTCTTGCTATATTATGTAAATACATAGCATGACCTCCTATTTCATTATTATTGTACCCAATTTGTGTGTTTTAAACAAGAGCGCATTTAAAATTCGCATATTGTAATCACTCCAAAATATGTGTAAAATCAATATTAAAGGAGAATGTCTGAATGAAAAAGTTAAATTTAACCTTATGGGATATGCTGGTGGGTACAATGCTAACCATTGTTGTGGGTATCATGCCCCTGATTGTGCGGTTTGCGTTTCGCCCCATTCCGCCAGAGCTTATTTCCTTACGGCAAAGCCTTGCACAAGAGTTTGCTGGCGCAGGGCTTGGTGCTGTTTATCCCGATGTGCTTAGTTATTGGAAGAGTTTGTTCATACTCGTTCCTGCTGCAATTATCGTCATCTATGTCATTAGTGACCTTGCAACACGAGGAAAAGTGCCTGATTTCAAGGGCTTTTTTAAGCGTCCGCAAGTCATTATTTCGTTGGTGTATTTATTACTCATGCTTATTTCTGCATTAGCGTCGCCATACACAAGCACATCATGGTTTGGCACAATGGAACGTGCAGAAGGCGCGTTTATGTGGCTGGCTTATTTTACTGTGTTTTTTGCAGCGATGTCATTTGTACGTGAACCACGCTTTGCCAAACCTATCTTGTTTGGGTTAATTTTTTCATCCATTGTCATGGGGGCAATTGGGGTGAGTCAGTTTATGGGGCGTGACTTTTTTGACACGGCTTTTGCAAGCTGGCTTGTGACGGTAGGCACAGATGCAGAAGGCATTGGTGCAGTCTTTTCCATGGCACATGGTACATTATATAACCCGAATACATTTGGAAAATATACTGCCATGTTGTCCCCGCTTTTGTTAATTGCCGCACTGACCTATGACGGAAAGAAGTATGTAAATATCTGCTTGTTTATTGCAGGCGCGTTAATGCTTCTTGGTGTTTTTGGAAGCTCGTCCCTTGGTGGATTGGTTGGTATTGTTACAGCCGTTATCGTTTTAACTGTAACCTATGTATGGGGGCTAATTTATAGAAGACGCACAGGGGCAACGATTCAGTTTTTCGGAATTTCTGCAAAGTGGCTGATGATTGCCTGTGGCGGAATCATTGTGGCTGTTGCACTGGCAATCCTCCTTGTCCCTCAACTAAACTATCGCGTAACATTTCTATTTAACCGCATGAGTGATGCCATGCGCGCCGAAACTGCAACGATTCAAAATTATCACTTTGACGGAGATACAATGATTGTCACCCGTGGAGATGAAACCCAATTAAGCCTCACTGTTCATGGACTTAATATGGAAAACTGGCTAACCATTCGTGACCACAGCGGAAATATTGTGCCCTACGCTTCCCGCGAGGTTATTGTTCAAGAGGTTTCGCCTGAACAGCAGGTTGAAGTTATCAATTATATATTTGACGTGCCAGGATACCGCCGCATTTTTATTGAAAAGCAACCGGCTGGATTTATCTATTACCACCAAAGACCTATTCCATTCTGGCTTACATTTCGGGAGGGGCGCATATTTGGCGTTTTCATTCATGACAATTCTTTGATTGACTTTGCAGAAGAAGTACCTGCATGGGGCTTTTACGGCAGAGAAACATGGGGGTCAAACCGCGGACATATTTGGTCACGTACATTCCCCATGATGCCTGGCAGAATATTTTTGGGCAGTGGACCAGACGCGTATGTAAACGTTTTTCCCCAACATGATATTGTTGCAAATCATCGCTTTCATAATCACGCGTATATCGTCATTGACAAGGCACACAATTTATTTTTACAAACATGGATTACCACTGGCGGCATTTCAGCTATTGCTTTGTTTGGGTTGTTTGGACATTACTTGTTTACCACATTTTTATCACTGTTAAAGTCTAAAGGCGAACCGCTTTTCTCATATGGGTTAAGACTTGGAACCCTTACAGCCGTCAGCGCATTTGTGATGTCTTCCATGGCAACAGACTCCACCGTTGGCTCAACGGGTGTATTCTTTGTCATATTAGGCATGGGCTATGGACTGAATGCTTTTACAAAAAGTTTGCAAACAGCCCCACAATAAAGCCCAGAACGCCGCCAAGAAGTACGATTAGCCGAAGTTCTTTGCCTGCAACGGATAAAATGATTTCTTCCATTTCACCTACGTCAAAGGCGGCGATTTTTTTCTCTATCATTTCTTGAATGGGCATATTTTTTGCCACATATCCTGCAAGGAGACTTAACACGCGATTGACCGCGTGTTTTTCTTTTTGGAAAAATGCAGTCAATCCGTCACGAATGTTGATGGAGTAAATTCTGTCTATGATGGCGTTTTGCGTATCTTCATTAGACATCAGTGCGTCAATTGCCCCATGGGATTTCTCATAAATTTCATCTAAGTTTTCGGGGTTTGTAAGATAACCAATAACGCCTTCTTTTATGCTGGCATATATTTTTTCTTTTGAAATAAACATGCCTGCAATACGCCCTACATTTTCATCAATCACTTTGTATGTGAACTCTGCAAGTTTTTTATCTAAGGCAGGATAAGCCTCTGGGAAGTTTTCCAGTGCGGCAATAGCACGGGGCAAAAGATTGTCTGTTGCTAACTTTAAGCGTTCTCCCATCGGCACAGCAATATCCTTAGGTTGTCCCACCCCAATGGTCGCCAAGGCTTCACCAATGGTCATGTCGGGAATTGGCCAGCGGGAAGCGTCTGCAAGTTCCAATGCCAAGACCTCTGGCGTGAGTAGTTTTGTACTCACGGCTTCTGCAAGTCTTTTTGCAAGCCGTTCACGTTCTTTAGGCACTAGCCCAGGGGTAAAGGGCAATTTTATTCCCCAAATGCGTATTTCCTTGTGAGGGTGGAACAACATTTTTATAGCTAACCAGTTTGTAGACATGGCAATGATGCCGCCTAGTATTGGCATGATTAAAAAATTTATAATATCCATTGCTTTGACATTCTCCTTCATTGTTGTATTATGTTACTGAGGTGAATTATGATTGATTTATCAACGCGGGCTGGTGTCCGTCACGTAATAGAGCAGTATGGACTGCAAACCAAGAAAAAACTTGGACAGCATTTTTTAGTAGATGGACATGTGCTTGGAAAAATTATAGCCGCCGCAAATGTTGGCGAAGGGGACACGGTGTTGGAAATCGGCCCAGGCATAGGCAGTATGACACAAGCACTGGCTGCCCATGCAGGGCATGTGATTGCAGTGGAGCTGGATAAAATGCTAGTGCCTGTGCTTAACACGCTTTTTGCTGACGCACCCGTCACCATTGTGCAAGGTGATATTTTGCGGATGGACTTAAAAGCATTGCTTGCCACCCACACTGAAACACCTGTCAAGGTGGTTGCAAATCTCCCTTACTATATCACAACTCCAGTCATTTTTTATTTACTTGAAAGCGGTTTACCCTTTGAATCCATCACGGTGATGATTCAAAAGGAAGTTGCACAGCGTATGGCGGCAAAGCCTTCTTCAAAGGATTACGGGGCGTTAACACTGGCTGTGCAATATTATGCAGATGTAGAAGTTGCCGCCAATGTCCCTGTAAATTGCTTTATGCCCCGTCCTGCTGTAGATTCTGCTGTTGCCCATTTGAAAATTTTAGACAAACCCCGTGTGGATGGAGATAAGGATATGATTTTTAAGGTTATCCACGCCGCTTTTGGTAAGCGCAGAAAAACCCTTTTAAATGCCATAAGCTCTGCGGGGGGTGTATTTGACCCCTTTGACAAAGGCGAAATTGCGCAAATGATAGAAAGTGCAGGATTTAATCCACAAGTGCGGGGCGAGACGCTGGATATTTTTCAATTTGCAAAACTTGCAGAAGTCTTTGCACAGGGTAGGGTTGGCTTATCAAAATGACGGCGTTTAAATTAAAAATTATTGCCCTCATTACAATGATTATTGACCATATAGGCGTAATTATTATGCCTAATGTCCAAGAACTCCGCGTGATTGGAAGGGTTGCTTTTCCTATATACGTGTATTTGGTTGCAGAAGGATTCAGACATACAAAAAATCCTAAAAAATTTTTGATACGTCTTGGCATTTTCGCACTGGTTTCTGAGCCGATTTTTGACCTTGCCATGGGTAATACAATCAATTTCCTAGGAAATACAAATATTTTTTACACATTATTTTTAGGCGGGGCAGCCATTGCAACCCATCAGTGGATATGTAAAAAGTGGGAAGAAAACCATACTGCCTTTGTGCTGGCATTTGTACCAGGGCTTGGGTTTATGTGGGTTGCAGAATTGCTTACCACGGATTATGGTGCATATGGCGTTGCATTTATAACATTTATGTATGCGATAAAGCCTATAAAATTACGGTTAGCTACCATGGCTATACTTTGTGTATGGCAACATGCCACTGTGATTGAGTTTGCAATGAGGGGGTATCTTGTTTATGTACCCAATGCACATCTTTTTGTGCTGGCGATTCCTGCAACACTTGTGGCCGTTGTACTGGTTGCGTTTTACAATGGAGAACGAGGGATTCATTTAAAGTGGTTCTTTTATGGGTCTTATCCTGTGCATTTGGCAATCCTTTTAGGGGTGCATTTTTTACTATCACAATAAGGCTAATACCGGCATACCATGGACTAGGGTTGTACTACCTGAAAGGACTGAGAACATTGTCTATGCCTGTATTCCCAAAACCTAAAACCATAGCAACCCGTGAACAAGCAATCAATGCCATTTTGCTATCCATAGCTATGGAAGAGACAGCATTAAGTCATCTTATCAATGCTGAAAGCGAAAAAATACATTATGTAGTCGAGTGCGCAAGAAAAAAGGATTGCCGCCCTTGTGACCTACAAAAAATCTTAGAAGTAAACGAAAGCGCAGCATCACTCATTGAAATGATTTCTGACATGCAAATTATCCTGAAACATAAAATGTCAAATGCACTGCGCTATTTACCCCAGCCTCACCCACCCACTCCACCTTGTCCGCCACCGCACCCTCCAGTGCCGCCACATCCTCCAAAGCCACCATGCCCGCCCAAGCCGCCTGTTCCGCCGCCACCCCCGCCAATACCCTGTACTAAAATATTTTCAGTAGAGTCCGCTTATCTTTGGAGACACTCTAAAAATTTATTTTTTAATGATACGTGCGGGTGCAGTTGTAGTAGCATGTGTGACAATGGTGTTAAAGTTTCAAACCTATATTGTGATTCCCGTATTATTCTACCCCCTTGTGGGGAGTTTGAAGTTGCCCTTGATTTACAACTGGATAACCCTAAAGGGTGTCATGTTTCGGCTGAAATCATATTGCGAAGCGGAAGCAAATTGATTTCTACAGAAGTCATATCATGCCGCAAAAAAGAGCAACACGTGCGTTTGTTGCATAAAGCCATTTATGGGGGATGTAAAGAGGTTTCTATTGCCATTAAGCTAGTCACACCTGAAAAAATAAGAATTACACAAGGCACACTATCAGCAACCCTTATCAATCCTTGCGGATGCTAATACAGTAGCAGGCTCATCAAAAATCATGAACAATGAATTTTTGATGAGTCTTTTTATTTGCAATCGTCACAAAAAAGACAAAATCATGTGTTATGATAGAGTAAAGAGGAGGGTTGCGTATGGCAAAAATATTGATTGCCGACGACAATCAGCAAATTGTTTCTATATTAGAGGCGTACGCAAAAAAAGAGGGATTCACAGTTACAACATCTTTTGACGGTGAAGATGCATTGGCTAAAGCCATGTCCACATCTTTTGATATCATTTTACTGGATGTCATGATGCCTAAAAAAGATGGATTTTCTGTTTGCCGTGAAATACGAAGGCATTTGACAGTACCCATCATTATGATAACCGCAAGAAGCGAAGATTTTGACAAAATAATGGGGTTGGATAATGGTGCAGATGATTATGTGATTAAACCCTTTTCTCCAAGTGAAGTCATGGCAAGGATACGGGCTGTTTTGCGCCGAATCAACAGGGCAAATGGTGCAATGGATGGGCATTTTTCACTGGACAATTTAACAATAAATTTAGACGAGTATCATTCACAAATCAATGAAGTCACCATCCCACTTACAAAAAAAGAAACTGAATTGTTGTGGACTTTGGCAAGCAGCAAAAACAAAGTGTTTACCAGAGAGCAATTATTAAATAGCCTTTGGGGGTATGATTATTATGGAGATACCCGCACAGTCGATTCTCACATTAAACGCCTGCGAAGCAAACTTGAAGCCGTACCTCATCCAAATTGGGAAATTAAAACCATATGGGGTGTAGGCTATAAATTTGAGGTGGTCACATGAAAAGCAAAATCCTACGCAGATTGATTTTGTATTTCATGGTTTCATTTGTTGTGTTTGCCTTTGTCATTGGCATACTTTTTTCAGTATTGTTTTCACAGCACAACATCCATGTTCACCATGCCGAGTTGGAAAGACGCGCTGTAAACATTGCAGAAACTTTGTCGGAGTTTATTGGAGAAAACCCAGGGCAAGGCATGGGTCACGGTATGGGTATGGGCGGCTTTGGGGCATTTTTGCGCCATTTAGAAAGTATAGCCATGGGTGATATATGGATTGTAGATACTAATGCAGAGCAAATTATTTTTGGCAGACACCATCGTCACCACATGGGAACGACACATTATGATTTACCAGAAGGGGTTGAAGGGCTTATTGCAGATGCCCTTGGGGGCAGTGTTGCCTTTTGCGAAGGGTTGAGTCTCTTCTGGGACAGACCAACGATTACGGTAGCCGCACCCATTATTTTACCAAATGGCACAATAACAGGAGCGGTTTTATTACATTCTGAAATATCAGACATTTATCAAGCAACCCATAGGGGATTGGTTTTACTTTTGTACAGCATGACAGCCGCAGTGGTGGTGTCGGTGGTGGTTGCGATATTGTTATCTTCATGGTTTACGAAACCATTGGGAAGGATGAAAGCAACCGCTTTGCAGGTTAGCATGGGGCATTTTAATGTAAAAACAGATGTAAAACAAAAGGACGAAATTGGAGAGCTGGCGGTTGTCTTTGACAATATGATAGATAAACTTGCCTTAGCGTTTAAAGAACGAGAGAAGCTAGACAGGTTACGTCAAGATTTTGTTGCCAATATATCTCATGAATTAAGGACACCTATCACTGTCATGCGCGGCTCTTTGGAAGCACTTTTGGATGGTGTAGTGTCAGATACAGATAAAATTGCAGAATATCATAAGCAAATGTTTAATGAATGCAAGTATTTAGAACGCCTTGTGTCTGACTTACTTGATTTATCCCGATTGCAAAATACGGATTTTGCCATAGAAAGGCAAACCCTCGACTTAAAAGATGTGGTAGATGACGTTATCCGAACCATGACCAAGATAGCACAGCAAAAGCGGATTGACTTAACCTTGTCTTGTGTAGATTCTGATTTCCCTTTTATAGGGGATTATAGTCGATTACGGCAAATGCTAATCGTGGTTGTAGACAATGCTATAAAATTTTCTCCAGAAGATAGCTGTGTTGAGATACAATTATTAAAAACGCAAAGCACGGCACACATTTATATTCGTGATGATGGCAATGGCATAAACCCCCATGATATAGAACACATTTTTGAACGGTTTTATAAACAGCGGTCAGAGCAAAATAAAACAGGCACAGGACTTGGTTTGGCTATTGCTAAACAGATTGCAGACAGGCATAATATCGCCATACGTGCTACAAATAATCTCAATAGAGGGGCTGAATTTATCTTCACATTACCCCTTGCAATATAACTATTTTTACAAAAAAAAGGAGTGCTATGATGATGACAAGTTCAGTAGATACGGCAGAAAAGTTTATGTTTAAAGGGGCAATTTTTGACTTAGATGGTACGCTGATAAATTCTATGGGCGTGTGGGAGAAAATTGATATAGATTTTCTTGCGAAACGGGGTATCTCTGCACCCAAAACGTATTTTGAAGAAATTAGTACCCTTAGTTTTCGGGAAATGGCAAAGTACACGATTGATAGATTCAACCTGGATGATAGTGTGGAGGGTTTACTGCAAGAGTGGCATGAGATGGCTATTGATGAATACAGCCACAACATTTGGCTAAAACCCTATGCCAAGGACTATCTTACCTTGCTAAAATCCCATGACATTAAGTTAGCAACGGCAACCAGCCTTTCCAGAACACTTGCAGAGCCTGTTTTAAGAAACAACGGCATATGGGACTTTTTTGATGTCCAATGCTTTACAGATGAAGTAGAGCGTGGCAAGGCTTTTCCTGATGTGTACTTATTAGCGGCGAAAAAGCTAAATATTTTACCCCAGCATTGTGTTGTTTTTGAAGACTTACCCCAAGGTATAACCAGTGCTAAAAATGCTGGCATGAAAGTGGTTGGTGTATATGATGATGTTTTCAAAGCACATTGGAAGCATATCATGCAAACAGCAGACGCTTGGATACATGATTATCAGGATGTGCTTAACAAAGGCACAGGGTTATTTTGAAATTCCTTGACAGTTAGAAAACCCCTGTGATATCGTGGGTTTATCGTTAAACTCCACGAGAAATGGTGATGATATATGAACCCTTGGCAGATAGTGCGTGAAGGATACAACCCCGCCGAAGCGGCGGATAATGGCAATCGCTTTTTAATAGGCAATGGCTTCATGGGTATACGGGGAACACTGGAAGAGTATCGATTAGAAAATCAAGTGGCAATCAATCTTGCAGGGGTTTATGACCGTGCAAAAAATCAAACATGGCGCGAACCTGTAAACGCACCAAATGGTTTGTATGCCTCCTTGGAAAACGTGGGCAACATCATTAGCCATACACAGGCTTTGGACATTCGTTATGGAATCCATACCCGTGAAACCATGTATACCCATGCATTTTTAAAAATAAGCCGTTTTGCCAGCATGGCAGAGCCTAATGTAATCTATCAGCAAATTATTGTAGAGCCTAAAAACAGCCCAATCACCCTAGTTTGTGGCATAGACGCAGACGTTTGGGACATTAACGGCCCTCACTTAATGGATATGCATAGTGAAGGGGGCGAGGTTTTAAAAGTTTCTGCCACAACCTATGAGCAAAATATTCCTATAAGCACCAGTGAAACATGCAACAAACCTCATGATGAACTACGCACCATGGGGCATAGTATTTACCGCGTCTTTCATATCAAAGAACCCTTTGTGCTAGACCGTGTGATAACCATAAATGCCGCCCCTGTGTTTAGCACCTATGAAAGCGGGTTAAAACCCCACAAAAATACATGGGAAACCCTTTGGAAAAATTCCCAAGTAAAAATCATTGGGGATGAAAACGCACAGCTTTCCCTTAATTATAGTATGTATCATTTACACTGCATTGCCCCCCGCCACGGAGATAATGTAAGCATTGCGGCACGGGGGTTAAGCGGACAAGTATATAAAGGTGCGGTTTTTTGGGATACGGAGATTTTTCTCATGCCTTTTTTCACATTAACTGAACCTGCACTTGCGCGAAAGCTTATCCATTACCGTATCCATGGACTGGCTGGCGCATATGCCAAAGCAAAGGAATATGGATTTGACGGCGCGTTTTTTCCATGGGAAAGCCAAGACGGCGGAACAGAAGGTTGTACAGATTTTAATATTGTAGATGTGTTTACGAACCGCCCTGTCAGAACATTTTTTAGAGACAAGCAAATTCATATTTCAGGGGATATGGTGTATGCACTGTGCCAGTACATGGATTGGACTGGTGATGAAAAGCTATGGCAAGATGGCGGGCGCACGCTGACAGAAGCTTGTGCAAAGTTTTATTTAAGCCGTGCATATCAACGGGTACACAGGGATACATTGGAATTTACAGATGTAGTGGGCCCAGACGAATACCACGAACGTGTAGACAACAATGCATTTACTAATCGCATGGCTGCCTATACATTAGAAAAAGCGGGCATGAAACATACCGTGCGCAAACCCCGTATAAACAACGGCATAATCGAACAATTTGACGGCTATTTTGCCTTAGAAGACATATCACTGGATATTGTACGCTCACGATTAAAGCACCCAAAGGAATATTGGGGAACACAAAGCGGGGTAGCTTTTGCAACACAAATTATCAAACAAGCAGATGTTATGGCACTGGTCAACTTATTTCCATCAGAATTTTCTGACGAAGATGTGAAAAAAAACTGGCTCTATTACGAGCCAAGAACAGAGCATGGTTCTAGTTTAAGTGCATGTATGTACGCCCTTGGTGCATGTCGGTTCGGCAGGGCAGACCTTGCGTATCCTTTCTTTTTAAAGTCTGCACGGGCAGACCTTGACGGCGGTGGTAAGTCTTGGGCGGGGAATGTATATATTGGCGGCACACACCCTGCTGCCGCAGGTGGGGCGTATATGATAGCCACACAGGGCTTTGGAGGGCTTCGTCTCAATGGCAACCAACCCCAACTCAACCCCTGCTTGCCAGAATCCATTACCGCATTAACCTTTCCATTCATGTTTCAAGGCAAGCCAATGGAAGCCCATATTACAAGGGAAAAACATAGCATCATATCGTAAATATCTTTCGAGCGACCCCGTACAGGGCTAATCCAAAACCAATAGAAGACAGTACCGCAAAAACAACCATGGCATTTTGCACCGTAAAGCCCCACGCAAGCAAAGCCGTGGTGATAAGATTGCCCAATATGCCTGTAAGGGACGCAGTCACTGCGGTAAAAGTGGTAATGGCTGTAGACCGAACCCGCACATCAATGATTTGGGATAAGTAACTCATGGAAATGGGCAGTAACACGCCAAAACTCAATCCTTGGGTAATTTGTACAAAAATCAACACATTTGCTGTTTCTGCCCCTGCACTCATGAGCATACGCACCACAAAAATTGCACTACAAAATACAAGCAACTTCTTAAACCCAAATTGATTCAGCAAAAATGCCACAGCAAACATAATAGGCACTTCACTGCCAGACATGATTGCAAAAGCAGTACCAATGTCCGCTGATGTTCCGCCATATTCAGGCAATACAATTTGCATGAGTGTACCCATGGACATGGAACTAAGCATTAAGAAAAATGAAAGCACCAGCAGTAAGCAATATGCTTTAGATGAAAAAATAAGCTTAAAAGCTTCCTTGCCTTTTAGTTGTGACGGTGATTTTTCGTCATGACTATTTGCCTGCTTTGCAGGGCGGAATGTAACGGCAGTAATGATTCCTAACAAAATAAATACCCCGCCAAGCCAAAAGCGGGCATCATGCCCAAGGGAAATCGTCACCATGCCCATGGTTTGTGCCGCAATAGAAAACCATAATGAGCCTGTACCACGCATGACACCATAGTTCAGGTCTGGAAACTCCTGTTTAAGCCCTACAATCCATGCGTCAATAAAACCGCCAATTTGCATACCGCTAATGGCAATACCCACCATATTGACAATCACCAAAACATTACTGCCAGAGCGAAGGGAGAAGGGCAACAGGAATAAGCAAATTGCCACCCCCACCATTAAAGCAATCGTGGTCTTTTTTTCAGAAAGATATTTGTCGCTGATAAAGCCGCTGAGAGGGTTTGCAAACAAAACAATGACAGACATGACCGTCATCACCCCAGCAGCGGCACTGGCTGACCAGCCATAATCCATCAGTGTTGCCACCATAAAGGCGATATAAGTACAAAAACCAAACCAAAATGTGCCCTGCAACAATGCGCCATGAAAATTAAGCCGTCTTATTCCCCACTTACTCACATTGAATCCTCCTACAAATTTGTGCGCACGCTTTCCCGTTCGACTAAATGCACAGGCAGCATGACATTTTGCGCCGCGCTTTCATTTTCAAGCATACTCACCATCAGGTCAGCCGCAAGCTGGCCTTTTAATTGTGTATTTTGACGCACAGTGGTTAAGCTTGGGTGCATCAACCTGCACCAGTCTAAATCGTCAAAACCAATGATGGAATAGTCGTTAGGCACAGTTTTTCCCCCATCCCGAATACCTGCCATGACCCCTGCGGCGATTAAGTCTGCCGTGGCAAAAATAGCAGTGATATCATTACGGGCGGCGATTGCCCGCCCAATTCTACCAGCGGCTTTGGCTGAAAAGTCACTGGTAAATGAAAGGGTGGGGTCAAATGTGACCCCTGCCGTTTTAAGGGCTTCACAATGCCCCTTGAGCCGCATATCATCTACCCCCCCTGATTTAATGGGCGGACTGCAAAAGGCTATGCGGGTGTGTCCGTTTTTAAGTAAATGATTGGTTGCAAGCATTGCCCCTTCAAAATCTTGCAAGCCCACGTTTGCCATATTTCCATAGTCGGAAAGATAGCTGTCTGTCAAGACAATAGGCTTGTTTATATTGCGCAAAGTGGTGTAAAGCTCATCCCCTTCATATACACCTGTTAAAAAAAGCCCATCTACATTCCAGTTTTGCAAAAATGATTGTAATTCATCTGCGTCAGACACAGAGCGCAACATAAGGTAGTATCCATTTTCACGCAAGGTACATTCTACGGCATTGGTTAAACGGCTGATAAAGGGGTCATCAAAAGCGGCGTTTGTGGTGGTGCGGAAATAATTGACCAATGCCACCACTTTTGACGATTGTGAAACCAAAGCCCTCGCAGACATATTTGGTACATATCCCATTTCTGCAATTATGCTGTTGACACGGGCTTTGGTGGCTGGTGACACCCTGCTGCTTCTGCCATTTATCACATTAGACACGGTGGTAGAGCTTACCTTTGCGGCACGGGCAATATCATCTATCGTTATCACTATATATTCCCTCCCACTGTAAGTATACCACGTTTTCATTGATGTAAGAAAAAGTCCATCTTTTGATTACAAAGTACAACAAAAAAAACCTCATGGGCATGAGGTTTTTTTTGTTGACATAAATGTGTAAAAAATGATAATATATTTCTGCCGAATAGATAGAGCATCGCGGCAGTCGAAAGGTGTACACGCACCGTAACGACTTATGTAGGCGATAGGACTACCATCACCTAACACAAACAGGCTAAACCTGCCACCACGACATCTTGATTATACATCAGCCGACATACTTTTTTCAAGTATTCCCCCTGGGCATGTAGTTTCTTTTTAATGTGGTGAGTGGAAGGTGATGGGTGCCGTCCCTACGTGATTCTCTTATTCGAGTAAACGGCCCGGAGGCGGTAGAACATGGAGTACTATGGTTCAAGACGTATTGATGAATTAGGCAGGATGGTTTTTCCTGGGGGGCTAAGGCAGACCTTGGGCATAGCAGAAGGCTGTAAAGCGTCGCTAAATCCTGTGGAACACTTGGTTGTTTTCAAATGCATGGATGATGAAGCAAGCCCCTATGCATTTACAAGCGACTTTGACAATTTAGGCAGAATAGTCATTCCTCCTGAACTCATGGAAAAACAAGGATGGACGACAAAGGACACAAAAATTGACATTTATCTGACTGGCAGTATCTTACTATTAAAGCCAGTGTAATACCACTTAATTAAAACCCGACACAAAACCAAAGGATGATTGGTTTTGTGTCGGGTTTTTTGTTGGTTACATAAAACTGTTAGTCACGGATGAAGCTCATATACACTTTATCTCTGTTTGCAGGGGGTTTAGCGGTTTGCCCCATCTCCCTCATGCGCAACATCCACGCCATGTTTTCGCCCAATAGGGTGAGTACTTGCATACCCTCTTCATCTTTTAACACTTCTTCATCACCATTGCCATGAATAACATTCCAATAATTTGAAGCTGGCATAAGCATCCCTGCAAATTGTAAGTAGTGGTTCATGCTATCCACCGTGGCAACACCGCCCGAACGGCGAACAGTGGCAACGGCTGCGCCTACCTTTTGGAAAAACAAATTGCCGTTGGCATGGCTTACATAGAACAATCTATCAAGGAAAGTTTTTAATATGCCGCCCATTCCTGAAAAATGAACAGGTGAACCAAGCAAAATCCCATCTGCTTTATATATGACAGGGGCTATGCTGTTAAACCCATCATCTTTAAGAACGCATTGGGCATTTTTTCTTGAAAAACATCCGCCGCACCCTCTACACCCTTGAAACACTTGATTGCCAATGTGTAAAATTTCTGCTTCTATGCCTTCTTGCTGTAAAACGTCACACACAGTTTTAAGGCTTAGATATGTGCCGCCTTTTAAATTAGGGCTACCGTTCAGTGCAATGATTTTCATAACATACCTCCAAAGTGTCGGGGCTGGTTTAGCTCCCTCTTATTTATGTTGTCGTATCATTATATTAAATATAAAGTTATTTTCAAATAGGATTTTTTATACCAGATATCTTCAGTATTGATTAAAGTGAAATCTTGAGTATACGCATAGTGTTTAATACTGCCAACAGTGACACGCCCACATCAGCAAAAATGGCTTCCCATATGGAGGCGATTCCCATTGTACCCAGTACCAAAAATAAAACTTGTACAGCAAGAGAAAAGACAATACTTTGCCATACCACACCCTTTGTAAATCTTGCTATTTTTATTGCTTCAACTAATTTCATAGGCTCATCTGTCATGAGTACCACGTCAGCCGCTTCAATTGCCGCGTCAGAACCAAGCCCACCCATGGCTACGCCTACATCGGCCATGGCTAAAACAGGCGCGTCATTTATACCATCACCTATAAAAGCCAGTGCTTTACCTTTTTGTTTTTGTTCCCTTAACCGCTCAACTTTTTCAACCTTTTGTTGGGGCAGTAACCCTGGGTGGACTTCATCAATATTTATTTCTTTTGCCACAGCATGAGCCACATTGGCGATATCCCCTGTAAGCATGACCGTTTTTTTAATGCCCAATGTTTTTAGCTGGGCAATGGTATCACGGCTATCCGACTTAATTTCATCTGAAATAACAATACATCCAATATATACACCATCTACAGCTGTATACACCTTTGTGCCAAAATCATCATTTAAGATAAAATCAATTGCATTTTTGTTCATTAGTTTTTCGTTTCCTGCTAAGACTTGCTTGCCTTCTACATAAACCCTCACACCATGCCCTGCAATTTCATTGTAGTTGCTGACTTTGTGTTTATCTATCCCTTTGCCGTACTTGTTTAAAATAGATAGGGCGATTGGGTGGTTGGATGCACTTTCCGCATATGATGTATATTCCAACAGTTCGCTGTTGGTAAAACCATTCGCTGTATACATAGCTGTGACTTCAAATACGCCTTTGGTCAGTGTTCCTGTTTTGTCAAAAACAACAATGTCAAGGTTGGCTAAGGCTTCTAGGTAGTTCCCCCCTTTGACCAATATTCCATTTTTAGACGACGCACCAATGCCGCCAAAAAAGCCAAGAGGAACAGACAATACTAACGCACAAGGACAAGCAATAATCAGAAGAATTATACTGCGGTAAATCCAATCAAACCATTCACCACCCAAAAATAAAGGCGGTATTATCCCAATCAAGAACGCAAGCCCTACCACGACAGGGGTATACCATTTAGCAAACTTTGTTATAAAAGTTTCAATGGTTGCCTTTTTACTGGCGGCATTTTCAACAAGGTCAATGATTTTTGAAGCTGTTGAACGCCCAAAAAGCTGTGTCACCTGTATGGTGAGTACACCATTTTGATTGATACAACCTGATAAAACTGTATCATTTACAGCCGCTTTTCTTGGCATGGATTCACCTGTTAATGCAGAGGTGTCCAGCATGGCATCACCATGTATAACAACACCATCAAGAGGGATTCTTTCCCCTGGTTTTACTATGATTGTATCCCCAATATTCACACTTTCAGGGGAAACTTTGTTTATTTCACTGCCTATCTGAAGATTTGCATAGTCTGGTCTTATGTCCATTAAGTCTGTAATATTTCTTTTTGATTTTTTTACAGCCAATTCTTGAAAAAACTCGCCAACTTGATAAAACAACATCACTGTTGCCGCCCCTGCATATTCGCCAATGAAAAAAGCTCCAATGGTGGCTATGGACATCAGGAAGTTTTCATCAAAAACCTTACCTTTTGTGATATTTCTAACAGCCCTAAGAATAACTTTATGCCCAAGCAAAAGATAACTGAAAGTCCACAGCACAACAGCTATCGTATGACTGGTATAAAAAGGCCAAACAAACCCAACCCCTACAAAAAATGCAATAGCCCCAACCGAAAGCCATATGATTTTGAATTTGCTTACTTTATGCGCCGCAATAGGCTCTGTCGCTGCTGCTTCTACTAATTTTACATCTGGCTCATGCTTATGGATTATATCTAATATTTCTTTGTACACATCATTTGAAATCTTTTTATCTGTTTCAACCCGCAATTTGGCAGTTGTGAAGTTGAGAGACGCAGATAGCACACCCTTTACCTTTTTTACCGCGTCCTCAATTTTAGCGGCACAATTTGCACAGTTTAAACCTTGTAATATATATGTCTTTGTCATTTTAACATCTCCTTTTTATACAATTGAGCAATTATTCAACTATTGTGGCAAAAAAAATTATTCCAAGATATGCTCAAATCCCTTCTCAAAGATATCTTTTACATGGTCATCTGCAAGGGAATAGTAAACCACTTTGCCTTGTTTATCATATTTAACAAGGTTGGCAAGCCTTAAAGATTTCAATTGATGAGATATTGCAGATTTAGTCATGTCTAATAAAACCGCTAAGTCACAAACACACATTGCCTCACAGGATAATGCCCATAAAATTTTAAGACGTGTATTGTCTGCAAACATCTTATAAAGGTTTGACAGGTCATAAAAATTTTCGCTGGCTGGCATATTTCCACGCACACGTTCCACAACATCCTCATGGATAGCATGACAGTCGCAAACCCCTTGTTTGACTTTGTTCATAAAACACCTCCGCCACATCAATTGAACAACTACTCAACTATAATATATTCCTTTTTTAAAGTACTGTCAATGGTTTTATCCCATTCAAGCAAAAAAATGTGGTTACAATTTTTATACTGTGACATACTGCTGTCACAGTTGTCTTTGTATACTTGATTTGTAAACGTACACATACTATTGATAATATTAGGAGGTTTTAAAATGCCAAAAGCAAAATACCAGTTTGATGATTTTCTCACAACCGTAACAAATGATTGCAAAGGGCTTGTTACCGCTGTTCATGAAATGCTATTGAGAGACAATTATAAACCTAAAATTCAAGTGACAAAATCAACAGGGCTTCAACTTTCATATCATCAGCCAAAAATAAAAACAACTAGGGGGATTATCTTAATTTTCTTTCATCGTAACGAAAAACTACTGATTCGCATTTGTGGCAGTCACTATCAATCCTACCCCGATGTATTAGAGCGTTTGCCTAAAAGCATAGTGCGCCAAATTTCACAAGCTGATAATTGTGTAAAATTTATTGACCCACAGAAATGTTGGAAGGGGTGTATAGGGTATGATTTCCACATAGGGGGAAAACACTACCAAAAGTGTGCTATCAATGGCTTTCAGTTTGATGTGAATGCTGAAAATATGCCTTATTTCCTTGAAATAATAAAAAGTGAAAACCGTGAGCGGAGTAAAGCGTCTGTGATAAGGTAGTCATATCCCATTAAATGTGATAAGCTGGGATATGACTTTATCTTAGGGAGGCTGGCTATGCATGAACATGACATTATAATAGAAGAAACATCCTATGAAACCAGCCCCGTAGAAAGCCTTAGTGAGGCACTGTATGCATTTGTAGATGCTTATGATACCTTACAGGATGTCATCGCCATGATGGAGGATACAACGGACTTTGCCCAGTTTAATAATGTATTAAAACTAACCATGTATAGTTCTGTTAGTGTTGAGGGCATTGACCGCCCACCCCTTAGTTTATATGAAATTGGCGTGGTGTATTTTCCCACGACAGGCAAATACGCCACACACAAAGAAAAGTTTGAACAAGCCTTGCATCAACGGGAGGACGATGTGCGGGCTTTGTTTGTACAGCATGACGGGATTCTGCCGCGTCTATGTGATATTTTATCAACATTTGTAAAAGACGAGCCGCCACCCCAAGTGCTTTTTATCCCAGTCATGCGCTTTTTAAACGAGTGCAGAAGATTAACCGCCATGTGGGCATAAAAGGAGTTTTAAAATTGGTTAAAGCAATTATTTTTGATATGGATGGGGTGTTGATAGACAGTCAGCCCCTTCATTATGAAATAGATATACGGGTATTAAAAACCTGCGGATATAATGCAACACTGGATACCGTAACGCCCTATACTGGCATATCCAACCCCGACCGCTGGCAAAAATATAAACACAACTTAAATCTTGATACATCGGTGGACAAGCTGATTCAACTTGCAGAAGAAGCCATGCGTGACATCTTTAATCATACCCATTTCACTGCAATTGGCGGTATCCCCGACTTGCTGAAAGGTATAAAATCCCTTGGTTTGCCCTGCGGTGTGGCATCATCCTCTTCCCACGAGCTTATTCAACTTGTACTTTCTCGTACAGGTATAGGGGCATATTTTGATGTGTTAACCTCTGGTGAGGATGTGAAAAATGGCAAGCCTGCTCCCGACATTTATTTAAAAGCCACCAAGGCAATGGGTTTTTCTCCAGAAGCATGTATTGCTTTTGAAGATGCAACCCCTGGCATTTGTGCCGCAAAAAACGCAGGGCTTACATGTATCGCATACAAAAACCCTAATACCCATGGGCAAGATTTTGCCCGTGCAGATTTTGTAATCAATCATTACAATGAAGCCCTGCCAATAATAAAGGCAAAGCGGGGTTAGTTTATGATTAGATTAGCAGAAGGCTGGAAAGATTATGTATTGTTAGACGCAGGCGAGGGTGAAAAGCTTGAAATGTGGGGCAAAGTAAAAGTCATACGCCCAGACCCTCAAGCATTTTGGCCCCGTTCATATCCATGGGAAAAACCAGACATGCACTATCACCGAAGCAAATCAGGAGGGGGGACATGGGAGATTTTAAACCGTAATGTTCCCAACGCGTGGAAAATTGGCTATGATAACATTCGATTCCATGTGCGTCCTACAGGGTTTAAACACATGGGACTTTTTCCAGAACAGGCCGTTAACTGGCAATGGATGGCGCAAAAAATCCGTGATGCAAAACGCCCCATTAAAATACTTAACCTTTTTGCATACACAGGTGGTGCAACGCTGGCATGTTTAAGTGCAGGCGCAGATGTCACCCATGTGGACGCGGCAAAAGGTATGAATCAACAAGCCCGTGATAATATTGCATTATCAGGACTTGCCAAAGGACAGAATCGTGTGCTAACCGACGATGTGCTAAAGTTTGTAAGGCGTGAAGCACGGCGGGGCAATAAATACGACGGCATTATTATGGACCCTCCTGTTTTTGGGCGCGGCCCTGGCGGGGAAATGTGGAAGCTGGAAGAAGGGCTTTTTGAACTGGTCAAGGCTTGTGCCAAGCTGCTTTCTAACCACCCCCTGTTTATGCTTATCAATGCCTACACCGCTGGATTTTCCCCTGCTGCATATGGTAATATTCTAAAACTCACACACCTTCCTGCCCAAGGCAAGATAGACACATGCGAAATTGGTATAAAGTCCAAATCAGGGCTTATTTTACCCTGTGGCATGTATGCCCGATGGGAAGTATAAAAAAGGAGTCATGTACTATGGCATTACAATCATATCAAGGACATTTTGAAGATGGGGCTTTTTATTCGGAAGGAAAAAAAGTGACTATCCCTGAAAACAAGCAAGTGGTCATCACAATACTTGAAGATAGCCCTACAGAAGAAAACACTACAGAAGACACGCCGTCTAAGGATACTCCATCTAAAGACCCATCTTTTGAAGAAATGTTGTTAAGACTGCTCTTGGACGATGATGATGACGATGACGAGGATGGATATAAAAAAGCCACATCAAATGTGGCTTTGGAGGGATTAAATGATACCATTTCCTTTATCAGTCGAAACCGAAAGGACTTTTTGTAAACTTTGAAGGATTAGTTTGCTTTAAGTTCCAAACGTAATCTATCTGCAATGAGTGCAATAAATTCACTGTTCGTGGGCTTGCCCTTGTGATTGCTGATGGTGTAACCAAACATGCTGTCTATGACTTCCACCTTGCCCCGATTCCATGCAACCTCTATTGCATGACGGATTGCACGCTCTACACGGCTTGATGTGGTGTTGCATTTTTCTGCAATGGTTGGATACAACTCTTTGGTAATATAATTGAGAATGTCTAAATTTTCTACTGCCATCATAATCGCTTCACGCATATAGTGATAGCCGCGGATATGGGCAGGCACACCAATTTCATGCAAAATACTAGTGACTTTTGTTTCAAGGTTTACCTCTTTATTTTGACGGCTTCTTGCACTAAAACCTCTTTGTACGGGGTCTTTTAGCTGTTCCTTTAACTGGCGGATTCTGGTGACTAGCGAATCAAGGTCAAAGGGCTTCGCTATGTAGTACTCAGCCCCAAGTTCCATTGCTTTTTGTGTGACTTTATCCTGTGTTATTGCTGAAAGAACGATACAAATAGGCGCATATTCCTGTGTTTCGCCTAAGTTAAGCTTTTCAAGCACACCCAGCCCGTCAAGCTTAGGCATAACGCCGTCAATGAGTACAACATCTGGCTTCAGCTCTTGGATTTTGTTGTAGGCTTCCAAGCCGTCATAAGCAATGCCTACAATTTCAATGTCTGCTTGCTTTTCTAAACTGTTAATGATGACATCGACATACTCTTTGTTGTCGTCTGCCATAAGCACTGTGATTTTCTTGTGAACCATAATACTACCTCCTGGGAAATATGTCATTTACTGTATGTGACATTATAACAGGTAATATATGGATGTCAATAGATTATAGACAAATTTTTCAAATTTTTTTTTTGCGTGCTTACAATTTACTTATGATTGCAGCATACTTTCTATAAAAATACCATATCCCTTGGTTGGGTCTTGTACAAATACATGGGTTACAGCACCAATGATTCTGCCGTTTTGCAAAATAGGGCTGCCGCTCATGCCTTGCACAATGCCCCCTGTGATTTGCAACAGTTCAGGGTCGGTAATGCGTATAATCATGCCCTTTGTTTCATCAGTGGCAAAGCGGTTTACACTTTCTATAACAATGGAATAGGCTTGTACAGTGTTGCCTGCAACACTGGTTAAAATTGTAGCAGGGCCTTCTTGAATGTGAGCGCGCAAGGCAATGGGCATAGGCTGAAATTGTGAAAGTTCTTCTGCAACCACTGGCTCTAATGTGCCGTAAATGCCATTGGCGGTGTTTAAACTAATATGCCCTAAAATTTGCGTGATATCAACATCGCCCTCAAGTTCACCAGGCACACCACGCATTCCGCGTTTTACGCTAGTTACAATACTTGGCATAATCACGCCACTGCGCACACTCATGAGTTTTTTCGTATCCACATCAACAATACCATGACCCAGCGCGCCAAATGTGCCTGTTTGCGGGTTATAAAAAGTTAATGTGCCAATACCCTTTGTGGAATCCCGCACCCATGTGCCAATACGGCGCACATTGTCGGTTGCGGCTTCGGCAGGTGTTAATGTGACTTCAATTTCTGCGCCATCACGGCTGACCAGAAATGTGATTTCCCCTGTACTTGCGGCTACATATTCGCTTAATGCTTCTTTGTCGTTAATGACTGTATCATTGGCGCGCAGAATTAAATCCCCCCCTTGCAGTAGTCCATTGGCAGGTGCTTGTGTTGTGCCGTCTGCACCAGGGAATGTGCCTGTGCCAAGCACCATCACTCCGTCGGTGTTTATTCTCACACCAATAGCATTGCCAAGGGGAATAACCTCCACCTCTGGCACAATATCCAACACAACGCGGCGCAAGGGAAACCCAAACGCCTCAATGGTCATTTCTGCTGTACCGCGGCTGTCGGTTTGAATCAGCAACGGTCTGCCTAAACGCACACTACAGTATTCTGTCACAGGCGTTTCATTTACGCTTGCCACCATGGTTGTCTGGCCTTGAAAAGTTGCCGAAAGGGGCAACCCAACATTTAAGCTGTGGGTTGCAAATTCTGTCAATCGAATTTCTTGAGGAAAACGTATCAAATATGTCATCGCACCAACGGAATACCCAACCAGCGCGAAGAAAAATAAAATAGCAATGACTCTCATTTTACGGTGCATAAAAAACCCCCTAAAATTTCATAATCACTGCTATCTTTGCCTTATTTCAGGCTTGTTATTCTGTTTTTTGCTTGTAATTTTTTCTCATCATAAGATAAATTTCTGGAGGAACAATAGTTTTTGTCACAATATCAATAGCACGGCGCATTGGCGGCAGTGAGATTAACACAAGGCTAATTATCATCTCTGGGGCGATATAGGTTATGTTATACGCAAATGAGAAAATCCATACATGTTGCCCTTCAGGTGCAAACATATAGAAGAAAATAACCCCTGATAAAAATACCATCACAAACCGTCCAAATACACCCACAATAAAACCAATGTGCAAGCCATACTTCCACTTACGGAAAAATCCAGCCGTGCCAAGCATGGCAAAGCCTAAAATATAATCCAGTATATACTGTACAGGGTGTACAACATATGCCCCCGTTGCTGTATCAAGCAATCCCATTGCCACCCCTGATAAAACACCGTAAACAGGCCCAAGCCAATATCCTGCCAGCACAATAAACAACATGCTTGCAGGCGTAACAGACCCACCCATTGGCATCCTAAAAAGCGTCACTTGATTCAGCAGAAACGCCATGGCAATACATACTGCCGCCACCGTTAACATCTTTGCTTTTGACATAAAAAAATCCTCCCTTAGAGTGACTCGCCAGAAGGTTTTTAATCAACCATGTGCTTTCCTTCGCCGACATTATTCGGAGCAGGTACAAAGGGTAAAGTCTCAGCCTGTAAAAATTACAAGCACCCCTAGCGAATTTTTATGAATTTGTTGACAGGATAATATCATTTCTTATGAATCATTGCAAGCTTGCTGGTGATATTTATATGCATTGTATAATTCAGTGACACTAAAGCGACTTACGTCTCAAAAGTATGCTGGTTTCCAAACGCTCAAATACAATTGTATCCCCTGCTTCACAGCCTAATGCATCCATAAACTTTTTATCTAGGGTTATTGGTTTCCAAAAATAAATGACTAGGTCACTGTTTTCGTCTGCCACTAGCTCAATTGCGTTAGGCGTGTTTGTGACTACTGCTTTAACGCTGCAACCACCTTTCCAGCCCCATTGCGTAAAAATTCTTGAAGGTATACAAAAACATTCGTTAGTGTCTAACCTACACTCTACCGGCACATTATCTCTTTCATCTGCTTCATCAAACATACGCATTACTTCTCCTGGGCTTGTCATCCATCCCATAAATACACCTCTTTCAATATCTTTTTGATGATATATATTATATGCTTATTGCAACAAATGTCTAATTATGTCAATGAATAAAAATGCTATTTAAAAAATTATTGGTTGGCGATACTCCATTTGATATTCAGCTAAAAACACAATATAGGATTAAATATGAGTTACTACATAATATGACATGACTTACTGCAAATTTTCACATCAATAATTTATTTGCAATATTATTACAATATAAGACATTTTTTTAAGAAAAGAGTGTGGCAAACATGTTCTTTAACTTTATATTTGCATTGATATTTGCTAGTTCTGAACCTGTAATAATTATGCCTTTTAGTGAACCCGAACCACCGTGCGAATTTTAATAATATTATAAGCTCAAATAATACTGGGTCTTTTTGAAAGATAGGAGATGTTATTGATGAAGCCAGAAATAACAAAAGAATCTTTGATACAGGAGTTTCTTGTATTTACTTTTGTTTCAAAATCAGGTTTACGAAAATTTATAATCAAGATTGAAACATATATGGATAAAAAACCACCAGATTCAGAACTAACGCTTATTTTAAGTACACTGAAAACTGTAAAAGCTGAAAAAAATCAACAGTGTTTTGAAGAATGTTGTGCCGCGGCAGCACCAGCTTTTGAGGCATTAAAATCCATTAAAACACGGGATTATTTGCATTTCTATTGCATGTCAATGTTCATTACTTATCTTCCAGCCATCAACGAATCATGGGCTTTTTTCAAAGAGGCATTAAAGGCACTTGAAAGCTATGATGGTGAAAAATATTTGCAAATTCGCATTGCTTTTCACTTCAATATGACTAGGAGGGTTTTGCGTACCAAATACTTTGAACCATCTATCGACAGTGCAACATTAGACGCTAAATTTTCCCAATGTCATGACTATGCTATGGCTATGTGTGTGCAAAGAAAACGCCCACAGCAACATGCATTAAAAGTCAGAAAAGGCATTTATGAAAATGATATGGAGCTAGTTAAAGATGGATTAAATACGCTTCTGGAACTTGACGAAAAGAAACGATATAAAAATGTAAAGGCAGATATCGTTGAATACTTGAAATTTATGGATGAGAGCCTAACTGTTGACCTATTAAACACCCTGCAAGGTCATCAAATTGGAAAACGCCGTCGGGAAATGCAGTTATCCGTGGCACAATTAGCCGATTATGCTGATATTGAGGAAACCTCATTACATGCCATCGAACGTGGTGACGCTGGTATCTCTACACTTGTACTCAGAAATATTTGCAAAGCCCTATCCGTAAGCGCAGACTACATTATTGGCAATGACAACGCCAAGTCAGAAGACGAAGACCTTTTTATGTCCCGCATTAAAGTACGTTTAGCAAATGTGCCAAAAGAAAAGAAAGAAACTTTTTGGCAAATGTTTATCGCCGCCGCAGAAAGTCTCCATCTTAATGACAATGAAGAAGTAGCCAATGGATAAAACAAAAAAAGAGAGGTGCAGTTCATATGAACTGCACCTCTCTTTTTGTTTCCTTCTCACATATTTTTGTTTTCGTTTGTTGTATCTTCGAGATTTCCCATTTCTGCTTGATACCGTTTATTCTTACTTGCGCCAACAAGAAATAAAATGGGCATTAGCAATCCAACAATCAGAAATAAATTTCCCAGTATTAAAATGTTAAAAATCAATGTAATGACTGCAAAAATTACACTAATGATACCAAGGGTAAACAAGAAATTTGCTTTTTCTGGGTTATTGCAAAATCTGATACCACTAATACTCATAAACAACATATATCCTGAAAGTATAAGCGCGTAAGCATACCATATACTCCATGGGATAAAAATTGGCAAAACCGCGTCCCAGTAGGATGATGATAAAAGCATGGGTACAGAAGTAAGTATGTTAATCCCACCGCCAACCAGCAGAATAATACTTGTGACAAAGATAAGGGTCTTTCCAGGTAAATTTAATTTATACATGCAATGTCTCCTTCAAACCATAGGATTTCGCCTGTCAGCGTATACATATTTTAGCATTCCTTTGCCATAAATTCAATGGCAATTGTTTTTTATTCTTCTTTTCGTATGGTCTTTACCCTAAAGCCAAAATATAAAACATGCAAAACCCAAATGATTGCCATGATAACCTGTGCTATTCTTGGCGCAGATGTCATGCCCATGATAAAAAAGCTGAATCCCATAAACACTGTAATTGTAGCCAGCAAGGTAAGTTTAGACTTCATTGTCATAGCGCTTTCCTTAACAAACCCTTCTACACTGTTTTTGTATAAACGGGTAGCCGTAAACCAGTTATGAAGCCTTTTAGAACTTTTGCCGAAACATATCGCCGCCAACAATACAAAGGGTGTTGTGGGTATGAAAGGCAACACCACCCCAGCCCCACCTAGTCCAAGAAAAAGTATGCCTAAGATTGCCATAGGGATACTATCTTAGCAAGTCAAATCGGTCTGCATTCATGACTTTATTCCATGCCGCAACAAAATCATTCAAAAACTTATCCTTAGCATCATCACTTGCATAAACTTCGGCAATGGCTCTTAACTGGGCGTTATACCCAAATATAAGGTCTACCCGCGTTGCCGTCCATTTTTGTGTACCTGTTTTTCTGTCCACACCATTAAACACATTTTTATCTTCTGTAGGTTTCCATTCTGTGTTCATATCCAAAAGATTTACAAAAAAATCATTGGTGAGTGTTTCGGGTGCATTGGTTAGCACACCATGTAGGGAATGACCGTAATTGTTAAACAAGACCCTTAACCCGCCCAGCAGTACTGTCATTTCTGGTGCGGTTAGGTTGAGTAGTTGTGCCTTTTCAACCAGTAACGCTTCTGGCAAGGCGGAATAATTTTGCTTTTGATAATTTCTAAAGCCATCATAAATAGGCTCTAGCACCTTAAAGGATTCCACGTCTGTTTGGGCCTGTGTTGCATCTGTTCTGCCTGGTGCAAATGGGACATGTATGGTTGTGCCTGTATGTTTTGCCGCAAGTTCAATACCTACAGCCCCACCCAGCACAATTAAATCTGCAAGAGAAACATACTTATCTGATTGATTAAATGCCTCTTGAATTTGCTCATATTTTTCCAGCACCACCTTCAACTGCTCAGGCTGATTCACTTCCCAAGAAATTTGTGGTTCCAGCCGAATGCGCCCGCCATTGGCCCCACCTCTTTTATCCGAATGCCTAAAGGACGCGGCACTTGCCCATGCGGTTCTAATCAGTTGAGACACGGTTAATCCAGTACATATTATTTTATCCTTCAATTCTGCAATATCTTGGTCATTTACAAGATATCCTTCACATTTAGGTGTAGGGTCTTGCCATAAAAATTCCTCTTTGGGTACATCTGCCCCCCAGTATAGGCTTGTAGGGCCCATATCTCTGTGGGTCAGCTTAAACCATGCCTTGGTAAACGCATCTTTAAATTTTTCTGGATTTGCATAGTAGTCTTTTGCGATTTTTTCATAAATCGGGTCAAATTTAAGAGACAAGTCAGCGGTTGTCATCATTGGGCGGTGCTTTTTGTCTGGATTGTGTGCATCTACGACCATATCCTCATCTTCACAATCTTTTGCAAGCCAAATATATGCGCCTGCTGGGCTTTTGGTCAGTTCATATTCATATTTGAGCAGTACTTTCAAATAGCCCATATCCCATGTGGTTGGATTGGGTTTCCATGCGCCTTCCAGCCCGCTTCCAATGGTGTCATCGCCACTGCCTGTGCCAAAGCTATTTTTCCAGCCTAACCCTTGTTCCTCTATTGGCGCACCTTCTGGCTCTGCCCCTAAGTGGGTAGGCGATGCCGCACCGTGGGTCTTTCCAAAGGTATGCCCTCCTGCAATAAGCGCAACCGTTTCCTCGTCGTTCATTGCCATTCTGGCAAATGTCTCTCTAACATCTTTTGCAGATTCAGCGGGTATAGGTTGCCCGTCAGGGCCTTCTGGATTCACATAAATAAGTCCCATTTGCACTGCGGCAAGGGGGTTTTCCAGTTGCCTATCCCCAGAGTATCTATCCTTATCACTTAGCCATGTTGTTTCCGCTCCCCAATAAACATCCCGTTGAGGTTCCCATACATCTACACGTCCACCGGCAAAACCAATCAATTGAAGCCCCATAGATTCAAATGCACAATTGCCTGCAAACACCATTAGGTCTGCCCATGATATTTTTCTGCCATACTTTTTCTTGATTGGCCATAGTAGTCTTCTGGCTTTGTCTAAATTGACATTGTCAGGCCAGCTATTTAATGGGGCAAATCTTTGGGCACCACCGTTTACACCACCGCGTCCATCCAAGGTTCTGTATGTACCTACGCTATGCCATGCCATTCTAATCAAGAAAGGTCCATAATGCCCATAGTCTGCGGGCCACCATGCTTGTGAATCCTTCATTAAGGCAATAATGTCATTTTTTAATGCCTGTAAGTCAAGGGTTTTAAATTCGTCAATATAGTTGAATGTCTCCCCCATTGGATTGCTCAAGGTTGAATTTTGGTGCAATACGCTTAAATCCAGTTGATTTGGCCACCAATCCCTATTGGTTGCCCCGCCTCTTGTAAAATCAGGCTGGCTCATGTTGCCCGTCACTGGGCATTTTGAATTTCCACTCATATTATTACCCTCCTTATATTCTAAATGTACGCCTATATCTGCGGCAAAAGAACCGTCTTTTTACAATAAAAAAAGATGAGTGAATCATCGCATATTGCCGATAATTCATCATCTGTTTTTTTACGTTAAAATGTATTCACCATGAGGGGTACAGGCTTCCACATGTTCTTTCATCACTGCAATTTATACCGCGCAACAACCTCACCATCTATAACACGCCCATCTTCTTCATAGCCATATGATGCAAAGGTAGTTTTTGAGCCTATATTGGTAGGCTCATAGGAAACATAACAGTAAGTTGCTTCGCCCCAAGGTTTCGACTTTATTTCTTCCATTACTTGAAAAACCATTTCCCGCCCTATGCCTTTGCGCTGGTGGTTTTTGTCTACTAATAAACGCCAGAAATAATAATGATGTTCTTTGGTGCAGTAGGTATCTTCATCGCCTTCGTCACCTGGAGGAAAATAACCGTACATTGCAAAACCTACCATTTTTCCATTTTCGTATGCGGCGAAAGGTACTGCAATATCGCCTTTACCTGTTTCTGCGTAGGCTTTATTTGCATCGTATGCTTCTGCAAGACTAATGGAGTTATCTGCCACAAAGCCTGTTTGCTCCGGTAAAAAATCAAGTGCTATACACTCTTTCATGTTGTCGTCTAAAATTGAGATTTTTTTCATTGTTAACATGGTGTCCTCCTCGTGGTTTTCTTACAAGCTCATGCGTGTAATCATATCGTCATCATCTGGGTCTTGCCACTTCATGTTTGTTTTAGTAAACCCTACAACCTCATAGATTTTTGCCATGTCTTCCTCTTTTGGGTTATAGCTTGCAAAAACAGCGGTTGCCTCGCCATGGGGTTTACGTTGTATTTCTTCCAGTATTTTGCGGAGTGATGCTTCTTCATAGCCTTTATTCAAGTGGTTTTTGTCAATCATAACAGGACGGATACGATAGCAAACTTCTTTGAAATCCAAGTCTTCAAGGTAATAGTTATACGAAATCAAGCCCACCATTGTCCCGTTAGCATATATTGCCCGACACTCCATCGCCACGCTGTATCTTTTAAATCGCCTATGAGCAAATGCTAATGTTATGGCATTTGACCATACATAGTCTTTTTTCTCTGGCGCAATATCAAGGGCTATGCACTCCTTCATGTTGTCGCTTAGTATTGTGATTTTTTTAAGTTCTACCATAAATACCTCCATTGATTGCTAATATAAATTTCTCACACGACCTGCTAACATACTTATTCTTTCACATGTGCTTGCCCAGTGTCAATGGAGCGTTTGATTATAAAAGAACTTTATCTTTTCAGTTTTTTCTTGGCGGTGCAGTAGATTCCCTTATGACTAAAGTAGGCTCTAGCTGTGATTGTCTGATAGGAATTTTTTGCGCAATGCCGCGCAATAATGCACACGCAGTTTCGCCCAATGCAGATGTATCTTGTGAGATGGTCGTTAGTGTGGGGGTACAGCCCAAGCCAAAAGGGTTATTGTCAAATCCAACAATAGAAAAATCACGGGGCAAGCTGATTCCCAATAAATGAAACTGACGAATCGCACCCAATGCCATTAAGTCGCTGGCAAAATAAATGGCGGTGGCATCTGTTTTAGCAAAATAATCTGCCGCACGGGCACCGCTTTCCATGCTGTAATCTCCGCTAAAGCAAAGGGATTCATCAAAGGGTATTTCATTTGCAACCATTGCAGCAACATAACCGGCCATGCGCTCTTGTGAAATATAGGCTTCTTTGTGACCGTTTACGAAGCCTATTTTTTTATGCCCAAGTTCCGCAAGGTGACGAATGGCTAACCCGCCGCCAGACAGGCTATTTGTGCCGACAAAACCCACTTGGGGGTTATGACAGCGGATATCCATAACCACAGTTGGAGTGGCTACAGTTTCAAGTTGATGATAGTAGGGGTCGGTATTTTTAATGCCCGTGATAAAAAGCCCGTCAAAGCGATTTCTAAAGGCAACTTGGTCAAGAGTTTCTTGGGCTTGCATGTCTGAATCTATGTTGACAATGACCACATCATGGTCTATGCGTTCTGCATGGCGTTGCAGCCCCATGTAAAAATTAAATGCAAAAGATGCTTGGTCATCTTCCATATTGTCGGGCTGTACTGCAAGCACACCCAAGCGGCGGCGTGTCCCTGAGCTTTTTAAATATCCTAATTCATTGGCATATGTCATCACGCGGTTTCTTGTGTCTTCACTAATATCGCGGCGGCCAGATAATGCTTTTGAAACTGTGGCAGGGGAAAGTCCTAGTCCATCAGCAATACGTTTTACAGTTGGTTTCATTCACGCTCTTCCCAATCTTATAGAGAATTTGTCAATCATTCTACAGTTAAAACGCGCTGAATGTAAATATGTAAATTTATTTACGAAATATTTTCGTAAAACATTTCGTAAATAATTCTTGACAATTTCTAAGAACAGATGTATTTTGTGATTGTGCAAAATTTATAAACATCCCATCAATTAACCGAACGTAGCCGTATCACATGATAAAAACAGGAGGATGTAAGATGTTTCTTTTGGAAACCCCTACATGGGTCATTTTGTTGCCTGCCTTACTTATTTGTGGATTAGCATATTTTTGCGCCAAATATTACAGTGACACTAATGATTTTAAGAAAAGCCTCATCATATATCTGCCCCCCAGTATGCTTATTGCCATTGGGTTTAGATTTGCTGGGCTACCGTTTTTGCTGGGCGGCTTTATGGTTTTTGCAGGCTTTGTACTAATGATGTTTTTCTCTAATAAATTCTTTTATGAAGACAGGTGAACTATGAAAAGAGACGAATGGATACTTAAAGAGGATGGATTTAACCCAATGGCACTGGGAAAATGTGAATCTATCATGTGTCAAGGCAATGGTTACTTAGGGCTTCGCGCCGCAACGGAAGAACGATATATTGGCGAAAGACGCGGGCTTTTTATCGCAGGCACATTTAATCAGTTTCATGAAAGCGAAGTATGCGAGCTGCCCAATGCCGCCGATTGTCTGGAAATGGGTATTGACCTAAACGGTGAAACATTTTCATTACTTAGCGGCACGTTTAAGGATTATCAGCGGGAACTGGACTTTGAAACAGGTGAATTGCATAGGCATGTAGAATGGACAGCCCCCAGCGGTGATGTATATGTACTTCACTTTTACCGTGTCGTATCCCTCCAAAACATCCATACCATTGCCCAAAGGGTGGAAATTACACCCCTGTCAAGCCACGCAACGGTAAAACTTTCCACTGGCATTAACGGGCAAATGACAAACTCTGGCAGTCAACATTTTTCTGAAGGGGCGAAGCGTTTTTACGACAGGCGGTACATGCAACTGGTACAGACCACCACCCAAAGCAATATTGATTTTGTGTTTACCACAGATGTTAAGCTTTTAGAAAATGGGAAGGCAAAAAAGGTAGATACCCATATTGCCATGGACAGGCGCAAGATTTTTTCTGCTTTTACAACGGACATTTCCAAAGGCAGTACTTTAACCATTGAAAAAATCACAACGATTCATACATCACGGGACAAAAATATGGATGGTTGTGAAACGGCTGAAATTCAAGCCTTTGGATTAGAGCATTTGAAGGTGCAAGCGGCACTGGGTTATGCTGGTTTAGCAAAGCAAAGTGCTGAAACTTGGCAAAAACTTGTGTGGCACAACATCCCTGTGACAGTGGATTCTAAGAATCCGCACCATCAGCTTGCCTTACGCTTTGCCCAGTATCATCTGCAAATCATGGCTCCTGCCCATGACAACCGTATGAACATTGGTGCAAAAGCATTATCAGGCGAAGGGTATAAGGGGCATACCTTCTGGGATACAGAGATTTTTGCCCTTCCGTACTATATTTTTACCCAACCCAATACAGCCCGAAGCTTAGAAGAATATCGTTATCTATCCCTGCCTGGTGCAAGAGAAAAAGCAAAGGGCAACGGATACACCGGCGCACAGTTTCCATGGGAATCTGCATGGCTTACAGATGGCGAAGTAACGCCGCTTTTTGGGGCGGCAGATATTGTTACAGGTCTTCCCATTCCTATACTCACAGGGCTTATTGAAATTCATATTTCCTGTGATGTTTGCTTGGGCGTGTGGCAGTACTACATGGCAACAGGTGACGAAGACTTTATGGAAAAGTACGGCTATGAGTTGATTTTTGAAACCGCAACATTTTGGGCATCCCGCTTAGAAGACGGTGCAGATGGGCTGCTTCATATCAACAACGTCATAGGCCCTGACGAGTACAAAGACGGTGTGGATGATGATGCGTTTACAAACTACTTTGCCCGTTGGAATTTGCATTTGGCAATGGAGTATTACGACAAATTAAAGGACACCCCACTACTTGCCCGCTTACAAGAACGCCTAACCCTAGACTATGATAAATGGGCAGAAAAAGCGGAGAAAATATACGTCCCAGCCCCGCGGGAAGATGGGGTTATTCCACAAAACCGCACATTCCTTGGGCTGAAAGATATTGACTTAACAAAGTACAAAACCCAAAAACAAGTGGGTAGCATTTATAATGATTTTAACCATGAACAAATCGGCGAAATGCAAGTTTGTAAACAAGCGGATGTTTTGCTCTTGATTCTTCTCATGGAAGCTGCATTTACCCCAGAAGTAAAACGTGCCAACTGGAATTATTATGAGCCGCGTACTTTGCATGATTCCTCCCTTTCCTTATCTACCCACTGCATACTTGCAGGAGACATGGGAGATGATGATGAAGCTTTGGCATTGTTTGAGCGGGCTTGTAATATTGACATGGGGCCTAATTTACAAAGCTCCAATGATGGTGTTCATGCAGGGTCAATTGGCGGTATTTGGCAATGTGCAGTGCTTGGTTTTGGCGGGCTTAGACTGGTAGGCGGTCAAATCAGACTTGCCCCCAAATTGCCAGAATCATGGGATAAACTCACATTTTACGCATGGCTTCGGGGACAAAAGGTTAAGATTGAGGTGTCCAAGACTGAAATCATCCTTGAAAACGAAACCAAAACCGCAACAGTTGAGATAGAGATTAACGGCAACCAGCATGTTTTAACAGACATGCTCAATATAAAGCTAAAATAAAGGAGCATTTATCATGAAGAAAAAAGTAATTTTCTTAACATTTTTGCTAGCAGCAATGGCATTTGCTTTAATTGCTTGCAATAATGACAACGAAGAAACCGCCGCAACCAATGCAGAGTCAAGTGACAGAGTACTTTCACTGGGCATTTGGGCAGGCAATGAAGCAGAATGGGCATCTATCGAGCGGGTTCGTCAAGATTTTGAGGCACAAACAGGTATTACCATCGAATGGCGTTTGTACAATGACCTTAATACACAAATCATGGCAGACCTTGCCGCTGGTACAGCCCCAGACGCATTTTACATCGACAGCGGTTTAGCAGAGCAATTTGTTTACATGGGCGTATTAGCCCCTCTTGACCCAGCAACATTTGACACAGCCGCATTTTATCAAAATGTTTTAGATACCTTTACGTTTAATGGGGTCGTGTATGCCATTCCAAAAGACCAGTCTTCACTGGCAAGGTATGTAAATACAGAACTGCTTAATGCTGTAGGTTTTGAACTTTCAGACATTCCTGACGACCTTGAAAGTTATCTGGAGTTCCTTCCGCGTCTACAATCTGCCTTAGATGACCACTTTGGCGCAGGTGAAGTATTTGCCGCATCAGGTATGTATGAGCCAGCACGGGCATTGCATTTGCTCAATAGAAATGTGAACCCTGTCAATCCAGACGGCTCATCCAACATGGCGCACCCTGATGTTGTGCGTCATGCAGAATTTATCCACACTCTTTTTGCAACAGGTGCAATGCGTACACCCCAAATGATGGGTTCAGGTTGGAACGGTGAGGCTTTTGGTACAGGACGCGCAGTGATTATGGAAGAAGGCAACTGGGTTTACAACTTCCTGCGTACCGAGTTTCCAAGCATTTCATTTGAGATTATTCCAATGCCAACCTACATGGGTCAGCGTTCCAGCATGATTTTTACAGTGGGCTGGGGTATCAATGTTGACTCACCGAACCAAGACCTTGCAACCGCTTGGATTCAATACAAAACAGGTGTGGAAGGTATGTACAACTGGTGTGTAGCCGCAGGGCCACTTCCAACCCGCCCAGACGTTGCGGCCGCAATGGCAGCAAATCTGAGTGCAGGGTTAAATGTTCACATCGCCCAAATTCCATATGCAACCCCTTGGGTATTGGGAAGATTCCAGTCTTTCATCAATGACAGTTATATGAACTATATGTCCGCCGCCATTGTGGGTGAGATGTCTATTGCTAACGCAATGGAAAATATAGATGCACAAGCCAATTTGCAGATAAACATTGCACGTTAAAGATACTACCCCCTGATATCAGGGGGTCTCTTTCTAATATTTTAGCGCAAGGAGGTGCCTTTTGTGAAATTAAGCCGCAGAACCAGAGAAACTTTGCAAGGGTATGCATTTGTTGCCCCTGCTATTGCAACAACAATGATATTTTTAGGGATTGCATCCGTGGCTGTTTTGTTTATGAGTTTTAGTCGGGTAAATATGGTGCAAGGTACTTATGAATGGATTGGGCTTAATAATTACCGCGTGGGCTTCACTGATAGTTTGTTACATCGGGCAATAAGGAATACATTGGTGTTTTCAGCAGTGGTTGTGCCTGTGCAAACCTTTTTGTCATTGGTGGTAGCCGCAGTACTCAATAGCAACATTAAGTTTAAAAAGGCATTTAGAGCCATTATATTTTTGCCCACACTCACATCATCTGCGGCTCTGACCATGATATTTATGTTTATGTTCAGTATGCGAGGGCCTGTGAACAGTATGTTGATTAGCATGGGTCTTTTAGCCGCCAGCGACCCTATTAACTTCCTGCGCAGTAGTGACTGGAGTATGCGGGTGATTATGATTATGAACATTTGGAGTACTATACCATTTTACATGACATTGTATCTGGCATCACTTCAAGAGTTACCAAACAGCATGTATGAAGCGGCAAGTATTGACGGTGCAAGCGAAGTCAAAAAGTTTTTCTATATTACAATCCCTTATTTACGCCCCATTACCACTTTTGTGGTGCTTACAGGGATAATTGGCACAATGCAGATGTTTGACCAAGCGTTTATTTTCAGCGGCGGTGACGGCGGGCCAGCCAGCTCCACTATGACTATCGCGCTTTTGATTTACCGTTATGCCTTTGGCCCTGGCTCTGCAATGGGGTATGCGTCTATGATTGCTATATGCTTGATGGTGATTATTCTTACACTTGCGTTTATTGTCAACCGAATCAATAAAGAAGAAAGGGTGTATTAGTGGTGGGTAAAAAGTTTAATTTTTGGCGGATTTTTGTGTATTTAATCATGATTATTTTTGCATTTGCCACTTTGTACCCCTTTCTTTGGATGATTTCCGCATCATTTATGCCCTTGAGGGAAATTGTAAGCGGCGGAATGCGGCTTATTGCACCTGATATGAGTTTTGATAGTTATAGGCATATTTTTACTGTCACACAGTTCCCCCGATGGTTTGTGAACTCTTTTGTGGTGGCAAGCATTGGTACACTTTGCAATATTTTTCTTAATACAATGGCAGGTTATGCCCTTTCACGCTTAGAGTTTAAGGGGCGACAGCAAATTTATTATGCTTTTCTAGCCCTTATTATGATTCCTGGGCAAGTGTTACTTGTGCCAAATTTCATGCTTTTAAACGCATTGGGTATGATTGATAGCTTTAGCGCGCTTATTGTTCCAGTCATGGTGAATATTAGCTATATATTCCTCATGCGGCAGTTTTTCATTAACTTCCCCTCAGAATGTGAAGAAGCGGCATATATTGACGGGCTGGGGCGGCTATCATGTTTCTTCCGCATATGTATGCCTTTGGCACGGACAGCCATAGCCACACAAGCCATTTTCGTATTTATGAGTTTTTGGAATGAGTTTATTCGTCCTATGCTGTACCTTCGCACGATGAGCATGTATACACTGCCTTTGGGTTTGCAGACTTTTCAGTCAAGAGATGAAGGGCAAATGTGGAATCAAATTATGGCGGCGGCAACCATTACTATTGTACCCATTATCATTATTTATTTGATTTTCAATAAATATTTCCTTATCGGTATTCGCATGGATGGGGATAAATAGTGACGAAAGTTCATATTCTCATGAAATAAGACACACTGCTGTCGTGTTTTGTAAGGTATAATGACTTATCAAAATAATGAGAGGAGCATGACAACATGCTTATGACAGCCATTAGTTTTAAGGGTAATTGTGATGAAGCGATTACTTACTACAAAGAGGTATTAGGCGCGGAAGTAAAAACGATTAACTATTTCCGCGATGCCCCCCAAGACGTTAATATTGGAGATTTGAAACCAAATTGTGTATTGTATTCAGAAGTATCCATATTCGGCACACCTATCGTAATGGTTGACGACGAAGACATGCCACAATCAGGTCAACGCTTTTGGTTGCAACTTACTTTTGACACCCCAGAAGAAGTGACTTCTGTTTTTAACAAACTTGCAGATGGCGGAACGATTGTTAAGGCACTTAAACCAGAATTTTGGGCGGCTTTAGACGGCAATGTGAATGACCGTTTTGGCGTGCATTGGAGCATTCTAACGAATCACTAAATCACACAACAACTAAAAAAATCCTTACCACAGCGAAGATACTGGGTAAGGATTTTTTTATTGGGCTATTATTCACCTAACTGTTCAACAAATGCTCTAATAGGCAAATCTGCTGGGTTGCCGATTTCTGGCACGGTGATACCGCCTAAAATCGTCTCACGGCTTGTTGTGTCTACTTGAGACACAGGCACAGAGAAATAAATTTCATCAAGGAAAATTGTAGCGTCTGCAAAAGCGCGAATGTGCATACGGTTTGTCATGCCAGGGAAGCCTGACGCTTCTAGGTCAATAACGATGTCTTGCATTTCTGTGGTAATGCTTGGGTTGCTTCCGTCAGCAAGCACTAAGTCAGCAAAGCGGGCTACAAATGATGGGCCATCGTCTGGTACAAAGTGAAGAATCAATCTGTATTCTTCGCCGCCTTCACCGCCAGCCATGCGGATTGTCATGTATCGCATGAAAGAGATACCATCTAATGACCACATGTCAATCGCTTCGCCCCAGTTACCCATCCAATCATTTACTCTTGTAAAATAATCATCATAATCGTCAAAATCTTCTGGGTCAAACGCATTGGGTCTAAACTGAATTTGCACCACATCATTTTCTACACTTGCGCGAAGGTTTGCCCAGTTATCCCACCACATTGGTGCGCCATTTGGGGAAACGCCCGGCATATTGTGAGGGTCACGCCCTACAAAGTTGTTCCAAAGAAACACATCAGGTATTTCAATGAAAGCGTCTTCTTCAACTTCTTCAGGTTCGTCGGTTTCCTCAGGTGGTGCTGGGGTTGCTTCTGGAGATGGTTCTGGTGTTGATACAGCTTCTGCCTGATTGTTTGTTGTGTCATTGCCATTGTTTCCACATGCAGAAAGTGCGAAAACCAACATAAGCGCAAGGGCAAAAATAACCGCGCTCATCTTTAAAATGTCTTTCATAAAAATCCTCTCCTCTTTTAAAATTCGATATGAGCATATCAATTATAAATAATTTTGTCAACTCTTGCTAGTTAGCCTTGCTTTTTTAGCTGTTATTCTGTATGATGTGCATAGTTTATCGCTAAACCTAAGGAGGCTTCATATGAAGAAGAAAAATCCTATTTCATTCCCCATCATTTGCCTAGGCGTGCTTGCAACTTTAAGCGCGGCGTTTACAGCTTTTATGTTTGCGTCAGCATCTGCGCCAAGGGCAAGTGGTAGTACTACGCCAGTGGATAGTGCGCCAATACTTGTATTATACGATGGACCTTCTACAATGACATCCTCACAAATGGCATCTATTTGGGTGGAAGGTCATGGACTTTTTGTATATGATGTGATGGTTAACCATGAGCATATTTGGAATGCCAATACCATTCCGTCACGCACGCCTATGACATATTTTGATTTTGAAGGTGAAGTCACCATTGAAGTGGAGCTTCCCGGTCTAGGTCAAAATATTGACAGTGCTGTTATTCTGCCCGGCACACATGGCATTACACCCCTTGTAGAAAATAACCGCGTGACCTTTACCATTAACGAACCTGGATTTTACACAGTGGTATTTAACGGCGAAGTCTATCAAGCAACACACATTTTTGCCAATCCGCTGGAAACAGACATTCCTGATAGAAATGACCCCAATGTCATTTTCATTGAACCAGGGCATTGGGATTTAGACGCGATTGTGCTGCAAAGCGGACAAACCTTGTATATTTCAGGCGGGGCGGTTATCAATTCCGTTGTGGTGGCAGATGGTGTAGAAGATATAACCATTCGTGGGCGCGGAATCATTTGCGGCGAAGGTTTCCCAGCATGGAATCAACCAGGTGCATATGCTCGCGTCCCCATTGATATTCGTAACAGTAGAAATATTGTTGCCGAAGGATTCATTCTTATTAACGGGAATGCATGGAAATTTAATTCATTCAACTCTCAAGACTTATTTGCTTCAAATATCAAAATTATTTCTGGGCGGCAAAATGGTGATGGTTTTACCTTTCAATCCACGCGAAACCACACGGTTGTAGATTCATTTGCCAGAACATGGGATGACACATTGGTTATCAAAAACTATGCAGGTTCGTCCAGCGACATTCTTTTTGAGCGTGTACAAGTGTGGACAGACCTTGCACAATCTATGGAAATTGGATACGAAACAAATCTTGGGCTTACAATCAATCCACAAATTTACAATGTTACCTTCCGCGATATTTTTGTACTTTATAACAATCATAAGCCCATCATAAGCATTCACAACGGTGACGATGCAGATGTGTTTAACATCCTCTACCAAAACATTATTGTAGACAATGCTTTCATGCGCGGCGACCATGGGCACAATAATGAACTCATTGAATTTCATATGCTTAAAACACACTGGTCAACGGTGTGGGATGAATGGGGTAGTATCAGAGATATCACCATTGATGGACTGATTGTACACAACACCCTTGACGGACGTGTACCCAACTCAAACTTTTGGGGGCATAATGCCGACCATTTACTTGAAAATGTGACCATGCGCAACATTTATATTCTTGGCGAAAGAATCACCAGCCTAGAAGCTCTCAATGCAAATTTAAACGACTATGCTATCAATATAACTATAGAATAGGGTGATTCACATGAATAAAATATTAGCCTATGTATTTTGCGCAATCATTATCCTGTCCATTGGAGCGTCTGCCTTTATTTTCTTCACAGGAACAGGAGGTGTACAGGAAAACTCAAACATTACGATAGTCACAACCCCTGACCAAACCGCACCCGAATGGCCAGATGCCATTGTTCATCCACTGGCAAATATGGTTGCCTTGCCCGAAACAGAGAATCTTGCCGCCCTAAGACCTGTGGTGGCATCCTCCTTTACGGATATTTATATTCCGTCCAATGCAGTGGATGGATATGTAACATCCTATTGGGAAAGTAATGGTTTCCCTGCGGAGTTTACAGTAGAACTTGACGGCAACCAAACTTTTCAAACCGTTGCCTTGCGGTTAAATCCATCCTCTTTATGGGAAGCCCGCGGACAAGTTTTTGAGGTACAAGTTAGCACAGACGGAAATCATTTTACAACCATCGTACCCTCTGACCGTCATGAGTTCGACCCTGAAACAGGCAATACTGTGCGTATAGACTTTGACCAAACAACGGCCCAATATGTAAGATTTATCTTTACTGCCAACACAGCCAGCAGAACCAATGGCGCGCAAGTTGCAGAAATTTTAATTTTTGAATAGATGTATAGGTGAAACGCCACGAATTGCCATTGCGCAATTCGTGGCATTTTTTATATTATAAATACTGTATCAGAAAAATTTTTAAAAAAATCTACAAAAACCTGTAACCTTTTTCGCCAAAGTAAACTCCTATGGGTAGATGGGGGATAATGATGATGGATTATCAAATGCTTGCAAGTTTAGTTGAACTTGCAAAGCAAGGTGATTATGAGGCATTTGCACAAGTTTACGAGGCCCTTTCAAAGCCAGTGTATTATGCAAGCCTGCGCATTACAAAAAATGAAGAAGACGCTCATGATGTAGTGCAAGAGACTATGATTACTTTGTATAAACATTTGTACACACTTGAAGACAGCAAAGCCGTTGTAGCCTATGTAAACCGTGTGGCATACCACCACTGTATGCATATTTTACGCAAGAAAAAACACATAGACGACTATGTTGAACCAGATATGAAAAACATGGTAAGCGAAGATGAAGAGTTTTTGCCCGAAACATATTTGGAAACAAAGGAACAGCGTAATTATTTGGTAGCCTATATTGATGCATTAAGTGAACCTTATCGTATCGTTATTTTGATGTTTTACTACAGTGGGTTTTCTATAAGTCAAATTGCGAAGACCTTGGGTGTCAATGAAGGTACGGTTAAAACCCGTCTGTCCCGCGCTAGGGCAACGCTCAAAAAAAAGCTGGACGCAGATAAAAAAGACTTGAGGTGTATTGTGCCTATTCCTGTACTGACACGCGTATTACAAGCACATGCAGATGAAATTTTTACAACTGAAGTCAGTATTGCATTATGGCAAAGTATAGCCACAAAGCTAGGTCTTCCAGCAGATGTTATTGCAAAAACAACATCAACCATCACACCATCACAACCTGAGACAGTGACAGCAACCACTGCTGTAAGTACAACATCAGCAACGATACCTGCCCTACTGGCAACCACATGTATAATCGCCGCAGTTGGCGGCGGATTATTGCTTTTACATCAAAATGCCGAATCATCTCCAATGACTACGATATCATCGCCTATCTACGAATCATCCATCACACAGCCATCAAGGCAAGTTTATGAGCATTATATGATTTATGAAGATATCCCTCTAACCAGTGATTCTGTTACTTGGGATACAGCACGACCAGAAGCTGACCATCAATACCACACGGCTTTGCCAATTGTATCCGAAAATACATCAGTAGAATATGTAATGGAAATAGCTCATCCAATTATTTATGACGACGAAGTGTTTTTACATTTTGACAATACCACAGTAGATTTGGATGTGATTATTGACGGAGACGAAGGGATGACCTTTGAGCAGTACTATTCCCAGCAAGTTCCTGATGCTGGATTGGAAGCATATGAACCCGAAGTTAGCCACGAGTACTTATATGAAAACTTAATATCTGACACTTTGGAAGCACCAGAAATCACACAAGTACCACCGTTGCCGCCAGACATGTCAGAAGAATCAGAAAATACTTACTATCCCGAAATATCCCCCCCTATAAGACATGCACCACCCCAAGTGACGACATTTGAAGGGGTGTTGCAATACCCTGTAGGCATGGTAGTAACAGCACAACAAATTTTACAAGATACGGGTATAAGCCTTTCGCACGAATCAGGGCGGGTATTTGATTTTAATATTGCCCACTTAGACCTTGTTGATTTTAATACCCCAAACCGCTATGTCGTTCATGCCCAAGTGTTAGAAGATGGCGCAGTAGTGGTTCAGTTGGTCGTGATTATAGAAGTTATCTAAAGACTTAAAGTGGCGTGTAGCTACCCAATATATTTTTTACAAGGAGGATACTGATATGAAACACACACACAACAATGGAAAAAAGGTTATTTCACTGCTTATGGCTTTCATTTTGCTTATTGGTATGATTTCAGTCATACCAGGGATAGAGCTGGAAGAAAGTGACCCTGCCGCTATTACAATGCTTTCAGGCACGACAGGGGCAATTCGGGTGAATCATAATGACCCCTTAGTCAACTCGGCTGACCATACCTTATATGCAAAATGGCAGCCTATTGAGCCTACCCCAACGCCGCCGCCCACCGAGCGTATTATAACTTTTGACCCACAAGGGGGTATGTGGTTTGCTCCTGAATCAAGCACAAACAGCATCACTCGTCCATTATCCCCTACTGCCACATCATTTGAGACTGTCATGCATTTTGACAATAGTGCAGTATTAGGACCTCACCAAAATCCCCCAATCAGGACACACTATATATTTGCCGGTTGGTCGCTTACACCAACAGGCGGTACTAGACAATTCCATGATACTGTAATTACCCCAGGGGATACAAATATTACGCTTTATGCACAGTGGCAACCACTAAATCGCATAATAATGTTCAATCCACAAGGCGGTACATGGACAGGCATAGATTGGTTTCCAGATAGTCATTCATCATGGAATCTACCAAATGATGGTGGGTGGGTAAACGGAGGTTTAGGAGACGCGCCTATATTGCGTTCAATGCACCAAAGCGCAACATCTTTTGCAAGTGTCATTGATTCTGACAATGTAACATTATTAAACTTTCATCAAAACGCCCCAAGTAGATTCGGTTTTGAATTTGCAGGTTGGTTTTCTACCCTAGTAGGAGGCCCTAGAGTAAATCATGACACGGCTGTTCCGTCAGGCACTGGCATGATTGTACTTCACGCCCAGTGGATTCCCCTTACCCGTGATGTAATATTTAGCCCAACCGGTGGCACATGGGCTGCACCTGCTGGGGGAACAGGAAATATCACACGCACTATGCATCAAATTGCACCAATATTTGATGATGTGATAGATACCAACAATACAACTTTATTAAACCCCACTCAAAATGCCCCCTATCGGGTTGGCTATGAATTTTTAGGCTGGTTTCTTGCACCTGAAGCTGGCGGAACTAGATTAGAGCATGATACGGACACTGTCCCCATAGGCAGTAGTGCGATTACCCTTTATGCGCGGTGGGCACCGCTTCCATCATCCACCAGTGAACGCACCATTGTTTTTAATCCTGTTGGCGGCACATGGGTTGCACCCGCAGGGGGAACAGGTGATGTCATACGCACTATGCCGCAAAGTGAAACATCCCTTGCAACTGTTATAGATATCCATGATGACATTACCATATTAAACCCAGTTCAAAATATTCCAACAAGAACCGGCTATGTTTTTTCAGATTGGCTTGTTCATTTACCGACACATGGTACGTTCCCACTACAAGAGATGCGATGGAGTGGAGGTTGGATGAGTTATATTGACCCAGGCGCATATACGATTACACTTGACGCACACTGGACACCGCTTACTCGCCAAGTAATATTCAACCCCCAAGGCGGCACATGGGTTAGCGGCGGAACGGGAAGCGGAAGCATAACTGGTACTATGAATCAAAGCGCAACATCTTTTGCAGATTTGATTAGTCTTAATGACAATATATTCGTGCATAGTTCTTCACCTTCTATTGTATCCAGAGCAGGTTACACTTTTTTGGGCTGGTTCTCTGAACCAACAGGCGGTACGAGACAGCACAATAATACTACTGTTGCCCCAGGGGATAGCACCATTACACTTTATGCACAGTGGATTCCAACAGCTTCAACAAATGAGCGTGTCGTAATTTTCAACCCCCAAGGAGGAACATGGGCTGCGCCTGAAGCAAGTACAGAAAATATACACCGCACGATGGCATCCAGTGCAACCTCTTTTGCAACGGTGATGAATGCCGACAATGCGGCATTATTAAACGCACCTCAAAATGCGCCAACGAGAACAGGTTATATTTTTGCAGGTTGGTTTTTAACGGCAAATCCAGCACCAGTCGGAACTAGACAAAATCATAATACGGATGTTACCCCAAGCACCAATACCATTACACTTCATGCACACTGGGCATATGCCAACACACGAGAGGTCGTATTCAATCCTCAAGGCGGAACATGGGCTGGAGGCTTGGGAACGGTAAATCTAACAAGAGCAATCAATCAAAATGCAACATCTCTTGTTACTGTATTAGATGTCAATAACTCTACAATATTAAACCCAGGGTTAGTTGTTGCCCCAAATCAAAATGCGCCAATCAGAACAGGTTATATTTTTACAGGCTGGTTTTCTGAGCCAACAGGCGGCACGAGACAGCTTCACAACACGACTATTACACCAAGCAGTGGTACCATTACGCTTTATGCCCAGTGGATTTCAGCTTCTGACCGCACGGTGGTTTTTAATCCTCAAGGCGGAACATGGGCTGCACCCGCAGGAGGAATAGCAAGCGTAAGCCGTTTAATGCCCGCCGGTGAGATATCTTTTTCCGCTATAATGAGCGGTGATGGACTGTTAAATCCCGCCCAAGCTATCCCCACTAGAGCAGGTTATATTTTTACAGGCTGGTTTCTTACACCAACTGGTGAAGGCACTAGACAATTCGGCTCTTCTCCTGTTGTTCAAGGAGAAAGCACTATTACCCTATATGCACAGTGGGCACCGCCCACACGTGCAGTACTATTTTTACTAGAAGGCGGTGTATGGCAGTCAGAGGGCGCAGTCTCTAATCATCCTGTGAGTCTTCCAATGAGACAAGACGCAACATCTTTTGCAACAGTGATAAGTACAGACAATGCAACATTACTAAACCCTATTTCATTATTAAGCCCTATTTCATATTTTCCCATGAGGACAGGCTATATATTTGAAGGCTGGTTTCCTACGCCAACAGGCGGCTCTAGAGTAAACCATAGTACCACAGTTATGCCGGGAGATAGCTTTATCATCCTTCATGCACAGTGGACACCTGTTACAGGTTTTGGAATTGATAATATCAGTGTTGTTACCGGCGCAAGCATTACTATCACCAGTGCGATTACAACCAGCGCAGGGATTACTGTCACTTTTGACCCCCAAGGCGGTGAATGGACTGCACCCGCTAGTGGCACAGCAGGGATTATACGTAATTTACCCTATGGCGCAACAAACTACGAAAGTGTGATGAATCCTGATAATAGGGCACTACTAAACTCCACCCAACCCGAACCAATGAAAACTGGTTATATATTTTTAGGTTGGTTTGCCACCCCTGCACCCACCCCAGAGCCATCACCTACACCAGACCCAACACCTACCCCCCCTCCAACCACAGAACCAGAACCAGAGCCAGAACCAAATCCAAGCCCCAGACCAACACCTATCCCAACGCCGTCTCCTACGCCTACACCAGTGCCACATCCAAGCCCAACACCCTATCCTCCTGATACGGCAGACCCAACATTTCCACCACTGCCACCACCGCCTACATCCACATTGCCGGAATCTACCCCAGAGGGAGAAACCAACACTCCGCCAATTGAGCCTGTACAACCTACCCAACCTATACCCAGCGCACCGGGCAATAGTTTAGCTGAATATGATGGCATGTGGATAGAGTTTGACGAAATGGGCGTACCTCTTGGCACATGGGTATGGGATGATGAGGAAGAAATATGGATATTTGATGATACAAATATCCCCCTTGGCGCATTAGCCCCAGCGATTACAGCCCTCCCAGCTGCAATGATGCCTCAAACAGGGAGGAATAGTATTATTCCCCTTCTTGCCGCAGGATTCGGAGTGTCTACACTCATTTTACTACTAGCAGTATTTGCAATTTTCAAGAGAAAAAGGTAAAATTATAAGACATTAACCAAAACAAAAGCGGATGAAGTTTGTTCTCCGCTTTTGTTTTTCCATAGGGGGCAGTATTTATATGGTTGCTGGAACGCACATTAAAAATGCAGTAGGGCTTACGTTGGCGATAATACTAACCTTTGGTACAGTACATATGCCAACCTTTGCTTATGAAGATAAATATATGTATGACATAGTTAAACCTGAAGATGCATCACAGACATGTGAAGATTATCCCTTGTATGAAGCAATAGAGCCGATAATCTATACCGCTGTAAGTATGGCAAGTGATACACTTGCCTTCGGCACGATAACTGACAATGGTAGTCATTTGCCTTGGCGTATTTACGACAATGGACATATGATTATTGACTCAGGCATTTTTACAGGCGGCTGGATAAGCCCAATCAATCGTCCTTGGGATATACATGCAGGAAGCATTCATGAAATCACTATTGCTGGTGTGGTTATAGCAACAGAGGACTTGAGCTTATTATTTTTTGACCTACCGAACCTACGTGTTATTCATGGGCTTGGTCATATCAATACCCATAGTGTAACGAGCATGTTTGATATGTTTAGTTTTTCCAACAATTTGCAGGAGTTTACCCTAGGTGTGAACTTCTTATTTGCAAGTGACGCAAATTTACCTAACCCACCACGCAATGAAACTTATACAGGGTTTTGGACGAATGTGGGTACAGGAACAGTTATAAATCCCCAAGGCACTTATATATTTACTGCGGATGAACTCATGGCACATCACAACGCCGACCCAAGAATTGAAACATGGGTTTGGCAACAAGTCCCTCCTACCCTTGCAAATTATCAACTGCGTCTTGTTTCTGAAGTAAATCTTCAAGTGAATGAACCCATAACATGGGCAGAATTTGAACTTCTATTAGATGCATACACCGTCAATCTTGATACTGGCAATAGCATAGTTGCCACACCGCTTACATTAACGTCTATAGACTTTGAAAACCTAAACTTTAATCAAACAGGCACTTTGGGGTTAAGGATATATGCTGATTGGGCAACAGGGCAGACAGACACCCAAGCAGTGAAAGTCAATATTGTGGACACAATACCTCCTGTGATTACCATTGCAGAAAATCGTATCATCTTCTGCACCAACTATCCACCAACAAGCCTAGCGGAAATTATACAAGCTGCAAATGTAAATGTAGTAGACAACTATGATAGTATTATAGAATTACGTATCGCTTTTGTTGGCACAACATTTGAGGAAATAAACTGGGTACAAGGCAGCATGGAATATGGTATCACAGTCAACGCAACAGACAGCAGTGGAAATTCTGTACAAACAGAAGTCATCATTGTAGCTGTAGTATCCCAACAAACAAACACCCCCTGATATCACTTTGGTGTACTTCACCAAGGATAATTGTCAGAGGGTGTTTGTTTTTTAGAGACAAAGCAAAATTTTGGTTGCATTTTTTTGACGAATCAAGTAAAATGTTCTCAC
>WRAH01000021.1 GCA_009780315.1 Defluviitaleaceae bacterium
GTGACATACGCTTCGGCTACTGCCATTTTTGTTTCAAGACTGAATTTGAATTTGCTCACCGAAAAACTCCCCTCTCTGCTCCAGTGGTTTTTTTTCACTGTCTACTTTGAGGGGAGCTTATCAATTTGGCTTTGCCGCTTTTTTTAATCAATATACATGTGTTATTAAAACTCTATTTTATCGCCCATCACGATCAGAACGCTTTTTCCAGTCTCTCAAAAATGGTGGTGTAATATCTTCATTGATTAAACGGAAATTAGATTCACGAATGGGTCTAAGCTCTTCACGCTCTTCAATTGCAGGTCTAATATCTGGTGTGTCATCATAATCATCTGGTGTTCCACCACGATTTGATGATTCATAGACAGATGTAGAGTTATCAGCACGACGGGGTTGGGGCTTCTCTTTTTCAGCAACCTCATTAAGTCCAGTGGCAATTACCGTCACTTGAACTTCATCTTTAAAGTCTTCATCAATGGTTGCACCAAACATAACAATTGCATCTTCGTGCAATTCATTGCCAACAAAATTAGAAGCAGCACTAATGCCATTTAGACTCATGCTACGGTCACCTGTGAAACTAATAATAACTGCATTTGCCCCACGAATAGAAGTCTCAAGTAAAGGTGAATTGATGGCTTCTTTAACAGCCGTTTCAATTTTATTTTTACCAGATGCTCGTCCGATACCCATATGTGCAATGCCTTGATTTTGCATGACTGTACAAACATCTGCAAAGTCAAGATTTATCAAACCATCACCAAGAATAACTCCGCTTATACCAACAACACCTTGATGCAAAACTTCATCTGCACGACGGAAAGCGTCTACAAGAGAAACATCATCGCCAACCAAAGAAAGCAATCGTTCATTGGGGATAATAACCAAAGTATCCACATTTTTACGCAAGGCTTCAATGCCTTCCATTGCATTTTTCATACGAGGTTTACCTTCAAACGAAAATGGCTTTGTTACAACCCCTACAGTTAAAATGCCCATTTCCCGGGCAATTCCAGCAATAACTGGCGCAGCACCTGTTCCAGTACCGCCACCCATGCCTGCTGTAATAAACAGCATGTCCGTATTTTGAATAGCATTTGCAATAATATCTCTTGTTTCTTCTGCCGAGCGTTTTCCAGTTTCAGGCTTACCGCCAGCACCTAGTCCACGTGTTAGCTTTTCACCAAGCTGTATACGAATAGAAGCTTTTGATTTTGTCAAAGCTTTGTTATCTGTGTTTGCAGAAATAAATTCAATATTATCAATACCTTCAGCAATCATGCGGTCTACAGCATTATTGCCACCGCCGCCTACGCCAATAACTTTTATCCGTGCTTGTAACTCTTGTGTTGTGTCAATATCTATCAAGGTGGGTACCCCCCGTAATTATCTTAGATTGTCACATAATAATACAGGACTTATTAAACAAGTGCAAGTATTTTCTTATTGTAAAACGACAAAAACAAACTCGCTTCTTATTTCACGTATATCCATAAAGCCTCTAACAACGTCAGAATTCGGCATTTGGTCAAGAACGGCATGAATTGTGCGAATTTTTTCGTCGGCGCGAATCGCATTTCCTACATTAAATTCCATTCGCCCATCAACCATAATGCGAATGTTTTGCGGGTCAGCAACATTCATGTGTGTAACGCGGTCGATAAGTCCATGAATATACAAAAGCTGTGCATATTGAACCACGGAACTAAATGCAATTGGGTCTGGAACCTCCAGCACTTCCCCTAATTGAAAACGGCTAAATTGAAGCCCCTCTAAAAGCGGAAGCGGCATAGCACGATAATTGCGTACTTCAAGTACTCGTCCAAAATCATCCAAATACAAATACATTCCAGGGGTATGCTGAACATAAGCCGCCAATCGCCGTTCACGTACGGTTACATATAGTCTATCCGGAAAACCACGGCTAAATTCTACTTGTTCAATGTACAAGTTTTCCATTACGTTTTGACGCGCAACACGTGTGTTAAAAAGCAGAAGGTTTGTTGCAGTATCTGCATCTAACCTATCATTGATTTCCGTCACGCTTACTGACACTGCACCTTGAATAATTATCATGTTAATATGAAAGAATGGTGATAACAGAAATAACAATCCTGCAAGTGCTAAGGTGCCTATAAAGGTCGCAAGTACATATTTTTTATTGCTAATCATTTTTTATGGGCATTAAGCCAAGCGATAAAACGGTCTCGATGCAAGGTTACAACCCACTCCTTATATATGATGTATGTTTTCCCATTAAAGTGGAATGATTCTTTCCAATATTTAATTTTACCATTGGCGGTTCGCTGTTCGTTTAAATTACTCCTTGTTTCAATTTCCCGAAAAATTGCATTGCGTACGCCAAAAGTTTTTTCACAATATTCTAAATTAGTCAATTTACGAACTTCTGAAGGAGAAATCGCATTTTTTGCAGAAAGTTCTTCAAATTGTGTCTTAATCCATTTGCGAATCGAACCTGTGACTTCTGGCACAACAATGTGTTCAATTGAATTTTCCACAGCTGGAGGATTTTCAACTTTAACAATCTCCGTTTCCGTTGATTGGTGTACAGGTTTTAAAGCGTTTTTTTGCCCTGGTTTACGTCCACGCTTTGCTGGTGTTTTTTCTGCTTTTGCATTGTGTGTAACAGAGTAAATAAAAGCTTCGCCAACAGGCACATTAAAAATAGAATTGAAACGACTGCCATCATGCATAGTAATTAACAGCCCATTTACATCTTCCATAATTTTGCCTTTTGCCACTTCAGGCGAGTGACGCGCTGCCATTAACAAAACATTGTCATCAATAGAATACACACAATATGGGCTGCCTGTAAGCATAAACCGCATAAATTCACCAACACGTTTAAACCCATGGCGTGTCACCTTAAATCCAGGCAAATAATGAGATACATATGTGACAAACACAGAAACTTCTAAACCGGGTAAATCTTTGGTGGAATCTACGAACAAGGCTTCTACCAATTGGCGTACTATATGAAAACACCCTGATGAATCACCAATATCCTTCCAAATACTAATATTTGCTTGAATTAAAGCTTCGGAGTATTTTGTTTTTGCAAATTTACGCGGCATTTTTGATGAAGTAGAAGGTGCTGGAACTGCTATTTCCACAATATTTTCTTCCGAAACCTCTTCAATAGGCTCTTGAGTAGCCGTTAAGGTTGAAGCAGATTTACTATTTCTGCGTGTAGATGTTGCAATGATTGACATATCAGATTTCTCTAAGGAGATAAAATAATCACAGGCATTGCGGAAAATATTGTTCGTGATTCTATCAAAGCCGCAGCCAATGACACGTTTACCACGCTCGTGAAGCTTTTTTGCAAGAAATGCAAAAATACCATCACCAGATGCTATGACATAATTTTCAATTTCTGTTTGACGAGCAATCAAGTCAACGGCATCAATGATTAAGCTTATATCTGCGGAGTTTTTAATTTTATCATGCATGTTGGTATTAAAAACTTGAATAGGCTCAATACCAATTTGTAATACAGAACTGCGCAAATTACGATTCAACGGCAAAGACCAGTCTGCATATGCACGCTGAATAGATACGCCTTGTACACCTTCCATTTCAAGTACACGGCGGTAAATTTCATCTAAGTGTACGTTAGTATTTGTCTTTCCGCTAAATATGCCCATCAAATTTTCAATGTCATAAAATATTGCTGTGTTGCAAGTCATACATGCGCTCCTTACTAAGTGATGAATAGGTTACAAATTTTTGCCATTATACCATGTTCATTAAAAAATATAAACAATTTATTAAAAAATGTCATGTGCCTTCATTCGGTAATAAGAGACAAGCGAAGATGTGTCATTTTCATTAAGATAATCTTGCCCAATGCTTGAAAGTTCATAAATACCTCTGGTGACTTTGTTGAACCACCCCAAATAATTGCGCTGTAGTATAACTGTAGTGTCTTTTTCACAACCAAACGCCACTAAGTCGCGCCCACGAAGCTGTCCTTTTACTTCTAATAAACAAGCAATGCGCACACAGCGTTCACGGTATGCTGTATTTATTGTAGATTTACTAATACCACCTGTTGTATCTGCTGTGCGTCCCAGTAACTCTTTTCGTATTGTTACGGATTTTTTGTTCACTTTATCTCCCTTTCCATCGGGAAATACTATAATTTCAGCATGTTTTGTGGGGCTATCTATAGATACGGTTATTAAACCTAAATTAAGCTTTTTAAGTAATTTTTTTAAGCTTAAAAAATTTCCATCATTTGCACGACGCGGACGTGGAATAGCAACAAATACCCAGTCTGTTGCCATTTGACGCGCCATTGCTTGATAAATTAAGGTGATATTGGCTGAAAGCTTCATTTCAACTACCCATAATATACCTTCTTTTACTGCCGCAACATCACAGCCTTTAACTTCACCACGCACGATGAATCCTTGTTCAGATAATAATTTACGAATGGGCTCATACATATCTGATTCTTTGATTAACAAAATATATAGCCTCCTGATATACGAATGAATAAAGATGATAAGCTATTTATCTGCCTTTAGTATCCACTTTTTTAATGATTATGTCTACTTTAATATTAGGATATGTCCAATATGTGTTATAGTTATCAAAAAGCAATTGTTTTAGATGAAAAGCAATGCTGAATTGATTTAAGGAGGCTTTATGAAACTGGGTACACTATGTTATATCGAGAAAGAGAACAGTTATTTAATGTTGCACAGAACAAAAAAAGAAAATGATATGCATAAGAATTTATGGGTTGGTCTAGGCGGCAAGCTAAATGCTGGCGAGTCACCTGAGGATTGTGTCATTAGAGAAGTTTTTGAGGAGAGTGGTTTAAAAATTCAAAATCCTACATTAAGGGGTATTTTAACATTCCCTAGTTTTTCTAATCATGAAGATTGGTATGTTTTTTTATTTGTGGCTAAAGATTTCACTGGAGAAATTGGAGACTGTGCAGAAGGCGAGTTGGCTTGGATTGAAAAAGACAAAATAAATGATTTGCCCATGCATGAGGGTGATAAATATTTTTTTCAATGGATAGACGAACTCAAGGGCGTATTTTCTGCTAAGTTTATTTATGAAGATAATATATTCAAGGAATATGAATTGATTGCACATGAATCATGACATACTTTAAATGCATCAATATGATTTGAAAATTTCTAAGGAATGATTGCATCCAATATACAATCCGCGATATAATAGGTTTTGCGAGTGTAAAAGCGTTCAAAAATGACTGAGAACGGAACATTTTAAAATGGACAATGCAATGTTGGATATTATCATCCGTATTATCAATGATTACGGAGACGATATACTAGGCAATATGCAACGCACTAACGCAATCTTGCTGGATCTCGCACCAGTGATGCGTCGGGAGCGTATTTTAGTACGTTCTTTTGTAGAGCTTGACGGATATAACACAATAAAAACATCCTATACATCCTACGCGCTTTCTGAAAAAAAACTGGTTCAATCTTTAATAGAAACTTTTTGCATGGAGCGTTCTGCCGCAGTGTGGGTCGTGCGATTATTTGCTGTAGCACTAGGATATGTAGAAACGCTGCATTTTCATAAGGTCGGAGAGCGTACCGCAATACAAATCACCACCAATGGATATTTGCAAGGGCAGGTCGCCATTGGCAAAGGTCATGCCATAGCAGTATGTGTAGATGGCACTGTTTTTGTAGGTGGTGATAATTCTGAATATCAATGTGACGTAACGCATTGGCGTGATATTGTAGCGGTTGCCGCAGGAGATGCCCATACACTGGGACTTCGCACTGACGGAACTGTCGTAGCTGTAGGCTCTAATGCCTTTGACCAGTGCGATATTTCTCATTTAACAGATGTAAAAGCCATCTTTGCATTTGGGCATGATAGTATTTGTGTATTAAAAGATGGTACATCAATATCTACAGGGCGTTCCAAATGGGACTTGTCTGCCTTTAATGAAATTTTAAGCATTGCCCCCTACCCTGAAGGTATTATTGGTATCAAGGAAGACGGAACGCTAACCCTTGCGGGGTATATTACAGAAGAAGAAATGCAAAACGAAATCGCATGGTTACTCGAATGTAAAGATGTAGCACAAGTTATTTCTACGCATATAAACGGCAGTATCATTCGTACAAAATCAGGGCGGATATATAAAAGTAATCAGCCAAATAATTACTTCACCCAATGGCGTGATGTCGTTAGCATTGTAAATCTTGCAGATGGTTTTGCTTTGCTTAGTGAAGATGGCACTGTGCGCGTACTGCCATATGAACGTAACCAGCCTCGCATTGTTACAGATGCGGATAACTGGAAAAATATTATTGCCATATATGGCGGATATAAGCGGCTTTTGGGATTATCAAAAGACGGAAATGTTTATGTGGCTTATACCCATCAAGGCTGGTTATGGAATAATAAATCAATGGAAATGAATTATGTAACGGACTGGTTTCCTGTAGGGTGTGAGGTTCTTACGTGAACGAACAGATATTAGAAACATTAAAAGCTATCCGTGACAACTTCGGTGATGGGGTTTTTTATAATTTATCTACAGCAAAAAATTTAATGAACGACTTAGCCCCTCAACTTCGTAAAGAGCGTATACAAGTAGGAAATTTTTTAGAAATCGGCGGTTATTTTCAATTGAAATATGCAGATAAAACATATGCCGTCGTACGCACCCGCTTAATGGAACAGTTAATGGATACTTATGCTGTAGACGAAGGGGTTGCAATATGGGTGTTAAATATTTTCAGTGTGTTGCTTGGTTATGATATTTCTGATAATGGCTCAGTATACAAAGAAAAAGCTCCAAAACCAAAACGTCCTTTACCTGCAACTGAACGCATAAACCCCCGTCCATTTATAGGTGATGAGCGTCGCCCCTTGATGACTGTGCCTCGTCCAACCTTCCCAAATGTACAAAAAAAACCAGCTTTTACAAACTGGCATATTGCAAGACGAATTGCTGCTGACTATCACTCTGCTGCTGTTTTACGCAATGGACAGGTGAAAGCCACAGGCCCAAATTCAGATGGGCAATGCAACACCAATACTTATGATTGGCGTGACATGGTGGCAGTTTCAGCAGGAGCAAATTATACAGTTGGTTTAAGGGCAGATGGTACAGTTGTAGGTATTGGCAGATGTGATTTTGGACAGCGAAACTTTACTGGATGGACAGATATCATTGGGATATCCGCAGGTACACGTCACACTGTAGGGCTTCGTGAAAATGGAACACTACTTGCCGCAGGACAAAAACGGAAGGGTGGGTGCAATGTTTCACACTGGCGCAATATTGTTCATGTCATTGCAGGACAAGATTGTACATTTGGTATAAAAAAAGATGGCCGAGTTCTCGTTTGCGGCGATAATAAAGCAGGTGATTTAGATGTTTCCCATTTAGAAAATGTAGCTGATATTGCTTTTGCTGCACCAGGGCGAATACTTGCGCTATTAAAAGACGGCACACTTGCCCGTGTAGGGAAAGAGAATCACATGGGTAAACCGTTTACTCATTGGCGAAATATTAAGCAAATTTCTGCCGCGCCAGATTATTTTGCAGGGTTATTTGAAGATGGTACGGTTCGTTTACTTGCATACTTTTGGCAAAATTCAGGTATTGAAACTGCTACTGCGGCATGGAAAAATATTGTAGCCATTGCCGCAGGACGTTATCATATTTTAGGTTGGCAATCTAATGGAAAACTCGTGGCAGAAATGCTACATCCGGATATAAGCCGCAACAAAGGACAAGTCAATGTAGAATATTGGGAACTTTAGGATGAAGGAGAATTTTTTATGATTTATGCACTATCTGACGGTAAAAAATTATTATCAAAACATCGTATTGCATATAAGGTTATACGCTTTATTGCATCAGGTGGACAAGGTGAAGTTTACGAAGTGGAAGATAAGTCTGGTCAACGATATGCATTAAAATGGTATTTTAAACATTCAGCAACAAAGTACCAACAAAAACTCATAGAGCGTTTAATAGAGCGGGGCGCACCAGATGAGCGTTTTCTTTGGCCATTGGATATCATCATAAGTGATGGGCTTTTCGGATATATTATGCGTTTGCGCCCGCCTGCATACAAAAGCATAGTTGACCTTATGAAACGTCGTGCAGAACCAACATTTTCTGCACTGTGTATGGCAGGAATCAACCTTGCGGACAGCTATCAAAACTTACATTCCCAAGGACTTTGCTATCGTGATATTTCTTTTGGCAATCTATTTTTTAACCCTGCTGACGGCGATGTACTCATTTGTGATAATGATAATGTCACGGTTAATCTTGACAAAGATAGCAGTACCCATGGTACACCTCGCTTTATTGCGCCAGAAATTATTACCGGTAAAAAATTGCCATCCACAGAAACTGATTTATATTCTATGGCAGTGCTTTTATTTTATATGTTTATGCTACATCATCCATTGGAAGGCGCAATTGAAGCCAATATAAAATGCTTTGATGCCAAAGCAATGGAAAAAATTTATGGTCACGACCCTATTTTCATCTGGGATTCAACAAATCAATCTAACCGACCCATTCCAGGATATCAGGACAATGCAATCATTTTTTGGCATATGTATCCGCCATATTTGCGCGATATGTTTACCCAAGCTTTCACAAAAGGGCTACATGACGGCAACGCCCGCATTGTAGAAAAAGAGTGGAAAGATGCATTTTCCAAACTTCGCAATAGCATTTTATACTGTAACAAATGTGGTGCAGAGAATTTCTTTAATAAAAAACCTACTTGCTGGGCATGTAAGTCTGCAATATCTCCGCCCCCCCGCTTGAATATTAGAGGACAACTTGTTATGCTTAACGCGAACAGTATAATCCATGCCCATCATTTATATGGGAATTTTGATTTTGTAAGAATGATTGGTAAGGTATCACAGCATCCAACACAACCAGGCAAATGGGGTATTACTAATGTCACAAAAGACAATTGGACGTTTACAAAACCAACAAGCGATACTGCCGTTATAGAATCAGGCAGAACTGCACCCCTTGTTAGCGGAGCAAAGATAAACTTTGGCCCTACAGAAGGCACAATTGAATAATTCATACACAACACTAAAGGCGCGCACAGCGCGACCCAAAGGAAGCGTAAGCGGGCTTTGTCTGCTGTAGCGGCAGGGTTGTAGGGACAGCATCCCTACTTAAAATAGAAAAGGAGTTTTTACAATGAGCGAAAGAAACCTACCCGGCGGGGAAATGTCTTCACGTATACTGGACTTTTTCTGGATAGCAGACTGTTCTGGTTCGATGGACGGGGAAAAGATTCAAACCTTAAACTATGCCATAAGACAAACAATTCCTGACATGCGTAAGGAAGCAGATGATAACCCAAATGCGTCAATTATGGTGCGTGCAGTGAAATTTTCTGATGGTGCCGCATGGCATATGCCAACAGCAACCCCTATTGATAGTTTTAACTGGGCAGATTTAACCGCTGGCGGTGTTACTGCAATGGGCATGGCTCTTGAACTGGTAGCCAGTGAATTAAAACAATTTCCAACAGATACAAAACGTTTGCCGCCCGTATTGGTATTACTCACAGATGGGCAACCTACAGACGATTTCAAAAGCGGACTTGACGCATTGATGGCAACGCCGTGGGGCAAAAAAGCCGTGCGTATTGCCATTGCCATTGGGAAAGATGTTGACCTAAGTGTACTTGAGCAATTTGCAGGCAATAAGGAACTTGTGCTTGAAGCAAAAAACCCACAGCTTCTTGTAAAGTTCATCAAGTGGGCATCTACTGTTGTTAAAAATGTTTCTGCGCCATCACTTGGGGACAGCACAAGCGGTGTAGATGTTAATGCCATTCCAGCAGCAACAGTAGACGTGGATGATGATGATATCTGGTAAAAAAGCGGAGTGGTTGGCAATTGGAAGCGTAGTAACAGGTGCAATGCATCTGAGAAAAGAAATGCCTTGTCAAGACGCACTTTACCTATCACCGCCAAATCCAAACTTTGCGATAGCTTGTGTTGCAGATGGGCATGGAAGCAATTCCTGTCCATATAGTGATGAAGGCTCAACAATTGCTGTAAAAGTTGCAGGGGAATTACTTGAAACTATGCTTCCTAACTTATCTGACCATAAGGATGTCTGGCTTCCAAAAAAACTGGTTGCGATGTGGGAGGACGAAGTAAGAGCAATTCATGAAAAAAAAGAGCGTGAAATGCTCGACCCTTTCCCCTATACATTATATGGCACAACCCTTTTAGCCGTCGTTGCTACGGATTCATTTGTTTTCGCGCTGCAAATTGGTGACGGAAATATTTTGATGATAGATGCAAACGGAACAGCAAAACCAATCCTTGCCGAAGCTGAAAATGTGGGAGAAGACACAGAATCTTTGTGTTTAAAAGAAGCTTGGCAATATATACGTACACAAATTATTCCTTTGTCACTCCCCTCTGACGTGCCTATGTTGATGTTATCCACTGATGGTTATGCCAATGGGTTTATGAACAATTCAGGATTTTTAAAGGCTGGCTCGGATTTTTATAAGCTATGGCAAGAAGAAGGGGCAGACTTCATCAATGAAGCACTACCTGAATGGCTACGGCAATCATCCGATAGAGGTAGCGGAGATGATATTGCTTTGGCACTCATTACATTAAAAAGCGCGCAAACCAACTAAATGGAATGCGCGTTTTTTTTATTCTTAATTCAAGATTAACATGTTATATAAACCACTCATATCTTCTTCTGGCAAAACATTAAATCGTGAAGTGTTATTTAATGCGATGAGTACAAGCACTGCTAAAATTGCCAAAGCAATTACATGATAAATAATTTTTTTTTGTCTATCATCCATCAAAATCACTCCATTCATTGATTTCATTATAAGTAAGCCACGCATTTTTAGCGTGGCTTATTGTTTAAAATTTATTTATCTTTTAGGTTAAACCATGCGCCAAGACCAGGATATTCAGCCACATCATCAAGTTCTTCTTCAATGCGAAGCAATTGATTATATTTTGCGACTCTATCACTGCGGGCAGGTGCGCCTGTTTTAATTTGACCAGCATTTACAGCGACACAGATATCTGCAATGGTTGCATCTTCTGTTTCGCCACTGCGATGGCTTACGATTGTAGTCATATTGTTGCGGTGCGCAAGTTTCATGGCTTCAAAAGTTTCTGTAAGCGTACCAATTTGATTAACTTTAACTAGAATTGAGTTGCCTGTTTGCGTATCAACGCCACGTTGCAGACGCTCAGGATTAGTGACAAATAGGTCATCACCAACGATTTGTACATGCCCGCCAATGCGCTCGGTAAGCAGTTTCCAACCGTCCCAATCTTCTTCATCTAAGCCGTCTTCAATTGAAATAATAGGGTATTTTTTGCAAAGTGCTTCATACATTTCAACCATTTCAGCAGAAGTGCGATAAATTTCTTTGCCTGTCATTTGGCTTTCGCCTGCGAAGTAGTACATACCCTCTTTGCCATTTTTCTTCGCATCGCCATAAAGTTCGGTTGCAGCAACGTCAAGAGCAATACGAATGTCAGAGCCTGGTTCATAACCTGCTGCTTTTACAGCTTCAAGAATAATGTCAATAACTTCATCAGGTGTGGCAAGGTCTGGTGCAAAACCACCTTCATCACCAACTGCTGTTGCAAGCTTACGGGATTTTAGAATTTTCTTGAGGGCATGATAAATTTCTGCACTCCAACGCAATGCCTCTTTAAAACAGCACGCACCAACAGGCATAATCATGAACTCTTGGAAATCTACTGTGTTATCAGCATGTTTTCCACCATTTAAAATGTTCATCATTGGCACTGGAAGTTGCTTGGCATTAAACCCGCCAAGATATTGATATAAAGGCATACGCAGTGCGGCGGCGGCAGCTTTTGCAACTGCCATACTTACGCCAAGAATTGCATTTGCGCCTAGGCGTGCTTTGTTTGGTGTGCCGTCAAGTTCAATCATTTTCATATCTACAGCCACTTGGTCTAAAGCATTCATGCCGCAAATTTCATCAGCAATGATATCATTGATGTTGTCAATCGCTTTTTCAACACCAAGACCTAGATAGCGGTCGCCACCGTCACGAAGTTCTACAGCTTCAAAAGCACCAGTTGATGCGCCAGATGGTACTGCGGCAACTGCGGTTGCAAGTTTACCATTTTCGTCTTCTACTACAACTTCCACCTCAACAGTGGGGTTTCCGCGAGAGTCCATAATCTCACGACCATGAATTTCTACAATTTCAATGAATGTTTTTAACATGTCATCCTCCTAAGATATATGTTTTATTTTACTAGCAAACTTTTACCCGTCATCTCTGACGGTACTGGAAGCCCCATCATATCAAGCAAAGTGGGCGCAATATCGGCAAGTCTGCCACCAGAGGCGAGACTTTGACCTGGGCAGTTAAATAGCACAAAAGGTACAGGATTTGTAGTGTGTGCTGTAAAAGGCGTGCCTGTACTTTCATCTACCATTTTATCAGCGTTGCCATGGTCTGCGCAAAGAAACATGCGTGTACCGTTTTTAAGCATCGCATCCATGGCTTGAGCAACACAAGAATCTACTGTATTAACAGCTTTTTTTGTTGCATCCATCACACCTGTATGGCCAACCATATCACAATTAGCAAAGTTTACAACGATTAAGTCATATTTTTTGGCGTTAATTGCTTCAACTAGCTTGTCTGCAACTTCGTGCGCGCTCATTTCTGGCTGTAAATCATAAGTTGCTACTTTTGGTGATGGGACAAGGATTCTGTCTTCACCTTCGTAAGGCTCTTCTCTACCGCCATTAAAGAAAAATGTCACATGGGCGTACTTTTCTGTTTCGGCTAGGCGCAACTGGCTCATACCTTTGTCAGCTAGATATTGCCCAAGCACATTATTCATAGATTGGGCATGAAATGCCACATGTTTATTTGGAATGGTTATATCGTACTCTGTAAAGCAACAATAGTATAGCGGTATCATACTTCGTGAAAATTCATTAAAATTTGGGTCACAGAAAGCACGAGTCATTTCCCTTGCACGGTCTGGTCGGAAATTAAAGAAAATGATTGAGTCATTTGCATTGATTGTTGCCGTAGGTTTTCCATTATCCAGTATAATGGTAGGCATTACAAATTCATCGTTCACATTTTCAGCATACGTTTGCTCCATACATTCCAATGCAGAAGCGGCAGTATTGCCTTTGCCTTGGGTGAGTGCATCAAATGCTAACTGCACACGTTCCCAACGATTATCTCTGTCCATAGCATAGTATCTACCAGAAATTGTGGCTATTTTTCCAATACCTATTTCCTGCATTTTGCTTTCTAGTTCTTTTATAAAATTCATACCAGAAGCAGGCGGTGTATCCCGTCCATCAAGAAAAGCGTGTACATAAACTTTGCTTAATCCATGACGCTTTGCCAACGTCAAAAGTGCGTATAAATGTGCGTTGTGACTGTGAACACCACCATCAGATAACAGTCCATACAAATGCAATGCTGTATCAAAGTTTTTGGCATTTTCAACTGCGTCAATTAAGGCTTTATTTGAAAAAAAATCTCCATCCTCTATTGCTTTTGTAATACGCGTAAGTTCTTGATATACAATGCGCCCTGCACCAATATTGGTGTGACCCACTTCAGAATTTCCCATTTGTCCATCAGGTAAACCAACATCCATTCCAGAAGCTGCACCTGCTTGGCACGGAAATTTCTCCATAAGCCAGTCAAGATGGGGTGTTTCGGCTAAATGGATTGCATTATAGGATTTATCATTAGACAGTCCAAAACCATCTAAAATCATAAGCACTACTGTATCTTTTTCGGGAGTATTAGCCAAAATGCACCACCTTTTCAAAGGATGGAACTACACTCGCACCACCTATCAATCCACCGTCAATATCTGACATACTAAATAGCTCATTTGCTGTTTCATCTGTAACAGAACCGCCATAAAGTATACGAACACATGCTGCCGCACTATCACCAAAACGCTTGTGAATTTGGCCACGAATAAATGCACATGCTTCATTTGCTTGTTTAGATGTGGCAACTTCACCTGTACCTATTGCCCAAATGGGTTCGTAAGCAATGACAACCTTAGTCACATCAGATGCAGAAAGTTCATCTAAAGCAAACGCAATCTGCTTACGAAGCACATTTTCAGTACGGCCGGATTTACGTTGCTTTTGGCTTTCACCTACGCAAATGATTGGTGTTATGCCATGTTCAAGTGCTTTGAGGGTTTTTAAATTGATTGTAGTGTCTGTTTCACCAAAACGCTCACGTCTTTCAGAATGCCCAATAATGACATAAGGTACACCCATATCTCCAAGCATAAGTCCTGAAATTTCGCCTGTATACGCACCATCATCCATATAGTGCATATTTTGCGCGCCTACCTTAATATGCGTCCCTTCAAAAACTTTTTGCACCGATTGTAGGTTTACATATGGAACACAAATCACCACATCTACCGCATCTGTATTGATTTTATTTTTCATTTCTTGGGCAAATTCTTCTGCCTTTGTAGGAGTAAAATTCATTTTCCAGTTGCCTGCTATCACTTTTTTGCGCATATAAACCGCTCCTTTATTTATCTTGCACAGCCACAACGCCCGGTAATGCTTTGCCTTCTAAAAATTCAAGTGATGCGCCACCGCCTGTGGAGATATGGGTCATTTTGTCGCCATATCCAAGTTGATTGACAGCCGCCGCACTGTCACCACCACCAATGATGGTTGTGGCATCAAGTCCTGCCAGTTTTTCTGCAAGGGCAAGTGTACCTTTTGCAAAGTTTGGGAACTCAAATACACCCATTGGGCCATTCCATATGACAGTCTTTGCGTCATTTAGCGCACTGGTGAATAACTCACGGGTTTTTTCACCAATATCTAAGCCCATCCAGTCGTCTTCTATGCTATTTGATGGCACTGTTTTGTATTCTGCATCTTTTGCAAATTCTTTTGCAACCACTGTGTCTATAGGAAGCAGAAGTTCTACGCCTTTTTCTTTAGCTTTGGCTATCATTTCTTTTGCAAAGTCGATTCTGTCCGCTTCAAGCAGAGACTTTCCAACACCGTATCCCTGTGCGGCAAAGAATGTATAAGCCATACCGCCGCCAATAATAAGCTTGTCTACTTTACCCAATAAGTTATTGATTACAGGAATTTTATCAGAAACTTTTGCACCGCCAAGGATTGCAACAAATGGACGTACAGGGTTTTCCACTGCATTGCCAAGAAATTTCAGTTCTTTTTCCATGAGGAAGCCCACGGCTGTTTCCTTCACAAAGACTGTTACACCTACAGTAGAACAATGGGCGCGATGGGCAGAACCAAAGGCATCATTGACAAAGATATCTGCGATGGATGCAAGGTCTTTTGAAAATGCTTCCTCGTTTTTACCTTCTTCTGTACGGAAACGTGTATTTTGTAAAAGCATGACTTCACCATCTTTAAGCCCGTCAACGAGTGTACGGGTTTCATCACAAACAACACAATCGCAGTCATGAAATTTTACGGTTTGTCCAAGATGCTGACTTAGACGTTCTGCCACAGGCGCAAGGGTTGCTTTTGGGTCTGGTCCTTTGGGTTTGCCTAGATGAGAGCATAAAATAAGTCGTCCACCATCAGAAATAAGCTTTTTAAGTGTGGGTAGCGCGGCAACGATACGGTTTTCGTCCGTGATTTTGCCTTCCTGCAACGGCACGTTAAAATCACAACGCACAAGCACACGCTTGCCTTTTACATGGATGTCATTGATGCTTTTCTTATTGAGCATTGATATATTCCCCTTTCGGTTTTTACATAATAACAATCATTCATGAAATATTCTAGCATTGTGTCACACTTGAAGCAAGTAGAATGTCAAATTTCTTCCAAAACTGTACTGACAACTATATTTTCAGCAACTCTAATGATTTTTTTATAGCGATAATAATGTAAATGATAGTTATAATTGCTTATTATCTTGATAGTTTTTCAACACAATACTAGTGTACTACACAAAATATAACTAAAAACCGAGCGAACCTACACTAAAATGCCGTTTCTTTCCAACATAGGAAACAGCATTTTTAATTGGGAAAGGCTCAACACTTCGGGACAACTTGCTCCGAAGTCGAGATAATTTGGGATATAATATAACTATCCAGCATTACACCAGACTTTTTACATATGATAAGATACATATGAGAGGAGGCGAATTGCAAATTGAAAAACACTTACACAACATCAGAAGTAGCAAAAATAATTGGCATACACCCCAACACAGTACGATTTTATGAAGAAGTGGAACTTATCCCACAACCCGAGCGAAAACAAAACGGTTATAGGATATTTACAGATTTTCACTTAGCACAATTCAAACTTGCAAGGACTGCATTACAGGTTGAGGTTTTGCAAAATGGGCTACGCAAGATTGCCATTGAGATGGTAAAAACTTCGGCAACTGGCAATTTTGAAAAGGCGGAAACCCTTGCCAAAAAATATTTGGAACAAATTAACCTAGAACAACTACACGCAGAAGAAGCCATAAAAATTACAAGGCAATTATTGTCTAGTGAAAATAACGAAAAGTCGAGGCTACACCTTACACGCAAACAAGCTACAGATTATTTGCAGATTTCTATGGACACTTTGCGTAATTGGGAACTAAATGGTCTGCTTGTCGTGAAGCGTAGACAAAACGGCTATCGTGTATATGCTGACGAAGATATAATGCGACTGAAAATAATTCGTTCCCTACGCTGTGCAAACTATTCACTTTCAGCAATTTTGCGAATGCTGGGAGAACTTGATACTAACCCTAACATCTGCATTAAAAAAGTGATTGATAGCCCAAACGAAACGGACGATATAATTTCTGTATGTGATAGGTTGCTGACCTCGTTACGCTATGCAGAGGAAAATGCACAATCGCTACTTGTACAGCTTGCAGAAATGAAAGCAAAAAAATTCAAACCCTCCAATTAACCACCAACCTTTTGGTTGGTGGTATTATTTTTATATAACAAACGAGGAGGGCTTAGATGAACCCAGTCATTGAAGTGGAAAAATTAAGTAAGTCATACGCCCAAACCAAAGCAGTCCATGATGTAAGCATCTCGGTATGTCGTGGTGAGGTTTTTGGTTTGCTTGGTGCAAATGGTGCAGGGAAAAGCACCACAATAGAATGTATTTTAGGCACAAAAAAACAGGATAGCGGAACTGTTAAGATTTTGGGAATGAACCCATTAGCAGACCGCAAACGCCTATTTGAAAAAGTTGGCGTACAATTCCAAGAATCCAATTATCAAAGCAGTATAACGGTGCGTGAACTTTGTAAGGTCACAGGGTCACTATACAAAGCCCCTACAAATTACAACGACCTGCTAAAGCGATTTGGAATTTTTGAAAAAGCAAAAAGCAAGGTTGCAGACCTATCGAGAGGGCAAAAGCAACGGCTATTTATCGTCCTTGCACTAATACCCAATCCCGAAGTTGTATTTTTAGATGAACTCACCACAGGGCTAGACTCAAGGGCAAGACGTGATGTTTGGAAATGCCTTGAAGAACTGAAAGCAAACGGTCTTACTATTTTTCTAACTTCCCATTTCATGGACGAAGTGGAGATATTGTGCGACAGAATTATGATACTCAAAAAAGGTGCTATCATTTTTCATGGCACAGCCCTAGAAGCCATAAATGCCAGTCCACACGACAAACTAGAGGACGCTTACCTTTGGTTCACAGATGACCCTGGTCATTCTGCTGACGCAGAATTGCTCGGGCAAGCAGCCCGGGAGGTAGAAAATGAAAACATTTAACACTATGCTCAAAACAGAATTAAAATTATCCTTGCGTGATATGAACATGATTATTTTCGCAATCTGTGTGCCGATAGTGGTTGCGGTCATACTCGGTATCATTTACGGAAATGAACCTGCCTATGATGGTGCAGACTACACCTTTCTAGCGCAATCTTTTGGTGCCTTAACTACCATAGCAATACTCGCAGGGGGCGTTATGGGTCTGCCTATGCTTGTATCAGACTATCGGGAGAAAAAAATATTAAAGCGATTTAAGGTAACACCTGTAAGTCCTACCATGATTTTAGTGGTGCAGTTAGTAATATACGCTCTTTACTCTATCGTCGCACTTATCCTTGTTTTCGCTACTTTAGCAATTTTCTTTGGCTATTATATGGTCGGCTCGTGGGTGCTATTTTTAGCCAGTCACTTTCTAACAATGATAGTCATGTTTAGCATTGGTATGATGGTTGGCGGCATTGCCCCTAACGCAAAAATAGCAAGCGTTATAGCGTGTTTATTGTACTTTCCGATGTTGATTTTTTCAGGGGCAACCCTGCCCTACGAGATTATGCCCGAAGCACTCCAAAGTGTTGCCGATATAATGCCGTTGACACAGGGGATTAAACTGCTACAAGCAACCTCTCTTGGTCTACCGATTGAAAGTGTTTTCACGCCAATAATTGTAATGGTTGCGTTATCTATAATATGTATTGCCGTTTCCATTAAATTTTTTAAGTGGGAATGATGTCATGCAGATATAACTTCGGGTCAAGTTGGCTCGAAGTTGCTTTGCAAAAGTTTATTTTGAAAAAGATAACTGGTTATGTTATTATAAATACATAACTGGTTATCTTTTTGCATGTGAGCCAGTACCACACTATTGAGGAGGAGATTACCTGAAAATCACAGATATTGACATATCCAATCAAGAGTTTATTTTTGCATCTATTCATATGTTGGCGAACCGCCTACAAACTTTAGGCGACAAAATTGACCCAATTATAACCAGTAAACAATGGTTTATGCTTGTGGCAATATCACATTTCAAAGATACACCACCCAACATAGGTGATATAGCAACAGCTTTAGGAACATCACGGCAAAACATAAAAAAGATGGCAAACATATTAAAGCGACACGGCGTTTTGACAATGGAAAAGGACAAAAACGATTTAAGGCGTATTCAATTATTTCTAACTGAAAAATGTTTTGAATACTTCCAAAGCAGAACGCATTTGGAACGTGATTATATGACAAGAATTTTCGCAGACATGGACGATAACTTTCTTGCTGTGTTGGCTAGTGGCATGGGAAAGTTAATAGAAAACACGGATATGTTGTTGGAGGACGGTGATGATGGTGCAGAAAAATACGAATAACGCCCCTAATAGGTTACAGCCTATACGAAAAATAGCAGTAACCTACAAATCCCAATATGGCACAACAAAACAGTATGCTGGGTGGATAGCACAAGAACTTAATGCCACTCTACTAGAATTATCCGAAGCAAAAAATACAGACTTAACTAGATATGACCTAATAATCCACGGCGGCGGACTATACGCAGGTGGAATTGGTGGCTTAAAAACTGTATTGAAAAAGTCCCATAAGTCACTTGTCGTTTTTACCGTAGGACTTGCCGACCCTAAAACTGCTGATTATTTTGAAATTCTTAAAATGGGATTTACAGAAGAACAACTATCGCAGACAAAAGTATTTCATTTGCGTGGTGGGATTGATTATAGTAAGTTGAATTTTCTCCATAAAGGTATGATGGCGGCACGACATAAATACTTTAACATGAAAAGCCCCGCTGAACTATCCGAGGAAGATAAGGAGTTTATAACAACTTACGGTGATAAAGTTGACTTTGTAGATAAGGTGGAGATTGAGCCTTTGGTTGCTTATGTGAGAGGTAAAATTGGAATTGAATAAAGGCACTACTTCGGGTTAACTTGACCCGAAGTTAATAGCGTATAAGGCTACAAGTAAATCAACTCACAGGAGGAAACCTTATGTTTAACAATCTAATGAAATACACAGAGAAACCTCAACTATATACACCAAGCACTAACAGCCTATGGAATGACGAGCATATTTCAAAAGGTATGCTCGAAGCCCATTTGCATCCTAATTGGGATGCTGCAACACGCAATCACAAATTTATTGAAGAGTCTGTAAAATGGATTGCAAAAATTACACCGCCCAGTGAATTTAATAACCTACTGGACTTAGGTTGCGGACCAGGTCTATATGCTGAACGATTTGCAAAAGTAGGATACGCAGTTACAGGTATAGATTTTTCTGAGCGTTCTGTTGAGTATGCAAAGAAGCAAGCTATACTAAGCGGCAGTAACATATCCTATCACTACAAAAACTATCTAACCCTTGATTATACGGAGCAATTTGATGTTATAACATTGATATACTGCGATTATGCACCGCTATCAATAAATGACAGACTCACCCTGTTAAAAGTTGTTTATAAAGCGTTAAAACCTAATGGAAAATTTGTTCTTGATGTGTTTACGCCCAAAATGCGAAAAGCAGAAAAAAACTCATGGAGCAATAACAAAAGCGGCAGCTTTTATAGCGAGAAGCCCCATATCTGCTTAGAACGAACATACCAATATGACGATGATGACAATACAGAACTAGACAGTATTGTTGTGATAACGGATGAAAAAATCGAGTGCTACAATATTTGGAATCACTACTTTACTAAAGAAATGCTAATTGACGAGATTATGCCGACTGGTTTCAGCCAATACGAATTTTACGGTGATGTTGCAGGGCATGAGTATTCTGAGAATGGAGAAACTATTTGCGGAATTTTTACAAAATAGATACTTTAACATGAAAAGCCCTGCTGAACTATCCGAGGAAGATATCCACAGACGGAGGATAATATGGAGTTTAATGACGTTATTAAAAACAGATACTCTGTAAGAAAGTTTACAGACGAAAAAGTGTCGCAAGTATTGATTGATGAAATACTTGAAACTGGAAAACTTGCACCATCAGGCAATAATAATCAACCAACCATTGTTTATGTTTTGGACGAAGAAAAAATTGGCAAGCTAAGGGAAAATTCTAAAACAAAAGAAACACGGATTAGCCCTGCCGCTTTCAAATCAAAGCAAGCATTTTTAATTTGTTACGACAAAACCAAAGAAGTAAAAAGACCTACCGATAAATTTACGTTTGGAATAACGGATTCTAGCATAGTAGCAACTTATATGATGTTAAAAATAACCGAATTAGGTTTAGGGTCTGTTTGGGTCGGGTACTTCAATCCAGTATCAATCAAGGAAGTTTTAGAAATTCCAGATAATCATGAGGTGTCGGCTATACTTCCATTCGGACATATACACAAAAGCAGTAAACCAGACCCAAGCGCAACAAGAAAACCTATTGAGGATTTTAGGATGGAATGGGTTGATAAGTAGGTTACTGATGACAGCAAACCATTTAGCGTTTTTACAAAAATACAAAAAGAATATAAACGAGGTGGATATATGCAAATAATCTATTACATTGGCGGTTCGCCATGCTCTGGCAAAAGCACGGTTGCAGAAATGATATGCGAAAAATACGGCTTCCAATACTATAAGGCAGACGATTTTCTCATGGATTTTGTAGCAAAAGGCGTAGAAGATGGTAACGAATGGCTTACGCATATTTCCGAAATGACACCCGACCAACTATGGCTTAGAGACCCTCAAAAGCTAAATGAAGAAGAATTGCTAACTTATAAAAATCTTTTCCCATATTTTAGCGAAGCAATTAGCAAGTTCGATAAAGACACATCTATTATTGAGGAGGGTGCAGCATTTTTACCGTCCTTGGTTAATACGGATGAAACACAATATATTTGTATAGTTCCAACAAAGGAGTTCCAAGTCAAGCATTTTTCGGAGCGTGAGTGGGTGCGGGAGTATCTATCCTCTTGTTCTGATGCGGACAAGGCTTTTAATAACTGGATGGAACGAGACTCCCTATTCGCATTATCTATATTAAATCAAGCTAAAGAAATGGAGTATAAAACTCTCATTGTTGATGGCACTAAAGACATTGAAGAAAGCTATCAATTTGCTAAAGAAGCCTTTGGTTTGCAGTAAATTTAATAAATTAAGCCAAAAGCATTTAAGAAAGACAGGGCTATGCAGTGTTGTTATATGGGAAATTAAATAAGTTAAAAAGTAATTTAATTTTGGAGGAGCTTCATGAATGTAGGTTATCATCTACTTGCCGCACATGAGTGTGAGCGTATCAATCAAAAACAATTATTTTGAGTATTGTTGTCCTCGTGCTATAATCTTTGCCACAACAAACAATCAATTGAACATAATTTATATTTGTGGAGGTTATAAAAGTGGAAAAAGCCATTGAAACATATATAAAAGACTGCACTAAGCCGTTTCCAGTTGAAACACAAGTATTTGTGTTGAAATTACATCAGCGTTTAGTGAATTTTGGTTTCAAGTGTGAAGTAAAAAACAAAAGATTTAGCACGGTAGGGAATTATTTTTTATATTCATATAAAAGAAAACGGATAGAGGACATATGGATAATAAAAATAAACCCTAACGATTGTGCGCTTAGATTTAATGCTAAATACGCAAGTATTTACGCAGATTTTATTGAAAATTTACCCTCATATTTACTGAATATAATAACAACTGGTGACGGGTGCAGTTATAATCCCATGCCTGAAAAATGTCAAGCAGCAATTATAGAAAATAAATTTGGAATGGAATATATTATCAACGTCAATGGAACGCAATATATAAAGTGTAACAGTAAATGTTGCGCGGCTTGCGATTTTTGGATACCGCTGACTGACTTAACAATTGAAGTAAACCAGGCTATTGAGGATTGGATTGAACTAGAATTATCACATTTATAGATAATCGTGCCTAATAAGCATTTTCTACAGTTGGAGTGTTCGCAGTTTCGTGCCGGTAGGCACAATAGCCCTCGGCAGTGGCGCACCGCATCGGCTCTGGTTGTGTATAAGTACGCACCCTATGCAAAACGATGCGCTGATGTTCAAGTGTTTTCATGAAGTAGGTATAAAAAAGATGCTCAAACGAGCATCCTCTATCACCCTTTATCTTCACAGCCAAAACGCCTTATTTATGCCTTAAATGAGCCGACAACATCATTAAAAAATCCAGATAAAAAATTTGAAACACGAAACGAACTATTTAAAATGAGTGCAAAAGAAATGGCTGATAAAGCTGAAAAATACAATGTATTCAATATCATGTGAAATGAAGAAGGCACAATTGAAAACACTTTAAAAATGCTTGAAGCACATTTTTGTTTGTAATATTGAGTGAAAGCAAATAAAATGCAACATTTAAAAAAATTATATATTAAGATTTGGGCGCAAAGGAGCAAAATAAATGGATAATACACTCCAACAAAAATTAGCAGACAAAAATAAAAAGCTGATTGACATGGTTATAGAACGGGCAAAAAGAGATTTTCCAGAAGATATTGCGTTAATCGGACTGACAGGCTCGTTTAGCACAAATGATTTTCATGAGAAAAGTGACATCGACTTAATCATAGTAAATAATACTGACAGAGGCTGGCAAATAGGAAGCTGCTTTATTTTTGATGATGTAGGGTACGATATTTACTGTACCCCTTGGGATAATCTCGAAAAGAAAGCTGAACTTGATAGCTTTGATGTTTCAGTTTTGACTCATTTGCAAGTTTTATACTGTGCCCAACCAGCGTATTTGGACAGGCTTAATGGTTTAAAAGAAAAAGCTTTGCAAAAATTATCAGAGGGTATAACCGCCGATAGCATTTATAGAGCCGACAAATATATTAACCTAGCCAAACAAGATTATGCTGATATATTATTGTCGAATAATTTAGGAAATGTACGTTATGCTTCAGGCACTCTTTTGCTTAATGTAATCAACAGCATTGTAAGCCTGAATAATACTTGTATTAAACGAGGGGTAAAACGATATCTTGAAGAATTATCAACCTACAAATATCTACCAGAAGATTTTGAAATACTGCACACATCTCTTGTGGATGCAAAGTCCGTTGAGGATATACAAAGGTATTCGGGTTTGCTCTTATCCACTGTAATCTTGCTTCGCAAAAAACTGTATCAGACTTATGTTGCGAAACCTATACCAAACTATGATAATCTCAAGGGATGGTACGAGGAATGTTGGTGCAATTTAAGGAATAAGCTCAAGCTTGGAGTTGCACAAAAAGATAAGTTTTACACTTTCTTGATTGCAGAAAGCGCGCAGAGTTATTTTGATGAAATGACGGAGCGTATTGGAACAAAGAAGTATGATGTAATGCAATATTTTGATTCGGACAATCTGGATAAACTTCTGACTGAGTTTTTGAAAATTATGGACGAACATTTACAAACGTATGAAAAAGTGGGGCGTAAGGTACAACATTACGATAGCTTTGAAGCATTATATAAATCCTACATGAAACAGTAGACCAAAATACCATATTTTTGGTATGATTAAATAAACAATATTCTACTTCGCCATGAGTGCGACAAAGAAAGGAAAAAATAAAATGGCAAATTTTACAGTATGTACGGAAAATGATGTACAGTATTTAGATATCCGCAAAGCCATGGGGTCTGGACTAAGAACCCTAGAGGAAATTAAGACCGCCACAAATGTTTGCGGCATATGCGAAGGATGCGGAGAACATTTGGATTGGATATTATCAACAGTATGTCGCTGTTTGGGCATATCCATGGCAGCCGTTGTAGAAGCAGTTAAAAATGGGGCTGATACAGTAGAAAAAGTAGGAGAAATGACTAAAGCTGGAACTGCCCCAGACTGTGGCAGATGTAAAATATTGATTGAAAACATAGTGGCTATAGGTAAGTAATCAAAAGCCATCATGTAAAGTATAAAAACTTTGCATGATGGCTTTTTTATTTCCTCAAATTTTTTCCAATGATACTTCTACCGAATCTGATTTTTTTGTTTGCTTGGCAAACAATCGCTGTATTTCTTCTTTAGAAATGCACCCTGATAATAAAACGCCAATGAGAAAGATAATTCCAAACAGTGAAAGTGTCACAACAAGTCTTAACCGTAACCCAGTTAAATCCAATAAAAATCTATCAGAAATAAACCTTGCAGAAAGTCCAGCGGCAATAGCGGCAATGAGAGGCTTTATAAACCAGCGGCTAAACTCCATTTCTAATGGCATGAACTGACGGATTTTATATAATCCAAGGGCAATGACCACCACTAGGGATACTAACCAGCCAAATATGTAAGCACTCAACCCAAATTGCGGAACAAAGAAGAAAATAAAACCAATGGAAATACCCGAAGAGATTAGACTATTGCGGAAAATAAACATCTGACAACCAAGCCCATTTAGCACACCAGAAAGCACAATTTGCATGTAAATAAACGGACACATAATGCCTAGAAGCATTAACATAAATCCTATTGGCTGATTATAAATTGCCATGCCCAGTTCATCACCAAAGAAGATAAATAGTGCCGCCGCACCCATGCCTGTCACTGCGGCAAAAAGTAAAGCCTTAGAAGCCATGCTAGAAACACCCCGCATGTCTCTAGCCGCCATGGCCTCACTAACAGCAGGCACAATGGTTACACTTAAAGCAGTAAGTACAGCCGTTGGAAAGAAAATCAGTGGAATTGCCATTCCGTTAATGCGTCCAAATTCGCTGATTGCCTCTGTAGCAGAAAGCCCATAAATTTGTAAGCGTTGTGGAATCAGTACATTTTCCCAAGCAGAAAGTAACGACCCAGCCACGCGATTTCCAGTCAGGGGTAAAGCCATTCCCATGATGAGTGTAAGGCTTTGCGCAGCAGAAAGGGTTGGGAGTTTTTTTAGCTTACGCCCTTTCTTGTGAAACCGATATGCCACAAATACAAATAAGAAAGAAAATACTTCTTCGGCTACAATGGCTATGACAGCGGCGGCAGCAGCATATTCTAACCCTCGCGGAACAAAACGAGCGGCTATAAAATAAATAACAACCATACGCACAATTTGTTCTAAAACTTGGTTAGCCGCAGGTACTTTGGCTTCCTGTAAGCCAATAAAGTATCCACGCATACAAGTTCCTGCTGCCATAAATGGAAATGCTAATGCTAAAATTTGTAAAGGCATCAAGGTTCGCGGGTCATTGAAAAAATATGTAGATAAAAGTTCTGCGCCAAAATATAACGCAATCGTGAGTAAAATACCTAGCCCAGTAGTAATGACCACGGACTGTTTTAACATGCGGCTCATATTACCGTATTCGCCCTTGGCTTGTTCCTGCGCAGTAAGTTTTGACACAGTTGTGTTAAACCCTGCGCAGGAGATACTCCAAGCCAGCGCGTACACAGGCATGATTAACTGATACAGCCCCATGCCTTCTGCACCCATGAGATTCGACATATAAATTCGATATACGAAGCCCAAAATCCTTGTAATGACCCCAGCGGCTGTTAGCGTCAATGCCCCTGTTAGAATGCGTCTGCGGTTAATTTTAACCACCTCCTACATGTCTAACATATGCCAAGCCATATTACGATATACGAGCTTTTATAATGCTTTTGCTTCAAAAATTTTTACGGATGTAGAAGCAACTAAATCTTTAATGTTTTCGCCAAGTTCAAGAAAGTGCGGCAATTTCATATGCTCATCCAATGCGGCTTTATCGTCCCATTCTTCAACGATAACAAATTTTAATGGATTTTCGCTGTCTGCATACAGGGTGTAAAACTTATTACCAGGCTCTTTTCTCGTTTCCGCAACACACTTGCCGGCAGCCTCAGTAAATTTTTGAGCCATACCATCTTTTACTTCAATAAATGCATGAACAATAACCATGTACCCATCTCCTTTATATTTAATAAATTTATCATACGAGGGTCGTCCGATGATGTCAATATAAATTACTGATTCTAAATTGCCCAAACCCTCCGTATAAATATATAAATTATTTTAAAACGGAGGAGTTAACATGTACAAAAAACTTTTGGTGTTAATCACCGTAGTGATGGTTGCTTTAATCGTAGGTACATCCTGCGGGCAATCAGATGGACTTCGGGGTATGGCAGATGCAGAAGAAGTAAGTGCCTTTGAACAAGTACAAAGAATGCTTATGGAACTTCAAAGCTATCGCGCCATTGCGACAGTGGAGTTTCGGTCTAACAAAGGAACAAACACTTATGAAACCATCCAACATGCAAGAATTTCTGGAGAATATCGTATTGAAGTGACCGCTCCAACCCATGTTTCCGGTAGTGTTACTGCCAGTGACAACAGTCAAATTTTTCAATTTAACAGCCGTGTAAACGGACGCGTTTCTCTAATGGTTCAAGAAACACCTGAGCGCAATGAGATTTTTCTTACTAGTTTTATCAGAAACTATTTGCAAAGTGAGGAGGTTTCTGTTAGTGTAGCAGATATGGAAGAGGGACTTCGCACCGTTTTAGAGGCAACTGTACCTGGAAATCATCCGTATTTATCAAATTCACGTTTATGGGTAGACAATACAACCCTTCTTCCTGTAAAATTGATTATCTTTGATGAAGATGGCGCAGAACGTATTGTTGTTACATATCATGTATTTGAATACAATATCGAACTAGATGATGCATTGTTTACATTGTAAGCATTCTAAGGAGGCACTATGCTAAATTACCAAAGAACATGGGCAGAAATTAACCTTGCCCATATTTTACATAATTTATCCGTACTTAAAACGTATACTACATCGCCTATTATGGGTATTGTCAAAGCGGATGGATATGGTCACGGTGCCATACCTGTTGCCCAGACACTGATAAAAGGCGGTGTAGATGCACTTGGTGTTGCCATTTGTGAAGAGGGCGCAATACTTAGGGAAAACGGTATCACCTGCCCCATTCTTATCATGGGTTTTACACCAGAACCGCTACTGCCTGCAGTTGTACACCACAATTTGACTCAGACCATTTTTGCACCCCATGGGGCAGACGTTTTGGCAGAACAAGCAACCAAATATGGTAAGCAAGCAACAGTACATATTAAGATTGACACTGGAATGAGCCGCCTAGGCTTTTTACCCAATGAGAAAAGTATAGAAGAAATTTGCAAAATTGCAGAAAACCCGAATCTTAATATAGAAGGAATTTATACCCACTGTGCAACTAGTGATGCCCTTGATGCAAGCTTTATGTTTGAACAGCAAAGGCGTTTTGAGTGGGTCATACGCAAGCTAATTCATCGCGGTTTAAATATTCCTATTAAGCATTTTGCAAATTCTGGTGCATTTGTACAAACTTTGCGTGGTATTCATGTACCCTTTTATAACTATTCGAGACTGGGCATTTTATTGTACGGGCATCCCCCTTCTCTTGAAATGGCAGAGGTTTGTGCAAAGCTTGATTTAAAACCAGCTATGCGGTTATTTACACAGGTTAGCATGGTCAAACAACTGCCTACAGGTACAGGCATAAGTTATGGACATATTTACAAAACGACACGACCATCTACCATTGCTGTCTTGCCTGTTGGATACGCAGACGGATATCCGCGGCGGCTTTCTTATGGTGGGCAGGTGATGATTAACGGCAGGTTTGCGCCTATAGCCGGTGCAATTTGCATGGACCAATGCATGGCAGATGTCACAGATATTCCAAATGTTGCTGCGGGTGATTCTGTCATCATACTTGGTTCATCGGAAGAAGGCATTGGTGCAGATTGTCTAGCCCACATTGTGGGAACAATAAGCTATGAGATTTTATGCGGTATAGGCAAAAGAGTACCAAGAATTTATGTATAGAATTATTTTCCACTGGTGATAATACTCTTGAGACAACAAGCGAGGTGAACATGCACTATGATGCAAGTATGGCGAGGCGAAATCTTTTATGCGGATTTAAGCCCTGTGGTAGGGTCCGAACAAGGCGGAGTGCGCCCTGTTTTAATTATTCAAAATGATGTGGGCAATAAATACAGCCCTACTGTTATTTGCGCAGCAATCACAAGTCAAATCAATAAAGCAAAATTACCCACGCATATCGAAATCGACTCCGCACAGTCCACGCTGGTAAAGGATTCTGTGATTCTTTGTGAACAAATCCGAACCATCGATAAAAAGCGGTTGCGCGAAAAAATTTGCCGCTTAGACGAAAATATCATGCGGCGGGTTAACCGCGCAATCAATATAAGCTTAGGGCTGGGTACATAAGTATTCCCCCTCAAATTATTCAGTAAAAAACCTCTTGCCGTCAATAGATTAACGGTAAGAGGTTTTTTCTTTCAAATAAATCGGTGTTTTTTTAACAATAAGTAGTCATTCTACAACATTGCCGAACTGATAAACCTGAGGAGAGCAATTCATGATTTTGCGAAAATTTCTGTGGAAAGTTCTCAAGTTCATATAACCACATCGGTCTGCAATTTCTGAAACAGACATGTTGGTTATACTAAGCATAGTACAAGCTTGAGCAATGCGGTAATTGTTTAGATATGTAGTAAAGCTTATGCCTGTGTATTTGCTGAATAGTTTAGAAAGATAAGTGGGGTCATATTGCAACGCTTCTGCGGTACTTTTTAGGCAACAGTTTCCCCCATAATGGTCGCCGATATAGTCAAAAATTTGTTGAAGTGCGGTGACATTGCTTGTTCTGTCTATTGGTTCCATTTTTGTAGTAGATAACAAAAGGTCACACAGGCTATATAGTGCGGCTTTTTTGCTGTATATGCTTTTTAACTCATCATAATTTAGCCATTTTGGTTTTGTTATGATGTTGTTAACAGGCGCAAAATATTTAAAATTATGATAAAAGTCATATATAATCTCTGGCGAAAAAATGAGTACTTCAAGGTCAAATTTTCCATGAAAACTATGTATTTGCTTTGGAAAAATAAACGCCAGTTCATCTGCATTGATGACATACTTTTTTTGGTCTACTTGTAGATTAAGCGAACCACTGCAAACAAATACCAGTTCGTAAGTGCGATGGACATGGGCAGGAAAAGACCTGTTTCTGCTGAATTTGCCATATGAAAAATATTCTTTATCTACTATCCCATGGTTTTCAAAAATAAACATAAAAAACCTCCTGATGACTAACAGGGCAATTATTGTCCTATATTGTATAATAATTGTCCTAGTCATTCAATATGATTTAACGTATACTCCAAGTGTGTTAAATTTTACAAGGAGGATACCCAATGAAAAAACAAGTATTTAATCCATTTTTACCAAGCTATGAATATATACCAGATTCTGAACCATATGTCTTTGGTGAACGTGTGTATATTTATGGTTCACACGACTGTTTTAACGGCGAGGCTTATTGTTTTAACGATTATGTATGCTGGTCTGCACCTGTAGATGATTTGTCAGATTGGCATTACGAAGGGGTCATTTATAAAAAGACTCAAGACCCTATGAATAAAGATGCGAAACATTGTATGTATGCGCCAGATGTTGTGCAGGGCTTAGATGGTCGTTATTATCTATATTATACATTAGACCGTGTAGGCATAATGGCAGTGGCTGTATGTGATACCCCTGCGGGTGCTTACGAATTTTATGGGGTCGTGAGGCGCAATAATGGTGAAATAATTGGTAAAAGCCTTGACGATTTATACCAATTCGACCCTGGAATATTTATAGATGACGACAAGCGGATTTATTTATATTCTGGTTTTGCTCCTGAATTAGATTTCAAAGTGCATACAAACAAAGGACGACCCAATAGTGCCTTCGGAAGTTTTATAATGGAACTTGAACCAGACATGCTCACTGTAAAACGTGGTCCAGAGCCTTTAATTCCTACACCAGGACATTCTAAAGGAACGGGTTTTGAAGGGCATGAGTTTTTTGAAGCCAGTTCTATGCGCAAAATCAATGGGAAGTATTATTTCGTGTATTCGTCTATCAATAGTCATGAGCTTTGCTATGCCGTAAGCAATCGCCCAGATGGGGGATTTGTTTTCGGTGGCACTATAGTAAGTATAGGCGATGTATATTTCAATGGCAGAAAAACAGAAGACGCGCTAAATTACTTGGGTAACACCCACGGTGGCATGATCGAGGTAAAGGGACAATGGTATATTTTTTACCATCGTCAAACTAATCTACATCAATATTCCCGTCAGGCCTGTGCCGAACCTATTTATATAGAAACAGATGGTTCTATTAAGCAAGTAGAAGTCACCAGTAATGGGCTAAATGTTGCGCCGCTAGTAGGTAAAGGGGTGTACGAAGCGCGTATTGCATGTAATCTTGTATCCAGTGAAGGTTGCACATTTTACGCTTTCCATCATAGGCAAGAGAAAGGCGTTCACCCATACTTTACCCAAGAGGGGAAAGACCGAGAAGACAACGGCAATCAATACATTGCCAATTTCAACAATGGCTGTATGGCTGGATTCAAATACTTCCAATTTGATAATGCCAAAATCCTTTCCATAACTATCCGTGGGGATGCAAAGGGAAAAGTCACTGTTTCTACATCTATTGGCGGGGATTCTGTTGCTACACTGGATATAAACCCTAGCCAAGATTGGACTACTATTTCTGCACCGTTTAGCGTGAGCAATGGGAAACATGCACTGTATTTTTCATTTAGCGGTAAGGGAAGTTTTGATTTTATGGCTTTTGAGTTGGATGATAATTACAGTCAAAAAGGAGATTAAATCCACATGAAAGCAAAAATGATAATTAACAAGGATTTTGAAATAGATAAGGTAGACCCTAGAATTTATGGCTCTTTTGTGGAACATTTAGGACGTTGTGTTTATGAAGGCATTTATGAACCGGGGCATAAAACAGCCAATGCACAAGGTTTTCGCGGTGATGTTAAAGCACTGGTGAAAGAGCTGAACACAACTATAATCCGCTACCCTGGCGGTAACTTTGTGTCTGGATATAATTGGGAAGATGGTATAGGCCCTAAAGCACTTCGTCCAAAACGTTTAGACTTGGCATGGAAAACCATGGAGACTAACGCAGTTGGACTCCATGAGTTTGTCACATGGGCAAAAGAAACCAACATAGAAATTAACATGGCAGTTAATTTAGGTACAAGGGGCGTAGAAGCTGCTCGCAATATTGTAGAATATTGCAATCATCCAAGCGGTTCATACTGGAGCGATTTGCGAATAAAAAATGGAGCCAAAGAACCTTTCAAGATTAAAACTTGGTGTCTTGGCAATGAAATGGACGGCCCTTGGCAAATAGGGGCAAAAACAGCAGAAGAATATGGGCGTATAGCCGCCGAAGCTGCAAAAGCTATGAAATGGACAGATGAAAGCATAGAACTTGTAGCCTGCGGCAGTTCCAGCAGTCAAATGCCTACATTTGCATCTTGGGAAGCAACAATACTAGAGCACACGTATGAATATATCTTGCAAAATTGGAGGAGCCCATTTCCAAGGTGCTTCTTTTTTGATTTTTGCGTCTTGTTCGTTAGAATGATACCAAATATTCCATTCATCAAAAGAGAGGTATATCGTTTTCTTACTACGCTTTTTAGCTTTTATATAATCACAGATGGATGCCACGCTTCTGATAAAGTTATTCATATCTATAGACTTTGCCAAGTAGCCTTTTAAATCATTTGAACGATTATCATAATAGCGATGCAGCGATAAATAATCTACATATTCAATTTTGAAGATGCACTATTACTGGGCTGTTTGTTGATAACATTGCTTAAAAATACCGACAGGGTAAAAATTGCATGTCTAGCCCAATTGGTTAACGTAATTGCCCCAATTATGACAGAGACAGGCGGTGCGGCTTGGCGGCAAACCACGTTCTATCCATTTATGCAAGCAGCAAACTTTGGTCATGGTGTGGTGCTTCACCCTGTAATAGACTCCCCTTCATATGCTTGTGAAGATTTTGATGAAGTCCCTTACATTGAATCTGTTGCAATATATAATGAAAAAAACAATGAGGTCATTGTCTTTGCAGTGAATCGCTCTATTGATGAAGACATGGACTTTACTGTTGACCTTCAAGGATTTTCACCAAAATCAGTGAATGCTTTTTCAGACATGAGTGGTTATGATTGTAAGCAAACTAACACAAAGACTGATGGGGCTGTAAAGCCTAAAGAAAGTAAAGCCGCTCAAATTGAAAATAACAGCCTAAAGGCCAGTTTAAGACCATTATCATGGAATATGATTAGAATTGGGTTGTGATGACATATTCTTTTAACTAATATGCACCTTCTGCAATAAGTATCAAAACAGTTTCTAAGGCATCCATATTTGGACGGTTAAAATGGTGAGGAATTGTTCCTGCTTCTAAAGGGCGACCATAACTGTCCGTTACATAGTATATATCAAAAGTAATAGTAAAGTCGGTATTTGGTAATGCAACCTCAATGCGAGGACCTCCAAAAACGCCTCCCGTTGTATCACCAACAAGGGTAGCAAATCCGCTTTCCTTTGCAAACCATGCGGCAATTTGAGACGCAGAAGACATACGATGGTCTGTCAAAACCCATATTTTTCCGCTAAATGCTGGCTCATAGTCAAATCGAGATAATGCGTCAGGTATTATATTCGTATGGATACGAAAACCGTAGTCCATTCTTTCCATGTCGTTCATATTCAAATGCGGCAAGTCAAAACTTTCAAGCATCTCATAAACAGGAATTAACGCTGTATCAATTGATAAAATTCGAGAACCGCGAAAACCAAAGAATGGCTGTATTAAATATGGTTGTAAATACACACCATTTCTCAAGAAAGCATACCCATCTGCCCTAAAAGGTCTGTCAATATTGGGTCTTACGATAAGTTGATAAAATAAATCTGTTACTCCACCAGGATTGCCTCTTAAATCAACAATAAGGTGTTCATAATCTCGTATATCCTCATAAAAACTAAAAATTTCTTCTTGGTATGTACGAGATACACGCGAAGTCATAGCGAAGTGAGGTATAGCTAAGTAAGCAATTTGCCCTTCTTCTAACACTTGCGTAATTTCAATATCTTCCCTACCTCTTTCAAATAACAATGCATCTAATTGAATCACTTGTTCATAGTCACCCCTTTGCAAAGCATCTAATTGCTCATCAAGATATCTATTCATATGATGAGAACTTACTCTGCGACGCAAGGCTCTAAAATTTAAAAGTTGTGATTCTGTGGCATCCATCCATTGTAATATTGCATCCCTTTGACTAAGATTAAATTCCCTAGGACTTGATATGTTAAAATGTCCAATGCCTAATAGCCCTGTAAAATTTCTTATTAAAATACTATTGAATGTAGCTAAATCCATTTCATCAGCATTTAACATTTCATCCCTTGCACCCTCAAACATAGAATTTATGCACATGCCATGCGCCCAATATGCTACATCAAAAAGAGCGAAATTATTTTCTAAAACATATTGCATATAATCTAGATCTTCTAAAAAATGTTCAGTAGTTAATTCAATCATTGACTCTGTGGGTATGGCGATGTATTCTGATACAAATACCTCTGATACCTCACCAGCATAATCTTCACTATCCAAATATACTTCTGAAAAATTTACATCATCAATTGCTATACCACAAGTAGCTAAAAATAATCCCCAAACGGCAATCCAAGCTATAGTCCTAAACATTTTACTCATAAGTTATCCTTTACGTTGCGATTATATTTCGCATAAAGTTCAGGAATCAGTTTAATTTCATTATAAATTTGTCCACAGTTAGGCTTTAATACATTTCCATCTTCTTCAATAATAGCATGTGCACAGCCACCTCCACAAAGAAATTTCATTTTACATACTCTGCATTCAGGGATGGATTCAATATTTCTTGAAAGAAAGCCATTTTCTTTCATTTCTACAGTAGGATAAAACTTACCAACTATCGCATGTTCACTTCCTACCGATACAATACATGAATATATATCACCTTTTGAATCATAATATCTGACATTTGTTTCTGCATTACAAGTGTTGTATTTGGGTATAAATTTTTTAGGGCTAGAAAAGACATTTAATAATGGTGAAAGAGTTTTACTAAGCGTGTTATCTCTGTCACGCATTGATGTTTTTGTGCCATTTGAAACCTCTGGATAATACAGGTGCATTTCCAGGTTTTTTTTAGTATCATGATGCAACCCAAATAACGGTTGCATTTCAAACAAAAGGTTGCCACCTTCATATGCCTTATTGTATTTTTCAATAAATTTATTTTTTAGAGACATACATGATTCTCTGTTATTAGATGATATATTCATTCTTATTTTTACACGTATATTATTCTCCAATAGTAACTCTACACCATTCATAATTTTACTATACGTTTCGCCACCACTTCGTAAAATTCGCGTTTTATCATGGACTTCTTTCTCTCCATCAAAAGTTACCATTATCTGCATTACATTCAATGTTCTTAATATTGGAAAAAACTCTTCAATAAAATATCCGTTTGTTGTGACGCTGTATATAGAAGCAGGTGATTTTGATATAATATATTCAATTATTTCTTTATTTTCTGGTAATAATGGCTCTCCGCCAAATAATGATATGTAATTTAGCGAATTATCATATAATCTCAAAATACTGTCAACCATATCTCTTGTCATTATCAAGTCTTTACTTTTACCTATCCTATTTTCAAAACAGTATGGACACGAAAAATTACAAGCATAAGATAATATAAATGCAGCACCAAAAAGTGAATTTTGTTGTAAGCTATAATTTTCCTTGCTAATCAATAATGTAGAAGCTTCTAGTTCATCCTCTTCAGCGGAAGTTAATAAAAATTTGTTATCACACAATGTATTATAAAAATCCACCTCTTGCTCATCTCTCGGTTTAATAACAGAAGAATCCTTCCAACGGCAAAAAGTTTGATGTTCTTTTTCTCCAAGCACAAATTGAGAACCTAAGTGTGTATGGACTAATATACATTCATTCCCATCAATTGGTATCCTAATATGATTTTTAATTATTCGCATTTACGCTAACTCCTCAAATAATAAATAACTCCACCTTAATGAAATAATGATGTTAGTAGTATATGATGACACGGGGAAGAGAATTTTTATCTCCTCCCCGTCACGAATTATTAGCACTCTTGAACAATGTAACTTTATACAAAATACTTTTTATCGAAAGTATTTTGACATAGTAGATTCTATCCGCAAATAAAACCAATATCACACAATGCTACTGGAAAACCTGAGTTGCACGCTGAATTAAGACCACAACGTGGACCGCCACTACACATGCCAAACATAGGACCTCTCTGCCATAATGACTCAACCAATTCATCATGCTCTTCAACATCATATTCGATACCCCAAATTATTTCTTGCAATGGCTTCATCTTTCCACCCTCTTCCTATTTTTTACACATTAACACATGTTTTTCTAAATGTCAATATAAATAATTCAACACAAATGACATAAAAAAACCTTTATCATCTAAAATAAATATGATAGATGACAAAGGTTTTAAAATTATTATACTAATCTCGAATTATCTTCCAAGTTCTTCAATGGCACGTTCTGCAAAGCGATTATTTATCAACCTGTCAAATGGTGCAAGTTGTGTCAGCTCTCCAGCAGATTCCATGACACGCTGTAAACGGTCGAATGAATCTTCTATCATGACTGGTGTTGCAGAAAATGCGTCAATTTCTTGATAGCGGGCAATGGCACTGGTTAAAATTTCAAAGTCCGCATCAGGGAAAAATGGAGAAATTACATAAGCAATGTCTTCTGGGGAATTGTTTTGCACCCATTGCTGTCCACGGGCAATGGCATTGGTAAAACCTTGGATGATTTCGGGGTTTTCTTCAATAAAACTAGCAAGGGCGTAATATGCTGTGTATGGAATTTCACCTGATGCTTCACCTACAGAAGCCACAACATATCCCCTACCCTCAAGCTCAATGGTGGAAGCTACTGGTTCAAAGGCTGTAACAAAGTCCCCTGTTCCCCCAAGAAATGCACCAACCATTGCGGCAAAAGCGATGGAATTATCAAACTCAACATCTACACCAGGCTCAATGCCATACCCACGCACAACATACTCTAATGCCATAAAAGGCATTCCGCCTCTGCGCCCAGGTAAAATATGGCTTCCGCGAATATCATCCCATTGAAAGTCTGGCATGGGTTCACGGGCAATAAGGAAAGAACCGTCACGCTTTGTCACCTGTGCAAAAACAACAGCGTGGTCTATTCGCCCTTCATTGAATACATAAATTGTAGCTTCTGGGCCAGAAAACCCAATATCTGCTGCACCAGAAAGCAATGCAGTCATCACCCTATCTGCACCATCACTGGTGACTAGGTCTATATGAATACCCTCGTCTGCAAAGAATCCTAATTCAATCGCAACATATTGGGGTGCATAGAACACTGAACGGGTCACTTCGCTTAATCTTACTGTTGTTAAGTCATCATCACGGTTACGGTTGCAACCTGCCATAAGCCCGCCAATAGCGACCACAAACATTAGCATTACCAATAATTTTCTCATTTTTGAAATACCTCCTTATTTATGACTAACAGCTTTCATCACTATATGCTCAAAAAGCACAACCAAGCGATATAGAAGGGCTGCAAGTATCGCTAGAATAATTACGCTTGTCATAACCAAGTCCATTTGAAAAACCTGACCGCCATAAACAATTAAATAACCAAGCCCTGCGCGGGAAACAAGAAACTCACCAGCAATCACGCCAACAAGACTTAAACCAATATTGATTTTTAGGCAATTAAACAGCGTGGGTAAGTTAAATGGAAATACTATCTTTACAAAAGTTTGTAACTTCCCTGCCCCAAATGTCTTTGCCATTTTCACAAGCTCTGTATCCGTATTTTTGAAGCCGTTTAACATCTCCATAATGGTGACAACCAGTGAAATTGCCAAAGCCATCACAATAACGGCTTGCATTCCTGCACCTACCCATATGATAATCACAGGGCCAAGGGCAATTTTGGGCAAGGCATTCAATACCACAAGGTATGGGTCTGCAATTTTAGACAAGAAGTCTGACCACCATAAAATCAATGCGATAAAAATTCCTAAAATCGCCCCCAATGTAAACCCTACAATGGTTTCAAAAAAAGTCACCCCAATATGATGTAATAAGTTGTTGTTTTGAAAATTAGAAATTGTACGTAAAATACGTGTTGGCTGGCTCATAATAAAGCTGTCGATAAACCCAAGCCGTGCCGCAATTTCCCACACCGCGATTGTGAGAAATAATACAGAAAGCTGGCAAACCCTAATCATTATTTGCCTTCGTTTTTTAGCACGCAAGTATTGTTGCCGCCCAGCAGATTCAACTGAACTAGACATTCACATCAAGCTCTTTCCAAATCATATTAAAGTATGCTCTAAATAATGGTTGGTCGCGGCGTTCTAGCGGCGGCATATAACCGCCATCGTTTTTAAAGTCTACTTTAAAATCAAGGCTTATTTGTCCTGGTCTTTTGGACAGTACAATGATTCTATCTGCCATGCTGATTCCCTCGGCAATATCGTGGGTTACAATGACAGCGGTTTTTTGTTCACGTTTTAGTATGTTGTACACATCATCTGCAACAACAAGCCGCGTTTGATAATCTAAAGCAGAAAAGGCTTCATCTAATAAAAGAACCTCTGGCTTTACTGCTAGTGTTCTAATGAGTGCGGCACGTTGTCTCATTCCACCAGAAAGTTGAGATGGATGTTTGTCACGAAACTCCCATAGACCATACATTTTTAAAAGGCTGTCTACATATTGTCTGCTTTCAACATTTTTCATTCCATGTATTTCTAAACCCAAAATGACATTTCCATAAATTGTGCGCCAGTCAAGCAGGCTATCTTTTTGCAACATATATCCTGTTTTGTCAGAAACACCAGTCACTTCTTCCCCAGCAATCAACACACGTCCACTTGTCGCAGGGTGAAGCCCTGCAATAAGCGATAGAAACGTTGTTTTACCGCAGCCTGATGGGCCTATTATAGAAACAAGTTCGCCTTCACTTACAGAAAAGTTAATATTTCTTAAAGCCTCAACTTCACCATTGTCCGCTTGGTATGTCAGTGAAACATTTTCAAAACAAAGAATTTCACGCATTATCCACCCCCCATTTTTCGCTCATGTTTGTACTATATGCAAGCTAGGACAATTGGACACAAAAATTACTCATAATGACATTGCAGCAGAAAATGAGAGCCATTCGGAAAGCGGTGCATCTGGCTTTTGGGAAATAAAGGCAAAACAAATTTAAATTCAATTTCACACCTGCGAATTATGATGAATATTTCTTAGACATCTGATATAATTAACGCAGATACAAAATTTTGCGAACAGTGGAAAATATATGCACTATTATTGTACAAGCCCGAAGGGAAGCTTCAAAATGCCAACATTGAACTGGATAGGCAAAGACAAAGTAATCAACCACCACCAAGACATACCATTTCGTGTTTTAGATTATCTCTACACACATGGCGAAGAAAATTCTGACAACATGATAATTCATGGTGATAATCTTGATGCGCTTAAATCCCTTCTTCCAAAATATGAAGGGCGTATTAAGTGTATCTACATAGACCCGCCATACAAGTCTGCTTGTTGATAACGATATATCAAAAATAAGATGATGTAGCAACAGTCCAATCGTATGAGATAACGATTTTATGCCACCTTCGGAACATTTCCGCGGGTGGTTTTTCATTTGAGCAAGCTTAGCTGATGAAAATTGAGAATTGTTAAAACTTGGCCTTGCGCTCGGGTGCATTAGCGCGCTACAATTATTTTGGAGAGATATACCCGAAAATAGAAAGGTGTGAGCAGAATGAGTAAATTGAGCAAAGAGTACATTCCAGTAGTCACAAATGACACAGTTTATTTCAAACCGCAGACGAAAGAAGAAATGGACAGCATGATTCCACAAATGAAATTAGGTGATATGATGTTTCTCCCTTGGGTATTCAGCAAAGGTATGTGGTACACCCTTGGCTTGAATGATGAAACGGATTTATCCTCAACGAGTTTATTCCCTAACATTATCATGGACGAGCATCTTCCGCCACTAACCCGATGGGGATTAGCACGTTATGATTTCTTAAAAACTGAGCGCAAATTTATGGCAGCACAATTTGGCACGATTGGCTTGCACAAACATTGTCTTGAAATTCAAAACCAAGCGGAGCAACGCAAACGAGATATGATAGTGGCGATTCGCAATGACCCCGCAAATCGAGTGACCGAGTGCGACAAAGCGCAATGCCCAATTTCGTGGGTGCAACGTATGAATATGTTTCAAGCACAAATTCACGAGGTCATCAATTCAGATTTAATTTTCAGTTAGTGGTTTCAAATTCACACACATCAACACAAAATTGAAACGTCTGAAATTTTGGGTGCTTCTTTTTTGTGTACCGTGGTCGCAATTGAAATTGCAAATTCACTCTGAATGTTGTGCAATAACTTTTACGAAATTCAATTTGAGATTGCTCCATCTATAAAATTTTGCACATAGTGATAATTTTAAATGTATAAATCCAAATTGAAATGTGCAAATGAAATTACCGAATCGCAATATGAAATTGAAAAGCCAAATACGAAATTGCTACAAAGTCAATTTCAATGTGCAACCGAAATATGGAATTGAAAGATTTTAGTAGCGGAACGCTTAACAAAAAGTGCGCAGCATCTTTTTGAATTTGCGAAATTGCGAAGCCATGAGTACAATTTTGCAAATAGGGGTCGAGGGGAAATCCCCTCGCAAGCGGTATGTGTGGTAACACATACATTGCTTGCCAGTTTACTTGAATACCCCTGTATTTATTAGGCTTGCGGACTATGCCATCGCTCAGGGTCTTTTGGTATTGAACATATGTAATAACTCCACTCGTACACGGCTTTCAAAATTTCTAACGTAACGGTCTTTCGAGTTATCCACAATTTTTGAGCAACACAAATTTGTAATTGTGATTGGTCGAAATTTCTGGTATAATGTAGACTAAGGATAATTGTATGTAGCTGGAGGTTGGCATAATTATGAAAAGCCCATATGACCATGTTGTCATTTTCAAAACAGACGATGAAAAAATTTCGGTTGATGTGCGCTTTGACGAAGAAACTGTTTGGCTAACATTAGACCAAATGGCGGCTTTGTTTGAAAAATCGCGCTCTACGATTAACGAACACGTTTTGAATGTTTATGCCGAAGGCGAATTAGACGAAGATACATCAAAAAGAAAAATCGGAAATTCCGATTTTTCTACGAAGCCAACAAATTATTATAACCTCGATGTAATTATCTCCGTGGGCTATAGGGTTAAATCTTTGCGTGGCACACAATTTCGCAAATGGGCAACAGGCCGTCTTAATGAATATATCCGCAAAGGTTTTACAATGGATGACGAACGTTTGAAAAATGGCGGTGGGCGATATTTTCGTGAACTTTTGCAGCGCATTAGGGATATTCGCAGTAGTGAACGCAACCTTTATCAGCAAGTAACAGATATTTACGCCACTTCAATTGATTACGACCCTAAAGCGAAAACCACACGAGAATTTTTTGCAACGGTGCAAAACAAAATGCACTATGCTGCGCATAAGCACACAGCAGCGGAATTGATACATGAACGTGTTGATAGCGACAAGCCAAATGTAGGTATGACAAATTTCAAAGGCGAGTATGCCACAAAGAGTGATGTCATTATCGCTAAAAATTATTTAACCGAACGAGAGTTGACTGTGCTAAATTTACTCGTGTCGCAATTTTTGGACTTTGCTGAGTTACAAGCTCTTGAAGAACGCCCCATGACAATGGCAAACTGGGTAGAGGAGCTTGACCGCAATTTGGTCGGCAATCGCCGTGATGTGTTGCAGGGCAAAGGTAAAATCAGTAAAAAGCAGGCATTTGAAAAAGCCGGAGAAGAATTTGAAATATATCGTGCGCGTGAGATGGCGCAGTTGGTTAGTGATTTTGACCGTGCCGTTAAATCAATAACACAAAAAGATATAAGCGATACTGAATAACGGTTGGGAGGAGGTCACATTTGTGGATAAAAAACAACTAACAGAACAAGAAATACGCTCGAATTTTATAAGACCTGCCGTACAAGATGCTGGCTGGTCGGCTTCACAAATTCGTGAGGATTATGCGATAACCGTTGGACGAATAATTGCTCGTGGTGGTGTGTGCAAGCGTGATAAAGCGAGTGTCAAGCGTGCTGATTTCATCTTGTTTTACAAATCTCACATCCCCTTAGCTGTCATAGAAGCAAAAGACAACAAGCACTCCGTTAGCGACGGTATGCAACAAGCATTAGATTATGCTGAACGAATGAACATACCATTCGTATTCACATCAAATGGTGATGGATTTACATTCCGAAACAAGCAGGATGCCTCAGAGATTATAATTGGTCTTGATGAGTTTCCCTCACCTGATACGTTGTGGCAGATGGTAAAAAAACATAACATAATCGACGATTCACAGGAAAAAGTAGCTATTCAACCCTATTACACAGAAAATGAAAATAAACACCCACGATATTATCAGCTTAATGCCATAAATTTAACTGTTGACGCAGTTATGAAAGGTCAAAACCGTATGTTGCTTGTTATGGCAACAGGCACAGGTAAGACGTACACAGCTTTCCAAATTATTTGGAGATTATGGAAGGCGGGCATTAAAAAGCGGATATTGTTTCTCGCAGACAGAAACGCACTTGTAGACCAAACATATGCCAATGATTTTGCGCCTTTCAAGGACAAGATGACAATAGTACGAAACCGTAAAGTAGACCCTTCATATGAAATTTATCTTGCTCTTTATCAGGGGCTTACTGGTGATGATGACAAAGATGTGTTTAAGCAGTTTTCGCCAAATTTCTTTGATTTAATTATCATTGACGAATGTCATAGAGGTAGCGCAAAGGCAGACAGCGAATGGCGAGAAATTTTGAATTACTTCAGCTCGGCTTCGCAAATAGGTTTAACGGCAACCCCTAAAGAAAACAAAGAAGTGTCCAATATAGACTACTTTGGCGAGCCAATTTATACCTACTCCCTAAAACAAGGTATTGAAGATGGATTCCTTGCGCCATATAGAGTTATCCGTGTTTTATTGGATAAAGATGCTGCGGGTTATCGCCCATACAATGGGCAAGTTGATAAATTTGGCAACGAAATTCCCGACCGTATTTATGGAACATCTGATTTTGACCGTGAGTTGGTTTTAGAGCAAAGAACGAAAATAATAGCACAAACAGTTTCTAATTATTTGAAGAAACACGATAATCGCATGGCTAAAACCATTTTCTTTTGTGTGGATACAGAACACGCAGACCGTATGCGACAAGCACTTGTTAATGAAAACAAAGACCTTGTAATGGAAAATGAACGATATGTAATGCGTTTGACTGGTGATGATGAAATTGGCAGAAAACAAGTTGGCAATTTTAGCGATGTAACGAGCAACTATCCTGTTTTGGTTGCAACGTCAAAACTGCTAACAACTGGCGTTGATGCACAAATGGTTAAATTTATCGTGCTTGATTCTTCAATCAAAAGCATGACGGAATTTAAGCAAATTATTGGGCGCGGTACTCGTGTTCGTGAAGATTTGGGTAAGATGTTTTTCACTATTTTCGATTTTCGTAACGTAACACGACTTTTTGCAGACCCCGATTTTGACGGGCCTACGGAGCAAGATGATGAATTTACACCGGGGCCTAATGGCGAAATTCCACCAGAATTAGATGAAGGACAAGAAGTCACCTCCGACAATGACAAGCCAAGCATTAACGATTTTCCAGAATGGGACGAGCCACCAAAAGGCAGGCGCGCAAAATATTATGTCCATAATGTTGAAGTTACTGTGCTGAAAGAGTTAGTGCAATATATCGACAAAGACGGCAAACTGATGACAGAATCATTAACCGACTACACACGCCGAAATGTTCTTAACCAGTACGCAACATATGATGACTTCCTCAATGCATGGAATAGTGCAGAACGCAAACAAGTTATTTTAGATGAACTTGTTGAACAAGGCGTTTTAATAGACGAGTTGCATGAGCAGATTGGACAAGAATTTGACCCATTCGACTTACTATGCCATATCGTATTTGACCAACCTCCACTCACAAGGCGAGAGAGGGCTAATAATGTAAAAAAGCGTAATTACTTTGGAAAGTATGGCGAGCAGGCAAGTGCCGTTCTTGAAGCCTTGTTGGAAAAATATGCAGATACAGGCGTGACAAATATTGAAAGCATAGATGTGTTAAAAATAAATCCCTTCCAACAATTCGGAACACCGCTACACATCGTTAATCGCTTGTTTAACGGCAAAGCAAACTATGACCAAGCTATCCGAGAATTGAAATTAGTGTTATATGAAGCCGCATAGTACGCATTTAGGAGGACATCAAAATGGCTAGTTCAAGCACTACTAAAGCATTAAAAGACATTATGCGCATGGACGCAGGTATAAATGGAGATGCACAGTATATCGAGCAAATAACATGGATGTTGTTCTTAAAATCTTTTGATTTCAAGGAACAAGTGTGGGAATTATCCGAAGATTACTACCCCGTTATACCCAATGAATTTCGTTGGAGCGTGTGGGCTGATGATAATGAAGGCATTACAGGCGATGCTCTACTTGAACACATCAATCAAATGTTTATAAGCTTACGCAATTTAGAAGTGGAAGATTTGCCAATACAAGAGAAAAACCCCGAAAAAGCAGAAGCCATTTTGAACATTGCGCGGCATCGCAGACGGCTTATCCGCAATGTTATGAATGGCATAAACAACTTCATGAAGTCTGGAACGTTACTGCGGCAAGTTGTGAATAAGCTAAACAGCGAGATTAGCTTTGATGATATTAAAGGCACTCACCTGTTTAATGGGTTATACGAAAATATGTTAAAAGACTTGCAAAGTGCAGGTAAAGCGGGAGAGTTTTATACTCCAAGACCTGTAACGAAATTTATCGTTGATATGGTTGACCCTAAACTCGATGAAATTGTGCTTGACCCCGCTTGTGGAACTGGTGGATTTTTAACGAGCGTGATTGACCGTTACAATATTGAAACAACGGAAGATTATCGAAAATTGCAATCAAACATTAAGGGAATTGAGAAAAAACCGTTCCCTTATTTGCTGTGCGTAACAAACCTTATAGCACATGGAATTGATGTTCCTAATATTAGGCATGACAACACGCTCCGAACACCTACGCAGGATTACGGCGTTAAAGACAAAGTGAATGTTATTGTGACTAATCCACCATTTGGCGGCGCGGAAGAAAAAGCTATTTCGCAATCTGTGTCGGCTGACCTACGCAATACAGAAACTGCCGACTTGTTTTTGGTGCATTTGATGGCATTGCTAAAAGGCGGCGGGCGTTGCGGGCTTGTATTGCCTGACGGATTTTTGTTTGGTACAGGCGTAAAGGCGGCAATAAAAAGAAAACTTTTGGAAGAAAACGACCTACATACAATTGTAAGGTTACCCAAGAGCGTTTTTTCGCCATATACAGGCATCAATACCAATTTGTTATTTTTCACGAAGGGCAAGCCAACCAAAGGCGTGTGGTTTTATCGTTTAGAAATGCCAGAAAGTTACAAAAACTTCTCGAAAACTAAGCCTATGCAGGACAAGCACTTTGACCCTGTGCGTGAATGGTGGAATAATCGCACCGAAAGTGATGTGTCGCAGTATGTACCTGTAGAGGACATTGCAGTTGGTGAATATACTCTTGATTTATGCGGTTTTCCACATGAAACCGTTGAGATACTGCCGCCTGATGAATTTATTGCGGAATATTTGCACAAAAAGGCGGTTATCTCTGCAAGGATTGAAGATATTTTGGGGCGCATATCAGCCGTTATGGAGGAAAGCTAATGAAAGCAGCAGAGCTAAAAAAATCCATATTGCAAGCGGCGGTTGAGGGTAAACTTGCACCCCAAGACCCAAATGATGAGCCAGCTTCGGTGCTGCTTGAGCGGATTAAACAGGAAAAGGAACAACTTGCTTGTGATGGGAAAATAAAACAGGATGCGCTATTATTTAACGATGCGGAATCGCCCCCTTATGATTTGCCTGACGGTTGGACTTGGATAAAAATTGATTGCATAGGGCTTGTACGCTCAAGTAAAAGAGTGTTTACATCTGAGCTTGTAGATTATGGCATTCCGTTTTTTCGCGGGACAGAGGTGGGGGCATTAGCTAATGGAAAGAAAATGGATTCAAAATACCATATTACAAAGGAACATTATGAAAGTTTAATCGACCATACTGGCAAGCCAAGAATCGGTGATTTATTATTGCCTTCTATATGTTTTGATGGGCGCATATGGTTGGTAGATACTGATGAGCCATTCTATTTTAAGGATGGACGTGTTCTATGGATACAATTTACAACAAGCCTTATCAGTAATCAATATGTTCAACAAGCACTAAAATCAAGATTTCTCAACGACTATGCAAATATAGCGTCAGGTACGACTTTTGCTGAACTTAAAATCTTTATCCTAAAAAACATCCAGATTCCGCTTCCACCATTATCAGAACAGAATCGTATCGTAACGAGATTAAACGAACTGTCGATACTGTGTGATGAATTGGAACAAGCTGAAAAAGAACTTGATGTACTTGAAAATCAATTTGCTGAGTATTTGCCGAAGTCCATTTTACAGGCGGCGGTGCAAGGCAAACTTGTAGCACAAGACCCTAATGACGAACCAGCCACTGAACTCCTAAAACGCATTAAACAGGAGAAAGAGGGGCTTATTCGTAATGGAAAAATCAAAAAAGACAAGCCCTTACCACCAATCAGCGAGGACGAAATCCCCTATGATTTGCCAAATGGGTGGGTTTGGTGTCATTTGGGCGAGTTAGGCGAAACGAATATAGGCCTAACTTATAAACCTGCTGATATTTCGGAAGAAGGCATAGCTGTAATGCGTTCAAGCAATGTACAGGATGGGCGGATGGATTACAATGACGTAGTTTATGTTAAATCCTATGTGCCAGACAAAAATATGTTGCAAAAAGGCGATATTTTGATTTGCGCAAGAAATGGAAGTAGAAAATTGGTAGGCAAAACAGCAATAGTAGACAGAGATGGTTTGGCTTTTGGTGCTTTTATGGCAATGTTTAGGAGTGGATGCAATCCCTATATCAACGCTTATTTTGCTTCGCCGTTGTTTCGCCAAAACATGGATAACCCTCAAACCACTACGATAAATCAAATTACACAAGATATGCTAAAGAAAACATTATTGCCATTACCCCCGCTTGCAGAGCAACAGCGCATTGTA
>WRAH01000022.1 GCA_009780315.1 Defluviitaleaceae bacterium
AGTTGACCCGTACTAATAGCTCGAGGGCTTGACCATTATGTTGTTGGTGTCACATATCACCAACTGGCTCAAGCGCGCATGATTTGTTTCTTGCTTCTTTCCTTCTCTATATTGAGTTTTCAATGCATATATTAAAACTCCCAACTGAAACGTTCCTCGATAGCTCAGCGGTAGAGCACTCGGCTGTTAACCGATAGGTCCCTGGTTCGAATCCTGGTCGGGGAGGAAATGTAAACCTATAAGTATTTTTGCTTATGGGTTTTTTATTTGTCAAAATACAAATATTTTATAGGAGGCACTATATGAAGAAAATATTAGTCACAGCATTTGACCCATTTGGTGGTGAATGTGTCAACCCTGCACTAAACGCTGTAATGCGCTTGCCGGATGAAATAGAGGATATTATTCTTATTAAGAAGGAATTGCCTACAATTTTTGGAAAAAGTGTGGATGTTCTGTATTCAACTTTGGAAGTGGAACGTCCAGACGCGGTGATATCTGTAGGGCAAGCAGGTGGTCGTTCAAATATTACTGTAGAACGTATTGCTATTAACATTGATGACACTAGATTAGCAGATAATGATGGTATAAAACGTGAAGACTCTTCAATTGTTGAACATGGGCCAACGGCATATTTTTCTACATTGCCTATAAAAACTATCGTCCAAAACTTACGCCAAGCAGAAATCCCAGCTGCCATTTCGGATTCGGCGGGAACATTTGTATGCAATCATGTTATGTATTCTGCGTTGCATTATGCGGCAATGAATCAGCCTCAGTTGAAGGTTGGTTTCGTTCATATCCCATATGAACCTCAGCAAGTTGTAGAAAAATCTGCACCGTCCATGTCTTTGGATATTGTTGTGGCGGGATTAAAAATCATTATCAAAACAACGGCAATGGGCTAGTTGTTATTGTATAGCTATAACACTAAGAAATATGAGGTGTATAATATGGAAAAACACTTTTGTACATGTCCTGTAGTTGATTGTCCTCATAATCCAAATAACCCTGATAATAAAGATGCTGGGTGTGAAGCTTGTATGCAGAAAGTTTTGCAACTAGGAGAAATTCCGGCTTGTTGTTGGTTTAATATTGAAAATGGTTTAAAAAGCACATCGGAATTTAGCATGGGGAATTTTGCAAAATTTTACCTAGAAAAAAGCCATAGCAATTAAGGTTTAAAAGATTTATTTATCGTTTATCTCTCGTAACCCTCATCATAATGATATGATGGGGGTTTCTTATAATATGGAAAATAATTGTGAAGAAAATGAAATATAGATTGATTTTTTGTGCATTTAAAGGCATAATTTACATGCAAAGTCTAAGAGGAGGCGATATCATGGGTAAGAATGCAATAGTTGGTCAATCAGGGGGCCCTACGGCGGTTATTAACTCTAGTTTAGCTGGGGTTGTAAAGAATGCTTTTGACCGTAAAATTCCTAAGGTTTATGGAATGCGGTATGGCGTAAAGAGCCTAGTTGAACTGAATGTTATTGATATGGCAGATTATATTATGGAGGAAATTGATTTTGAATTGTTGAAGCGAACACCGTCTTCGTTTTTGGGTTCGTGTCGGTTTAAATTGCCACTTCCAGATGAGAATGAAGAAATTTATAAGATTATTTTTAATAATTTAAAAAAGTTGAATATTGGATATTTCTTTTATATTGGTGGAAATGACTCTATGGATACAGTCATGAAGCTTTCTAAGTATGGACAAATGGTAAACAGTGATATTCGGTTTATGGGTGTGCCTAAGACGATTGATAATGACTTAGAGATTTCAGACCATTGCCCTGGCTACGGTTCTGCGGCGAAGTATATTGCGGCAACCACTAAGGAACTTATCCTTGATGCAGATGTTTATGATACAAAAGCTGCTTGTATTGTTGAGGTCATGGGACGTAATGCTGGGTGGCTTGCGGGGGCGGCTGCCCTTTCCCGTGGGGTAGATTGTGATGGACCAGATGGCATATTCTTGCCTGAAGCAAAATTTGACATTGATATTTTTGTGACTAAAATTGCAGAAAGGCTGAAAACTGGTTCTGTCCTTATGGTCGTTGCGGAGGGCATTAAACTTGAGGACGGGCGATATATTTCCGAACTTGGTTCGGATTTAAATATCGTTGATGCTTTTGGGCATAGAATGCTGACAGGTGCAAGCCGATATTTAGCGGAAACAGTGAATCATCGTTTAGGTGTTAAAACGCGTTCTATTGAATTTGGTACAATGCAACGTGCGGCGGCGCACATTATTTCTCGTGTGGATATGACAGAGGCTTTCCAAGTAGGTTCGGCAGCTGTCACCGCTGCTTGGGAGGGGCAAACAAATAAAGTCATCGTTTTAAAACGTGTGTCAAACGACCCATATATTTGTGTGACAGATATTGTTGATGTGACTAAGGTTGCAAATGTAGAAAAAAAAGTCCCGCTGGACTGGATTACGCCATCGGGAGATGATGTTACACATGAATTTATTAAATATGCTACGCCACTGATTCAGGCAGAACTTACGCCATTTATGGTGAATGGAATGCCGCGGCATATTACCATTGCGTCAAAAGATAAACAGAGGGGGCGCAATTGATGCAACAAAGCAAAACAAAAGCATTAGCATTTTCTGCGGTTTTTACTGCACTGATTTTCATTTCAATTACAATGTTTCGCGTGCCTAATGGACTGGGTGGATTTATTCACTTTGGAGATTCACTGATTTTTATTGGGGCGGCTTGGTTGCCATTTCCTTTTGGACTTTTTGTGGCAGCTATTGGTCCAGGGCTTTTTAATTTATTTAGTGAATCGCCTTTTTGGTTTCCATTTACTATTGTTATTAAGCCAATAATGGCGTGGTGCTTTAGTAGTACAGGAAGCAAAATTTTAGGCAGTAAGCGCAATATTGCCGCACCTTTTATTGCGGCAGGGATAAATACAGTATTGTATTTTGGAGCGAATATGATTCTTTTTGCTATGGGAATCTTACCAAGTGGGCATGTTGGTGCTTGGGCGGCTGGGGTTGCTGCATTGCCTGCGTTGTTGGTACAAGGTGCAGGTAGTGTTGTGATTTTCTTTATCTTAGCTGTTGCCCTTGATAAATTGAAGGTTAAGGAAAGATTCAAATAAGTTCATTGATGTACCTTGTGTAATTTTCCTGTACCTCTAGGATTTCTGTCATGCGGGACTCTATTGCTATGGGTGTGAAATTTCGTTTTTTGCTGTAATACTGAGAAACGAGCTTCATAAATAGCCATGGGTAGGATAGTTGGGCATGTAAGATGTAAATTGCAGTAGATGGCAGGGGTGCAAATTTATTATAAAGCTCTACAAGCTGCCCGATAGGTATTGCTTGATTACTGCGGCGGGCGTAACGTCTTATAAAGCTCTCCAAATCGGCAAGCTGTAGGTTAATTGTTGCTTCGGATAGGTTTAATATGTAGCAAGTCTCCTGAAATATTGGGAGGCTTTCTTCTTTTATCACATTATGGCAAATGTGTCCGCTTTCTAATGCGTTGGCGTGGAGGGCGGCATAATTGGTTTGATTGAGCGCATGAAGGGCAGTATTTGCAAGGTCGGAATAAAATTGTGCATTTTTAATAAGCAACATATCAAAATCGGACATGCGTGGACGGCGGTTTACTTGCTTTATCACTTGGGTAAGTGCCGATGTTTGCTTCATAAATGCCTCGGCTAAAGACGGTGCAGGTGCGCCCTTTTGCCAGATACCACGTGCAGCAGTATGAAATTTTGCGAGGCTTTCCAGTGCAAGAGCGATATCATTTTTATTGTTTAAGTCAAGTTCTTGCCCTGCTATATGACGTGATGCAATAAAAATATCACGCCCAAGCTGTAAGAAAGGCGCGCCTTGAGGCGTTTCCAGAATCAAATCTGTTTGAGAAAATCCTGATGCTATAAGTTGTTTTTGTAATTCATAAAGGGCGATAATATCCCTTGGGTCATTGGATGTTTTATGTATTTTAACGAAGCCATCCGATGTTTTACATAGAAAATAACCTCGTTCCTTTGTTGCACGTACACCTTTAATTCCAAAGTATTCTGGTAATTTATAATTTAAATCTCCCATTACCTATCCATCCTTTCGCGACTGCCTAAAGGATATATATGTCCAAGCGTGGGATTTTATGAAGGCTCTTTTGGTGTGACATAAACAGTATTATGAAAGTCGTAAATGACATAACCAGGTTTTGCACCTGTGGGCTTGCGTACATGCTTGCGAATGACATAATCTACAGGCACGTTACTGCCGCCACGGGCGCGGCTATGAAATGCGGCAAGATTAGCACCTTCCATGATAGCGGTGGGGGTGGGTTCCCGTCCCGCGGTTAATATAACAACATGTGAACCAGGAATATCTTTTGTATGCATCCAGATGTCATTGGCACGGGCAAATTTTAGCGTCAAATAATCGTTTTGCGTATTGTTCTTTCCTACATAAATATCAAAACCATCAGATGATGTGTACTTTAAGGGCGTTGCTTTTGCTGTTGCTTTTTTATTTTTTGTGTTTTTGTTAAGATGCTTGCGTTTTGCAAAGCCTTGCTCGGCTAGTTCTGCGCGGATTTCTGCAATGTCTGCTTCATCTGTAATGGTTGTATCCATGGCAACCAGTACACTTTCCAAATAGGCTAATTCTTCGTTGTTTTTAGCCATCTGTGCTTGTAGGGCGGTGAAGGTACGTTTTTGTTTGTTATATTTTTTAAAGTATTTTTGTGCGTTTTCTGATGGAGTTAATGCTGGGTCTAAAGTAATTTCCATGGGGGTATTTTCTGCATAAAAATTTTGTGCCGTGAATGTTTTTGCGCCACTTTCTATCATATATAAATATGCCGTTAAAAGTTCACCTTTGATACGCAGGTCATCACGATTTTCTATTTCTTTTAAAGTTTTATCGTATACGCGGGCTTTCTTTTCCCCACGGTCGTGATGGGTTGTAATGAGCTTACGAAGGTCTGCGGTTTTTTGGCTGATTCTATAGGTTTCATCACGTTTGGAATAATAGGACTCAAGCATAGCCGATGGAGACGCAAAGTTTTCTGCACGGTGATGACTGTACATTGAAAGAGGTATAACTGCAAAGTCTACCGCTTTGTCTTTTGCATCCCAGTAAATAAAAGCATTGGTATCTGCTTGTAAAATATCAAAAAAAGCCTTATATAAACTGGTTGCATTTGTTTCTGAAATGTCTGATGCGCGTACATCAGGATGAATTTCTGCACGAAAACAAATTTCACTGGCTAATATAGGGCTGATTCCATTATATTTTTGAAAAATGGCTTGTTGAATTTTTAAATTTTCTGCATGAGAAATTTTATCAAAAAAACTGTTAAAATCCATAGCGAAAGGATTAGACTTTTCTCCGGCAGGTGGGCGGGTATATATTGCCCCGGGTAAAATTGTACGCACAGAACTTACAGAAGGTGGAATATGTTTAATCGCGTCCAATACTTTGCCATTCCCATTGACTAATATGATATTACTATGTTTGCCCATGATTTCAATAATCAATGTCTTGACTGACTTATCGCCCATTTCATCTAATGCCTCGATTTGAAATTCTACAATACGCTCAAAATCAGGTTGGCAAATGCTTAAAATCCGCCCGCTACTGATATGCTTACGCAACACCATACAAAACATAGGGGCTTGTAATGGGCTAATTTTACTTTGTAATGTGAAATTTATACGCGGCGCACTGGCTGTTGTGGTCAACATCAATTTATGATTTGCACCTTTGGCACGGATACTTAAAAAAATCTCATCAGGCTCTGGCTGGGTGATTTTATCCACCCTCCCGCCTTCTAAGACTGATAGTTCACTAATAATTCCTGCTAGGGTTTTTCCATCAAGGGGCATATGCTCACAACTTCTTCCTTAATAATACAATGACAATCCACGCAATAAACGGTATTGCGCCAATGGTTACAAATAACCATAAACGTGGGGTGTAACTTATTAAAATATCAGGTTCTACGGCTTGAATCGGCTCAATATCCGTCAGCGGCATAGGTTCAAGTAATCCACGTGGGGCTGGAAAAAGGTCTTCGCCAATGGATTCTATGCTAACAAAGGGTTCAAAGCCATCATCTACTTCATCCACATGGATTATGGGCATAATCCATCCATCATAGACGGTGGGCTGATTCATATTATCAAATATAATTCCACTAGAAACCCATGCTACAGCCCATAAAACGACTGCGGCAGCGAGTACAAATTTCACCCAAGCAGGACGTTGTTTGGGTGAAATTTGACCATTTTTTCTAGCATGTTTACGTACCCTTGCCATTAAACTTTCATGAAAATTATGGGGAAGTTCTGGCGCGGGCAAATTTTGCACATCAATCATTAAGCGTTTAAATGCCCTATACTCTGCCGCACAACCAGAACATTCTTGCAAATGCTGGATAAGGTATTCATCCGCTTCCCCATCGTCATAAAATTCAGAAAATAATCCCCGAATATCATCACAAGTCATATCTTATACCTCCTGCATGAGAGGCTTACGCGCTCTATACGTTTATTAAAACGTATGACTTTATCTTTTGTTCCGAAAATGTAAAGAAAATTTAATCTAACAACCCCATAACCCGTGCAAGATTTATTACAGCTTCTAATGCTTCAATTCTAGTTGCAGACTCTAATGGGCGGAAAGTTGAATCTGGATGCCCCGAAACAATGCTAAAATTCATTGCCTGTTGTATAGCTGGCAAGTGATGTCCGCTGAACTGGGCTGAATCTAAGAACGCGCCGCTAATAGAAACAAACTCTGCTTGACGTACAGGTGTGCCAAGGCTTGTGGCAGTGCCAACAATGGCAGCCATTTCTTGTCGGGAAATTGGTGTATTGGGTGAAAAATTATCACTATCCCATAGGCCTAAAAGCCCTGCATGATTGGCTCGGCTTATGCCATCATAAAAAGCATGACCTTGTGGAATATCTGCAAAGCCTGATGTTGCAACAGCGGCACGGGGTAATTGTAATGCATTGGCTAACAATTGAACAAACTCGCCACGGGTGGTCACTGCATTAAAATTCAAATTGCCAACATTGGCTACAAGTGCAGAATATGCGGCAGTGTAAGCTTGTTCAAAGCCCCAGTGATGGCGTGGAATATCCTCAAAAAATGCATTGTTATGCACGATGCCGTGAACACCTGTGAAAATCGAACGTGTAGTGATTTCATTGGCAGTGAATGCACGATAAGGGGCAAATTCAATCCGCTGGGGATGAAAAAACATTCCCCCGGGGCGAATATGTGACCCTGTGCCCATGATAACAAAGGTCATGTCCATTGGACGGGTAAATTCTTGTGCAGTGAAGAAAACTTCATCAGTTACAGCATTGATAAACTCTACACGAAGTTCTACTAACGGACTTAAAATTTGTCCGTATGGATAAACTGAGTGGAACATATTGTTATGGGCTTCTACATCACTTCTATCAATCAAGCTAAAACGCACATCGACTTGGTCGTAAAGCAGTCCGCTATTGATAATTGCTGACCTTCCGCCCAAAATCATATCTAAGACATCTGTAGGAATGTTTAAACGTGCTAAATGTGTATGGGCTTCAAAACCTTGATTAGGCATTCTCCAAGATAAATAATCTAATACATGGGCGCGTACGGTTAAAGTTGCTTGGCCGCCCATGACACTAGGGTTTACACGTGCCAGCCCAATATCCCATGGGAGTGTATTGACATCAATAGCTACATTTCCAGTCAAGTACATGAAATTCATATCAGGCTGTGGAAGCATTGGCGGCGGCATGGGTGCAGGGCCTGGGTCAACAGGTGGTTCAATAATCGCTAAATCATTCGTTGTGTCAATAATAATCATTGCAACTGTAGGATTTGCGCCAATTCGCATTTCAAATGTTAAATCCCACGCACCTTCGGGTAAACGGGAAAGAAAAGACCTGTGAATTGTAAAATTGCTGCCAGAGCGTGTGAAGTCCACACCATCCTCTAGTTCAACACTGCCATAGAACACACCGCGGAGTGCTTGGCGTAAATCCATGCCAATGTGAACATCACGATGTAGTTCCCCAGATGGATTCAAGTCGAAAATGATAGAACCCGTCATGGCAACTGCGCTGTTGCCCACAGGGCCAACCAGCAATGTATCCCTGCCGTTAACACCTACAGGGAAATTGCTATTGCGGATGTTTCGTGGCGGAATGGTGGTAGGCGCAAAGAGTAGATACGTTTCATTTTCATCATGTGAAGTTCGACTGGGCGCACCATAAATGGGTACAGCTACTACTGTGTCACTAATGCGCGTGGCTTCACCTGCACGCAATCCAAAAGGCAGTCTGCCAATTGTAAAATCATTTGGCGTAATTTCATCAGCAAAAACTCCATTTGCCAATGTAAACAAAACACGCCCATTGGTTTCTTGCCCTGTGAACAGATTTTCAAGCCCTTCTATAGAAACGTTAATGATTTCAGAAGAAAATGTGATAACAAAATCACGGGTAAAATCTTCACCAGCACCTAGTCCGTTTGGAATGGTTGCTAGTACGCGGACTGCACCTGAACCAGTTGCATTTAATGAATCACCTGCAAGTGTAACCCCTGTTGCTGGGTTAAAGGGCTGATTGCTAGGTATAGACCAAGTAATTGTAAAATCACCTGCCGTTGAAGGGTGAGAAGTGCTTATGGCTGTATGATAGTTTAACGGAAATACGGTATTTGTCTGCCAGTGCAAGGGAGATAATGAGATGTTAGTGACTCTATGCACTGTCTGTGGGATTGCTGTCCAGTTTGCGGTTACGGTGACATTGTTGCTCGGCATAGTGAAGCTGGCATTGGGTTGATTTGTGCTTATAATGTTTGGTGTGGATGTCCAGCTGACGAAGTTGTAACCTGTTCTTGTACCAGCAACTAAGTGGACTGTTGCACCTGCCTCATAAGCCCCTGCACCGCTTTGCCCAGTCATTGTGCCAGCAGGGTTATTTACAATAGTAACCGTGTACGTCACTGGGGTAGGGTCGGCAGTTTGACTAACTGGAAATTGCCCACTGTCAACAGTAGGGGTTATTGCATTGCTAACGATGACATGGAGTGCTTCGCGGGTTGTCCCTGTGTCATTGTTTGATACAGTCAATTGTACGGTAAGATGTGCAATTGTGGCGGATTGGATACTTATTGAAGATATCCCCGCAGTGACCCAAATGGGAAGCCCTGTAAGAATGAAATCACCAGCGGTCATATTTGATGCAGTAAAATTTGCACCTTCGATAAGGAACTGGGCATGAATGGTTGCGCCATTTATAACAATGTCTTCAAGGGCAGTTAAAGTTGTAGCAGTAGGTACAATTGAAGTGATGGTGGGGGGGAGTTCAGGCTCAAAAGCACGTTGTATTACGCGTAATTCGCCTACACTACCACCATTTGTCCCATGTATGCCTAAATCATAGGTAATTCTAAAATATACTGGCCCCCGTTGCGCCCCAGTATTGGGGAGTATTTCGTAAGGAATGGTAAATACAGCACTTGTGCCTGTTGGATTAGCAACAAAGTCGGCGTAGTTTTGCCAATTGTTGGCAGGTGAAAGCCATGCACCTGGATTAGGGGCTGTTATAAAATTATCAATAGCAAGTAAGTCTAAGTTTTCACCAGCAACATTAAATTCTGCATATTGGTGTGACACACCTGCTACTGGGATATTTTCAAAAAAAGTAGCTGTAGCCGCAGTGGGTGTAATGGATGTAATCGATGCCATGGGTACACCTCCTATGATTTCTACCGGTACTAGCCGATTGGTGGTCGTTCCATCACCAAGTTGACCTTCGGTGTTTCTACCCCATCCCCAAAGGCTTCCGTCTCGCCTAATGCCCATGGAATGACTGCTTCCAGCGGACACCATAATCCAATCAGAGTCCGTACCAACACGCTCAAGGTGATTCGTTGATGTCGTATTGCCCCGTCCAAGGCGACCTTCTGCGCCATTACCTCCAGCAAAAAGTTGCCCAGCATTGTCAATGGCCAAAACATGCGCCCGAGCCGTTGTACCAAATGGTGTGCCTATGGCAACATCTTCCCACGTGAGTCCGCTACCAATAACAGATGTATCACGCATTTGGTTTGGCACATTTGGGTCATCTGCACTAGCACTTGGCAACGTACGATTTTCCACATGTAAATAACCCCAAAACCAAAGTGTACCATCATTTTTTATACCCCATGATGAACTTGTGGTTTCAAAAGTCGTATTTGCATCAAATCCACCGCCTGCAAAAACCCGTGCAAAGTTGTCGCCATCGTAAAGATGTGATGGTAAATTTACAGACCTTCCATTTTGAGGTGCAGAAAAAGTAGTTTCAGCCAGTTGATTTTGAACATTCTCACCAAATCCCCAAACTTCTCCATTGGCACGAACCGCAAGGGCGTAGCTAGAACCAGCTGCAACATATACCCAATCAGAATAGATAGTCATAGGTTGCAAAGGTATAAGACTTGCACTTGCACCGCCGCCTTGACCAAGTTGACCTGATTGATTGCTACCCCATGCCCACAAAGTTCCATCATCGGCTATTGCAATTGTAAAATCTCCGCCTGCCGCTGCCGCAAGCCAATAGCCGTTACCGATACGCGCTGGACTTGCGTGAATTGAACCCGTACCCATAGTCGCTCCGGTGCCAACTCTACCAAATAAGTTCATCCCCCAGCCCCAAAGAGAGCCATCTGTTTGCATAGCAATCGTATGCATATATCCTGCCGAAACGCTGTACCAATCATAACTATTGCCAACCCGTGTTGGCAGATTGAACTGTCCGTCAGTATATGTGCCGCCAAGCCCAAGTCTGCCTGCAGGAAGTCCCCCTAAATTATTATTACCCCAAGCCCAAAGGCTTCCGTCTTCCATAATGGCAAAGGTACTGTTGCCGCCTGCCGAAACATAAGCAACCCTGCCTTCAGGCACAGCCACAAGGGGCGAACCCATGATGTGAACGGGCATTATTCCAATCACCATGATAAGTGTTAAAAGCAGTGCAAAGATTTTTTTATGTGCGTACATAAGAAATCCCCCATCCTAAGAAAATGTCTACATGTATAATATCGTACAAAAGAATAAATTGCAAAAGGATTGACAATATCTTGGAGTACGTGGTATAATTTGCAACGTAACTCGTCCACATAAGGACGCCCCTTATTTTTAAAGTCCGGCTTATATACCGGGTAGGAGGATTAGCTTCATGAAAACAGGCACAGTAAAATGGTTCAATGCCGAAAAAGGATACGGGTTTATCTCTATCCAAGGCGAAGATGATGTATTCGTACATTTCTCCGCTATCCAAACCGAAGGCTTTAAAACCCTTGAAGAGGGTCAAGAAGTTCAGTTTGAAGTAGTACAAGGTGCAAAAGGCCCACAAGCCGCTAACGTTAGCCGCGCCTAGTTCTAGGTTTGGATGAAGCTCTGTCAATCTACACCGATATGAAATATAGCAGTATGCATTGACAGTAACAAAGATTCATCGAATAACCGAAACCTTTTAATGCCTCTTCTGTTTAACGGAAGAGGCATTTTTTGAGAATACTGTAAGTGGAGAGGAAGTTTATATGACACCACGGTTTATTGTGCTGGAGGGTTTGGACGGCAGTGGAAAATCTACACAATCAAGAAAACTTGCAAAAAAACTTAGTGATTTAAAAATCCCCAATTTTCACACATGTCAGCCCAGCCAAGGTTCTGTGGGAAAACAGGCGCGGGCAGTCACTAGGGGGAAATTCTTTTTAGAAGATGAAACCCTTGCATTACTTTTTGCCGCAGACAGATATCAACATTATCATGAAGAGATTGCCCCAAGACTTGATAGGGGTGATTATGTGATTTGCGACCGATACTATTATTCAAACATAGCCTATCAAGGCAAAAACCCTGCGGCAATGGAGCGTGTGATTGCATATAATCAAGCTGTCATGACTGCGCCGATTAGACGACCAGATATTATTTTTTTCCTTGATATTCCTCCCTCTGAATGTATGTGCAGGATAACCTCCAGACGCTCAAAAGTCAGTATTTATGAAACATTAACCCGTTTAGAGCAAATGCGTGAACGGTATTTTGCGGCATTTGAACGCTTGAAAGCGATTGACAACGTAGTGATTATTGATGCTGTAGGCAAATCTTCAAATCAAGTATTTGCTAAAATTTGGTCATGTTTAAAAATTGATGAATAAAAAAATCCCGCTTTGTACAACATAGTCATTGACTATAAGTAAAAGGCGGTTTTTTATATGGATGTATTAAGAATTACAATAAAAATTGCACTGCTGACATTGCTTGCAATTTGCACAAATGATACAAAAGTTGAAGCAGCTGCCCCAATGCCTCTTTCTAATCGTGTCATTGTTTTAGATGCAGGGCATGGAGGTTGGGACCCGGGCATGGTACAAAACAAAGTTGAAGAAAAACATATCAATCTAAGTATCTCCCAAAAATTACAAACTTTCTTAGAGCAAGGTGGCGCAACAGTCATTATCACCCGTTTAGATGATTCTGACTTGGCATCAAATAAATCTGGCGACATGCATGTACGGCGTGTTATTGCCAACGCTAGCCATGCAGATATTTTTGTTAGCATACACCAAAATGCATTTGCCAGTAAAAAAGTGCATGGTGCCCAAGCATTTTATTTTGATGAATCAGGTAATAGTCAAAGACTTGCCACCGCCATACAAGGTCGCTTGCGTGAATTTGCAGACCCTGGTAACAAATTTAAAGCCAAGTCAAACGACAATTACTTTGTACTCAAACAAACAGAAATGCCTGCCGTCTTGGTAGAATGCGGATTCTTAACCAACCCTGGCGAACGTAGTCGCTTAATCGATGATGCTTACCAAGAAAAAATCGCATGGAGTATCTATTTGGGCATTATTGATTACTTTCACACCCCAGTAGATATACCGCCTGCCGAAACAGAAAACGCTGGTTGAAAAACCAGCGTTTTTATTGTAGAATATAAACTATAAAAAATCGCATACGTAGCTCAGGGGATAGAGCAACCGCCTCCTAAGCGGTAGGTCGCATGTTCGATTCATGCCGTGTGCAATATGTCGTTTTAACCCGCATTTTTGGTGCGGGTTGTTTTTTTTGTTGTATACATTTCCGAAATGTAGTATAGTTAGCTTGTAAATATGTGTATACAGGAGGAATACAATGAATGGATTTGAAGTGATTGAAAAAATTAAAGCAGAAACAGGGTTAAAAATTAGAATCGGTAGCAGTTTACGTGATGTGGATACAGAAATTGTTGAGCCGATGGTCGAAGATGTGTCTGTAGAAGTCAAGCATAATGAAATTGAATATATGCGTGTGCGTGATAAAATTGAAATATTAAAACCGTATTTTAAATACTTTAAAAATATTAAAATCCTTGAATTTTTTGGGATTCCACTGGGCAATGATTTGGAATTTCTAGGGCATTGCAAAAGGCTTACTTCGCTGACTATACAAAGAGTGGGGCTTAAACGCGTTCCTGAATGTGTATGCAATCTAAAAAATCTTGAATACCTTGCTTTAAGTCAAAATCAGCTAAGTGAACTGCCGGATGCTATAGGCAATCTCACCAATCTTAAAATACTTTACTTATGGGAAAACGATTTTACAGACTTACCAAAATCCATAAGTAAATTAACAAATTTAACCGAACTTTCTTTAATCAGAACCAATATAGCAAACCTGCCAAGTCCTGTTTTCCACTTGACCAATCTAATCAAACTTTTTATCTCACAAACAGAAATAAAAACCATCCCTCATGAAATATCAAAACTTAAAAAACTTGAGGTACTCTATATGAGTCCCAGTAAAATGGACACATTTCCTTCTGCCGTCCTTGGGCTAAAAAGTATAAAACATCTTGATTTATCATATAATGTATTTGAATCAATACCAAAAGAAATACTCAATTTAGGACTTCCTTTTATAAGGAATAATGATGCTTTGACATATGAAGAATCTGGTATTTTAATGTACGACCTACAACTTCAAGAAATGGATGCAAATATGTTCTCAAAAGACCGTAAACATATTGAAGAATATTATAATGAGCTGGAAAAAGAACAGCCAATTTTGTTAAATGAAACGCGGGTTATTTTTATAGGCAATGGCGATGCAGGGAAGACAAGCATCATCAGAAGATTGATAACAGGTGAGTTTGAAAAAATTTCTGGTGGAACAAAGGGTATTCTCATTGAAAAGCATGATTTTGAAATCATTGACGAAAAAGGCCCGCGTACCACTACAGTAAACTTCTGGGACTTTGGTGGGCAAGAAATCATGCACTCTATGCATGAATTTTTCCTTAGTGAACGATGTTTATATATTGTCGTACTAGACGGGCGGCGGGACGAGCGGCCTGAAAAATGGCTTGACCTTGTAAAACAATATGGTAAAGATTCACCAGTCATGGTGGTTATGAACAAAATGGATCAACCTGGTGCTAGGGGCGTTGATGAAGTTCATTATAGAAGAGAATATAAAAAGCATTTCCCACAACTGTATTTCAGCAATATTTCATGTGAGAGTGGTGAAAATTTTGATAAATTCAAATCAGATTTTCTGGAGTTCATAAAAAATACAAAAGCCTATAACAAGCGTTTCCCAGCCCGTTGGGCGAGAATCAAAAAAGCATTAACAGAAATGCAGGACAATGTAAACTACATTGATGAAAGTCAGTTTGGACAATACTGCAATAACGAAGGCATAACGAATCCGTTTAATCAAAAAATATTATTGGAGTGGCTCAATGACTTGGGTGTATGCTTTAACTATAAAAGCAAAAACCTCATAGGGGCTGTAGACGAATTTAAAGTACTTCGTCCAGAATGGATTACCAATGGTATATATAAAATCATTACATCTAAAAAATCCCAAGATAAAAATGGATTTTTACCTCACGGCTTAGTGAAAGAAATTCTAACCACTGAAGAGGGGGAAAATGCGAAATATAATAATATAGAAAAAGATTTTATTTTAGGCATGATGCGGGACTTTGAATTATCCTTTACAGTAGATAATACAGAGTTTATACCTATGCTTGCCCAAAAGAATGAACCTGAAGAAATACCCATTGATTACAATAAGGCTGTACACTTTAAAATTGATTATGGCGAGTCATTGCCTACCGCCATACTGTATCAATTTGTAGTGCGCATGGAGCGGCACATAAATCCTAAATATACATGGGTAAGAGGGTGCTTTTTAGAAGATAAGCAAAACCATAAGTTTAAAGCCTTAGTGCGCTTTGGCAAGAATAGTAATGAGTTGCAAATATATGTGGAAGGAGAAAGCGACGCGGTGACTTCGCACCTATCCCATATACGCCTTCAATTGGGGGACATACAAAAAAGGATAAAGTTAACTCCCAAAGAGTATATTGAATATCATCATACCAATGGAGACAAGGTATTGATTGACTATAATAGAGCGCTTCATATGATGAAACTTGGTAATGCAACTGACTTCATTTATGAATTAGGCGAACATGTCCCATTAGTAGAGGTGCTAAAGTTTTACAATCCTCAACTTACAAGAGAAATCCTTGAGAATACCATCAATGAACAACGTAATAAGCTTAAACAGCATGGCGATGTTAATGAATTGTTGCGGAAAATGAGAGCAATGGTAGAGCTGCTTGATGCAACATCATCAGGCTTGTTAAGCCGATTAGAGAAAACGACCACAGCATTAGAGAAATCTACCACTTTGCAAATAGAACAATTTGAGAAAGTGCAGTCGTTTTTAGATACCAATAAAGATGCAATAGACAATATTGGAAATGATGAACTTCTGACGGCAATAAAAGAACTTCGTCATGCAATAGATAAAAAAGATGAGCAATCTGCCAAAGAAAAATCACTTAAACTAATGTCTGTATTAAGTGATGTCATTACAGTCGGCTCAACCATTGCCAAAGCAGGCTCTGTAGTGTATAAGGTAGCGAACTCACCAGTGACCCATGGTATTATCCAAGGGCTTTCGGAAGTGATGATAGCTTTACAACCCTATATGTAAGCAATAAAAAAGGCTTCTGAAGTTGCGCGCTTCAGAAGCTTTTTTTATGTTTAATTTATCTAGTTAATGACCAACGGTGCATTGGAAGTTTCCACAGCCATTTTTATTTTCTTGACGGCAGTGTCGAAATGGATGCTTCTTGCTTCTACCAGAGAGGGTTCGTTGATTAAAAATTGTAAGCCTGTAAGCCCAAGTTTTATTTGGCTCATGGCGGCGTGGGCTTTAATGTGGTAGCCAAGGTCTGGCATGGTGGGCAGATTTATACTTAGCTTTGCATTGCCTGTTTCTACGCTCCAGATATATTCTTCATGTCGGGCAAATTTAGACATGATGATAGACAGCGGGCTGTTGTAATTGGAAAGTTTTAAATTGGCAATGTCTAATTCATCTGTATCCATTGTGCCATTGAGGTTTTCAATGGTTGCACTGGCGGCTGAAATATTGGACACGGAGAAATTACCGCCGCTGGATTCTGCAACAATGTTGCTTGCAGAAAGCCCTGTAAGGCGGGTTGTTCCGTTGGCGTTTGAGAATCGCATTTCATTGGCGGCGAGAGAAGCACAGTCTAATTGACAATTAACTCCATCTACTTTAATGACACTAAAGGCTCTTTCCGGAACAAAAGCGTCAATGCTGACAAGTTGGAAATCATCTGGCTCATATTTTAAGAAATACTTGCCGCCAAGTTTAACCATTTCGATATGAGCCGCACTGGCTTTACTTGCACGATACACCAAACGGGCTGTAATTTTATCGCCATTGTAGCCCTTTATACGAATTTCACCATTGATACCGGCAAGACTAAGTTCATTATATCCACCCGTTTCTACTGGCATTTCTATGCTCTTTTCAACTGTACCCCCAGGGGTGGGCGCGGATGGTCTTGGTGCAGTATGCGGGCGGTGCGCTTGTCCATGGGGGGGTATTGGGTATGCAGGGCGGCTGCCGGTAAATTCTGATGAAATTTTGCTTGCCGCACCGTCAATTTTGTCAGCAATGTTTTCCATAAATTTTTGCGCTTTAGGTGCCATATCTCTTGCAAAACTTTCAAATTTACGCCCTAAATCGTCCATGCTTGAATGGGTACTTGGGGGGGGCGTAGGACGACCGCTATTATTTGGGGCATATCCTTCATATCGTCCAGTGGTTGGACGTGGTGGTGGGGGCGGCGCATGGTGATGGGTTGGCGGAGGCGGTGAAAATGAAGCTGGCGGGGGTGAAAAAGGCGCAGGGGTAGGGGGTGTTGCGCCACCTCCATCTACAGCTTGTAATAATTGTGCGGCATCTGTGGCAGAAATTTGCCCGTTTTCTAACATTTTCAGTATTCTAAGTTTTTCACTCATAGTCAATCCACTCCTGATATTTTCTAAGATATACGTAATCCAGTATATTTTTTCTTCACACGAATATCATCACCAAAAAATTTAATCATTTCATAATTGCCTAAAAATCGTGAAACAATACGTTCTGAGTATTGGGATACCAGTCCGTTAGATGATAAGTTTGTAGAAATGACGGTGGGCTTGCGTGTGATGAGCCGCTGATTGATGATGTCAAAAAGTGCGGCAGATGTAATGACTGTAGAAATTTCTGTGCCTAAATCATCAAGAATAAGCAAGTCTGCATCATCAATGGCTTCCATCATCTCATGGGGTTCATGCAGTGATTCACGGTTAAAGCGATAGTCTTCGATAAATTTACATAAACGCGGTGCTGTGAGGTACAACACAGTATGCCCATTATCTAGTAAATCTTTAGCAATGCAATGACAGATAAAAGTTTTTCCCAGCCCTGTTTCGCCATATAGAAGAAGGTTTACAAATACCTTACCGAAATTTTGTACAAAAGCAGTCGTATCTCGGCAAATCTCTTCCATATTTTTGCGCGGCGAAAGCCCTTCGGACTCAATAAGCTGTGTGCTAAACAATCGAATATCAAAGGTGTCAAAGTTTTCATCCTTCAAGACTGCTTTCATATTCGATAAATTATAGTATTCGTCAATGAACCGCTGTTTAAGACATGCACACATGATGGCTGAACTGGTGGATGTAGTATGAATATAACCTGTGTCAGCACATTGCTTGCACTTGTAAAAGGGTACAAGTCCGTCACTGAATCCATTTTTCGCAAGTAAAACCTGTTGTTCTTCCTTTAAGTGCGCAGATAACTCACGGGCTTTTTTAAGGGCATTGGCATCACCGGCTAAAGCAAACTTTGCTAAATTTACTCCCAACATTCCTAAAGATTTTTCGATTTCTGCCAGTCGGGGGATACTTTCATATGCGATGGCTTTGCGTTCGGCAAGTAAAGCTTCTGCTTGGCTTCTGGCAGTTTCGTATTCCCTCATGATATTATGATAGATTCTTTTGTTTCTCACTCGCTCACCTTATATTTCTGTTCACGGTAGGCACGCTCTAGTTTTTCATACATTGCATAATCATTTTCACGCTGGTTGAAATTTATAAAGCGATTTGTGCGGGGCTTTGACGAAGCAGGGGCTTTTGCTTTTGAGCGCGTCTTATTAAAGTCAATATCTTCTTTTTGCGCTGCGTCTAAAGAGGTGATACCCTTTTCATGCCATGCTGCCAAAACTTTATCCACATACGCAAATTTAGGCTTGTTAGCCTGGGCAGTTGAACGGTCGCAAGCCTCTTGAATCATCTCTATAGACATTTGCCATTCGTTGACCCATCTATCCATAAATTTCTTTTGGCTTGGGGTTGGATAACCGCATATGCCCATGTATTGCAAAATGGTGCGGTATCCACGGTCAAAATTTTGTACATATGTTAAAGCTTTTTCTAGGTCGTTAATATGATTATCTGCCCAATCTAAGGCACATTTTTCGATATAGCGCAGGTTTCTGTGGTCATTATCGGCGCAGTAAGTGAGCAGATACTCTATGACATCTGTAGGCAAACGAAGCCAGTCATGGAAGCCGAAAATAATATTCATGTCATTGTAAGACAAAAGTTTGCCAAGGGTTTTTTCAGCACGAGCAAATAAGCGTTCAACATCGCGGCTTTCTGTACGATAAATCGCCAGCTCTTGGGCCGTATATTGGGGTTTGGTACACATACTGATAGCTTCTGGTTTTTCTGGCTTAATTGGTTCGACAAGTGTAAGCATGGGTGCGGTATCTTGCATAGCGGACGCAGGGGCTGGTATTGGCAAAAATGTAAGGGTTGCGTCCTCTATTTTTACCAGCCCTTTGGCTTCCCAATGTTGCCATGCTTTAATGACATCGCTTTCTGTCAAATGAAAACGCTCGCCAATTTCCCCAAAAGAGGTGGACTTTCCATCAAGCAACTGACGCAAACTCCATATGTAAATCAATGGGTACACAGGTATGCAATCAGTCATGTAATGGTCAATAAACAACGTGGGTAAATCTAACGTCGTACGTTCGTAGCCTAAGTTCATTGTTAGCGCATTCATATTTCAGCCTCGCCTCTGTGGACATTTTCCTTGGACAATTATTCTATCTCATTTTAGGCGAAATTGATACCTTTTCTTATCCACAAATCCTGTAGATTGTGGGGATAACTTTGTGGATAACGATTTTATCTGAAATGTCAGCTTTTATCGCACTTTGCGGGATGTTACGAATTTGTCAAGCATTATTTATACACATTTTTTTGGTGAAAACTATGGAAAAAGCTGAAAAAGCCTGTGATTGCTGGATTCTTTAAAAATGTTCAGCAAAAACTGGCTTTTTCGTCATTTAACATCTCTTAATATTTCTTAACATTTTTCCCACGGAAAACTTGTGGATATTGTGGATAACTACATGGAAAGTAAGGCTTCTCCTATCTTATAAGCGTCCCCTGCACCCATAGTTATCAACAGGTCGCCTGCTTGCAATTCCCGCCGAGCAATTTCTTCTGCTTCTTCAAAAGTGTCTACGCCTATGGCTTCTTTACCGTGTTTATCAATGGCTTCAGCCAGCATGTTTGATGTAATGCTTGGGTCAAGGGGTTCACGGGCGGCAAAAATGGGGACTAAAATGATTTTGTCTGCATGGGTAAAAGATTTTGCGAAATCATCAAATAAAGTTTTTGTGCGGGTGTACGTGTGGGGTTGAAAAATACATATCACACGCCCTTGTGTGCCTTCCCGTGCAGACTTTGCGGCGGCTAAACACGAACGGATTTCTGTAGGATGGTGGGCATAATCGTCTATTATATCTATGCCTTTCCACACGCCTTTATGCTCGTACCTTCGTTTAATGCCTTTGACATGATTTAAAGCGTCAGCTGTTTTTTTCGGTGAAATGCCTAGTGCGCAAGCCACAGCAAAACTGGCTAGGGCATTGAGCATATTATATTGACCCGGCATGGGTAGGTCTACATGAGCTAAATAATTTTCGCCATCCATTACATCAAAAGAAGGGTTGCCGTTTTTATAGGAAATATTGCGTGGATGAAAGCGGGCGTTTTCCATGCCGAAGGTTATCACCTCACAATGTAAGTCATGGATTATTGTTTCAAACTCTGCAAAATCATTAGCGATAACAAGGGTTCCGCTTGGGCGAATATTCTTGGCAAACTTTCTAAAAGATTGCGTAATGTCTGTAATGTCCTTGAAAAAATCCAAATGGTCAAGTTCCATGTTTAAAATAACGCCTATTTGCGGATGCCAGTGGTGGAAGCTGTTGCTGTATTCGCAGGCTTCAAGGACAAAGCAAGAGGAATTGCCAATGCGATAGTTCATTCCGCCGCGGTTCATATGTCCGCCTATGGAAATTGTAGGGTCTAAGGCTGCCGCCATACAAATTTCTGCCACCATGGATGTGGTTGATGTTTTTCCATGGGTTCCTGCAATACATACAGCATTTTCATAGGCGGGCAGAATCATGCCAATAAAAGCAGCCCGTTCTACCAAGGGAATGCCTTTTTCAGAAGCGGCGCGAAATTCTGAATTGTCAGGCTTAATGGCGGCGGTGTACACCACCATGTCAATGCCATCAGAAATATTTTTGGCAGCAGTCGGAATGCTTATAGGAATACCTAGGTTTTCTAGCCTATCTGTAATAGGTGTCGCCCTATCATCTGAACCGCTGATGGAAAACCCTGCATTCATTAAAATTTCTGCAAAACCGCTCATACTAATGCCACCAATGCCTATAAAGTGTACAGATTTCGCGCCATTTAGATTAAATCTCTTACCCATCATCAAAATCTCCTTCTTTTTGTTTGTGAGTTCTACTATATTTTAATCGGTTTCCACAGGCGAAAATTAGCAAAAATTATGAAAACTGTGTCTTGACACTATCGTAAATTAGTGAAATAATAATAAATGTACTATGACTAAATTCAAGGGGGTACAAAACATGCGTAAGAAAGAAATGATTGCCATGTTGTTAGCGGGAGGACAGGGGAGCCGTCTGGGTATTTTGACATCCAGCAATGCAAAACCCGCTGTTCCATTTGGCGGAAAGTACCGCATTATTGATTTTCCCATGTCAAACTGTGTAAACTCAGGCGTGGACACGGTGGGCGTGGTGACACAGTATCAACCGCTGACCCTCACCCAGCACATAGGCATTGGCACACCATGGGATTTAGACCGCCAAGTAGGTGGGGTGACGATTCTTTCCCCCCATGAAAAACGCGCAGGCGGGGAATGGTTTGCAGGTACAGGGGATGCCATTTATCAAAATTTAGAGTTTATCGAGCAAAATAACCCTGAATACGTATTGATTCTTGGCGGTGACCACATATATAAAATGGATTATGCAAAAATGCTTGCATATCACAAGAAAAATGATTGCGACGTTAGCATTGCCGCGCTGACTGTACCATGGGAAGATGCCAGTCGCTTTGGTGTCATGAATATCCACGAAGATAAACGCATTTATGAATTTGAAGAAAAACCAGCCCAACCTAAGAGTAATTTTATCAACATGGGCATATATATTTTCAAATGGGATGTGTTGCGTGATGCCTTAGAGCGTGACCACAAAATTCACCCAGATTCCGATTTTGGTAAACATATTTTGCCAATGCTCTTACAGGAAGGCAAGCGCATGTTTGCTTATGAATTTGAAGGATACTGGCGGGATGTTGGTACAATTGATTCCTATTGGATGGCAAATATGGACTTAATTCAGACCTTGCCAGAGTTTAATTTATATGAAGATTTTGATAAAATTTATACAGATTCTGCTAATCAACCGCCAATGTACACAGGCTTAAATGCTGAAATTGAAGGCAGTCTTGTGTCTGAAGGCAGTGAAATTATCGGAAAAGTCTACAATTCAGTACTTGGTACTAATGTGATTGTAGAAGAAGGCGCGATTGTGCGTGACTCTATTATTATGGAAGAATGCTATATCGGCAAGGGAACAGTCATCGAACGTTGTATTATTGACAAACATACTACCATTGGTGAGAATGCAAAAATTGGTGATGGTGAAAATATTAAAAATATTCACAAGCCAGACCTTTATGATACAGGTATTACGGTTATTGGCGAGTTCAGCATCATTCCCGACAATGTGACCATAGGCAAAAACTGTGTAATTTTTGCAAGAACAGAACCCCGCGATTATGAAAATGGTCGCCTTGAAAGCGGGCAAAGTATCGTAAAGCAAGTGAACGAGAAGGGATTGAGGGCATGAGAGCATTGGGTATCGTTTTAGCTGGGGGGAAAAGCGGACGCATGGGCGCACTTGTAAGAAACCGCGCCACATCGGCATTGCCTGTAGGCAGTTGTTATCGTGCTGTTGACTTTCCGATAAGCAACATGACCAACTCTGGCATGAATAAGATTGCGGTAATCACTCAATACAATTCCCGTTCACTTCATGACCATTTGTCTTCCCCAAAGTGGTGGGACTTGGGAAGCAAACAAGGCGGTTTATTTGTACTTTCTCCATATTTAAGTATTGACAATTCCCAGTGGTTTAGAGGCACAGCCGATTCCATTTATCAAAACTTGACATTTTTAAGACGAAGTAAAGAGCCATATGTCGTCATTTCATCTGGCGATTGCGTGTACAAAATGGATTACACAGATATGATTGCCTATCATGAACGCAAAGGTGCAGACATCACCATAGGTTATCGCCGTGTCCCTGACAATGAGGACATTACCCAGTATGGTGTCATTGAAATGGATGAAAACGACCGCATTACGGACTTAGAAGAAAAACCGTTAGAGCCTCAGTCTGACCTAGCGTCCATAGGTGTATATGTAATTAAACGGGAATTGCTGATTGAAAAAATTGAAGAAATTGTATTAGAGGGACGTTATGACCTTGTGCGCGATTTATTCTCACGCTATCGTAAAGTTTTAAAAATTTACGGTTATCGTTTTGAAGGATACTGGCGCAATGTGGGTACTGTTTCATCTTATTTTGATTGCAATATGGATTTTCTGAGCAAAGAGATTCGAGAAACTTTTGCCCCCTATACCAAAACAAAACCTAAAGACGAACCTCCTGCAAAGTACAATGCAAATGCAAAAGTGGTTAATGCCTTGGTAGGCAACGGTGCAATTCTAAACGGAAGTGCAAAAAACTGCGTTATATTTAGAAAAGTATTTACAGGGGATGGCTCGGTCATAAGCGATTCTATCATCATGGAAGGCACACGCATTGGTAATAATTGTGTTGTAGAATACGCCATCATAGACAAAGATGTAAACCTGCACGATGGCGTAAGGGTGATTGGTACGGCAGAAAAACCTGCGGTTATCACCAAAGGCACGGAAGTGTCTGTTTAAAAATAAAAAAAGCTGTCTTTATGAGACAGCTTTTTTTTATTTTTAACGTCTATATATCACTTAAACCCCCACATAAGAAATTGTCATAAAGAAGTGATTGCGCATTTTGACGGTGTGTGATATTCTATTGCGAAGTATAGTTGTGCAATTCTACCAATTGTATGCAATAGGAGGAATCGCGGAGTGAGCAAGTACATAATGGAAGGCAAAGGTATCAAGCGGGCGTTTCCTGTAGGTGGAGGGCAGTTTTGGGCGTTAAAAGGGCTTGATTTAACCATTGCTGAAAATAAACTAACTATTTTAAAAGGCCGCTCTGGCAGTGGAAAAACGACACTGATGAACGCTCTGGGGGCGTTAGATTATCCAACAGAAGGAGACATACTTTTTTCAGGCACTTCAATTACAAAGCTTTCATCAAAAAAACGTGACCTTTTGCGCCGTCGTGACATAGGGTTTATTTTTCAATCTGTGGCACTGGTTAGTATGATGAGTGCCTATGAAAATGTAGAATTTATCCTGCGTCTTAGTGGTGCGTTCCTAGGGGAACGAAAAGCGCGGGCAGAGTATTGTCTTGAAAAAGTTGGGCTTGCGCCAAGAATGCACCACATGCCGCCCCAACTTTCTGGGGGAGAGCAACAGCGTGTGGCCATTGCCCGTGCGATTGCTCACAGACCCAAAATTATTTTTGCAGACGAACCCACGGCAGAACTTGACACCAATACAGCTTTGCAAGTTGTAAAAATTTTCAAAGATTTAATCGCTTACGAAGGCGCAACAATAGTCATGACAACCCATGACCCTGACCTGATGGAAGTGGCAGACAAGGTTTATGAATTGGCAGATGGAGAGATAGTTAATGCATTCTGAACATACGGATTATGACCTGCAAAAGCATGTTATCGTAGCAGATGGCTTAGTCAAAATTTATAAAACATCAGAAATAGAAGTACTGGCACTGCAAGGGCTTGACCTTGTTGTAGAGCGCGGTGAAGTCATGGCAATCATCGGAAACAGCGGAAGTGGAAAGTCTACACTTTTAAATATGATTGGTGGTTTGGACAAACCATCCGCAGGTAAGCTTTTTGTTGACGGTAAAGATTTGTTTAAAATGCGTGAAAAAGATTTGGTGCGTTACAAAACATCCACAGTAGGTTTTATATGGCAAAATAACGCCCGCAATCTTATCCCTTACTTGACCGCCTTAGAAAATGTAATGCTGCCAATGCAATTAAACAATAAAAGTCAGGTCAAAGATAAAAAATCCCGCGCTATGGATTTGTTGGAGCTTACAGGCATGGGCAAACGGGCAAAGCACCGTCTCAATCAACTGTCTGGTGGTGAGCAGCAACGTGTAGCCATTGCTCTGTCTCTTGCAAATTATCCTGCCGTCCTTCTTGCAGATGAACCTACAGGCAGTGTGGACACACGTACAACTGACACGATTTTAGACATGTTCCGCACAGTGAATAAGGAACTTGGCACAACCATAGTCATCGTAACCCATGACCGAGACATTGCAAAAAAAGTACAACGTGTTGTAGCCATTCGTGATGGCAAAACTTCCAGTGAATTTATAATGAATAACTATGCAGAACGGCTTGCAGGTATGGGCGACTTTGTAGGGGAGCAAATAGAGTATGCTGTATTAGACCGTGCAGGGCGCATTCAAATTCCCCGTAATTTATTAGATAAGATGAACCTTGACGGTAATCGCCTGATAATTAGCATAGATGAAGATAATCGGGTAATACTCACGCCGCCAGAGAAAAAAGGAGGGCTAACCTAGTGACTAAAAAATTTTTCTTATGTACAGTGGCGACCATTGTAATGATGGTGTTTGCCCCTAGTATTGTATGGGCTGCCCAGCAATCCCGTACTTTACAGGTCGGCAATGTTTATGAATTTGTGGGTATAGACCCACGTGTTATTTCTCATGTACGTGTGACAGGCACAGGGCGGTATCAAATTGTTGCACGGGATACGGACGGTGAAGTGACACGATTTGGTTATGCGGCAGGTCAATTTTCTATCAATGGTGCAGGCGCAGTAGAAATTTCTCCCCTTGAACCGCTGACCATATCCTTTGATACTGCTCGGCTACAGCTTACATCACGTTCAGGGTTTGCCTTGCATGAAATAGCAGTGGGCAATCATGGGGTGGTTATTGAAAATATCCACAGTGAAGCATTGCATGTACGTACCACAAACTTGACTTATTTGGATTTTGTCACCACCAATCGTATAGGCACAGTGGTTCATTTTGAGCGAGGAATAAGGTCGCCTCAATTAAATATAACGGCTGGCGGGTCTTTGACTGTTTCTTCTGAAGAAGGAACTTCTATTTATTTCCCCTCACGCTGGCATGGTCGTCAATTGAATGTATACGCACACACAACCCCTGCATTGGTTGAAATTGCAATGCTTCCAAACCATTCACAAATGATAGAGGTTTTGACAGATGTTACGTTTGTACCGCGTTTTTACACAGGTGATGAATATAGTCCGTTTGCTTATGAATACATCATTCGCGGGCGGGACGGGCATGTGATAAGCCATGATGAAGTTGAAGGATTTGAACTGAGATTGACAGCACGGCAAGCTATGACAATCACCCCTCTTTCATATGCAATAATGTACTTCCCCTATCATTGGCTGGAATATTTGGATATAGATGATAGCGCAGATACTCCAGCTTACTTGGTCTTGCCTTTTGGCATGTCTATGGAAATAACCAATGACGACATGGTGCGCCCTCACACCGTTTTCTTGCGTTGTGTAAATGATGAAAATGTATTTGGTTTTGAATATGTCATGCTGTATGATGATGAAATTACTTTTAACAAAGTGGAAGATGTGATTACCCCTCAAGCGTCTGTTGTTGTACCTGCTGGGGCAATCGTGACCATTACGTCAACACAGGTAGATATTGCCGTAAGTATTCCAGACATATCTGCCATGGATGTTACACAAGTCTCAACTGCTCCGTTGCACAGGCAAGTCATGACACAAGGTACATCTGTTTTTGCGCAAAATAGCGGTGATGATTCTGCCACATTTTTATTTTATGCCCAAGCGGATGATGTGACGCTGGATTACGTTTTATATGACAATGACGGTGATATTTTATCTTTTGGACGTATCAATGCTGGGGATTATTTTACCCTAGAAGAAGGGCAGTCGGCACGGTTTACAAGCCCTGATGATTCAGCCACTTTAGTTTTTCCTCGCACGCTGGATGGTTTGACCGTTGAAACAAGCAGTGAAACTGCACTGTACCGCCACATGCTTTCTTATGGCAATATTTTGCAGATTGACAACATTGACCGTAACCGCTACAATCGCCCGTTTTTAATTCAAAACGAAGCCATCAACGGTGACTTTTACTATGATTTTGTAATGGGAACCACTGCAACCCAAATGGTGGTGTTGGATTACGGTGTTGGTACTTCTGAACAATATCTCTTGCCTGCCACCCGCCGTATGACACTCATGCCACAAGAAGGGGTAGCACTTTCTATTGCTTTCCCATCATCTTGGAATAACACATACCTTAGTATACAAGAAACCACAGAAGCGCCTCTTCACCGTATTACTTTAACCCCTGGGCGCACTGTAACCCTTCACAATAATACCCGAAACAATTTTGTACTTTCAAACAATAGCCATGACACCCATGCAGGTTTTCATACCTATGGTTCTGGTGAATGGGTGCGCCATTATGAAAATGTGCTTGTAAACCATGGTGTAATGATTAACCCTGGTGATTTCTTCCCCCCTGGCTGGTCAGAGATTTTGGGGCAGTATGTAGAGTTTGAAGACTTGCTAAGACCGATACCTGTCCAGCCACGATATGAACGTGTGGCGCGGTATGAGTATGTTCCTCATCCTGCCGTCAACATTAGAGCCGATGTACCCCAATCAGGTGATATTTTCCTTCCCGCTGGTGAAAGGCTTAGAATCACCGCCGCCCTTGGCGAAGATTTGGAAATTATCATGCCAAGAAGTTGGGCGCGTCAGCTGAGGTTATTGTCATGAAAAAACTGATTTTATTAGGGGTATTTTTACTCTTGGTGACAGGTTGTGCGGCAATGCCTGTAGTACAAGATTTGCCACCATTGCCTGTGTTTGCGCCGCCTGCCCCTGTGCAATGGCGCACTGCCACAGTTCAACGCACAGATGTTATTTTATATTCAACCATTAGACCTGTGTTTGCCGCAGAAACACGGGAAACATTACATTTCCCCCAAGGAGGGCTTGAAATTGAAGGTATTTTTATTTCAGAGTGGGATGAAGTGGTTGAGGGGCAAATTATTGCTTCCTTAAAAAATCCTGAACTGGAAGAAACCCTAGAAGAACTGCGGATATTACAAGAAAGATTTGCATTAGAGTTACAACAGTTAAACGACCGTCACCATCATAGTTTGCGCATGGCAGAACTGACAGAAACCCCTATAGATGATACAGGGTACAATATCCAGCGGGAAGTGCTGCAAGAGCGGTTGCATTTACTGAGCCTTGAACATGCGTATTTTTCAGCAGAATTTGAAGACTTAATTGTACGCGCACCCATAAACGGTATAGCCAGAAATGTAATGAGCATGGTAGAGGGGCAACGCTCCAATACCGCAGGTGTTGTGGCAATTATTATGGACATGAATGATGCATTTTTTAGGATTCGTCACCAACAAGCCGCCCATGTTGAACCTGGGCAGATATTTGAAATGGCTTTGGATAATTTTGATTTTACCTTTGAAGTGCGGGCAGTGATTCCTGAATCTGTCACGTCATTGAATCCTGCATGGGTTTGGTTTGAACCTGTGGAAGACTATACCGCGTTGTTTGATACAAATACTGTGGGTAGTATCACTTTTATTTTCGAGGAAGCTTTTGACGTAATTGCAGTAAGTCACCATGCCATTCACCGTGCTGGCGACCAGTATTTTGTTTTTGTGTTGGAAGATGGTGTACGCAGTGTGCGGTATGTTGAGCTTGGACTAAGGACACCCTTTCTTATAGAAGTTACAAAGGGCTTGGACGCAGGGGAGCTGGTGGTCATATGATGAAACTGGTCATGATTGGTGCAATACTTGTCATGGTGCTTGCTGGTTGTACATCCACTGCCATTGAAGTCACAGATGGCCCGCCTTTGCTTGAGCCTATTGGGTTTGCCGCCGCAACCATTGATACTGCCCAAGTGACATGGGGTACAGTTGCGCAACTGGTTATAGGGCATGGCGTTGTGCGGGTAGAATCTGTACCCTTATCTTTTGAAGTCAGCGGGCAGATTGCAAATGTTTATGTTTTCCCAGGGGCGTTTGTACAAGCAGGTCAACTGCTTGCGCGGCTTGACACAGGTGATATTGACGAAGAAATCACACAGCAAGTACAACATATTGCAGACCTGAACCGTGCCGCCGTCATTGCTGACGAAATTTCTGCACTGGAAATAGCCCTCAAATGGCTTGATTATGAAGATGCAATGCACCGTGCTGCTCAAACATTTGAAACACAAGCGATACAAAATGCTGAAAATATTTTAGTGGAGATAGAATATATGGAACTTGCAAATATTCAATCTGCCCAAATGCGGGAACTAGATATCGCCAACGCCAATCGTCATTTAAACGCCCTTCGCCTTCAAATTGAAGGAACAGAACTTCGTGCGCCGTCTGCTGGCACAATTACACATCTTGCAAGTCTTGAGCATGTCAACGCAAATCAAATATTTATGTATATCAATCATGAAACCCGATTATTTGTTGAAGATGTGAGTGAAGATTTACCTCTGGAAGTCAGGACAGCACCCCGCATTGAAGCCCGCATAAACGGGCTGACTTATCAACTGACCTATACCCCAATGACACTGCAAGAAGTGGCAATTGCCCAACAGCGAAGATACCCTATGCGCTGGCGTTTTGACATCACGCCTCAGCCAGACGGCACTTTACCGCCCTTGGGTGCATATGCTTCCATTGTATATTCAGTGGAGTTTCAAGAAAATGCCCTTCGTGTGCCGTCCAATGCAATGCGAAGTATCGTATTTGATGATTTTGTATATCTTATGATTGACGGAGAACGGATTTTAACCCCCGTCCGTACAGGCGCAGTTTCAGATACGTTTGTAGAAATTCTGGAAGGGCTAGAGGAAGGGGATGTTGTGCTTGTTCGGTAACAACCTGTACAAAAAGCTGGGTATACTTATATTTTTTTTACTTTTCATGGCCGCGTGTACCGATGGCGATAATAGCGAGGTAAGCACCATGGCAACTGCCATTGAAGCGGGCGTTCTCATGGACTTTGAGCAAGCGGCAAGGGTGGTCAACTTACTGCAAATTGCACCAGTAAACATAGGCACATTGTACGAAGAACGTAGTATGGACTTGAATATAGGTTTTCTTGTACAAAGAAATTTAATGTTTGAAGGGCAAGAAAGACAGTTTGATGGATTTCATGTCACCAATGGACAGTTTGTACAGGCTGGGGATATTCTTGCGTCTGCTACTTTTGATGGGTCAGAGCTGTTTCTTGCACAACATCGCAATGCACAAAACGACTTGTATCGTTTTGAAACAGACTTTCTGGCAGAACAAAATCGACGGCAAGTGGAAATAAGTGAAATGCAAATAGCATTTGACCGCGCCCCTGCAAACGAGCGGGAAAGGCTTTTATTAAACCTTACCCTTCAAGAATTAAGATACGAGCAATTTTTATCTGATACCAGACGGCAAATGGATGATATGCGCCAAAGCATACAAGAAACAACCACATTGCTTGCCACAGAATATATGACCGCACCCTTTGACGGGGTGGTAATGAATCTTGCGGCAATAGGCATTGGAAGCCCAGTGGAAGGGCGCAATATGGTTGTGCTTGCTGAAGCTGAATCTGTTGTGTTGACAGTCAGGACACCTCATATGCACATTATAAGATATGGTGATGTGTTTTCCGCAACCCTTGCCAATACAACATTTGATGTGATAGTGGTAAGTGACCCATTTGCAACAGGGCATAGGCAGGGCAATGCAGATTTCCTCCTCAAGCCCCTTGAGCCAAATACACTAACACAAATTATACAAACCCTTGACAATGACTGGCGCGCACTGATGGAACACAGAAATAGAGAAGTCAATCTCATTTGGAATATGTTTGGTGAAAGCATTATTCTTCATCGTGGGGCAATTCAGCAATCATCAGGACGGACGATATACGAAAGTATGCCCTATGTCACCATATATGACGATGGTGTATTTAGACAGCGTTTTATTACCCTTGGGCCTTATGGTACTTCGCAGGTTGCAACGGTGGTTTCTGGGCTGGAAGCAGGGCAGAAGGTGGTGGGGCATAGGTGACAAGCTTTCTCTTTCGTAAAATGTGGAAAAATAGATGGCTAATGCTTTGCTTGCTTGTGGGAAATGTTTTGCTGATAGGCGTAGCATCCTCAACACCAATGTATGCCATGGCATCCATCACCCGAATGATGCACCAGTCCATGAGCTTGCGCCAAGCCACAGAAGGAATTTACCCTGTATTTAGCCAATTGAGATATGCATTTAACAACGCAGAAGACCCTGTGGGTATGTATGAAGAAACGCGGGATATTATTTTATATGAAATGCTGGATACTCTTGGGATACCTGTATCACAAACGGTGAGAACTTATAGCATGACAAGCTGGTCAATCCAGCCTATGTCTGCACGGGCAACCACGCCCCGTACAATAAACCTGCTGGGCATACAAGACTTGACACAGAATACAAGGCTATTACATGGACGTATGCCTGCCAATCATTATTCAAATGTTATTGAAGCCCTTGCCATGGACGTTGCAATGTTTCGTAATGACTTGCTTCTTGATGAGCTGATACGCACAAGCGAGCCTGATATATTTATCCGCGTTGTAGGGCTTATAGAATTACCGCCAGAATCCCTGCCATTTTGGGCAGTGGTTGACCCTGACTTTACAGAAAATCTAATCATTTGCGAAACAGTTGTACAAGATATGTTGACTGCAAATTACCGTGATGAATTTCGTATTGCTGCCACATGGGCAAATATTCACGATTTCTTTGGCATGACAGGGGGAAATATCACACGGTATCAAAGGGGTATCAACGACCTTACACCCCGCTTCATGGGCATGTCTATGTTCAGCTTCGAGCAAAACTATTATGAAGTGTTGCGTGAGCATATTGCACGCACGGCAGAGTTTAGTATTACCCTTATTATGCTTCAAGTCCCTTTATATGCTTTGCTTGGGTTTTTCATTTATGTTATCAGCCGAAAAATTTTACAGCAGGAGCAAAATGATATTTCTGTGTTAAAAAGCCGCGGCGCAAGCCGTAGGCAGATTTTTAATATTTATGTAGGGCAAGGGCTTGTGATGGGCGGAATGGCTTTTCCCTTTGGGGTGGCTTTGGGCATGGCAATTTGTCATTTGCTTGGGGCTTCAAGAGGATTCTTGCAAATTATGGAGCGTTCCCCTGTTGTTGTGGAACTGTCTGCACAAGCACTGCTTTTTGGTGGGGCAGCCGCTTTATTCTCCTTCTTTGCTATGATTTTGCCAGTCATAGGATTTTCAAAAGTAGGTATCGTTGAGCATAAACGGGGTAAATCCGGCAAACCAAAAAAATCCCTTTGGCAACGATATTTCTTGGATATCATTTGCTTGGGGGCTTCTCTATATAGTATTTACAATTTTAATATTCAGCAAACACTGGCAACAGGTACAAGTGATTTTGTTGACCCTACTATGTTTATTGCGTCATCTTTATTTATCATTGGATTTGGATTGTTTTGCTTGCGGGTTTTTCCGTATATTGTAAAACTTATATTTTATGTCGGGCGCAAATATATGCCCATTGGGTTGTACACAGCCATGACAAAAGTTGCTCGCTCTATGGGTGAAGAACAATTTATTATGATTTTCCTTGTTTTTACTATGGCAATAGGGATTTTTAGTGCCCAAGCGGCACGTACAATTAACTTAAATGCAGAACATGAAATACGCTATCTTGGCGGAACCAATGTGGTTATACAAGAGTTTTGGAGTGATAATACCCTACAAATTGTCAGTGAAATTGCAACAGAAATGGTTTTTGTAGAGCCAAACTTTGAACGCTTTACACATTTTGATGCAGTGGATTCAATCACCCGTGTAATGATTGAACCGCAAGTTGCCAATATCCGCCCTCCAGGCACACCTTTTTTTGTACCTCGTCCAGTAGCGCAAGTTCATGCAGAAATTCGCCGTGCCGGCGAAGGGGCAATTCGAGAATCTACAACCCTTATGGCAATTGAGCCGCAACACTTTGGTGAGACAATTTGGTTTAGAGATGACTTTTTGCCTATTCACATTAACTACTTTTTAAATGTGCTGTCACAAGTGCCTAATGGCGTGCTGGTTTCATATAATTTTCGTGAACAAGGCGCGTCTGTTGGGGATACCCTGCGACTGTATCATGACCATATTATTGCCACAGATACGGTTACAACGGTGATAGAAAATGACGTTGGCATCATGACAATCGTTGGTTTTATTGACCGTTGGCCAACATTTATTCCATCAGAAAGGCATGAAACCCAAGAAGGTACAATTTTTGAAATCGAGCATAGTCTTGTTGTGGGCAATTTTAATTATTTACAAAACCATTGGGGGATATGGCCCTATGAAATATGGTTGCGTACCAATACAGACTCAATTCAGTTTTTGCACGATTTTATAGAAGCAGAAACCTTGCACCCGGAAATTATCCTCCATGATACAGCCAATGAGATTGCCCAAGGGTTGCTAGACCCTCTTGTACAAGGCACAAATGGGGTGCTTACGGTCAACTTCATTATTACGCTTATCGTGTGTTTTGCAGGATTTTTGCTATACTGGATACTGTCCATACGGGAGCGTGTGTTACAATTTGGTATTTTTCGTGCCATGGGTATGAGCTTGCAAAGTATCATTGGCTTACTGATTAACGAGCAAATACTCATTACAATCACCGCACTCATTATTGGTGCAGTGGTTGGCGAAGTGAGTGCCCGCCTTTATGTACCCATGCTTCAAATGGCGTATACCCAACAAATAATCCCACTGCTTGTCATTATGGAAGCGCGGGATTATGCTGGTTTGTTTATGGTCATGGGTGCAATGATACTGATTTGTCTTGTTGTGCTTATCACTTTTATTTCAAAAATACGCATAGACCAAGCGTTGAAACTTGGGGAGGATTAAAAATAAGGTTTTTTGTCAAAAGCCTTTACTGATATTGAAATCAACATAAAAATACGTTAAACCCTGTTGCTTTGCTATACTTAAACAAAAAATACTACAATGATTTAATTCATTGTAGTATTTTTTTAATCTGAAAGTACATCAATAAATTTATTTCCTAAAAGTATTTGAGTATTTACAACGGTGTTAAGCATTTCAGTAACACTTTTATTTGCCATGAGAATATCTTTAATAGTAGGCGGCGCATGTTCACTTGTAGGAAGTGTGCCTAAAATATATTGTATCTTTTCGCCTTCTGTATTGAGTATATGACTAAGTGCTAAACCATTCATTGCAATAGAAGATATAATCTGATTCGTTGCTTGTTGCCGTGTTAAAATAAACTTTAGTAATACGCATATATTATTGCTTTTGAACGTAGAACCATTAGATGTGACAATGGCGTGCGTGCAAAGTGTAGCTGAACGACTATACAACTTTTTGCACTTGAAAAGTAAGTGTTGTTTCGCCTGCAATAGCAATATCATCTAATGTTACAATCAGTGTGCCTGTCAAGACATCAAACGTATAGTCGGTATCAAGCACAAGTGGTGTGCCGTTAGCAATAACACTGTTGTCAACCAGTGTGACAAGCGTTGGGTCTAAAACGGTGGTGACTACTGGTGCGGTGTATGGATATTCACCAGAGACGTTTGCAATAACCACTGTATAGGTTAGTACGCCATCTGCCCAAACTGCTTGGTCAGTGGTCATTGTAAGTGAAAGCCCATCAACTAGGATTACAGATACAAGTGAAGAACTTAATGATAAACTTTGACCATCATAGCTACCGAGAGAACCCGCCTGACTTGAAAGTACTGTATCAGCCATTTTCATTTCCCCCCTTATTTTTTTATTATGACATGCCTTAGAGCATGTACTATAAGATATTCTAAGGCGGGGTAAAATGTTACACTTTTATGCTTTACTCCACATCCAGTTGCCAATTGATGTTTGCGGCATATACTTCATTGGCAAAAAAGGTTATATTTTCTCCATTCAGTAAGATTCCTTGGGTATCGTTCCAAGTGATGATTGTGTCCCCGCTACTGGTGCCATCATTCGTAAAAACAATGACAGGGTCACTGCCAAGGGTATCAATGTGGTCATTTTCATCTACATAAATCAGTGCGTCAGGCAGGGTATGCAAAGGATTGTCTTGGCTGGTCATGTCTGAATAAAGGGTTGCAGAAATTTCCCATGGGGTAGGGTATACCCGTGTATCATGCACAATAACCTGCTGCCAAATCACATCTCTTCCATACAAAAGTTTATTGGGGACAACCAGCTTAACCATTACAAAAGGCAAATCACTATCAGGCGTTTCAAGGCTTATCTCTCCTCCATCAATAGCCGCGTTGACGATTGTACCTGTCAAAAACGGAGAATGGGCTGTGATGGTTACAGTGGTATCTATCTCAATCGTTGCAGAGGGTACAATGCTAAAATTACCGCTGGAATCCGCAGAAGCCGTGTCTTCATAAGATGTGCCGCCAGAGTCATATTGAACTTGAATGGCTGCATTTGCTATCGTTGTGCCACTTATGGGATATTGACCATCTACAATGGGGTTCACCGTAAGCAGTTTCCCTAGGGATAAAACTTGGTCAGTTTCTGGGTGAAAATTTGTAAGGGCAGGAAGATTGCTTATTTCTTGAGTTGTAAAGTTATTGGAAGTGATTGACCAGACATTGGATGTACACGTGCCTGCAATGGAAAGGGGTGTGTAATCGGTAGCTATTGGATTATTGTATCTATCCCATTGAAAATCTGGTATATCATTGATATCCCCTGGATTTAATGTATTTGCATATACCCAAAGATTCATTTGCTCTGCGGATATTGTGAATGTGAGTGGATACCCATTAGCATTTATTGCTTGGGCTTTATTGCTGTAGAGTACAAAACTTTGTGGATTTGTAATGGAAAGGATTGCAGTTGCTAAAAAATAAATAGGTGAAAACGCGGTAAGGGTGCTTTGAATAAATACATTGGCATTATTGCCTACAGAAATATTGCCATCAACCACAATCGGCGATGAATAAGCGGCAGTTGCACTTTCATCGGGTATGATGGTTAGTGATGCATTATCCCCTATGGTTAGCGAGTTTATATAATGTCCATTATTAAGAAACATACCAAGGACTGGCTGAAAGAAAAGGCTTGCCCCATCCCCAATGGTGATGTTTGGATGAAGGTCTGTATAGAAGCAATAACTTGTGGTTGTAATGGTGACATTTGCATTTTCGTTGATGATAAATGTAGGGTTGCTCCCTGAACGAAACCAAAATGTAGCATTTGAGCCGTTATTTGCTTGATGGTTAATCATCGTGTTTCCGCCTATGGTCAAATAACTTACCTCAGCCATTTCATTGAGCGGACACGCTGTGGACGCGGCACTGGTAAATGTGCAATCGGTCAAATTGTTGTAGCCATAGGCATTATAAATAAACTGGGGCCCAGTATAAGTTACATTGATATAGTTGAGTGTCACTCCGCTTATGCCGTCTGGAACATAGATGATACCATAGTAATTTCGCCCGATAATATTCATATTTTGCAAAGTAATCACAGGCATATTGCTGTTGGAGACGTTGATTGTATCATTGCTGGATGAACTATTCATATCTGTATAGGTTTGAACGGTTCCGGTGCCGTCCAAAGGGTAAGTTCCGTCAATGACAAGATTGGTCTTGTCGGTAGCAATACTTACGCCTTGGGTGAGTGTCATATCGTTAACAAGGTAAATGGTCGTATAAGTGTTAGTTCCTGACAGTATGCTTCGCAGTTCACTTTCTGTTTCTACTGCAACAGTCACGGTGTCAATAATAATCATATTTTTTTCCTCCCTTTATAGTACAATGTATGTTCTACGATAGGGTATGGGTATTTAATTTCAAAAACTTGATTTTTTCCAAGAAATGTGCTAGTATTTTGAAACCTTGCGCATTATGACTAAAATGTTAAAGATGCGCCATAGACCAGGAGGTGCAAAAGCACATGAACAAGTATGAAATGGGCGTGATTGTAAGGGCCGACATGGAAGAGGACAACTATCGCGCAGAGATGGATAAGGTTAAAGCCTTAATCGAACGCTTTGGCGGCACGATTGAAAAGGTTGACGATTGGGGACGGCGTAAACTTTCGTATCCAATTGCCAAGCAAAACGAAGGAATGTACACCTTCATCACCTACGCATCAGCAGGCGAAACACCACGGGAAGTGGAAAACCGTCTAAACCTTTCTGAAAACGTATTGCGTTATCTTACAGTTGTTTTGGATGAAAAAGCGGCTGCTAAAGCAGCGGCAATTGCCGCAGAAGCTGCAGAAAAAGAAGCTGCACGCGCAGCCAGAGCAGCGGCCGCAGCCGCAGCTGCTGCAGAAGCCGCAGAAAAAGAAGCTGTTTCCGAAGAACCTGCAGAAGTATCTGCCGAGTAGGGAGAAGGGAAACTTATGAACAAGGTAATCTTGTTAGGACGCTTAACCAAAGACCCCGAGATACGCTACTCACAAAGTGCTGACCCAACGTGCGTGGCACGGTTTACCGTTGCTGTGGATAAACGATTTAAAAGAGAAGGCGAACCTGATGCCGACTTTATTAACTGTGTATCCTTTCGCCGTACGGCAGAGTTTATCGAGCGGTATATCAAAAAGGGTATGATGGTATCCATTTGCGGAAGTATTAGCGTGCGTTCTTATGATGATAATTCAGGTCAAAGACGCTGGGTAACAGAGGTTAATGCAGACGAAGTAAACTTTGCAGAAAGCCGTGCTGCATTTGAAGCGCGTATGGCAAAAGGCGGCGGCAGTTATTCTGCCCCACCAGACGGCCCGCCAACAGGTGAACCAGAAGGTTTTTCTGCCATTACCCAAAGCATAGATGAAGATGATGATTTACCGTTTTAATTATGTAGGTATGAAGGAGTGAATAAGCAATGATGCAAAAAAGACGCGGGCGGCGCAAAAAACGCGTATGCCAGTTCTGTGTAGATAAAGCAACAACAATTGATTACAAAGATATAGCAAAACTGCGTAAATACGTTTCCGAGCGTGGAAAAATTCTTCCCCGCCGTGTAACAGGCAACTGCGCCAAACATCAACGCGCAATGACCATGAACGTAAAACGCGCCAGACATATGGCACTAATGGTATATACACAAGAATAATAAATAAAAATGCAGATATTCAAAATATTGAATATCTGCATTTTTTTTATGGAACAAATTTGAATTTTTCTCGTTGACATTATCATAGAAGGGATGATAAGGTCATGAGGAGATTTTTGATTGCAATAATTGGGTTGCTGACACTAAGTATATTTGTAGCCTGTCACGATGACGCAACGGTTAATCAAGTCATTGAAACTGAAAGAAGTGGTGCGCTTGCATATTGGCAAGGTTTGCATATGGATGTAGATATGAGGAGTGTTACATCTACTGGGTTAAGATTATCCATGATAAATAATTCTGAATCAGAAACCTTTGGATATAGTTCACCCTTTAGTATTGAGCAATATCTAAATGGTACATGGGTACAAGTTCCCTTTATTGATGATATTTTTTGGACTGAACCATTATTTATGATAGACCCAGAAAGTAGTGTTGATGAAAATGTATCTTGGGTGCATATGCATGGTCAACTTGCGTCAGGGCAATATCGCATTATTCGTCATTTTATAGTATATGACTGGCTTGACCCAACGCCAATGTGGGAAAGAGATATACCAGAGGCATATCTTTACGCACTTTTTACAGTGGACGCTGTACAAATTGCAGTGATAACAGATGAACGACTGACAATCCCCAGTCATCATCAAGGAAATAACTGGGTTGTAGAGCTTATAGCGCGGCATGGTAGAGACAATGTAATTATTTATACTTGGGAGGACAATGAAGCGGCAGCAATGATTGGGGATATTGCAGAAAATCCTCAAATTCAAGTGGTCATTATAAGTCCTGCATGGCGTGGTGAGCCGCACAATATTTCAGCAATATTACGCGGATTAAGAGATGATATTTTTATCTTTTACCCTGAACATTTAGATATTTCCCAAAATGCAAATTTAGCTTTAGAAATCAACACCTACGAAATGGATAGAAATTTTCCAGCAAAAGCAAGAACACTTGGGGCAAGAACCCTTGTTTATTTTTATGATAGCTTTATGTGGGATGAGGATGAAGTATTTGAGGAAACGCCACGTCACAACATGATGCGTGAACTGAGTGGGGAAACGGGGCTTCACTTTGTAGCGGTTGATATTGATGGCGCGATTCAATGCGGCAGTAGTTATCAGGCGTTTTTAATAGACACAATCCCTCCACTTATAGAAAGGTATGGGCCAGATGTCGTATTCTTTGGCTTAGATAATGAAAGAATGTTTTGGATGCGGAATGGGGACATGATTTATCTTCCTATGCCGTCTATGTGGTTTGAGCCGCATATTTTAGATATTGCCCATGAATTTGGAATATTAAATATTTACCCAGAGATGTATGACATTCCTTTGCTTATTGAAGGGATAAGGGCTGTCCTTGAAATAGAAGGTTCACTAGGTAGGGTAGCCGCTTTTCCAATATCTATGCAGTTTTTATTCCCCATTGCCGCCGCCGAATACGGCATTATGCGGGCGAATGGGAAAGTCCCACAAGCGGTCATAGATATTCAAGTATTACAGCAAATCATGGTGGACTTAATTGCTGAATATACAGGGTTAAACCATGGCATAAGCTTAACAGCTGTCAGCGGCAATCATATATTGGTTACACCAGATTATTTTGTGTTTTAAATTTTTACGCCTTTGCCATCAAATACACCTGCTACATTTGTAGGTTTATCCAGCACAATGAAACGCTGAAAAATCCCCCGTCCCAGCACTGCTGTCAGCGCGGGGTTTTTCATTGCATCTTCAACATCATTTCCATGGGCTGTACATAAAATTTTTACACCTGCATTAAGTACCGTGTCAAGGCTACGGGCATCAGCTTCTCCTCCCAGCTCGTCAACAGCAATAACGTCTGGTGACATGGCGCGGAGAAGCATGACCATTGCCAAAGCCTTTGGACAGCCATCCAGTACATCCGTACGAATGCCCACATCGTTTTGTGCCACCCCGCGAAAACACCCCGCGACTTCTGAACGTTCGTCTGCAAGCCCTACAGTCAGCCCTCCGTCAGAAATTTGCCGTACAATATCTCGTAGCAATGTGGTTTTTCCAAAGCCAGGCGGGGAAATAATCATTGTATGCATAAGTCCATCAGCATTTAGAATTTGCGGAAGCACATCATCGGCACAACCAAGGACGCTATGGGCTACACGAATATTCAGCCCACTAATATACCGCCATGCCCGCACGGCTCCATCTTCTAATACTGCTTGTCCCACCACGCCCACTCGATGTCCTTTGGGCAAAGTGATATACCCTTGGGATAATTCTGATTCAAAGGCATAAAAGGAATACTGGCTAATACGCTCCATTGTTTCCCGTATATCCTCTGCATTGGGGCGGTATGCCTTATCTATTACAGAAACCAAGGGTGAACCTTGAAAACTGTCTGCCACAACAAAATAATCCCGTCCACCAATGCGCACAATCATAGGCTTGTCCACCCGCAGACGAATTTCAGAAATTTTTTCAAACTGCCGTCCACTGATGCCAACCAAGCGTCGTGCAACTTCTGAACCTAAAAACGCGCTTATATTTTCCATAATCACCTCAAAAAAATCTGATTGGAAAAATATATGACAAGCCTTGTACGAATATACCCACATTATTTGCACAACCTATTGCAAGAGGTGATATTGATGAAAAGATTATACAAACTTGCAATTTGCATGTTTATTTTAGCAATGACCCATACAGTTGCTTTTGCTGATGATTGGGGGCTTCATTTTCCCACAGGCGGAGAACCGCCCCAAGGCAATGCTACAGTAGAATATCTTGCCCAGTTTGGCGCGTACTATATCGGCAACCCATCCGAAAATGTTATATACTTGACATTTGATGCAGGATACGAAAACGACCTAACCGCAGGCATATTAGACACTCTTAAAAAACACCAAGTACCGGCGGCGTTTTTTCTCGTAGGCACGTATATTCGTGACAATCCAGAACTGGTTTTGCGCATGGTAGAAGAAGGTCATATTATAGCCAACCACACCATGTCCCACCCAGATATGACGAAGCTAACCGAAAAAGCCGCTTTTGCAAAAGAACTTGAACAAGTAGAAGACCACTATCGTAATGTAACAGGGCAAGAAATACCCCGCTTTTACCGCCCGCCAAGTGGTGTTTACAATGAAGCAAATCTAAAGCTGGCACAAGAACTTGGATATCATACAATCTTTTGGAGTTCTACCTACAAAGACTGGGATAATAAAAACCAGCCATCTCAGGAAGAAGCTTTTTCCAAGCTTATGCCCCGCACCCACCCTGGGGCAATTGTACTTTTGCACAATACTGCAAAAATTAACGCCCTCATTTTGGACGAACTCCTCACCCGTTATAAAGACATGGGATACAAATTAGAAAGCCTAAACCATTTAATAGGGCAATCGTAATATAAAAAACAACCCAAAACCAGTTATCGTTTGGTTTTGGGTTGTTTTTTAATAAGTTGTGTGATGAGAGGACTTGCAACCGTGACAGTCAATACCATTGCCACAATGATAAGCACAATGGCTAGGTATCGGTCATAAGTTTCTGCCATAGGCACAACTTGCGCAAGCACTGGGGAGTTGTGTTCATCTAATGAGAAGGTTGCAAACTCAAAAGGTGCAACGGTAAAGTCTACTACACTTTGATTGATGCCGCCCATCACCCGTGTTTCCGGCATCATGGTAGAAAATTCTCCCAAACGACGCTGGGTATCATCAATGCTATCTTCTCTGCGTCCTGCAAAGGTTTCAATTGCGCCTTGAAGTGTTGCATGTTCAACGGCATGACTATGAAAAACATCATTGCGTAAACTATTCAAAAATTGTGTGTAGATATCATGGACTTCATACATACGAGATACATTGTCACTAAACAGGTGGACTTGACTTTCGCTTAAATTGTCCAAAAAGCCTGAATATGAACGTAAGGAGTTATCTACCATACGCGTCACATCATCTGATAAAAAATCGGTGACATCAAACTGGGATAATTGGTCATGCATATTATCTAATGAACTCCAAAAATCATCTGGACGCGGAGGTGGTGGCAATAGGGGACTTTCTGGGCGTTCTGCCATGGTCATATAATGATATCCAACTGCATTTGGCTGAAGCATACCTGTATATTCTGGCGGTAGAATCATTGCAAAAGGCTCTGTCATGACATGGTCTTGCAATGGAAAATATCTATCCAGTGCATATGCTATTTGTGTTCCCCCATATTCTGGTGGTGTATGGATGCCTTCATTCCACTGTGGCAAAGTTAATGGTTCTAGTGGGTCAAGTGCGTAAAATATACCCACATGTGCATCATATGGCGACTCCAAATGATTCCAGTGTGCATAGTCTGGTAATTCTGGCATGGTTAATTGATACAGGTCATCAGAAAAATCCCTTATTATGGTATGCCATGTTAACATTTCATCTGCATGGGAAGTCAAATAATACTCCCAGTCATATAAAATATAAGAAATATCATTCAATATATTACCCCATATTTGAAAATCTTGTATAGAGTCGTCAAAATGGTTATATAAATAGTTTAGTTCTGTATAAAAATCAACAAGCTCTATAAGTATATCTTCAATTTGCGTTAATCTACTGGCAAGTTCTACACGCCTATCCTCAAGTTCCTGCCCTCTATCTCCTAGTGTTTGTACTGGGGATTGTATTTCATCGTACCAATCAAGTGTTGCTTCAACAATGGGTTCAACTTCATTTCGCCAATTGTCCAGTGAAATATACGCGTTTTGAATTTGATGATTGACCCAGTCTTGAATTGCGTCTCTGGCGTGGTCTGGCACTTCAAAAACTAGATAAAATGGCAAGGTATTATTGAAATTTAAAGCTGGTAAATTGGGCAGTGGGGTGACATTGGGCGGAAGCGGCGGAATGTTTACAGTGTCCAAAGCTAATATATCAGGCAAATGACCAGATGGTAAGCTGGGGGGTGTTAATGTTGGAAGGTATGGGGACACAGGTTCAGTAATTGCACCCCAATATCCGCTTAAATCAACAATATTTTCTAGTGCGTCTGGCATAGGCACAAAGTCGATTACCCCTTCTACAAATGTATCTATCGCACTTTGCATGTCATGTTGATTGTCTGTAAGTTCTTCAAGAAAGTCATTCATGTCATCTTGCCGCTGGTTGACTTCATCTAACCAATCTACAAAAACATAATAGTGATAAGCTAAACTTAAATGCCAGTCTACCAAATCTGTTAAAAACACATTGGCTTCGTCTGCTTGGAAATTGTATGTTAAAACCATTTTTTCCAAGTCTCCGATTTGGTTATATAAGTCTTCTCTAAATGTTTCCAATAACCGCAACCAGTCATTCAGTTCATCTTGTACAGATACAGAATTTGTGGATAGTTCTGCTTGAAAAGCCTCAAGTGCTTCTTGAAACTCTACAACAGAATTTAAATATCCCAAGTAGTCTGTATGCCAACGCTCCCCTGTTTCAAACCACTCTTGAGAATAACTATGCCAAGCCGCAAGCTGTGTCTGAAAATCCTCAAGGGATTCATTCCAGTGTGTATTTTCGTTAAACCACTCAAACAAAGACTGGTCGTGAGTGCTTATATAGGCAGAATATATCTCTAAAAGCCTGCCGTATTCTTCGGAGTACCATGTCCATGCACTAAGCATTTCAAGCCATGTATTTTCCTGCTCTGGAAAATCTGCTGTAAGGGCAAACAAACCCTCACGCATCCATAAAAACTGGTCTGAAGCCATTTCATAACTGCGCAAGTACCATCCTGAAATATCCGCCGCAAAGGCATATACTTGCCCAAAATAAAAGTCTGTGTCAAGCTGTCTTGGGTTGAGGGGGACGAAAGGCATATAATCCAACTCCATCCCATCTGTAAAGTTTCCCAGTGTAAGCAGTTCTAACGCCATCAAGTCTGCTAAACTATTTTGAAATACGCCGCTGACTTGGTCTTGTGCGTCATGAAACTGTCTAAAAATAGAACTGACATACGTATTTGCCAAGGTTGTATTGATAGCCATTTGCAAGCCCATGAGTTCAAGATAAGTTTCTAAAAACTCCCTGTCTGATAGTAAGGGTGAAATAATAAAATCTACTTCTACCCTTTCAGGCTGATATGCATTAAATGACAATATGCGGGTAGAAACATTGGACGGAAATGTAACTATCGCGCTGTACATACCACTGTTTAAGCCTGATTGTGCCATTGCAGGAGAAACCAGCGTAAACCTAGAGCCTAATGTGTCTATAATCGCGGCGGCATAATTAAGGCTCGTGCCGTTTATATAAGTACCTGCGTCTGCATTTACAACTGCAATAGTAGGGCTTACCGTCATTTCTACAAATTGATGCCGTTCTGCTTCTGAAATTGAGCCAGCTCTAAGCCCTATCACAAGCACTGCTACCATACAAGCAATAATAAAGGGTATCCATCTTTTTCTCATGTGGTTTATCACTCCCGAGTATTCTACATATTTTAAATAAGTTTAAATTTTGTTTAGTTTCAGCCTTAAATCATTTAAAAAATCCGTTATTAGTTTAGTATACTTCGACATTTGAAAGTGTCAACAATTTTCGTCAAATTATAATGAATTATTTTAGTGTGCAATATACTGATTTGCTTTAATTTTTAAAATATAGATGAATTGTATTGATATGGCAGACGATAAATAAGGCGCGTTTCCAAATGGAAACACGCCCTTGATAGAAATGTTGATGATTAAATCGCCCATTCACCATTAGTGAAGATTTGAACGTGTTGCCCATCATGGGTTTTGCCTGTGATGTTCATGCAGGATGAACCTATCATAAAATCTGTGTGGCTTAGGCATTGGTTTAAACCTTTGGCTAAACGCTCTTCTTCTGTTATATTGTCACTGTCTGCTAGA
>WRAH01000023.1 GCA_009780315.1 Defluviitaleaceae bacterium
AAAGTACCACGGAACAGAAGTGAAAACTGCCCCCAACGCCTGTTATGGCTGGAGCAGAATCCCGCATTTTTACAGGCCATTTTATGTATATCAATATGCCACAGGATTTGCGGCATCTATTGCTTTATCAAAGAAAATTAGAGAAGAGGGCGCACCTGCTATCGAAAGATACCTTAATCTTTTAAAAAGCGGTTCAAAGGACTACTCCATTAACCTTCTAAAAGAAGCAGGTATGGACATGACCACGCCTGCTCCCATCTTAGATGCTCTTCATATTTTTGATGGCTTGCTTGATAACTTAAGCTAATCAGGTTGAAGTTGCACTTATCTTTTCAGTAAAAGGGGGAGTCTATAATCGACTCCCACTTTTATTTTCATTGCTTCGGTTATAATTTCATTCTGAACATAAGTCTTCATGCGCAAGTATAGTGGCTGTCTCTGGAACGGTATCCCTATAAAAGATAAAAAACAATCCATTATTCATTTTACATACACAATATTTGCTGCCCTGCAAAGCTTTTGCAAAGGATGTCGGTAACTTCTTTTCGCCATTTTGTTTATACGCCATTGCTTTTGGAAATCTATTTCTTAAAAGTTGATAAAAACTAGATAAGTTGATACCATAATTGTTTAATAAGTCATGAAAAGGCTCTTGTTTGACACTTCTATCTAAAAGAAAAACGATACGGGTGTTAAAATCTAAGGCATTGCCTAGCTGTTTGGATAAATATTTTCTTATAATCTTATGATGGGATTTTTCATATTTACATGTTTCAATCGCTTGTTGCGTAGCTATAAAATCAGGTATTTCAGGCGGTGAATCTGTTAAAAAGTCTTTGCGTGCTTTTAAAAGTTCGCTATGTGCAATGTCATGGGCAGGATTTCGTTCTCTATGGACTTTGTAAATTTCCAAGTTGTATTTTTGTGTAAAGTAGGCTATATGTTTGAGAAAAATACTATGTGTTCCTTTGCGCTTTGATATTGCGTCCATTTTCATTGCATTAAACTGCTCTACAATATCCTTATAATCAGTATAGAGTAGGACATCCTTTACATCAAAGGCAGATAGTTTTTCAAGTGCTTGTACCACAGCGAAAGCCTCTCCATGATAGGGTACTTTGCTTGCGGCGCAATGCCCTGAAAATGTATATTGCATACTTTCATGGACAATAAGACAGCCCCATGCAAAAACCTTATTACTAGCACTCATATCAGAATAAACATGGGTCATTGTAATCTCCTTTCTGTTTGTAAAATGATTACACATTATAACCATCAGGCCAAACTCGACTCATTATATGAAAAAATAGAAATTTAGTAAATATTAAATCTTCATTGACTAAAAAAGTCCGAACAAATAGGTGTAAACTCCTGATTGTTCGGACTTTTTAATTTATAGGATATCAAACATATAGTTGCCTTTTATTTGTAGGTTTTTTCAATAGATAACATTTGATGTTGGAGTGTACTTGGGTCTATAAAGCCATAAAATGCTTGAGCGGCTGGATGAATGTCTCCATTTTCCTGTTCTGCATGGATAGCATCTTCCTCTGTTTCCCAAGTTACAAAATCTATCCATGTGTCACCATCAGAAAGTACTTGCCAAGAAACAAAGCCTTTTTTCTTAGATAAAACTTCAGTACTACATTTTTCTTGTGCAAGCAAAAAATCTTGCACAGACGACCCTTCTACAAGCTTGTAAGGTATATACCAGGCTACCATCATAAAACATCTCCTTATTCATTGGTTTTTATATGCTTCATATGTTTGATACTTACTTGTGAAAGTATACCACAGATAATGTAACAACCCCATGGTACATTATAAATATTTGCCTGAAATTTTTTCGGCTTCACTTTTTATAATCTCTCGTATATGTTTCGGCTCTATTACTTCTATATATTGTCCGAAGGATAGAATAAAGTCATACAGCCAAGTTGTTTCTGGCCATGTCATGGTGGTAATAAAACTTCCATCCGACTGTTTTTCTACCATGCTTTCATAAAGGTCATCAAATACTCTATAGGCTTTTTCTGGTGCGATATGCAATTTAAGCTGAACATTTTTGCCCCCTTCATAAATGCTTGAGATAGGATTGCCTGATATATCAAGAGAATCCCGCTGGCAAAAGTGTTCATCTGTCACTGTAAGATTTTTAATGCGTGAGAGCCTATATAATCTCATGCCCTGTTTGGTTAAACAAAAACCTTTAAGATACCATGCTTTGGACTTAAACCACACTTGCATTGGTTCAATACGGCGAAAGGTTTTGTCCCCATCCATGTTGTAGTAATTAAACTCAATGATACGCTGTGCTAATATTGCTTCTTTAAATGCGTTGAAAAAATCATTTTCATGTGTCCAGCCAGAAAAATCTACTTCAAGCCAATTTGTTGTAGGCTTATTAAATATTGTAGACAGTTTTTGCAGCACTTGAGTGGTATCATTGGTTTTCACATTTGATAAGCCATGTAAGGCTGACAAAATTTCATTTTGCTCTTGTTCGCTTAATATAGATTTATTTAGCACAAAGTCAGGTAAAAGACGAATGCCGCCACCTTTCCCTCTCTCAGTATAAATCGGAATCCCTACTGTGCTTAATGTATCCAAATCACGGATAATGGTCTGTCTTGATACGCCAAAATGTGCTGTTAGCTCCTTTGCCGTTACTTTCTTCTTATCCAGCAAAATATAAATGATTTCAAATAGTCTGTTTATCTGCATCCTTCATCACCAGCTATCATTATACTGCATTTTAATCTTGACATAAACAAGGGATGACTATACGATATTTGCACAAAACGAGGTGACAATTTCTATGGATAAAGACAAAATAGAAAAAGCGATATATGACCTGCTTATGGCCATTGGTGACGACCCAAATCGTTCGGGTATAAAAGAGACACCAAAGCGGGTTGCAAAACTATATGAGGAAATTTTAAGGGGAAATGCTCAAAACCCTGCTGAACTTCTAAAGTTTTTCGACGAAGATTTTTGTGAGGAAATGGTGGTCGTTAAAGATATTGATTTTCACTCAATGTGTGAGCATCATCTTCTACCATTTTATGGTGTGGTACACATTGCTTATATTCCTGCGCCAAGGAAGTTACTTGGGCTGAGTAAACTTGCGCGAATCGTTGAAATGTATGCCCGCCGCCTGCAATTGCAAGAAAAAATGGGTAGTCAAATTGCGGATTTATTAGAAAAAGAAGCGGGTGCTATTGGCGTGGCTGTAGCCATTGAAGCAGAACATATGTGTATATCCATGCGCGGTATCAAAAAAATAGGTGCTAAAACAATAACAACAGCATTGCGCGGCCAGTTGAAAACAGATAAAGTCCTCCGCAGAGAAGCATTGCAAATGATAGGTTGCCAATGAAGCGGGTTAATTTAATCCTTAACCATCCACTATACGCATTTAATTTGGAAAGTAACATCACTATGGAAAAAGGTTGGAGATATTGCAAACATGATATCATCCACCTGATGGATGTTGCACGCATTGCCTACATTTTAAATCTTGAAAATGGTTATGGTTTTCCAAAAGAGCAAGTATATGCGGCTGCACTTTTACACGATATTACAAAGTGGAAGCAAATTTCTGAAGGCATACCCCATCATGAATCTGCAATAGAGCCTGCAACTAAAATTTTAAAAGATTGCGGGTTTTCTTCCCGCGAAATAAAAACAATAACCACTGCCATATTAAACCACCGAAAAGGCCCAAAAGATAAAAAAGATAAGTTTTCTCAGATTATCTTCAAAGCAGATAAGCTTTCACGCACATGTTATTTCTGCAATTATGAAGAAAAAACGTGTAATTGGGATAAAAAGAAAAAAAGCACAAAGCTGGAGGTTTAGTCATGCAGATAGGCAAGAAAAACTTTAATTTACACGAACGCACATTTATTGTGGGCATTTTAAATGTAACGCCTGATTCGTTTTTTGATGGAGGGGCGTATAATTCCCTTGAACAAGCTGTAAATCGGGCAAAAAAAATGGTGGCAGATGGTGCGGATATCATTGAAATAGGCGGCGAATCTTCTCGTCCAGGGTTTACCCCAGTAGACGCGCAAACGGAAATGGAAAGAATCCTGCCAATTTTAAAAGCAGTAAACCAAGCAATTGATATACCAATTGCCATAGACACCTATAAATCCGAAGTTGCTGAAGCCGCATTGCAAAATGGTGCAGTGTTAATCAACGATATTTTTTGCTTCAAACGTGACCCAGAATTGCCTAAAGTCTGTGCAAAGTATAATGCTGCCTGCTGTATAATGCACAATAGAGATGACACAAGCTATGACAATATTTTATTGGACATCATAACCGACTTAAATGAGGGTATTGACCGTTTACTCAGTGCAGGTGTTGCCCCTCAAAAGATAATAACCGACCCGGGCATAGGTTTTGCCAAAGACACAAAGCAAAGCATTCACGTACTGCGTAATTTATCATATTTTACGGCACTGCCTTACCCTGTCATGCTTGGCGCGTCGCGCAAAAGCTTTATCGGTAACAGTATAGGGCTTCCTGTAGAAGACCGATTAGAAGCTACAATTGCCACAACAGTACTGGCAATTCACCAAAACTGCTCATTTATTCGGGTTCATGATGTAAAAGAAAATAAACGCGCTGCAATGATAGCAGATGTACTAATAAGAAATAGGGGATATGTAAATGGATAAAATAATCATAGACCGTTTGGAAGTTTTTGCAAGGCATGGTGTTTTTCAATCAGAGAAAACCCTTGGTCAAAAATTTTTTATTTCCGTGGAAATGAATCTTGATTTGCGCCAAGCAGGAATGACAGATAACTTGGAAAAAACCGTCAATTATGCTGACGTTTGTAATGGTATCATAAACATAAGTGAAACCTTTGATTTAATAGAAACTTTTGCAGAAAAAATTGCCGATGATATATTACAACAAAATCAAACAGTAAAATCCGTAAAGGTACGTGTAGAAAAGCCATCTGCGCCGATTAAGCACAGTCTAAAAACAGTGGCTGTAGAAATCACAAGAAAACGCGCCAAAATTTATTTAGGGCTTGGTTCAAACATTGGCAACTCAGAAAAAAATCTTAATTCTGCCGTTGCCGAAATCAGCACGAAGAGCATTAACATAATCGCGCGCTCGTCCTATTATAAAACGAAACCCATAAGCGACATTCCTCAAGGTGATTATGTCAATTGTGTGTTAGAAGCTGAAACAACGATGACCCCAAAAGAGTTGATAAAGTGCTTGTTAAAAATTGAAGCAAAATTAGGACGGGAACGTAAAGAACGCTGGGGGCCACGTATTATAGATATAGACGTACTTACCTATGACCATGATATTTCTGACGATGCGGACATTATTCTGCCTCACCCCCGTATGCATGAACGGCTTTTTGTACTCGTTCCATTTTTTGAAATCAATCCAAACTATGTACATCCGCTGTTAAATAAGCGGATTGTTGAACTCAAAGCAAAACTTGAGGAAAATCAAACCCTATAAATGTTAATGGGTTCAATCACGAAAAACGGTTTGTCTCTTCATAGGAGAATGAACCGTTTTTTTCTATCCTTGAATAGCAACCCATGACCTCAATTTGTTTGCCTGCAAGGGTGTTTAGTGCAGGTGTGACCTCCGTTTCCCCAACCCGAAGGCAAATGCCGCAACCTGCGCTTATTTGATTAGGCAAGGGCATTACACAAACTTTGTGATTATTTTCTAGCAAGCATTTTTCTGCCTTGATTGCAAAGTTTGTATTTTTAAATGTAATAACAGATTCGTTCACAGTGTAATCACCTGCTCTATTTCTGCGGATTTAAGTACAGCATATAAGTTAGGGAAACATCCAATGCCTGCACCGTCAATGAGCTGCCCTTCAATACCTCTTTCGATTGCGCAAACATCACACGCCATCAGTAATGTGTCGTGTTTTTCATGAACTTTACGAAGTGCCTCACCTGTATTGCTGCCCTTTGTAAGTAAAAAGGTGTTGTCGAAGAAAAACATCATGCCTGCAACGTCTACACCGTGGCGGTCTTCAAGCATTTGAGGAATAATCATTTTACTAAGCATGAGTTGGCTATTGGTTGATGAAAATAAATATGCTACTTTCACATCATCACTCCTATTCTATCATACATGATAGCCCATTTGTGAATCATCCAATCATGAGTATACAAAAAAAATCAAATGACTTGACTTAATTGATTAAAAGCTTCACAATACTCACAAAGGAAACTTTGACATTTTCCTATCTTTTGTGTAATTACACAATTTGCAAAATTTTTTATCATTTTTTTTGAGGTGGTGTTTTAGTTGCTGGATAATATTACAGTTGGCAATGCAATGGAAATTAAGTTAGACGACCATTTGCCTGAATATCCCGATTTTGAAAAGGGTATTAACCGCGCCCCAAGCCGTGGCTTTAGGCTTACAAAAGCCCAAGCAGAAACCGCATTAAGAAATGCACTGCGTTATGTGCCAGAAAGTTTACATGAGACACTTGCACCAGAATTTATGGAAGAACTCGTGACCTATGGCAGAATTTACGCCTATCGTTATCGCCCTGCGGGCAGAATCTATGGCAAACCTGTAGATGCATACGAGGGTAAGTGTTTGCAAGGTAAAGCTTTTCAAGTCATGATTGACAATAATTTAGACTTTGCAACAGCTTTGTATCCTTATGAACTTGTAACCTATGGTGAAACGGGCAGTGTGTGTCAAAACTGGTTGCAATATCGGCTGATTATCAAATATTTGCAAGCCCTTGATATTCACCAAACATTGGTGATTTCCAGCGGGCATCCCATGGGGTTATTCCCTTCAAAACCAGACGCACCCCGTGTCATTATTACAAATGCGTTGATGGTGGGCATGTTTGACAATCTTGAAGATTGGGAAGTTGCACAGCAGATGGGCGTTGCAAACTATGGGCAAATGACTGCCGGTGGCTGGATGTACATTGGCCCCCAAGGCATAGTCCATGGGACTTACAATACGTTGCTTAATGCAGGACGGTTAAAGCTGGGCTTGCCTCTGGATAAGGATTTAAGCGGCGTTCTTTTTGTGTCAAGTGGACTTGGCGGAATGAGCGGCGCACAGCCAAAGGCAATGGAAATTGCAGGCGGCGTGGCAATTGTTGCAGAAGTTGACGGCGTACGTATTAAAACCCGTCACGAACAGGGCTGGGTACGCAAAGTCAGCAAGGACTTAAAAGAAGTCTTTGCCATGGCGCAGGAATCTTTAGACAAAAAAGAACCTATGTCTATTGCGTACCATGGAAATATTGTGGATTTATTGCAATATGCTGTTGACCATAAGATGAGCATTCCATTATTAAGTGACCAAACATCTTGTCATAATGTGTATGAAGGTGGATATTGTCCGTTAATCACTTTTGAAGAACGTACTAACTTATTAGCAACTGACCGCAAAAAGTTTACTGGGTTAGTTGATGAAGCTTTGCGTAAGCATATTGAGCTGATTCAAATTTTATCCAAGAATGGTTCATACTTTTTTGATTATGGCAATGCCTTCTTAAAATCTGTTTATGACGCTGGTGTTAAGGAAATCTCTAAAAATGGTGTGGATGAAAAAGATGGATTTATTTTCCCATCCTATGTAGAGGATATTCTTGGGCCAGAACTTTTTGATTTTGGATACGGCCCTTTCCGCTGGGTATGTTTAAGTGGCGACCCCGAAGATTTGCGTAAGACAGATGCCGCTGCCATGGACTGTATCGACCCTAACCGACGCGCCCAAGACAGGGATAATTATATTTGGGTGCGTGATGCAGAAAAAAATAAAATGGTTGTTGGTACACAAGCCAGAATTTTATACCAAGACGCAGAAGGACGCACAAAAATTGCATTGCGCTTTAATGAAATGGTGAAAAATGGAGAGGTTGCTCCAATCATGCTTGGGCGTGACCATCATGATGTGTCTGGTACAGACTCCCCTTTCCGTGAAACATCAAATATTAAGGATGGCAGTAATGTGATGGCAGACATGGCAACACAATGTTTCGCAGGAAATGCCGCCCGTGGAATGAGCCTCGTTGCCTTACACAATGGCGGCGGTGTGGGTATTGGAAAGTCAATCAATGGCGGATTCGGTATGGTCTTGGATGGTTCTGACGGGGCGGCTGAAATTATAAAGTCATCTATGATGTGGGATGTCATGGGTGGAATCGCCCGCCGTGCATGGGCAAGAAATGAAAATTCTATTTCAACTGCTGCCGAATACAACAAAAACTACAGTGGCAAAGGACATATTACTTTGCCCTATGTTGCTGATGATATACTTGTGGAAAATGCAGTAAGAAAAGCTATGCAAAAATAAACACTGTGCAAAGCACTCGAGTTCAATGAGGAGGATTTATAAATGACAAAACTTATCGAATGTATACCAAACTTCAGCGAAGGACGGCGTATGGAAATTGTTGAAGGATTGGCTGATGTGGCGAAATCAATTTCTGGTGTTACACTCCTTGACTATTCCGCAGATTCCAGTCACAACCGTTCTGTTTTTACGCTCATAGGCGACCCAAAAGGCATTAAAGCCGCCGCCGTTGCGCTAGCAAAATATGCAGCGGAAAAAATCGATTTAACCCAACATGAAGGTGAACACCCACGCATGGGCGCAACGGATGTTATTCCATTTGTGCCAATAAAAAATGCGACCATGGAAGAATGTGTTGAAATTGCAAAAGAAGTGGGTGCGGCTCTTGCCAGCGAAGTAAAAATTCCGGTGTATTTGTATGAAGAAGCTGCATCAAAGAAAACACGCACCAACCTAGCTGCCGTGCGCAAGGGACAGTTTGAAGGCATGACAGAAAAAATGGCAAAACCTGAATGGGTACCAGATTTTGGCGAAGCCGCACCACATCCAACCGCAGGCGTAACCGCAGTGGGTGCAAGAATGCCGCTTATTGCCTTTAACGTAAACCTCTCTACAAGCGATGTTAATATTGCAAATAATATTGCCAAAATTGTACGCGGTTCATCAGGCGGGCTTAAATATTGCAAAGGCATAGGCATTTTGCTGGAAGACCGTAATGTAGCCCAAGTATCTATGAATATGGTGAATTATGAAGGCACTCCCCTTTATCGTGCTGTGGAACTTATCAAAGCCGAAGCAAAGCGTTATGGCGTACACGTTATCGGTACAGAGCTTATTGGCCTTGCCCCTGCCAAAGCTTTAATTGACAGTGCAGAATATTATTTACAACTTGAAAACTTTGATTATGAGAAGCAAGTGCTGGAGAATCACATTATATGAGTGAATATTTAGTTGTAAACATTGGTCTGCTTGCCACGCCTGAAGGTATTAAACCCCTATCAGGTGTGGCACAAGGCAAAGTTCGGTTGATTAAAAATGCTGCAATCGGTATGAAAAATGGAAAAATAACCTTTGTAGGCGAAATGAAAGATGTTCCAAAACCATCTTCTACCGTTGAAATCATTGATGCAGAGGGTAGATTGGCAACGCCAGGGCTTGTTGATGCCCATACACATTTAGTTTTTGGCGGTTATCGCCAACATGAGCTGGAGTTAAAGCTGGCTGGCGCAAGTTATTTGGAGATTTTGCAAAAGGGCGGCGGTATTCTTTCTACTGTAGAAGCTACACGTGCCGCAACTTATGAAGAATTGTATGCTAAAGGGGTTGCATTTTTAAATGAAATGCTTGCCCACGGTACAACAACAGTAGAAATAAAGTCTGGCTATGGCTTAGATATGGAAACAGAATTAAAGCAACTACAAGTCATAAACGACTTGGGAAAAAGTTATAATATAGTCTCTACCTTCATGGGCGCACATGCTGTCCCTAAAGAATACAAAGAAAATCCCAGTGCATATGTAGATTTTGTTATTGAGGATATGCTTCCTACAGTTGCAAGCCGTAAGTTTGCTAAGTATTGTGATATCTTTTGCGAAAACTCGGTTTTTGACATTGAACAGTCTCGCAGGATTTTAAACGAAGCAAAAACCCATGGGCTGGAAGTCAAAATCCATGCAGACGAAATTGTCCCAATGGGTGGTGCAGGACTTGCAGCAGAAGTTGGTGCAATTTCAGCCGAGCATTTGTTAGAAGCCAGTGATACAGATATCGACTTAATGGCAAAATGCGGTACAATCGCCGTTTTGCTTCCCGCAACCAGCTTTTATTTAGACAAAGGCTACGCCCGCGCCCGCACGATGATTGAAAAAGGCGTTCCTGTGGCAGTTGCGTCAGATTTCAACCCAGGTTCAAGCCCCAGTTATAACATGCAATTTGTACTCAACTTGGCATGTTTGAAGCTGAAACTTTCTCCCGTCGAAGCCCTCACTGCGGCGACTTTAAATGCAGCGGCTTCTATTGGTTTGGCAGGTTCAAAAGGCAGTCTGGAAGTGGGTAAAGATGCCGACATAGCCATTTGGGACTGCCCAGATTTAAACTTCCTATTTTATCGATATGGAAATAATCAAGCCTATGAAATAATTAGAAATGGATGGATGCCATAATGTTAACAGAACTTAAAGTAAATGAATTTGTAAATTTAATCGCCTCAGATACGCCAGCCCCTGGCGGCGGTTCAGTAGCCGCTGTTACGGCCGCCCAAGGTATCGCCCTGACAAAAATGGTGACAGCACTCACCATCGGTAAGAAAAAATATGCCGAACATGATGGGTTAATGCAAGAAATTGCAAGTGAAGCCAGCACTTTAACTGCAAAACTTGTAGATTTTGTAAACAAAGATACGGAAGCTTACAATGGTGTAAGTGCAGTTTTTTCCATGCCAAAGGCAACTGATGAAGAAAAAACTGCCCGTTCAGCCGCCATGCAAAATGCTTTAAAGGCCGCGGCAATTGTTCCCTTTGAAATCATGCAAACTTGCTTTGACGCACTTAAAATTACAGAACAAGCGATAGGCAAATCTAATGTCAATGCCGCTTCTGACCTTGGTGTTTCTGCCCTAAACCTAGGCGCAGGTGTAAAGGGTGCGTGGTTAAATGTGAAGATAAACCTTTCTGGCATAAAAGATGAAGCTTTTGTAAACGAGTACACCCAAAAAGGTGTGAAAGTGTATGATGAAGCGTGTGCAATTTCTGAAAGAGTATATCAGGCTATTTTAGCGATAGTGTAATTAGATAGGAGATAAAAAGATGACTTTTGATGTTTTTTTAAATTTTGATGGTGATTGCCGTGAAGCGTTGAATTTTTATGCAGAGGTATTTGGTCTTGAAGTACCTGCACAAATTATGACATATGACCAAGCCCCAGATGGGGAGGATATGGGTATAGGCAATGAAGGACGTATTCTTTACGCTACATTGCCCATCTTTGGCAGTAATGTAATGTTTTCAGACTGCCCAGCAGGTGGTGACAGTTATGTAAAAGGCACAAATATAGCCTTGACATTAGGTACTTCTGATGAAGTTGAACTGACGAAAGTTTTTAATGCCTTAGCAAAAGATGGAGAAATACAAATGCCTTTAGAAAAAACATTTTTTAGTGAGCTTTACGGCATGGTCACAGATAAATTTCAAATGACATGGCAACTAAGCAAAACTAGAATTTAAGGAGAAAATAATGCAAACCCATGACAAGCTAAAACACTTATTGCAAGAAAGTGAGCGCAATGAATATGCGTTGCCTAATGACATTGATATGGACAAGCTTGCAAAGGATATGCTTGCCTATATTGGTAGTGTGGACTCAGAGTTGAGAGATTCACTTATTTATGCTTCTTTTTATATGTTTTTTGAAAAGGAAAAATTTTCACCTCAACAAATAAAGGGAATTTTATTAACCGCTATAGACGAAAATCATTTATTTCATGGCATTGATGAAAATGGTACGGATTCAGTATTTACCCGTGCATTTTCGGTGTTGATTGTTCCCATTGGATTGCGTAGCCATAGAAAAACGCAGTTTTTATCTGCTGATGAAATGATGCATATTCAGGCTGCTGTGGTGCGGTATATTCATGAGGAAAAGGATATGCGTGGTTATGTAGATGATAAAGGCTGGGCTCATGCACTTGCCCATGCCGCAGACGCGTTGTCAGCATTGGCTTTGTGCGAATCAGCCAATGTGGATAGTCTAACCCAGATTTTGGACACCATAGAATTTATTTTAAAAAAACCACGTGCCATTTATGCTTATGAAGAAGATGAACGTCTAACAACAGCTTTTATAGAAGTATATAACCGCAAAATTTTGTCTGAAGAAGCAATGAAAAACTGGCTCGAAAAATTTTCAATTCCAAAAAAGAACATTCCACCTGATACAATGTTACTTGCAGTGAGCATGAAAAATTTTATGAGAAGCATATATTTTCGTCTAAAAGAAGACGACCCAATAAAGCAAACAGTAAAGCAGTATTGTAAATGCAGATGGGTGAAATAACTGCATTTGCAATCATTAAGGAGGAGACTAAATGGAAAGTCACCATAAAGATACTCTGGTTACAATCACATCAAAGGAACTGCTGACATTAGACGAGTTGGTTTTAGTGGCACGTTTTCACGGAATGGTAGCACTGCATGATGATACAAAAACAGTGGTAAAAAAATCTCGTGACACGGTGGAGCAAATGCTTGCAGAAAACCGAGTGGTCTATGGAATAACCACGGGTTTTGGCAGTTTTTATAATAAAGTCATTGACGCCAATCAAACCCATGCACTTCAACGGAATTTAATTGAAAGTCATGCCTGTGGAGTAGGCGAGCCTTTGCCAGAAGATGTTGTAAGGGCAATGATGCTTTTGCGTATAAAATCTCTGTCCCAAGGATATTCTGGTATTCGCCTTTCTACATTAGAAAAACTAGTTGAAATGCTGAATAAAGGTGTCACCCCAGTGGTTCCAGAGAAAGGTTCACTTGGTGCAAGCGGAGACCTTTGCCCTTTGTCCCACATGATTTTGCCCCTCCTTGGCAAAGGCGAGGCATTTTATAAAGGTGAACGCTTGGGTGGCGCAGAAGCAATGCAAAAAGCGGATATTTCTACAATTGAGCTGGAAGCCAAAGAAGGGTTAGCCTTAAACAATGGAACACAATGCATGACCGCAATAGGTGCATTGGCAGTTTATGATGCGAAAAATCTTATGGAAACAGCTGAACTTTCTGCGGCTTTATCACTAGAAGCACTGAATGGGCGCATTGACGCATTTAATGCACCTATCCATACACTGCGCCGTCAAACAGGACAACAGGCAAGCGCGGCAAAAATGCGTGAAAATACGGCAAACTCCACATTCCTATATGACTTGAATACAGAAACAAAACATTCCCGTGTACAAGATGCGTATGCATTACGTTGTATTGCACAGGTACATGGTGCAAGCCGTGACGCAATTGAATATGTAACCACCATTATTGAGCGGGAAATGAATGCCGTCACAGATAACCCGCTGATTTTTGACGACCATGCTATTTCCTGCGGAAACTTCCATGGACAGCCTGTGGCACTGGCAATGGACTTCTTAGGTATTGCATTAGCCGAGCTGGCTAATATTTCTGAACGCCGTCTTGAGCGTATGGTGAATAAAGACCTATCAAACGGGCTTCCAGCCTATCTTACCGATGATGGTAAAGGCGGTTTGCATTCTGGTTTTATGATTGTACAGTATTCTGCCGCGGCATTGGTTTCTGAAAACAAAGTGTTGGCACACCCTGCCAGTGTAGATTCAATTTCCAGTTCCAACAATCAAGAAGACCATGTGTCAATGGGTACAATTGCGGCACGAAAAGCCGCAAACATTCTTGAAAACGTGCAACAAGTCATTGCTATGGAACTTTTAACTGGGGCGCAAGCCATTGACTTACGTAAAAAAGGTGTCATGCGCGATGGTTTAGAAACCAATCAGCAACCCAAATGGCAAAATGCTGCAAAGCTTCCAACAACACTTGGAGCAGCAACGGCAAAAGTGTATGCAAAAATTCGGGCACAAGTACCAGAAATGATGGTAGACCGCGTAATCGCACCAGATATAGCCAAAGTGGCAAATATTATAAAAGCGGAGGGATTTATAAAATGATTGCCTCCTATGACGTGAAAGGGGCCTATTAAAATGGCGAAGTATGTACCCGAACCATTCCGCATTAAAATGGTGGAAAAAATTAAAATGCTGACAAAAGAAGAACGTGCCCAAAAAATCAAAGAAGCAGATTATAATTTGTTTGGTCTGCGCTCTGAAGATGTTTACATTGACCTGCTTACTGATTCTGGTACAGGTGCAATGAGTTCCGACCAATGGGGTGGACTTATGCAGGGTGATGAAGCCTATGCAGGTTCAAAATCCTATTATAATGTCATTGACTCAGGGCGAGACATTTTTGGTTATGAATACATCCAACCTGTACATCAAGGACGCGCTGGTGAAAAAGTCATTTTCCCCTTGTTTTTAAGTAAGGGGAAGTATGCAATTTCTAATACATTTTTTGATACAACACGGGCACATGTAGAACTTTGCGGCGCACGTGCTATTGACTGCGTAATAGAAGCGGCTAAAAATCCAGCTGTTCGTGCGCCCTTTAAAGGCAATATGGACATTCCCAAACTTGAAAAGCTCATCAACGAACTGGGTGCAGAAAATGTAGGTCTTATCGTATTGACGATAACAAACAACTCCGCAGGGGGACAACCTGTTTCCATGGAAAATATTAAAGCCACATCAGAGGTATGCAAAAAATACGGTTTAACCATGGAAATTGACTGTGCCCGCTTTGCTGAAAACGCTTACTTCATTAAACGGGATGAAAAGGGTTATCAGGATAAATCCATTAAAGACATTGTACGTGAAATGTTTAGCTATGGCGACATTTTCCACATGTCATCAAAAAAAGATGCTATCGTAAATATGGGCGGCGTGCTTGGTGTAAAAGACGGCAACAATCCAGTAATTCCAAATATTAAAGCAAACTGTGTATCTTACGAAGGTTTTTACACCTATGGTGGACTTTCTGGGCGGGATATGGAGTCTCTTGCCATTGGTTTGCAGGAAGGTATTGATGAGGATTTTCTCCACTATCGTATTGGTCAATGTGAATACCTAGCTGCGAAACTAGATGAAGCAGGTGTTATTTATCAAAGCCCTGTAGGTGGTCATGGTCTTTTTATTGACGCGGCGGCAATGTTCCCTCAAATTCCATATAACGAATTTCCCGCTCAAGTATTAGCCATCGAACTTTACAAAGAGGCTGGAATCCGCACTTGCGATATTGGTAGTTTCATGATGGGCAACGACCCAGATACAGGCGAACAAATTAAATCCGATTTTGAATTTACAAGATTTGCAATCCCTCGCCGTGTTTATACTCAAGCCCACTTTGATATTATGGCAGACGCGCTCATTGCAATAAAAAAGCGCGCAGGTGAAATAAAGCGTGGCATGAGAATTACATGGGAACCTCCGATTTTGCGCCATTTCCAAGCGAAATTAGAATATATAAATAAATAAAAAAACAGCCTTGCATTGTAAAAACTTTGCAAGGCTGTTTTTTTGTTTATTTAAAATAAGTTAGTACTCATGTATTTCAAACCGCAGTCATTGATTACAATGCCAAAATGCTTACCTTTGTCTGAATCTTGAAGCCGTTTAACCGCAGCCATTAGGTTTGCACCAGATGAAAAACCTGCAAAAATACCTTCTTTTTTAGCTAAAAGACGGGTCATAGATGCGGCTTCTTCATCTGTTATTGTGATACAGCCGTCTATGAGTTCATTTTCTACATTATCCATATGTTTTGCATACCCGCCGCCTTGGATTCTATGGCTTGCCCCTTGTACCACTTCACCTTTGTAGTAGGCACAACCATAGGGTTCAACAGCGTAACAACGAATGCTTGGGTCAAATCGCTTAAATGCCCGCGAATACCCTGTAAATGTGCCACCTGTGCCAATGAAGTCTGCAAAGGCTTGTATTTTACCTTCGGATTGTTCCCACATTTCAACGGCAGCTGGTTCTTGGGCAAGAGAGTTATCAAAATTCTTAAATTGATTAAGAAAAAATGCACCTGTTTCTTTCACTAACGCCTCTGCACGTTCCTCTACTAATATAATATCTTCGTAGGATACCATGCCCTTGACAGAATTTGGAGCTTGGTCTACAAGAATAACCTCCCCGCCAAAAGCTTCAATCATACGCGCCCGCTCTGGAGAATTACCCTTTGAAAGGACACACATGAATCTATGCCCTTTTGCAGAACACACCAGTGCAACACCCGTGCCAGTGTTGCCGCTGGTCATCTCTAGCACAGGTTGTCCCGGTTTCAGCAAGCCTTTTTTCTCTGCAAGTTCAATCATACCAAGGGCTATGCGGTCTTTTTTTGATAGACTTGGATTGAGATATTCAAGTTTGGCATAAATATGCCCTTCAAAGCCAAAATGCGCTTTGATACGGTCAAGGCGTAAAAGGGGTGTTTTGCCAATGGCTTCAGTTATGCTAGTGATGTATTTTTCCATTTGAGTACACCTCACAAATTTTCGTCAAATTTGTGCAAATTGTAATATAATCACTAAGAAAAGTCAATCCAAAATGCAGGACGTAAACCTACTTTAAAATGTGATGAGCTTTCGCGATTAACAAAATCTCCAGTGGTTGAAATTTTGCCATCTATCGTCACGGTTGCCACAAGATAGGGCATATTTCCTTGGGTTCGCAATGCCCATCTACAGGGTGAACCATCTAGGTACACTGCTTTGCGGGCATTGTTATCTCCGAAATAGTACATGACTTCATCCACGGATAATAGGAAAATGTCACCGATTACCTGTCTATCTAACCGCGTTTTGAAAGTAGTATTTAGATAGTGTTTAGCGGTTGAATTGCACCAGCTTATATTTTCAAATGTATCATGATATTTTTCTAAATGGATAACTTTTTCGGAAATCAACAGCATTTTGTTATCTCGCTTTTCTAGTACAATCCAATCATAACCCCCCAGATGAATGGTCGTATTTTCAAAAACTTTTGCTGCTGGCCGCCATAGGGGATATAGTACTGCTGTTTCTGCAAATATCATCAATTCTCCAACTTGATGGTATCCAAATTTGCCGTAAACCCCTCCGCCAAAGTATGGTGTGCTGGCTTCTAAATAGGTGGGAATCCCCATTTTATCAAATTTATCTAAACTGTGTTTAAGCAATGCCGCCCCTACACCTTGCCCCTGTATTTCGGGCAAAATAACAAAGCCCACAAGCTGATAAAAAGGCGACATGGGTGGTTCACTCAAATGGGATTTATCTGCAACTGCACGGAATTGGGGCGCATTTGCTTCTCCTACAACCCTATCAATTTCATCGTAAATACTGGTATCTACATCATGAGGCAACCATACGGATGCGCCTATAACATGTTTGTCTTGATTTTCTACAACATATGCCACGCACCCTTTTGCACGAAGATATACTTTATAATAATCTGCAACAATACTATGCCTATCCGTATCACTATCTACAGACCATTTGAAAAATTTGTCATGATAATATCCTGTAGAAATTAAATGAGCAACTTGGTTAATTTCTGATACTTCCACTGGTCTTATTGTAAAGTTTGTTTTAGCCAAATCTCACACCCCTATAATTTTGTCATAGGAAAATTATAACGGATAGGGAGAAAAGCGCAAGTATTAACTATATTGATACTCGCAACATATATCAGTATGGCGTAAGCCTAATTCATGTGTGCTTGGGGCTGGATGCCATTCCAGTTTTGCTTCTTTATCAAGGGTGAAAGTTTCGCCCTTGTACCAGACTGTTTCACCTGTTAAAAAGTTGTGTTGTGGGTAGAAGATAGCCATTTCATCCGTGGGGGATATAGGGTCATACCCTCTTTGGAATACATTTGCAGAATTGTGACGGATACCTTTAATTTTTCCGTAGGGATATTCATTAGAGAATATGACAATGATATCTGCGTCATTGCCATTGATACACATAGGAATAGCATATTGACGGATAGTTGCTGTTGTAGCGATTGGAAAGAGGATGACAGGATGATTATTTAGCCTTGGCCATAAAAAGTCATCAATATGGTCAGTTTGTAAAAGTCCTTCCATGCGATAAATATTTTGTGAAACAGGCTTCCACAATACTAATTCTGTATGTGTATATGCGTGTGTAAATGCATGATAGTTTAATGCGTTAAAGAAATCATACAGGTAATTTGTATAGTTATCATCCATATTCAAATTAGAATAAATACCAAGTGATGATTCACCTTCAGATTTTCCACCGTAAATGTAGAATGTACTTAGCCCAAAAAGCTCTACATCAGCGTTGTGTCGGTTATACGTTACACAGTTTAAAAGTGCGTCTACTATGGCTAATGCTTCGTTGGGGTACAAGTCCATCAATTGCATAGCCATGTCACCGATATCCACCATGTCTGCATAATTATCCCGCGGTGAACCTTCTCCAAAGGTTTTTGTATTGGCACGGCGTATAGCGAGTGCTTGGAAATTAGTATCTGTATTCAGTTTTGCCGCAAGGTTGCCCATTGTGTCCATGACTGGCGAAATTTGTGATAAGTCTATGACTGACAGTGTGAGTATTTCATCACTGTTTTTCCCATAAAAATCTATAAAAGTATCTACAATGATTTCCCCCAGTGCAAATCCGCAAATTTGAGGATTTTTATTGAGAGCAGACAAAAATCTATAGTCCCAGCCATCAGCAGGTTCTAAATCTTCTGCTGCGATTAACACACGGGCATAGTCAGACGCAATGACTGCCATTTCTACTGTAGCCATTAAACATGCGTCAAATCCTAAAAATTCCAGTGGTGTTTCTCTTAAACCAGATTCTTCAAAAGCTTGTTGCATGTCTAAAAGGGTCAAACTGCTGCCTGCAAATTTCTCATCATAACCAAAACCCGCAATAGACCCGCCGCCATGGTCCCACATAATCAGCCCGTATTTTTCGGCAGGAAAATTTGCTGTGCTAAACTTTATAAAATCTCGTAAGGTATTTGGGTTGCCCATATTGACTTTGCCAAGGCTTTCTAGCTCGTTTATTTTTCCGTCTTTCAGTTGCCATATTACGACTTCTGTTTCGGGTATGGCAGTATTCATCCAGTGTTCTGTTCCGCCTGTCATTATCAGCACATTTGCATTGCGCACCCGTATGCCAGAGTCTAGCATTTCTGCTAGGTCATCTGTTGCCGCACCCCATTCGCTTTCAAGGTCAGAGCCATTCATATAATCATAATTGTATAATGCGGTTCGTCGTAATTTCCTAGAAAAATAAGCACCGCAATCACCAGCGGCATAAATAATCTATACATATATAATCCCCTTTCATCATTCAGTTTTGCAAAAACAGGCAAGAATATGCCTGTAAACTTTGCCTAATTCTAAGATTTTTGGTATAACTAGAGTCAAGACTAGGAGATGAATTGATGAGTGATATAAGAAAATCTGAAAGAGCCGTTGCCGTTGCCGTTTTAATTGAAGTCATGGAAGACGGTGCCTATGCAAATATAGCCCTACGAAAAGCCTTGGGGGAAATGGTGGATTCATTGCCCCGCGCCCGTGCTTTGGTGACAGAACTTGTGAATGAAACATTGCGGAATTTAATTTTAATAGACCATACAATAGACCATTTTTCTAAAAGTACACCTGTGGCAAAAATGAAGCCATTTATACGAAATTTATTGCGCATATCTGTTTGTCAATTGCGTCACATGGAAAAAATCCCTGACCGTGCCGCCGTCAATGAAGCGGTGGTTTTAACAAAAGAATATGGCTTCATCAATTTATCAGGTTTTGTGAATGGGGTTTTGCGCAATATTTCCCGTAATCCAAGTAAGCCGACTTTACCAAAAGTGAAAGCCAATAAACCAGCCACCTTTGCACTACACTATTCATATCCTAAATGGATGATTACAAGTTTGACCCGTTGGCTGGGTGAAGAAGGTGCAGAAACCTTTTGCCGAAACAGCCATAATCCACCTCCGGTGACAGTACATGTGAATACCCACAAAATTAGCGTGGATGCATTGATTAAAAAGTTGCAAGAAGAAGGTGTAGAGGCACAAGGTATAGATACTTACACAGCCATTTTGGTATTGCGTCAAACAGGAGACTTGTCCAAATTGCAATCCTTCCGTGACGGTTTGTTTTTTGTGATGGATTCTGGGGCTACCCTTGCAGTCCACGCATTAAATCCTAAGCCTGGTCAAACCATCTTAGACCTTTGTGCCGCGCCTGGGGGAAAATCATTTGGGTTGGCATGTATGATGAAAAATGCGGGAATAATTCGGTCATACGACATTCATCCCCACCGTATTGAACTTATCAATCAAACAAGAAAAAAACTGGGGCTTTCGATAATTGAAACGGGCATTCAAGATGCAATGACATATAATCCTGCCATGGAAGCCACAGGAGATGGGGTACTTTTAGACGTGCCATGTTCTGGGCTTGGGACGATTCGTAAACATCCAGAAATAAAATATACAAGAAGCCCGTCTGGAATTAAGGAACTGGCAAAAATGCAACTCCAAATGCTTGAAACAGCAGCAAAATATGTCAAAGTTGGTGGTGTTTTTGTGTATTGCACCTGTACAGTTTCCACTATAGAAAATATTGACAATATTACGAAATTTTTAGAACTTCACACAAACTATACGCTGGAAAGTTCCCAGCAAATCATGCCTGACACCCATTCTGACGGTTTTTTTGTGGCAAAAATGATTCGCCAAAATTAACTGCAAACTGTCAAACTATTAGAAAATTTCACAAAATGTCTTGTGGGGGTTGGCAAAGAATACTATAATACCGAAGGAAGTATAATCGGGCGTTGCCTGATGACGCGGCGGGGCTTAGGCTTGTCCCATTCAAATCAAGGGAGGTGTAGCATGTACGCAAACGGTTTAACGGATACGGGTATTACCCGAAGCCAAAACCAAGATGCCATATTTTGGACTATGGAGGGTGTTGGGCCATTGCCTAATTTGTTTATTGTGGCAGATGGCATGGGTGGTCACAAGGCTGGAGATATTGCCAGTAATCAAGCCATTGCACTCATCCTCATGTATATTGAAAATTTCCCTGCGGCAGAATTTGTGACCCCTGCTGATTATCTGGATTTGATGGTTAATGCGGCACAAACTGCTAGTGACGCGATTGCAACGCTGGCAGAAAAGGAAGAAGAGATGCAAGGCATGGGTACAACGCTGACCATGTGTGTCATCGTAGAAGGTGAAAAAGCAATCATCGCTCACATTGGTGATAGCCGTGCATATGCTATTACTGAAGATGACATTTCACAACTCACAATAGACCACACCTATGTGCATGAGCTTTTACAAGCAGGCAAAATTTCAGAAGCAGAAGCCCGAAACCATCCCCAGCGTAATGTCATTACACGGGCACTGGGAACACCCGGAAGGTGCGAATTAGACGGCTATACTGCCGAGCTTTTTGGCGTAGAGTCCTTATTATTATGCTCAGACGGGTTAAGTAATATGATTGATGATGAAAATTTATGGCGCATTGTAAGTAGTGAAGGGGATACAATGCACCGTCTTAGAAAACTCATAAAAGAAGCCAATAACAATGGCGGTAAAGACAATATTTCCGCTGTTTTGATAGATTTAGGTCGGTGAGATTGCGCACCAACAGCACCAACCGATTTTCTTCGCCGACGAAGGAGGCATGAATTCTATGCGATTAAATACAGGTCAGTTAATTGCTGAACGATATGTAATAGAAGAAACCATTGGTTCAGGCGGTATGTCCATTGTTTACCGCGCCCATGACAAAAGATTAGATAGATTTGTAACATTTAAGGTGCTTAAAGAAGAATACTTAACGGATGAGAACCTCATTACACGCTTTCCGGAAGAAGCCCGTGCTGCTGCGGCACTGAACCATCCAAATATTGCAGGTATTTATGACGAAGGCCGCGATGGGGATGTTATTTTTATCGTGTTGGAATATGTAGAAGGTGCGTCACTTAAAGAACACATTGTCCGCAAAGCTCCTTTTGATGATGAAACCAACCTAGGGGTTGCGATTCAAGTTGCAGAAGGGCTGACGGAAGCACATAAACATAATATTATCCATTTGGATATTAAGCCGCAAAATATTCTTGTAACCAATAACGGCTCTGTTAAGGTTACAGATTTTGGTATAGCCCGTGCGGCAAAATCTGCAACCCTTACCGCAGGTGCAGGCTCTATGGGCAGTGTACATTATTTCTCACCAGAGCAAGCCCGCGGCGGATATATTGACCATAAGTCAGATATATACTCCCTTGGGATTGTTATGTATGAAATGGCAACAGGTCAGCTTGCCTATGACGGTGAAAATGAGGTTTCCGTTGCCCTTCAACACATCAATGACCCTTTGCCGGACATGAGAAAAATAAATCCTCATATCTCTGACAGTATTGTTGCAATTGTTCAAAAAGCTACGGAAAAATCAGCCTCTAAAAGATATCAAACCGTAGAAGATATGGCGAATGATTTAAAACGCGCCTTAACTGACGCAAGTGGTTCTTTTGTAAAAGATGAAATGTATGATACATCTCCAACGCGCCACATTGGGCAGGAAAACAGAGAGGCAATTCGCCGTGAAAAAATGCGTGCCGCCTTTCTTGATGGTGAAGACCCGCCTACAAAAGAAGATTATTCAGATATACATTATCCAGACTACACATATTACGAAGATGAATATGAGACTGGGTATGCTGTAGAAAAGGAAGCACCCCAAAATAAAAAATCCGACAAAGTTTTTATATATGTAGGGGCTTTGATGGGTATTGTTGTGGCGGCTTTTATTATCTTTTTGGCGTATCAAGTGTATAGCCGTCTTGCCGGCGGCAGTGAGCATATACCTGCACCAGCCGTACAGGGTATGACCCTTGAAGCTGCACAAGACATTGCTAATGAATTGGGTATTAACCTTATTGTCACCGAACATGTATATTCAGATAATTATGAGTATGGGATAATCATTGAACAACTACAAGCCCCAAATCTTGGGCTGATGATTGGTGACCCCTTTCATGTAAGGGTCAGTCTTGGTGCGGCAAGTGAATATGAAGCTCCGAATTTGGAAAGTCTCGCATTGTCAGATGCCCAACAAATCGTGGCGAATCTTCCAATAGAAATCATTATTGATGTCAATACCATCGAAGATGAAACTTTGCCCCGTGAGTATATCATGGCTCAAAACCCTCCCCATGGCACTCCGTTAAGAAGCGGTGACACGATTACGCTGGATGTTGCCAGTGGCCCTATTTTAGAATATGTACTCACGCCAAATTTAACAGGGTTAACAGAAGCACAAGCTTTGCAAGCATTACAAGAAGCACAGCTTCGTCCTGGTGTGGTTGCACGTCGGTCAAGTACAACCTATGCCGAAGGCTTAATCATTGAGCAAAATCCTTTGCCAGGCGAGTCTGTTCAAGCAGAATCAACAGTAGGTTTTTGGGTAAGCAGTGGTGCGGAAGAACCCACCCCAACGCCATCACCAACCCCTACACCATCACCAACGCCAACACCAGAAGCAACGCCAACACCAACACCGCCACCAGAAGCAACACCCACACCATCTCCAGAGCCTACACCAGAACCCACCCCAACATCTTATTCATTAACGATAGCACCCTTTGCATTTCCTGGTGGTGCGGAAACCGTCCATCTGGTTGTCACCCGTCAAGATGGCAATGAACCGCCTGTGAGAATCATCAATGACCCAGCAGCAACAGCCGCAAGCTTCCCTGCAACCATTACACAAACAGGCACAGGCACAGTCACCTTTAGGATTTTCGTCATTGGGGAAAATGGTGTGGAAATTCCAATCGCAACCGAACATGTCACTTTCACAGAGTAAAAGAGGTCATATGGAACGAGATGGTTTAATAATCAAGGGTGTGGGCGGTGCGTATACGGTACAGTCTGAAAAGGGTATTTATATATGTACAGCCCGTGGTGTGTTCCGTAAACGTGAAACCACGCCCCTTGTGGGTGATAAAGTCGTGATTACTGTCACCGATGAAACAAAAAAAATTGCAACTTTACACACCATAAAGCCCCGTGAAAATGAATTGCGCCGACCGCCTGCCGCCAATATTGAGCAGGTGGTCATTACTGTGGCAACTGCACAGCCCGCTTTTCATTCGGGGCTTTTAGACCGCTTTTTACTGCTGGTGGAAAACGAGGATATTCCCCTCATCATATGTGTCAATAAGGTTGATTTGCTGGATAATAAAGGTTTTGAGCCTTATATAGCGGCTGGATACACCCTCGTATACACATGCGCTTTAACAGGTCAGGGCTTGGACAATTTGCGTGGAGAAATGGCAGGCAAACTAAATCTCTTGGCTGGGCCATCAGGCGTAGGCAAGTCCAGCATAATCAATGCCCTAGCCCCACACTTAAAGCTGGAAACAGGGGTACTAAGCACGAAGCTAGACCGTGGAAAACACACCACCCGCCATACAGAAATTTTCCCTCTTGGTGATTCCCCCGAAGATGGGTACTGCTTTGACACATCAGGTTTCACATCTTTAGACATCACACACATACAAAAAAACGAACTTGCCCCCCTGTTTAGGGAGTTTCGTCCGTTTATACAAGATTGTAAATTTAAAAACTGTCTACATCACCATGAAACAAACTGTGCTGTAAAAGAAAATGTAGGGCAATCCATTCACCCTGCCAGATATGAAGGGTATTTAAAGCTACTTATGTCTAGTGGAAAAGAACGCGATTATTAAAAATGCAACAGCCACCCCTGCCATGGCCCCGGCGGCATTGATAAGCATGTCCCATACACTGCAAACCCGACCGGGTATAAAGTATTGATGAAATTCGTCAAAAACACCATAAAGTGCGGCAATCCCCCAAGCGTAAGTGAAGAGGGATTTTTTATTTTTTACATAATATTTTAATGAATGTGCGACACAAAACCCAAGAATAAAATACACTGTAAAATGCGCGCCTTTGCGTACTAAGAAATTCATCAAATCTGGGTCGATAGGAATAACATTGCGTACCCATTCAGCAATACCCATGCTGGCATTGCCAGAAGCATATCCATGAATTGATGAGGAAAAGAAAATGCCCACCGCGGTGAATAGGGACATGATTGGCCAAAATATTTTCATAAATCACCTGCAAATATTATTTTCAACATTATACCCCACTGTCTTAGTGCTTGCAAATTCCAGCTAATTTGCGGTAAACTAAGAAAAAGTCACAATGGGAAAGCAAGGGATGTTTTCATCATGACTGATACACAAATGCGGAAGGACAATTTAGAATGAAAATCATCGTGGGGCTAGGCAATCCTGGCGATACTTATAAGCACACAAGGCATAATGTAGGCTTTGAAACAATGGATAAGCTTGCATATGATTTTAATATTACTATGAAGGCAAACAAGAAATTCCGCGCCCATACAGGTGAAGGACGGATTGGTGGCACAAGTATCATGCTTGTAAAACCTACGACTTACATGAATCTAAGCGGCGAGGCGATTCGTACAATTTTAGAATTTTACAAACTACCGCCATCTGAAATGATTGTGGTGTATGATGATGTTGCACTGCCTGTGGGGGAAATTCGTGTGCGTGAAAAAGGCAGTGGAGCCGGGCAAAAAGGCATGGTAAACACTATTGCTAGGCTGGGTACAGATGAATTTCCCCGTGTGCGCATTGGGGTAGGGGACAAGCCTCCAAGCTGGACACTGTCTGACTATGTGTTAAGCCGCTTTTTAAAAGAAGAATGGGAAGATATGATACGCGGAATAACAAAAGCTGGCGATGCAGTTGAACTGATATTAAAAGAAGACACAAAAACGGCAATGAATGTATTTAATAAGAAAATTCCAAAAAAAATGATAGAAGAACAAGAGACAAAGGAAGTGCTTGAATGATAGAAATTTTAATCATCACATTTTTTGTTGCATATATCCTCTTTTCCATTGTAGCAGGAGTGTTGTTTTTGCTCATCAAGGGTGATTCGCTTTTTTCTCTATGGTATCGTTTGCACAACACCCAAAAAATTGAAGAAAACAAAGTGGCATGGTATCGCTTTGCTGGGTGCAAAATGCTTTTAATGGCAATCGCAATGGTTACAGCTTTTGTGACAGGGTATTACAATATGATGAATTGGGTCATGGTGTCGGCAACCGTAATGGCACTGATACTTGCAGCCTTTACAATAACCTCTATAGTTTTAAGAAGGCGTTTTCGCCTTGCCAAACGGAAAGAGGCGGCAAAATGACCCACGCTTTATTATCTCCCCTAGAAAATTCTGATGAATTTAATACAGTCCGTACCCTTTTAGAAGACCGTAATCCCCGTACTGCATGGGTAAACGGTGTTGTTGATGCGCAAAAATGGCATTTTTCCGCAGGGCTTTTAAAAAGTCAAAACCGCCCTGCGCTCATCATTGCATCATCAGAACTCAAAGCAAAAGCAATCTATGAAGATATGTACTATTTTTTTCGGGAAACTTGCAGTCTTTACCCCAGCCGTGATTTATTATTTTATGCCGCAGATGTAAAAAGCCCTGACATAACCCGCCAGCGTCTGCGGGTACTAGATAAACTCCATGTTGCGGATACGTCTGTTGCGCCAATCATCATCCTGTCTTCCGAAGCTTTACTAGACCGCATGACACCTCCTGAAACTTTCCATGGCTACCGTATGCATATATCCGTTGGCGATATCTCCGAACCACGGGAAATCATGAAAAAACTCGTACAAATGGGATATGACCGTAGCGGATTAGCCGAAGGCCCAGGGCAATTTGCCCTGCGGGGAGGGATTTTGGATATCTATCCCGCAGTGGCGCAATACCATATGGGCAAAGAACCGCCCCATGATTTAACGGAAGGACAAGCGTTAAGAATCGAATTTTTCGGTGATGATGTAGATTCTATCCGTGTAATAGACGCGCTGTCTCAACGCTCTATAGAAAATGCCACGGGATTTTCCCTCTATCCTGTGCGGGAGCTTGTTTTCAGCACACAGCGTTTAAAAAGTGCGATGAAAAAAATAAAGTCAGCACTAAAATCTCAACTGGATACATTGACGGAAAAAGGGTTAAAAACCGAAGCAAAAACCCTTAAAAACACGATAGAAAATGCCCTAGAAGATTGGAGTGAGGAACTGGGTGCATCAGCAGATGCATTTCTGCCCTTTTTCTATGAAGAAGAACACAATATCCTAGACTATCTTCCTGACAATACAGTCATTTTTTTTGACGACCCTAACGCCATATCCATTCATATGCAAACGGTGTGGGCAGAATATGAAGAAAGTATTGGTCATCGCCTAACCGCAGGACGGCTTTTGCCCCAGCAAATTAGTGTGATGATGCCATGGGCGCAGATTTTGCATAAAACCCAAAAATTCCATAGGGTTTTATACTCGTCCATGTCTGGGCAATTGACAGATTTTCCAAAGCCAATCAACATTGCAATCAACGGACGCACCTGTATGCCCTTGCGGCGCAAGCCAAGTGAGCTAAAGCAAGACCTTTCTCATTGGCTAAAGCAGGGGTATTCAATTGCCCTTCTTGCTGGCCCGCGGCGTAATGGTCAGCAAATTTCTGCCGCCATTGGGGAATTGGACATGTTAAGCCGCTTTGCAGAATCACTGACAGACCAAAATCTATCCATTGGTGTGGTTACAGTCAGCCGCGGTATACTTTCTGCTGGTTTTGAATACCCCGATATTAAGCTGGTGGTGATTACCGACAAGGAGCTTTTTACTGCGGAAAAAGCCCGCCGCCGCAAACACCGCAAGCAGAAAAATGCTGAAAAAATCACCAGCTTTTCAGATTTGCGGGTAGGGGATTATATCGTCCATGATAACCACGGCATAGGTGTTTTCCGTGGAATCGAGCAAGTGATTAGTGATGGACTTACCCGAGACTATCTTAAATTAGAGTACAAAGACGGCGGAAATCTCTATATCCAAACCTCTCAAATGGAGTTAATTCAAAAATACATTGGCGGACGAGAAGATGCAAAACTAAGCAAACTAGGGGGAACAGACTGGACAAAAGCCAAAGCCCGCGCCCGCCAGGCCGTAGAAATTTTAGCCCAAGACCTGATTGCCCTCTATGCAAAGCGTCAAGCCATCACCGCCCATAAATATAGTACGGACACAGTGTGGCAGCAGGAATTTGAAGGCATGTTCCCTTATACCGAAACAGACGACCAAGTTGCCGCCATTGAAGATGTGAAGCGTGATATGGAATCCCCTCGTGTGATGGACAGGTTGATTTGCGGTGATGTGGGCTATGGAAAAACAGAAGTCGCCATTCGCGCCGCGTTTAAGGCCGTGCAAGACGGTAAGCAAGTTGCCTATCTTGTGCCTACCACAATTTTAGCACAACAGCACTATCAAACATTTGTCACTCGCATGAAAGACTTTCCCATTACAATAGAACGCCTTTCCCGCTTCCAAACAAAAAAGGAGCAGGGCATTGCCATTAAAAATTTAGAAAGAGGCAGTTCTGATATCGTCATAGGCACTCATAGGCTCTTATCCAAGGATGTAAAGTTTAAGGATTTGGGTCTGATTATCGTGGATGAAGAGCAACGGTTTGGTGTGGGGCATAAGGAAAAATTAAAAGAACTCCGTGCAGATGTTGACGTGCTGACACTGACTGCCACCCCCATTCCCCGCACTTTACACTTTTCCCTTACAGGTATCCGTGACATGAGTATTTTGGACGAACCTCCAGAAGCCCGACAGCCTATTCAAACCTATGTCATGGAATACAATCAAGAATTTGTACGTGATGCAATCAACCGTGAGTTGTCTCGGGGCGGGCAAGTCTACTATTTGCACAACCGTGTCAATAATATTGCCGAAGAATCCATGCGGGTACAAGCACTTATTCCCCAAGCACGGGTTAGCTTTGCCCATGGTCAAATGTCTGAAAGCGAACTTGAAAATATCATGCATGACTTTATTGAAGGGGATATTGACGTGTTGGTTTGCACCACCATTATTGAAACAGGGCTTGATATTTCTAATGTCAACACCATCATCATACAAAATGCCGACTTTATGGGACTTAGCCAGCTTTATCAATTGCGTGGACGTGTTGGGCGTTCCAGCCGTTTGGCTTACGCATACCTTATGTACAGGCGGGACAAAATTCTGCGGGAAGAAGCAGAAAAACGCCTACAAACCATCCGAGAATTTACAGAGTTTGGCGCAGGCTTTAAAATTGCCATGCGTGACTTAGAAATTCGCGGTGCAGGTAATCTTTTAGGTCAGCAACAGCATGGGCATATGGATTCTGTTGGATATGATATGTACTGCAAACTTTTAGCAGAAGAAGTGGCAAAGCTAAAGGGTGAGGTGGTGGCAGAAGCACAAGAAACCACCATTGACATTAGTGTAGATGCCCACATTCCTACACGCCTTATTCCTGATGAACAGCAAAAGCTAGAAATTTATAAAAAAATCTCTCTTATCAATTCACAGCAAGATTACTATGATGTACAGGAAGAAATAGAAGACCGCTACGGCTCACTTTCAGCCCCTGTTGTTAATCTTTTAAATGTAGCACTCATGAAAGCCGAAGCCCGCGCCATAGGTATCATTTCTATTCAACAAAAAAATCTAAACATTGTACTCACCTTCAAAGCCGATGCGTCTGTTGATTTAGACAAATTAACCGCCGCACTCACCCAAAATCCAGCCCGTTTGCTATTCACCATGAGTGAATGCCCCTACATTACCATTCGCGCTTACAAAGACGAAAAGCCCCCAGATGATGGTGGTGTTGCCAAAATTCAAGAAATACGTGAGTTGCTGGCGCGTATCAGCTAAAAATTTGTAAAAAAAAAGCTTCCAATAAAGGATAAGCTATGATAAAATAATTTCACCTGCGGGAGCAAAATGCCGCAGCAGTCGAATGGCAACCCTTCACAATCGCCAAACGGCTTACATCAGGGATGAACACACCATCACCCAATATAAACAGGTAAAACCTGCTACTACGGCTTACCGATTATACACCACTTTATGCAGTTAATTCAAGTGTTTTATGGTGTAGAAATCGGATGTCTGCTCTGTCGTGTGCGTGGGTGATGGGTACCATCCTTGAGGATTCATTTTTATGATTTTTCTGCTAAAGTAATATCAAAAAACCAGTGTCAATGGCTAATCTTGCAGTTGACGCTGGTTTTTTATTGCTTACATAAATTTTTTCAATGCCTATTACAGACGATATATGTTATACTATCTTTGGGGTTTTGTATGCTCAAGCAGGCGAAATTATTGTTTGGTATACACATTTCCCTAAAAGTCATTATGAAAGGGGTAAACCTATGAATACAGTGAAAATGTCAATATTTGATGATATAAGATTAAATGCGGAAGCCCCTCCCATGAGAACGGCAACTAAACAATTTATAACAATAGAACTTTTTGCAGGTGCTGGCGGTTTAGCCCTCGGACTTGAAAAAGCAGGTTTTGAAACTATCGGGCTAATTGAATTTGATAAAGATGCCGCCAACACGTTGAAGAAAAACCGTCCAGAGTGGAATGTAATCAATGATGATATTGCAAATATTTCTGTCTTGGATTTAGAATCCTTTTTCAATATCAAAAAAGGTGAACTTGATTTGCTCTCTGGTGGTGCGCCCTGTCAAGCCTTTTCCTATGCAGGCAAACGATTGGGTTTAGATGATGCAAGGGGTACTTTGTTTTATCATTATGCGTTGTTCTTGAAAAAGCTACAGCCTAAAACATTTTTGTTTGAAAATGTGCGTGGGCTTATATCCCATGACCATGGGCGTACATATCAAACCATCCTTGATATTTTCAAGACCGAGGGCTACACGGTTAAAACCGAAGTTATGAACGCGTGGGATTATGGCGTTGCTCAAAAAAGAGAACGCCTTATTATGATTGGTATTCGCAATGACCTTGTTGATGATGTACAGATTGATTCACCAACACCGCATGAATATAAGCCTGTTTTACGTGATATTTTGAATGATGTGCCGCAAAGTGCCGGTACACAATATTCAGAACATAAACGTAAGATTTTTGAACTTGTGCCCCCTGGGGGCTATTGGCGTGATATACCAGTAGACATTGCAAAGGATTATATGAAAAGCTGTTGGTATATGGAGGGTGGGCGCACAGGGATATTGCGGCGGCTTAGTTTAGATGAACCATCTCTAACTGTTCTTACTTCACCATCGCAAAAGCAAACAGACCGTTGCCACCCATTGGAAACACGCCCCTTTACCGTTCGTGAAAATGCTAGGTGTCAATGCTTTCCTGATGATTGGAAATTTTCAGGTAGTGTCGGTCAGCAATACAAGCAAGTAGGAAATGCTGTTCCTGTTAATTTCGCCTATGAAGTAGCAAAAAAAATTTATGAAGGGTTGGAGCAAATGTAATGTGGCCGTTATCATTTATATCAGAGGAGGACTTCCTCAAGCACGTTGAAGCGACAATCCAACAATATGGTGATAAGTTAGAACCTTTCAACATGAAGAAGTTTAACAAGAATCTAATCGACCCTATAAAGTTGATTTTTGACAAGACAGTTTATAGGTTTTCTTGGGAAGAAATCGTAAAAAATGAAATCTTCCGTCAACGCGATAAATCCAATAACAATGATATTGGATATTTTCATCAAAGAATTTTTCAATATATAGCTGACTGCGATGTTCCTGCAAGTGGTTGGGACATTGTTTTTACCAAAGCGGACGGCATAGATGTATCAGACGGTGATATTGTAAGCCGTGTTTTTGTCGAAATGAAAAATAAGCACAACACTATGAACTCGGCGGCTTCGGGAAAAACATATATTCGTATGCAGTCGCAGTTACTTGATGATGATGATTGTGCCTGTTTCCTGGTTGAAGTTATTGCAAAGCAATCACAAAATGTTGCATGGACGGTTTCTGTTGATAGTCAGCAGAAAAAGCACCGTCGTATTCGTCGTGTGAGTATCGACAAGTTTTATTCGCTTGTAACAGGGCAAGCGGACGCATTTTATCAAATGTGCATGGTGCTTCCTGATGTTATCGAAAAAGCTGTATCAAGCACTGCCGCAAGTGTCGTTCCTGAAGATAGTGTTATTGGTGAATTGAACGAATTGGCTCATGTAAAGAACGGCTCTTTTGCGTTGGCACTATATATGCTTGGATTCAGCAGTTATGATGGATTTGCTCCTAAAATCAACAGTGGCGGTCGCTTGCAAGTATAAAAGGCACAAACACCGAGATTTGCGAAATACAGAAAAGGACATCTTGTGATGTCCTTTTTGCAAATATAAAAAACACGATTTTTCCATAACGCATCACAGACGATATATGGTATACTATAAAATATTATATTAAGTCTAAGGAGCTGTGAATATGGCTAGATATGTAAGCAATTTTCAATCAACAAAAACAGATGAGGAAATTCACGAAATAGTCGTTCAATTTATGATGAATGCAAAGTTTATGCAAACTTTATATAAGGGCGAAACGGTTTGGAAAAAAGGGCTAAGTGATTTATTAACCGCCCCTCAATATATTAAAGTGACCACATCAAATTCTAATGTTCAGTTGGAAGCTTTTATTACCACAGCATTCTTGCCAGGTATTTGGGTAAAAGAGCGGGACTTAACTGGTATTTATGGTATTGCCATAAAAAAAGCCTTGAAAGACAAAGTGTTAAAGCTAGAACTATTGATTAAATAATGGCAGATTTAGTAACATGGGTGGACGCATTAAAAGTCAAACGTGATAATCTGATTGAAGAAGATATTACCGTTTTGCGAGATGCCGCACATATTTTAGAAGTCAAAGGCAATGCTTTTCAAAGAGATATTTATGAGCGTATCTACATCTTTCTTGATGGATTAAGCAAAAAAAAAGAACCTTATGTGCCAAAGCCATTTCATCCCACACCCAAAACATATCAGCGTCCATTCATTTATGCAAAAGTGGACGCAATCCGCAGTCAAATTTCTAATGAAGCCATGAAGCGGGCATTATATACCATGACATTTGAAATTTCTGATAATGATATGGAGTATTTGCTCATTCTTTTTCGTGAGGGTATGTCGCGTTTTGCTAGTCGTCATAAGAATATTTTTACAGCCCCCCCAGGTGTCAAAGAAATTCAATACTATTTATCCACTTTGGGCATAATTGAAGTAGTACCCCAAGATGGTGAACCCTTTGACCCTACATGGCATGTTCATGCCGACCTGCAAAAAACAGGTTTTGACTATGCTGTAAGCAAAACAATTCACCCTGGATACAAACGCAACGAACGCAGATTATTAAAAGCTGTAGTGGAGGTCATATGATGGAAAATGTAAGGAAGGTTATCACATGAGCTATCGTATAGGCATTGACTTTGGAACATGCTTCTCATTTATTGCATATTGCGCAGAAAGCGAAGGTGGGTCAGGGGTACATATCTTGATAAACCCCGTTGACAGAATGCCTTATGAAATTCCATCTGTGTATTTTCACGGTGAAAAGGAAAAAATGAGAGATTTATGCGGTTTTGAAGCGGTAGACCATGCTGACAGCTTGCGTGGTGGTGCAGATGAAGCCCAATATGTTGTGCGTCATATCAAACAACAGCTTTTCGGGCAGAATGAAAATTGGGGTATATCCGCTGGTGAGGAACAAAAAGAATCAACCAATTTTGAGCTTAAAGGCGGAAATAAATCCCCAAAAGAAATTGTCACCAGCTTTTTTAAGTATTTTGCAGCAATAACCCGAGAAAGTCTCCAAGCAGAAGACCATAACGAAGTAGAAAATTCTGATACACCCATTGAAGCCGTCATTGCCATTCCTGTAGATTTTTCTGAAAAGGAACGCTCTATTATCATAGAAGCTGCAACAGAAGCAGGTATCATTGTGATGGGTTTAATTGAAGAACCTGTGGCAATTGCCATAGACTACATTGAACATCTCAACAAAAAAGACGAGCTTGAGCCTGTGTTAGTTTACGACTTGGGCGGTGGCACAGTGGATGTTGCCTGTGTAAAATATCACCCTGACACGACCCATGAAGTTGAACTGCACAGCGGGGCAAAAGTAAAAATTCCTAGTGTGCAAAACTATGAGGTTATCGTGTCTACAGGCAAGCGCATTGGTGGTGTCAAATGGGATGAAGCTTTATCAAATTATATTCAAGCCCGTTGTGCAGAAGCATATAAAACCCCGCCTATTAACGACCCTGCCCGCCCGTTTCACCGCCGTGTCACTGAAACGAAGCACAGGTTAAGCCAAAAAGAAGAAATTAACATGCCCTTCACTTATATTGAAGACAACAATCCCATTCCCCAAAACCGCGATGTGTTAATTACCCGTAAAAACTTTGAAGAAAATACCGCAAGTTTATTGAAAGAAACCATGGATTGTGTGCGCCAAATTTCAGCCCGTTGCGGGTTGAGAAGGGGCTCAAAAATTCGCGTAGTGCTTTCTGGCGGCAGCTCTCGAATGCCTCAAGTGCGCGAAGGTATTTTACAAATCCTAGAAAATGAGCTTGGTGTCACAGTGGTCAACAGAAAATCCATGCTTTACCGTCACGAAAAAGCAGTAGCCCTAGGCACGACACGTTATGCCAAAAGCCTTGTGACGACACAAACCCCTAGTATGTATGGCATAGCACTTCGTGATAAGTACGGGCGCATGTATCACGAGCAGTTTCTCATAGACCGCGCCCAAGCCTTGCCCATAAGCCCCGTAAGCTGGACAATCTCCAACATTCCTGAAAATGCCGTTGAAATCGTAGCCATAGAAAAATATGAAAAAGTAGCCCATTATCTAACCCAAACAGACAGTATAATGGGTATAAAGTTAAATGATACTTCTGCCCCAGTAAAAGGTACACTGTCTATGCAAAAGGGTGGTGTGCTGAAATTAACCGTTGGTGAAGTATCACAATCCTTTAGCATAAATACCTTCCCAAACCCAAGAGGGCTGAAATTTTTAATAAGAAAATAATCAAAAAAGCCGCAAATTTGCGGCTTTTTTTTAAGACATTGCACCCCCCAAACGCTTGACCCCAAAAGCCCAAAGCATACGCGAAAGCAAATAAAGAAGCACTAACCACATGATAGCCAAAGCCAAATCAAACCAATAGTTATTCCATCCGCTTAATAATAAGTTAACAGGCACAAAGATATAAAAACGAAAAGGGAAAAAGTATGCAATGCTTCTAATATTATCAGGAAAAAATGTCAAAGGGATGATAATTCCAGATACAAACATTCTAATGGAAAGCACAGTAATGACCAAACCCTTAATACGTTCCATAAACAAGGAAGCCAGTCCCACAGCATACCAGCAAATAAATTCAATAAGCATACCAATTACAGCAAAAATAATAAAAAGAGCGATACGGTATAAAGATAAATCCATATAAATATATACAAAGATTAAAGCGGGTATAAAAACAATAGAATAAAACATCATCCATGATGAATACTTAGATAATGCGCGCATTCCATATTGTACAGGGCGAACCATAAATGACATGATGTTACCCTCCATCACATCTGTCATGACCCCTGATGCAATATGAACAAATGGATACGCCTGTGTCAGTAAACATACCAAAAGATAATATGCAAGCATGAAGCGAAAATCTGACGCACCATCAGGAATTAAAGTGCGCCAAAGAAGAAAATACATAAACATTTGCACAGGGATGTAAATGAGCTTTAAAAAGATGTTCATAGGAAATTTTAAATAGTTCTTTGCATGTAGTTTCATAAGAATATAATAATTAACCATTAACGCTTTCATACTTACGCAACCCCCTTTTCCAAACCATCCCATGGATTATCACCCAAAATACTATGCATAGTGACATGAATAACAGCCCCAGTACAATATCACTATGGCTTAACATACCTGCGGATACTTCTGTAGGAAAAGTGCTGAAAAAGTAAAATGGCAAAATAGTTCTAAACAATAGGGAAGCAACCCCAGGCACATTAACAAGAGGATACTTATTAAACCATGTCAGACAATCAGCCACCTCAGAAAGTGCATCCATTTTTCCAAGCCAAAAAGCAGCGTAGCTTAATGTCAGTCTCATGAGTGAAAGCACTATATTTGATAATACAACAAAAATGAAGCCTATCACCAATAGTGGCAAATGGGATACTATTTGAACCCCAGATACAAGTATCAATATCATAAAGCTAATAAACGCCGTTACAATTTTTACAAAATCAATATTTACAATAATAAATCTTAGTCGTGAATCCATAGGGCGTGTATGCAGTGCATCTAAGCTGCCAGAGTAAATAACACGCCAAAACCGCGATGACATTGTAAAAGCCGCCCCATCAAGCCCAAAGAATAATTCAGAAAAGGCTATAAACATGACTATATTTTGAAATGACCATCCTTCTAATGCAAAAGTGGGAGCTGTCATTACCACAACCCAAAATAAAATATTTGCAGAAAGATATGTGACACTACTGATAATACCCATGATGGAATCTGCCTTGAACATTTTAGCGCGGTTAAAACTCATTTTAAGCATGATTATGGTTAAATCAATCGCCCTTTTTAAGCACATCCTCCAACATCTCCCTTATGGATATTTCAGAAGTCTCAATAGAAATTATTGAGAATGATTTGAATAATTTTTGAACGATATGTTCTTTTTCAGCATGTTCAACACTAGGCAACCTGAATGTGTTTTCTGCTGAATTTATCGAATCAGCCAGAGATAACATATGCTGGGCAGAAGCTTCATCAATGATACCGCTGTGTTTAATTTTTAATGCAGTCCGTCCTTTATCTCTAAAAACACTGCCAATTTCTTTTGCAGAATATTCTAGTGCTATCTTCCCATGATGGAGTATGATTGCCTTGTCACAAAAATTTTCAATGTAATCAACTTCGTGGGTTATAATCAAGCACGTAACACCTTTTATTTTCATGTCTCCAAGTAATGTATAAAGCCCTGCTTTTGCTTCATAATCAAGCCCAATGGTTGGCTCGTCCAAGACAATATATTGGGGTGCGTGCAAAAGAACGGACACAATTTCGCACTTTGTACGTTCACCAAGACTAAGCTTTCTATAGGGCTTATCCAGCAGTACTTTAAAATTCAAATATCCATCTAAGTAATCCAGCATGTTTTTATAATTTTTATCGTCAATACCATAAATCGTTTTAAAAAAGAACAAATTATCACTGACACTAAGGTCAATAATAAATGATGTTTTTTGGCTAAACATAATGCCCATTTTTTTAATGAGCTTTTTTCTGTGTTTAAAGGAATCTTCCCCATCAATGGAACAGTGTCCAGACAGTGCTTTCATGACACCTGTTACACATTTAATCAGCGTGGACTTGCCCGAGCCATTATGCCCTAAAAGTGCAACAAACATGCCGTCACTTATAGTCAAGTTAATATTATCCAGTGCAAGTTTCCCCTTGCCTTTGTCATACCTTTTACTCAATGCGTTAATCTCAATCACAAACATCCACCCCAAGTATCTTTTTACTCTATTTGAAACTTTCCACGACTATTTTCTCAGTACATAGTCAATGCTAACACTTTTGCGGATATTGTCAATAATGTTTGAGACATCTTGTACAGTTTATTCACTGCCTATGTGCTTGCATAAATACGCCCATGCTTTCATAAATTTACTAGAAAAGGCTGGCGGTGATAATTTGTTTCGGATAAAAGAAAAAATGGCAGGTGCATTGTCTGTACCAAAGGAAATTTTGCTGGATATGCCGCTGGTGATGGCAACAGGACGCGGTGAAATGAATATTGAAAATTACAAGAACATATTGGAATTTACAGATACAAAGTTGCGTGTGGGTACAAAAGACGGTGTGATGGTGATAGAGGGCGAACAATTGAAACTGCGCCAGCTAACGTCAGAAAATTTATTGATTTCTGGACGGATTTCGGGGGTGGCATGGTGCTAAATATGTGGCAGTTTACCAAAGGCTATGTAAGAATTTCAGTGACGGGATTTTCTATTGAGCGGTTTTTAAATATGGCTGCATATCGTGGTGTGTATATGTGGGATGTAGAGCATTCGGGTAAAGATGTATCGCTGAATGTAAGCATAAAAGGCTTTAGAATGCTAAAAGGTTGTGGGCGAAAGACAAAATGCCGCACAAAAATTATAGGTAAAAACGGCTTGCCATTTCTTTTGCACCGCTATCGTAAGCGTAAATTTTTGATGGGTGGTGTGTTGTTTTTCATATTCGGCTTGTTTGCCCTTTCTTCATTTATATGGCGTATCGAACTTGAAGGGAATGAAACCCTCCACAACGATACAGTGATGGCTTTTTTAGATGCACAAGGGTTGCGTACAGGGGCGTTAAAATTTAGATTAGACGACCGTGTGTTGCAACAAGCCATTTTAACAAACTTTCCAGAAGTCGGATGGGCAGATGTACATACCCGTGGAACACGCACAACGATTTTAATTTCAGAAGCCATCCCACCACAAGAAATTTTTGACAGGCAAACACCAACCCATGTGATTGCTGCCACAGAAGGGCTAATCACAAGTATTGTAGCCAGTGCAGGTGCGCCAATGGTACGGCAAAATGATATTGTTCGCCCTGGGGATATGCTTGTCAGCGGAATTTTAGAGCTAGAGCCTGACACACCAGGAACCCCCCTTATATATGTACATGCCCATGCAGAAGTTTGGGCGCGGCGGTATCATCCTATTGAATTTTCCGTGCCATTTGTTTATGATGAGAAAGTTTTTACAGGGCAAATTGCAAATGCGTACGCTTTGCAGTTGCTTTTTGGTGCAAATTGGCGTATAAATATGCCATGGGGTGGAAATCCCTTCAATGCATATGATAGAATAACAACACAGCACCAAATTGGTACAAACGGAAATTATCCATTGCCTTTCGTTTTGGTTACACACCACTATATTGAGTTTACTCCACAGCAACGTTCGCGTACAATAGAGGAAGCTGAAGCAGTTGCCCAGCAAATGATAACCAACAGAATCATACGCGAATTTGAATTTGGTATTGATATCATTAACCGCCAAGTGAATTTTGAAGAAACCCAAGATGCTTTAATCGTTACTGCGTTAATCACTACTCATGAACGTATAGACAAACAAACCCTCATTGGTGTTGAGTAAAGGAGTTTATGTGAAGCATGTCAAAATCCTTAGAAATTCCCAGCCCACTTATTCACAATGTATTTGGCAAATTAGATGAGCATATGAAAAAAATAGAGCAAGCCTTCTCTGTAACAGTGATAAACCGTGATGATGGGGTGCAGATTATGGCAAACACGCCTACTGGAAACCCATCTAAGGCAGAAAAAGTAATCAAGCACTTGATTGCCCTTGCCAAAAAAGGCGAAACCATTACAGACCAGCAAGTTAATTATTCTATCGCCGCACTGGAAGAAGAGCATCTTGCCCCAATGGAGCAAATTGCTACCCTTAGCGATGATACCATATGTAATACAATAAGCGGTAAACCCCTAAAGCCAAAAACTGTAGGACAAAAGAAATATATCGACCAAATACGCAACAACACCATTGTATTTGCAATTGGCCCAGCAGGCACAGGCAAAACCTATCTGGCAATGGCAATGGCAATCACTGCTTTTCGCGCAGGGCAAGTCAATCGTATCATTTTAACCCGCCCTGCCATTGAAGCTGGTGAAAAATTAGGCTTTCTTCCTGGTGATTTACAACAAAAGGTAGACCCATATCTTCGTCCGCTGTATGATGCACTTCATGATATAATGGGTGCGGAAACTTTCCAGCGCAATTTTGAACGTCAATTGATAGAGGTTGCCCCCTTGGCATACATGCGCGGGCGTACACTGGACAATTCATTTATCGTTTTAGACGAAGCGCAAAACACGACCCCTGAACAAATGAAAATGTTTCTCACCCGCCTAGGCAATGGCTCAAAGGCGGTGATAACAGGCGATGTGACGCAAATTGACTTACCAGACGGTAAAACAAGCGGACTAAAAGAAGCCGTGCGAGTCCTTGACGGTATTGAAGATATAGGGTTTAGTCATTTAACCCATCGGGATGTTGTGCGTCACCCTCTTGTGCAAAAAATCATCAACGCATATGATAAACAAGCGGCACGTGCCGCCTATCGTTCTAAACAAGACAGCCGCAAACGGGGCTGACCTGTAAAATTAACTAAAGTGTCACATCAGGACTGGGGGAAGCACCCCATTTAAGATAGAAAGAGGGGCTGATACTATGAAAAAACGATTGTTTCATATCATTTTTATTGCATTGGCATTTCTCACAACAACGATAGCCATTGCCACAGGCTCATATTTTGGTGCGGGGTTGACAATGGAAGTGGGTATGCGGTCTGACATTTTAGTCCTTGCACCAACAGATGTGGTGAATGAAGTCGCTACAGAAGCCAACCGTGAAACAGCACGGGTTTTGGCACAGGGTTTGGCACAAGTTTTCACCCCAGACCCTAATGTTTGGGCAATTGTATCTAATAATTTAGATATTTTAGATGAAAACTTAACCGCCATAAGGTACAACTACACACTGGAACGTGAAACATTTGAAACTGAATTTGCCCAATGGGAAGTTACGATTATTGAAATGGCAGAAGAAGCCGCACAGCAAACTGCATTGTGGAACGTAGCCAATGCAGAAGCGCTTGCCGCTGGACAAGAGCCACCGCCAATGCCAATTATTCCAATACCCCCGTCAGAACCTCAATGGGAAGGCGAATCTTTAAAATATTTTGCAGACCTGCCTGTGATTTTTAATGAAGCACAACAGACTTTAATTGTGGAAATGCCAGAAGACCATTTTAATGACCTGTGGGATGCCATAGATGCCGTGGCGTATAATATACAGACACAAATCCCATTTCAAGATATCACCACCACCATATCCCACAATATAGACAATGGAATAGGTGTTTTTCGCCTAGACCGTGCCAGTGATGACCTTGCACAACATATTATCATGAGCCAACTGTTGCCCAATGCTATTCCCAATGAGACACTCAACAGGCAAAACTATGAAGCTGCTTTAGCCAATTATGAAACAGTCGTCGTTCATGAAAATGAAGTATTGCTGGGTATCGGTTGGGAAGTGACTGAAGAAATTTATGCAATGCTTGCCCAATTGGACATGCTTTCTCCAGATTCTATTTTGGACAATTTATATCCAATGCTTGGGGTGTTTTTCCTTGCGGGGATACTTTTTGCAATTTCCTTAATGTATATGTATTTCTATCACCGCAGTATTTTAGACAATACAAAAGAAGCCGCGCTTTTGTGGACGCTGTTTACACTTACCTTATTGCTTGTATGGACTTTAAGAGACTTTGCGTATCCATTCCTTCCTATATTGTTATTCCCTATGCTGGTTTCTATTCTTATAGACCGCCGTTCGGCTACGGTGCTTTCTGTGTCTCTTGTATTTATTTTATATTTTGTTGTAGAAGGCAATTTTACATTCTTACTCTTTTACGCTGTGGCTGGGGTGCTTATTGCTTTACTTTCAAAGTTTACGACCGAGCGTGCAAAGGTTATTTTAGTAGGACTGCTGGTGAGTATACTGCAATTTGCATTGTCCGTGGCTATCGCATTTATTATTCAGCGGGATACGGCGTTTTATGACTTGACAGACCTATTTTTCACGGCTGGTTTTGCCGCCCTCAACGGCTTGCTTGTTGTTATCCTAAGTATGGGAAGTTTACCCTTTTGGGAAACCTTCTTTGGTGTGGTTACGCCTGTAAAACTGCTGGATTTGACGAATCCTACAAATTTACTTTTGCGTAGGTTAACAATTGAAGCCCCAGGGACGTATCATCATTCACTTATCGTGGCAAATTTGGCGGAAACCGCCGCTTATGATATTGGCGCAAATGCCCATGCCGCTAGGGTAGGTGGGTACTATCATGATGTAGGCAAGCTTAAATTTCCCCATTACTTTGCAGAAAATTTAGATGGGGGAGAAAACCCTCACGACCATTTAGACCCAATCAATAGTGCGCAACTTATCATGAGCCATGTATCTTATGGGTTAACATTGGCTGGCGAACATCGTCTGCCACAGTTTGTCCGTGATATTATTAAAGAACACCACGGCACAACCCTAATGCAGTATTTCTTTTCTAAAGCAAAGGAAAGCAGTACACAAGTAGAGGAAAAGGATTTTCGCTATCCATTTATTATTCCCCAATCTCGTGAGTCAGCTTGTGTCATGCTGGCAGATTCCGTTGAAGCGGCTGTGCGCAGTATGATTCCTAAGATACAATCCGTTGATGAAGTTGAGAAGACCATCCGCTTTATTATCCGCGGAAAACTTAATGACGGACAACTTGCAGATAGTGAACTAAGCATTCGTGATGTTACAGTTATTGAACAAAGCTTCTTTCGCGTTTTAAAGGGTATGTATCATGAGCGCATTGCATATCCTAAACCGGAAGAACCTGCAAAAGGAAGTGTTGCTACATGAAAATCCACTGGGACGAGCGCGGAGTAACCCTTCCAATGCCCTATCGTGTTATTTTGCGGCAAGTAATCTTAGAGGGCTTGCGTCATGAAGCAAGGGCTAAGGATTGTGAAATAAGCCTTTCCTTTGTCACTGTTGGGGAGATTCAAGATTTAAACGACGCATACCGCGACAAGGACGAACCTACAGATGTACTTTCTTTTCCTGCAATGGGTGGTGTGTCTGCGTCTTTGGGTGATATTGTGATTTGTGTAGAAGTTGCACAAGGTCAAGCAGAGGAATATGGGCATTCTCTTGAGCGTGAAATGGCGTTTTTAACTGTGCATGGGTTATTGCATTTGCTTGGATATGACCATAAAACCCCTGAAGATGATGCACGTATGGTACAAACTCAAAAAGAAATCCTTGAAAAAGTTGGGCTTGGGCGATGAACGGTAAGATACGCAAATGCCGAAATCGGATTGAGTCGTTTAAATATGCTTTTGCCGGCATTAGAGCCACGGTTATGCGGGAAAAAAGTTTCCGTTTTCAGATTTTTTGTGCAATTGCGGCGGTTATTGCGTGTATTATTTTTCAGGTGGATGGGTGGCATTTTGCGCTAGTGGGGTTTGCAATTTTTTTTGTACTTTCCATGGAGCTTATGAACACTGCAATTGAAGCCGTTGTGGATTTAGTGGCGGGGCAAAAGTCTCATCCACTGGCTAAAATGGCAAAAGATGCGGCGGCAGGTGCAGTGCTTTTGGCATCTATTTTCGCCTTGATTGTAGCGGGCATTGTTGCATTGGATGTAGTGAGGAGATTCATATGAAACCTAGAAATTATAGAAGATATAGAAATACTAAAAAATCTAATGGCATGGGTTTGCCTATAAAAGTGTTTGCTGCTTCACTAGGGGTTTCCCTTCTCGTGCTTGCGGTTATTTTTTTTGCCTTTTGGAATAGGGGAGACACACACTATACAGACGCGATTGTGCAATTTCCAAGTTTGGAACATATGGTTTATAACTTTCCTCATGATATGTCCCTAGAAGATGATGATTTGTATGATGAAGGGGAATACGAAGCCATAGACTTATCCCCACGCGCATTGCTTACGGGATTACCCATTGATGAAGCATATGTCAATCGCCGTCCTGTGGCGGTGGTTATCAATAATCTGCGCCGTGCATTGCCCCAAAGCGGGCTGGCTTCGGCAGATATTATTTATGAAGCCCTTGCAGAAGGTGATGTGACACGGCTGGTGGCTATTTTTCAATCAGATTTGCCTGATGTTGTTGGCCCTGTGCGTTCTACACGGGATTATTTTGTAGATTTTGCTTTTAATCATGATGCTGTTTTTGTACACCATGGGGGCAGTCCGACAGGATATACACGTATCAGAAACACAGGCATTACTGCACTTGATGGCATGAATCTTGAAGGCACGATTTTTTGGCGCAACCGCACTTACCCAAGCTGGCATTTTAACAGTGGAACCCGCCCCCTTGAGCATAGTTCTTTTGCAGGGTGGAATCCCCCGTCAAACGCAGGCTCGCGCATTATTGGCATTCACCAGCATATTGAAAATCAAGGGATTAGAGACTATATTGGGGATGATGGTGCTTTTGGCTTTAATTTTGAAGAACGACCTGAAGATATTTTAAGTTTTGGCACTGCCCATCGTGTGCATATACCTTTTTCTACAGGGTCACCGCGTATTTTTATTTATGACTTTGAAACGGGGTTGTACTTGGTAGAAAATCGTGATGGCGCACATGAAGATGCATTGGACAGGGAGCAAGTTGCAGTGGCAAATGTGCTGATTCAGTTTGCCCCCATGCGTGTAGTGGACGGTGTAGGACGCAGAGACATTGACACGGTAGGTGAGGGGACTGGGTATTTAATTACAGGCGGATTGTATTTTCCTGTGAGATGGGTAAAGAGCAGTCATACTGCCCCTATGCGTTGGTATTTTGAAGATGGTGTACCCATGACATTAACCCCCGGTGCAACTTGGATAAATGTGTTTCAAAACACAGGCACTGTGGATATTGAATAAATTGATAAAAGGTTATTAAAAAGGATTGTGCAAAACTGCAAAAGCAGTAAGCAACAATCCTATTTTTTTTGTTAAAAAACTTGCAAAAATACAAAAGTTATTTTATAATGATTGTGCAAAGATAAATCAAAAAGTCAAGGGATTGATGATGTGACAACCATCATCAACCCATGTAAGGATGGGCAATTATCCATCACATTACATAAACAGGTTAAATTCTATCTTTAGGATGTTTTTTAAGAAAGGACTTGAAAACTGTTATGAATTATGTTACAATTAGCAAGCAAGCAAGCAAGCAAGCAAGCAAGCAAGCAAGCAAGCAAGCAAGCAAGCAAGCAAGCAAGCAAGCAAGCAAGCAAGCAAGCAAGCAAGCAAGCAAGCAAGCAAGCAAGCAAGCAA
>WRAH01000024.1 GCA_009780315.1 Defluviitaleaceae bacterium
CAGACGGTTTACGTCATGGAAAAACAGTCAATGGGTTTACCACAACCCATGTGTGGAACGGCTCAAACATTGTGCTGGAGCGTAATCATCATGGTGGGGTGGTGAACCGATTTGAAAGAAGCCGTAGCGGACGGCTCATTAGAAGCCTGCACCATGGATGGTATATTCACAATATACGGGGGGATGTGGTGCAAAGGGTTGACAATGGTGGGGGTATTCTGCACACTTATCAATACAGTGCTTTTGGTGTAGAGCAAAGTCCAGACGAAAACAACACCAATCCATTTCGCTTTGCTGGTGAGTACTATGATTGGGAGACTGGCACTTACTATCTTAGGGCTAGACACTTTAACCCGAGAACCGGCAGATTCTCTCAACCTGACCCTTTTTGGAATGTTCATAATATGCAAAACGGAGCTATTGGCGGAAGAAATCCCAATTCATGGACAATTATGCAATCCGCGAATCTTTATGTTTTTACACTAAATGATCCAGTAAATTTTATAGACCCAAGTGGGCTTTTTGCAATTCCAGCAATTCCATTAGCTGTGCTATTAGCCCTTGCGGCTGCTGGCACTGGTGCAATTGCTTATTATTCTACTAATGTAGCACCTGTACTCATTGCATCAACCAGCAGTTCTAGTAGCTCAAACCGATCTACTGGTTCATCTAGTTCTGGAAGTTCAAGTAGGTCTACTGCTTCATCTAGCTCTGGCAATTCAACTGCATCTTCGCCTTCTATCGATAGCGGTTTAACAGATGGTGTACCTAATGTATCTAGCAGAACAACATCAGGAGTCACTAATCCACAGAGCCGTATAGACGATGATTTAAACTTAAACGATGTAAATCCTAGTAATTTACCCCCTGGATGGACAAGTGCAACTCATAATGGTCATACACATATTAGAGATGAAAATGGGAGGATTCGGGTAAGAATTGATCCACCTGATCGAGTAACGAATTATCCGCACAGACACCATCAAGATGCATCTGGTAGAGCTTTAGATGCTGATGGGCAATATGTTAACCCCCGCAGTCCAGAGGCTCATATACGTTTAGAAATATAGTTAGTGAAAAAAGGAGTTAGATGAAATGTCTGCAATCGAACTGCAAAAAAAAATTGATAGCTTTCGCTTTTGGGACGCACGAGTAGATTTTTTGAATTGTAATTATTTTGCGGATGAAATTGAGTTGAGTTTTAGTATAGATGACTTGAAGGTGATTTATAGATTTATAGGTTGCTATAAATCACTATTTGACCATGTAAAAGGCTACGATAAACTAAAGCCTGTAAGAGAAATGACAATTCCTCAATTACCTTATTTTTTGCAAGATATTGAAATTAACGAAGTAATAGAGGATAATATTATCTTTTACACATGTAAAATCAATATGTTTCCGCTCAATTTGGAAATTTGGTGTAAAGACATTGAGACTTACTCTAGTAATAACCTATAGAGCAGACACTTCCATATACCAGCACCAATTTAGAGGAGTGATATAAATGGGAACATGGGGTCATGAACTATACGACAATGATATTACTTGCGACATTCGGGATTCGTACATTGGATTTTTGCAAGATAAAGTAAGTGATAAAGATGCTTATGATAAAATTTTGGAGTTGTATCATGAGTGTATTGGAGATGAATATGATGAACCTCTTTTTTGGTATGCACTGGCAGATACTCAGTGGGGCGTTGGTCGATTAACGGCAGAGGTAAAGGAACAGGCTTTGAATTGGATTGAAAATGATGGTGGCGTATCTCTTTGGGAGGGAAGTGATACCGATAGTTCTAACTGGAGAAAAACGCTTAAAAAACTAAAAATAAAGCTAGAAAAAACCATGCCTTCCAAGAAAAGAATACGAAAGCCAGTTGCAGTCAATCAAAATTTATGGAATATGGGCGATGTGTATGCTTATCAGTTTCACACAGAAGAATCAAAAGAGTATGGAGTATATGGCAAATATATGCTCATACAAAAAATGGGCGAGGGACATGCTTATTGGTCGGAATTAGAAGAAGAACCTATTATGCGAGTTCACGTTTTCGATAAATTATTTGACTATACACCAACGATTACAGATATCAAAAGACTTCGACTATTACCTTTAGGATATCCACGCGATACAGATAATTTATTCATGAACCGTCTCGCCAAAATATGGAGTAAGAAGGATTATCCTAAAAAACATCTTACGTTTATAGGAAATACAATCGTTCCTTTAAGTACTGTAATAGTTAGACACTATGACGAATATTTCGATTGGAAGCATATAGAATCTCACTGCTGTATGTATTATCAATACTGGCAAGGCAAAGCATACGAAACAATTGGCGAAGGTTTGTTTAGATATATAAACTTTGAATAAAAACATCACGAAAATTGATGATTTTGACACCGCCCAAATCTTTCTAAGACTATTTATAGAGGATGATAATGTGAAACGAGCGTCACGAACGGAGCAAGTCGTGGATATATATGTTCATGTGGAGGAACATGTGACTATTTTTTCAGGGATTAAGTTCATTGATTTCATTGAATGTACACCGATTTCAATTGAAAATATGCTTTTACTCAAAGCAAATTATGTTGGAAAAAAACATTTTTGTAAATTTGAACTTTTAGAGGGAATGGGTGATATATCTGAATTGTTGAGTGAGGATATATACGATTATGGGGATTTTTGCTTTGTTGACTATGTAGATACTAAGTCAGTTAACCAATTAGGCAATGACTAAGTTGCCGAACTGCTTTATTTAGCACATACTTTTGAGCCTTTGAAATCTCCATTTTTTGAAGTATTGCAAAATAATTTTGCTTATTTATCCCATGATGACGGGCTGTACTGTAAATTATTCTGCAAGAAATGGCAGAGTTCAATTTCAATATTGTTCAATAAACTTCAAAAGAATATCCAGACAGCTCTTTGCAACAACGAATATACATTACCAAAGAACTTAATTGAGGCAATACAAAAATTAGCAGTGAGTGGATTACTCATTTCATTAGATTTGTCAAAGAAACAGCGAAAAATGTGTACAGTAAAGCTTTATGAAGTTGGAAAGCATGAAAATCCAGATATTTTATTTAATACAATAAAACTTGATAAGCTTCCCACTTTGTTTGAAATAAGCTTAATCAATTGACCACGGAATATAGACAGGTGGTTAATAATTCAAATACACCGCAAAAAATATGTCTTGCCCAAAATATAAATAGGCTTATACAAAAAAGGCGCATCTTTCCTATATAATTGTCGGAAGATGCGCCTTTTTTATATGATTTATTTATCCCATTTAGAAACAAAAACTATTTTGTCGTCTTTAAACTCACCGCGTACTTTATCACCTTCTTTAAAACAACCTTCTAGGATGGCTTCGGCTAGTTCGTCTTCGACTTTATTTTGAATCGCTCGGCGAAGCGGACGCGCGCCATACATTTGGTCATAACCTTCTTTGGAGATATATTCTATTAACTCCGTGGTGTAAATCAGGTCTATATCCATGTTTTTGCGGATACGTTCTGCGGTTTCATCAAGCATAAGTTTAGTGATTTTTAAGATATCCTCGTTATCCAGTGGGTGGAATACGATAATATCATCTATACGGTTAATAAATTCTGGACGAAAGATATTTTTTACTTCTTCCATCACCAGCTTTTTCATGTCTTCATAGGAACGCTCTTTACTTTCTTCTCCTGCAAAACCTAGCTTCTTAGGATTGATAATTGAACGGGCTCCTGCATTTGAAGTCATGATAATGACTGTGTTTTTAAAGTTTATTTTACGCCCTTGAGAATCGGTGATGTGTCCATCGTCCAATACTTGCAACAGGATATTAAACACATCAGGGTGGGCTTTTTCTACTTCATCAAACAGAATGACAGAATAGGGTTTTCTGCGGACGCGTTCGCTTAGTTGCCCGCCTTGGTCATATCCTACATATCCTGGGGGCGAACCGATAAGCCGTGAAACATTGTGTTTTTCCATATATTCGCTCATGTCCACACGAATGATTGCATTTTCATCGCCAAAGAGAATTTCTGCTAAAGCGCGGCAAAGGTGGGTTTTTCCAACCCCTGTTGGGCCTAAAAATAGGAAAGAACCAATAGGGCGGTTTGGATTTTTAAGCCCTACACGTCCACGGCGAATTGCTTTAGATACAGTTTTTACGGCTGCGTCTTGACCGATAACACGCTTGTGAATGGTGTCTTCCATTTCCATCAGCCGCTTACTTTCTTCTTGCTGTAGACGTTTTACTGGTACGCCTGTGGTTGCGGCAAGTACATCTGCAATTTCATCGGCATTGACAATGTGATGTGATTTACTGGTTGCTTCTTTCCAGTCTTTTTCTTCTGACTCTAGTTGGGTTTTTAATGCATTTTGACGTTGTTTTAATATACCTGCTTTTTCAAAGGCTTCAATTTTTATTGCGGCTTCCTTTTCAGTTTCCAGTTCGGAAATTTGTGTTTGTAAGGCTTTGATATTTGGCGGTGCAGTATATGAACGCAAACGCACTTTTGATGCAGTTTCATCCAGCAGGTCAATTGCCTTATCGGGTAAAAATCTATCGCTGACGTATCTTGCGCTAAGACGCACGGCTGCTTCCACGGCATCTTCTGTAATTTGGACACTATGATGGGCTTCATATTTGTCTCGTATACCTTTTAAAATCTCAATGGCTTCCTCTTCGGAAGGCTCTTCTATCATGACTGGTTGAAAACGGCGTTCTAATGCCGCGTCTTTTTCAATATGCTTGCGGTATTCATCTAAAGTGGTTGCACCAATGACTTGCATTTCACCGCGGGCAAGAGATGGCTTTAAAATATTCGCCGCGTCAAGGGCACCTTCTGCCCCTCCTGCACCAATGAGTGTATGCAACTCGTCAATAAATAGAATGACATTTTTGTTTGCCTTGACTTCTTGCACAACGCGCTTGATACGTTCTTCAAATTCACCCCTGTATTTTGTACCAGCAACCATACTGGCTAAGTCTAAAGCAACCACACGTTTTTCCCGCACAGGTTCTGGCACATCACCTGATACAATACGTTGAGCCAAACCTTCAGCCACAGCAGTTTTTCCTACACCAGGGTCGCCCACTAGGCATGGGTTATTTTTTGTACGGCGGCTTAGAATTTGGATAACACGCTCGGTTTCTTTAGAACGCCCTACAATCGGGTCAAATTGATTTTCTTTTGCCATTTGTGTAAAGTCACGGCTGAATTTATCCAACGTAGGGGTTGCAGATTTTTGTGCTTTCATTCCTGCCATATTTGGATTCATTGGAAATGGAAACGGCGGATGTCCTTGGGGCGTGTTTTCCCCAAGCATAACCATAATATCATCAAATAATTTTTGTGTACTAATGCCAAGGGCACTTAAAATATTTGCCGCCATTGACTCAGACTCTTTAAGGAGCGCAATGAGTAAATGCTCTGTGCCAATATAGTTTACTTTCATGCGCATAGCCTCTTGTTTACTTCGCTCAAAAACACCCTTGGTGCGTGGTGTAAAGTCTTGGGGTTCTGCACCACCTACGGTGGGTGTACCCCCTGTGATACTTTGCAGTTGTTTTTCAATATCTTCAACGGCTACCCCTTGGGTTTCTAAAGCTTTTGCGGCGATACCGTCTGTCACTTGGGCTAGTCCAAGTAACAAATGCTCTGTACCTACATGGGAATGACCCATTTTCTTCGCTACTGCTTGTGAGTTTGCGATAGATTGTCTTGCTTTTTCTGTAAATGACCCTTGCATCATCTTATGTAGCCTCCTTTATGGCTAAAAAATTAGATTAGTTCCCGCAAGTGATTGGCTCTTGCGGTGTCGCGTTCTTCATCGGTCATTTCTTCGCCTGCACGGCGTTGTAAATGCCCTGGTTGAATTTCCATCATGATTTGATAAATTTGTTTGGTTGGTTTTGGCTTTTCTAAAATCTCTGTAAGATATCCTAAGCGGATATCGGAAAGTAAATCCATGGCTTCTTTTGCAGAAATCATACGGCTATGGGTGAGAATACCATAAGCACGATAAATACGGTCTTCCAAGTAGCTTCGCCGTGTAGATAATAACTTATCTAGGGCTTGCTGTTCTTGATTGATTACATTTTTTGTCACACTTTGCAAGCCTTGAATGATATCTATTTCAGACTTGCCAATGGTGTTTTGATTAGAAATTTGGTAAATGCTACCCATGGGGGCTGTACCTTCACCATAAATTCCGCGTAAAGTAATGCCGAACTTTGCAATATGGGGCAGTATTGTTTTAATTAAATCTGCCTTGTCAAGACATGGCAAATGAATCATATAGGAAGCGCGCAGTCCTGTGCCTGTATTGGTTGGGCAAGCCGTTAAATAGCCATATTCCATGTGAAATGCAAATTCTATCCGCTCTTCTATAAGGTCATCAATTAACCCTGCCATTCTGTAAGCGGCATGTAAATCTTTGCCCGGCTCAACCGCTTGAATGCGAATATGGTCTTCCTCGTTAATCATCACACTGGTATTTTCCGAATCGCTAATCAGCAACCCTTTAGGCAATCTGCCTTTAAGAAATTCTGGACTTACGATATGCTTTTCCAAAAATACATTTTGTTCAGTGGTTGCCAAGCTGTGAATATCAAGGTGGCGAAAATGGGCTGTTGTAATGGCAGCTGTTGTTTCTGAAATTAAACGTGTGGCATTTTCCGAATCCAGCTTACTACTGAATGGATACTTCTTCACATTGCGCGCCAGCCGTACACGTGATGATATGATTTGCCCTTCACCTGTTTCTGGTTGCTGATACCATGTGATACTCATGACGTAACCTCTTGAGTTCCTGCATCTGTTGATGTGTCAAATGCGCGAATTTCATCTCGCAATTTTGCCGCTTCTTCAAAATTTTCTTCTGCAATGGCTTTCTGTAGTGATGCGCGCAGTTCAATGATTTGACGTTCAGTTTGCAGTACTGCTCCTAAACGGCGCGGATATTTACCTTCATGACGAAGACTTCCTTGCACGGTTTTTAACAACTGTCTTACTTCTTTTTCAAAAGACTGGTAGCATGTGGCACAGCCAAGTTTGCCTATGGATTTGAACTCGCTATAAGACATTCCACAATGAATACATGACACATTGGCTTTTGGTGCAACTTTTACATTCATCCCCATGGCAGCCGTTGCATTTGAAAATAAATCTGTCCCCATTTGCTCCATAATCCCCTTAAACATGTTTTCAAAGGATGCAAGCATTTCTGGGTTATCTAGTTTAAAGGTACATTCTTGGCATAGATGCAACTCAGACTTTACTCCGTTGGACGTAAATTGCTGTATGCGCACCGTAGCCGGATTTTTTTGACATTTAGCACAAAGCATAATTTTCTCCCCGTCTCAAAATCAATTTCTTTAACCTGAAATCGATTCATATTAAAAGTGTAGCCATATTTTTAGTCTATTATCCTACCACATGATAAGCAAAATTTGGCGGTAGATTCATTGTTTGCACCGCAAACACGGCATTTTTTTTCAATTTGCGGCGGTATTGGTGGTGGCTCTACTGGCACTGGTGTTGGTACTGGCGGTGCTGGAGCTGGTGTAGGTGGAGTGGGCGCAGGGGATGGTGGTACTGGCGCACTTTCCCATGCCGCTGACGGTGGTGTAACAGGCGGCGTTTGTGAAGCGTCGTGAGGTATTGCGCCTGAAGGTTCAACCATAGTTTCTGCCCCTCGTGCATCCTGTCTTAATCCACATTTTGGGCAAAACTCTGCGATACGTTCTACTTTTTTACCGCATTTGGGACAGTCTCTTGTGCCTTTGATTACACCAATTTGCTCTTTTAAGTCGGCTATTTTTCGCTCACATTCTTCAATTTCATAATATTTTGCGTCAAAAAATTCACCAAGAGAGCCGCCATATTGATAAATTTCATGGACTTTTTTTCCTATTTCATAGTGAATGTTTTTTAAATTTGCTTCCTCTGATGATAGGCTCATACTTAGCTTTGTAGATTTTAAAAGGTCGCCTGATGTTTTTGTTACATTTCTGGCGATATTTGCGATTGTTGATTGAAAGTCTGACATAATTACAGCTCCGTTTCCATTCCCATGTATTCCATGAATAAGGTATTGAACCGTGGGTGTGTTGCTAGATTTATTTCTTTGGCTGTTGCGGTGATGATGTCCAGCGCTTGTTCACTGGCTGGGTTTAGTAAGGTTTTTGCACACCCGCCAAGGGCAGCATTGCCTATGGCTTGCACCTTGTTTTTTAAGGGTGCAGGGATTAAGCCCAAAGTCGCCGCACTGGCAACATTGATATGATACCCAAACCCACCTGCCAAGAAGACTTTTGAAATATCTTCATATTTTAGCCCTGCTTCTTCCAGCAAAATTTCTATACCCGAACGTACAGCAGATTTTGCAAGTTGAACCTCACGGATATCCTTTTGGGTAAAAGCAATGTCTTTCGTAATCATTACCCCATCACTTTCATCTTCCAAACGCCCTGTCTCATCCACTAGATTATGACGTATAAGCTCGGCTGTGATATCAATAACACCTGTTCCGCAAATGCCTACTGGGTTATCTTTCAAAGACTCACCAACGGTTTCATAGATAAATACGTTGGATTTTGGCAAATAGTTCACACGGGCAATTGCACCAGAAATACTACCAACCCCTTGAGATATATTGCCTGCTTCAAAAGCTGGGCCAGCGGCAGTAGAAGTTACTAAAATTTTATCCTGAGTGAACAACGCAAGTTCTCCATTTGTGCCTAGGTCAATAAGCAAACTTGCATTATCTGTTTTACCCCATCTGCAAAAGGAAATGCCTGCGGTAATATCTGCCCCTACAAAGGTTGATATTCCCGGTAGAATCAATGTATCTATTCCGTCAAAATCTTGACGGTGGGCGGCAAGTGTCACAGGGGTAAATGGATAAACGCCTAAAGTGTCACAAGGAAGATTTCGCAAAAGGTGTAACATTGTCGTATTTCCCACAATGCCTATACGGCTTATTTCTTCTCGCTTAATATCTGCTATTTTTATAATTTCGGCTATACCTGTGCTAATATCTTCTATTATATATGCATTTAATTTTGCGGCGTTCCCTTCAAGGGCTTTTGAAATACGTGTAACCACATCTGCACCAAAGACATGCTGGCTATTTATGCTAGAATAGACGGCTTTTTTTGCACCGCTCATACTCAACAGTTCAAATGCCAAAGTGGTTGTGCCTATGTCAATAGCCAGTACATATGGAGGTGAAATATCGTCATTATCAATGCCCATCATTTCTACATAATCAGAAACAACAAGCATTTTTTTAGCCCCTTCAACTTCTATATTTGTCATACTTTCATCATATGCAGTTTGACAGGCTAGACACTTTTTACCTTCAACAATGACTATGCACTTTCCGCAAATTCCCTTGCCTCCACAGGGTGCAGGCACTGGTATACCGCCCCTGTGCAGAACCGTCAACACATTTTCAACAACCACATAAATCCCCCCTTATTCCATAAACTTGGATTTTCTGCTATGATGTTGTCTGACTATTATAACATAAGGAGAGCCACATGGATATAATTACAAAATTAACACAGGAATTTGCGCTGGCACGCTGGCAAGTTGAAAACACAGTGGAACTTATTGACGCAGACAATACGATTCCTTTTATTGCCCGTTACCGCAAGGAGCAAACAGGTGAAATTGATGACCAAAAGCTGCGTGAACTTAGCGAAAGACTAGAATATTTGCGAAACTTAGAAGACCGTAAGAAAACAGTCATAGAGACTTTAACCGAACAAGGCAATCTAACAGATGAACTCACAACGGCAATAGCCGCCGCAACAACTTTGACGGAAGTTGAAGACATCTATCGTCCATTCCGCCCAAAACGCCGCACCCGTGCGACCATTGCCATGGAAAAAGGTTTAACCCCGCTGGCAGATTTAATTTGGGAACAAGCCCTCACCGATATAAAAACCGCCGCTTTAGCATATATTGACGCGGAAAAAGGTGTGGAAACTGTAGAAGATGCACTTGCTGGTGCAAGTGATATTATTGCAGAAAAAATTTCTGACGACCCAACTTGCCGCACTTTGGCACGGGATTTAACACAAAAGGAAGGCATTATTACTTCCGTTGCATCTAAAAAAACATTGGAGATTAACGAAGATTCAGAAACATCTGCTAAAGCCGCCATTTATGAAATGTATCACGACTTTAGTGAGCCGATTAAAAAAATTGCAGGGCATAGGGTGCTGGCAATCAACCGCGGCGAAAATGAAGGCTGGTTAAAAATTGATGTGGACGCACCAGAGGATAAAATTCTTGCTGACTTGGCAAAACTTTTTATAAAGCAAAATCCTGCAACTTTAGAATTTATGAATGCCGCACTGACAGACAGTTATAAACGGCTCACTGCCCCAGCAGTAGAGCGGGAAATGCGCAACTTACTCACTGAAAATGCTGAAGAAGGTGCAATAAAAGTTTTTGCGGAAAATTTAAAACAATTACTCATGCAACCACCAGTAAAAGACCGTGTTGTACTTGCCATTGACCCAGGCTTCCGTACAGGCTGTAAACTGGCAGTTGTAAACGAAACAGGCAAAGTCCTTGAAACAGGCGTAGTTTACATGACAACAAATAAAGACACTACCCCTTCAAAAAAGATTTTAAAGGAAATGATTGACCGTCATAAGGCAGACTTAATTGCCATAGGAAATGGTACAGCATCCCGTGAATCAGAATTGGTTGTGGCAGAATTGTTAAAGGAAACAGGTATCAATGCCCAATATATTATTGTCAATGAAGCGGGCGCGTCTGTTTATTCTGCATCAAAACTGGGCGCAGAAGAGTTCCCTGAGTTTGATGTGGCACTGAGAAGTGCCGTATCCATTGGCCGTAGGCTACAAGACCCATTGGCAGAGCTTGTAAAAATTGACCCCCGCAGTATTGGTGTTGGACAATATCAACATGATATGAACCAAAAACGTCTGAGCGGCACACTTTCTGGTGTGGTAGAGGCTTGTGTTAATGCCGTTGGCGTTGACTTAAACACGGCATCCCCTAGTCTACTTTCCTATGTGGCTGGTATAAGTCCCGGGATTGCCAAAAATATTCTGGCGTATCGTGAGGAAAATGGAAAATTTGAATCACGCAAACAACTGCTTAAAGTCAGCAAACTTGGGCCAAAAGCATTTGAACAATGTGCAGGATTTATGCGCATTCCAGGAGGAAAGAATCCCCTGGATAACACAAGTGTTCACCCTGAATCCTATACTATTGCCGAAGCATATTTAAAAATTGCAGACAAGCCTGTACAAGCCATTAAGTCACTAAAGGCACTTAGCGGAACACCCCAACGAGACTATGAAACGATGGCAAAAACTTTGGCAGTAGGCATTCCTACATTAAAAGATATTATTGCCGAGTTAGAAAAACCCGGGCGTGACCCACGGGACGAACTTCCCCCTGTACTCCTTCGCAGTGATGTACTTGAAATGGAAGACTTGCAAGAGGGCATGATTTTAACGGGAACAGTGCGCAATGTGATTGACTTTGGTGCATTTGTAGACATTGGTGTTCATCAAGATGGACTGGTTCATATCTCACAAATTGGTGATAAGTTCATTAAACATCCCCTGGAAGCTGTCCAAGTTGGTGAAGTTGTTAAAGTCAAAGTCATGAGTGTTGATGTGAAGAAGAAACGCATCGCATTGTCTATGAAAATAGGAAAGCAGTCATGAAAAACAAACATTTTCAAATGTTCTTGTTCATACTTTTAATACTTATGATGGCAGCAGTAGGTATACTTGCACCACGCTTTTTAGAAAGTGAACCAGAAAATGAATATGAAATACAGGAGGCACTCACCCCATGAAAACCTATTACATTACCACCCCCATTTACTATCTCAATGCTGACCCCCACATTGGACATACTTATACCACTGTGGCAGCAGATGTTATGGCACGATATAAAAAAGAACGCGGATTTGATGTGAAATTTCTTACAGGTGCAGATGAGCATGGGCAAAAAGTAGAACGTGCTGCAGCAGATGCAGGTGTTCATCCGCAAGCTTTTGTAGACAATCTCGTAAGTATCTACAAAGAAGTATGGAAAACCATGGACTGCGACTATGATTATTTTTCCCGCACGACTGACCCTGCCCATCAAGAAACAGTTAAAAAAATCTTTAAAAAATTATATGACCAAGGTGACATATATAAAGGAAGTTATGAAGGATTGTACTGCACACCAGATGAAACTTTTTTTAATGAACGTGATGTTATTGATGGAAAATGCCCAGATTGCGGCCGCCCTGTAGAACGGGTTACAGAAGAAAGCTATTTCTTCCGCATGAGCAAATATCAAGGGGCTTTAGAAAAATTATATGAAGACCATCCAGATTTTCTTGTGCCTGTCGCCCGCCGTAATGAAATGATGAATAATTTTATTAAACCGGGGTTAGAGGATTTATGCGTATCCCGCACGTCATTTACATGGGGCGTTCCTGTGGATTTTGACCCAGGGCATGTGATTTATGTATGGATTGACGCTTTGCCCAATTATATTACGTCATTAGGATTTCTTTCTGATAAGGATAGTGACTACAAACGCTATTGGCCAGCGGATTTACACTTAATGTCCAAAGAAATTGTGCGTTTTCATGCGGTGATTTGGCCATGTATTCTCATGGCACTTGGGGAGCCTGTACCTAAGCAGGTTTTCAGCCATGGCTGGCTTCAATATGATGGCAAAAAAATGAGTAAATCCCTTGGCAATGCGATTAGTCCCAAAGCACTGGTCGATGAATATGGCGTTGATGCAATCCGCTACTTTCTTTTACGGGAATTTACTTTTGGTCCAGATGGGAACTTCACCCCAACTGCACTCATCAACCGTTATAATGCCGACCTTGCAAACGATTTAGGTAATCTGCTTTCCCGCACTGTGGGCATGGTAGACAAGTACTTTGGTGGAACATTGCCGCTACTGGAAGCAGAAAACTCTGAATTTGATAATGCACTTGGAGAAATGGCAAAAGCAATGCTTGGAAAAGTAGAAGACCGAATGGACGCATTGGCTTTCTCTGAAGCCTTAAATCACACATGGGATTTGGTGCGCCGTGCCAACAAATACATTGATGAAAGTCAGCCATGGGTGCTTGCCAAGGATGAAAGCAAAAAAGCAGAACTTGCAAACGTACTCTACCACTTGGCAGAGACATTGCGTATTGTATCCATTGCCATTAAGCCCACCATGCCCAATACCCCTGCAATCATTTGTGAACAATTAAATATCACAGACCCAGCCCTCACCACATGGGAGAGCGCGAAAACATTTGGTCTGCTTCACCGCAGTTTGACTGTAACCAAAGGCGCACCTGCATTCCCTCGCATAGAAAAGGATAAATAATGATAATTGATTCACACACACATTATAATCATAAACAATTTAACGAAGACCAAGAAACATTATTAAATGCTTTACCCAGCCAAGGTATAAGTACGGTTATAAACATTGGTTATGATTTAGAATCATCACAGGCTTCCGTCGAAATGGCGGAAGCTTATCCTCATGTGTACGCCACAGTGGGCGTACATCCTCATGATGCAAAAACTATCAATGAACAAGTCCTAAAAGCATTAGAAGACCTATGTACCCATAAAAAAGTAGTAGCCTTTGGTGAAATTGGTTTGGACTTCTTCCATAACTTCTCTCCAGCCCATGTTCAAAGGAAGGGATTTAACCATCAATTAGCACTTGCCCATAAGGTCAATTTACCTGTAGTTATCCATTCCCGTGACGCAAATGATGAAGTTTTTAACATGATAGAAGCTTCGTCAGTACGGCGGGGGGTTATTCACAGCTTTTCTGGTGATACAGCACTTGCACTTAAATATGTAGAACTGGGTTTTTATATTGGTATAAGCGGCGTAATCACCTTTGATAAAAGCGGTAAACTTCAAGACACAGTTGCCGCAATTCCATTATCAAGTATGCTATTGGAAACGGACTGTCCATATTTAACCCCCAAGCCCTACCGCGGTAAGCGCAACAACTCAACATATCTTACTTTTGTTGCCGCAGAAATTGCAAAAATAAAAGGCATAACCGCCGAAGCCGTATATGCTCAAACCAGCAAAAATACAAAGTGTCTATTTGGGCTAGGAGATAGTGTTTAAAAATGAGCGAGTGGAAAAATAAACTGGATGTTTTTCTTTCAGATTTTGAATACATTGATGATGTTGTTGGTGTATTAGTGTGTGGAAGTTACATCACAGGACATCCCACGAAACATTCTGATTTGGATGTCCATATTGTTCTTGATAATGATGTTGCGTATAGAGAGCGCGGAAATAGAATCATTGATGGTCTACTTATAGAATACTTTGCAAACCCTTTAAAACAGATTCTTTGCTATTTTAACGATGATTTAAAAGATAAAAGCCTTATGAGTCAAACACAATTTGTCACAGGCAAAATTATATTAGATACCGTTGGAGATGTCGCCACCCTTAAAGAAAAAGCCCAAAGTATGATTGCAGATTTTTATGATTCAAGTCAGACGATTGTTTCTATATCTGACTTAGATAAGTATTTTTTTTGGGATATGCTGGACGACTTACAAGATGCATACGAAACGCAAAAACCAGACTTTGATTTTATGTATTTTACCCGCTTAAACATGCTCATTGAAAAATACATGGCGTATATCAATCTGCCATACAACAGTAAAACAGTTTATGGAAATATTACAAGTCCTATTGTCAGAGATAAATATTTACTCAAGGAATTACCTGATTCTATGATTAGCAGATTGATTGCCAAGGCTATCACTGCTATAGAAAAAAGCGAAAAAATGAAAGTGTATAACACGCTGACCACCACAATTATTAACAATTTTGGTGGGTTCAATATAGATGGATTCAAGTTTAAAGGGGATGTCTCACTATGACGTGAGCCATCCCCTTTATATGGAATTTATAAGCCTTTAAAGAAATTATAAATCAGTTCCGCAGATTCTGGAAGTGCCTCATGCCCATGATTGGGATACACTTCGCAGGATTTTTTTGCAATTATTTTGTTATATGCCGCAAACTGGGTACTTGGCGGACATGTGGTATCCATCAGTGTGATAAACATGTATGTCTCGCCCTTTATTCTAGGTGCTAAATTTGATACATCAATATATCCTAAAGTTTCAAACATTTCATCCATATTTTGCTGGCGCGGGTCTTTATTGCGAATGTAGTATGAAAGCTCTTCATAGGCGGCTTGAAATAAGTCCATTGCCCAAGAGCGTTTATAGTCTGACAAAAACGGATAAATAGGGGCATTCATTTTAATACGCGGCTCTAATGCCGCACATGCAAGGGTCAGCGCGCCGCCCTGTGAACCGCCTGTAGCCCCTACTCTGTTTTCATCAACAAAATCCATTGACATGAGTACACGGGCAGTTTGAACGGTGTCTAAAAAGACATTTTTAAAAAATAAATTATCTGGATTATTTCCATAAAGTCCGCGAATAATATGTCCACGTAATGTATTTCCCATGACTGTCGTATTATCTGATGAAAGACCCATTTGCCCCCGAACATCCATGGCAAGCACAGCATATCCAGCATATGCATAAGGCAATTTATCCACCCACCCGCCTGAATGGGAAGAGTATCCATGAAACATAACTATTGCAGGTATTTTCCCACTCACATTTTCTGGGCGAATAAATTTGCAGCCGATTCTTGCGTCGCCTACACCTGTAAAAAATAAATTTTTACAAATGACACCTGGGGCAGAAAAGTTTACATCTTCAAGTTCAAAATCAAGGGATTGCTGGTCAAGGACTTTTAAAGCCTTATCCCAATACACATCAAACCCTTTTGGCAGTGGGCTTGACCCTGTATAAGTTTTTAGCTGTTCTAATGGAAAATCTAATGCAGGCATATATATACTCCTTCATGATTATTTCCTATTGCAATGACTATAATTATAGCAAAGCCTACAAATGCTGTCTATTGATTCGGCAAGATTTACTAAGGATACGTATAAATTTGAACAAAATGAATGTTGACGAAATCGGTTTCCTATGTTAATCTGTGCCGTAATAAGGAGAGTTGCATTATGAAACCAGTAAAAAAATCTCGCGCATTAGGCAAAGGTTTATTTGAGCGAGAAAACTTTTTGGCATACTTATTTATTGCACCTGCAATTATTTTAATTACAGTTTTTCTATTTTATCCTGTTGCAAATGTTTTTTATTATGCCTTCCAACATCAAAATTTAATGCGTCCATGGGCAGACGGCCCTGCTGGCTTTGATAACTTTGTTCACATCTTCATAGAAGACACTGTGTTTGTGGGAAGTCTATGGGTGTCATTACAGTGGGTTGTTGTTCAGGTGTCTTTCCAGCTTGTTTTTGGCATGATTATTGCTTTAATGCTCAACAAAGCATTTAAGTTTAGAGGGCTTGTGCGCACGATTATGTTTTATCCGTGGGCAATATCAGGGGTTTTAACTGCCATGATGTGGAGCATGATGTACCATCAGCATGTTGGGGTTTTTAATGCTATTTTACTAGACTTGGGTATTATTCAAACCCACATTGCATGGCTTGCAAACATGAGTTTTGTTTTTCCATCTGTCGCTGCTGCCGGCATTTGGAGGGGGATACCATTCTTTGCTATTATGATTTTAGCAAGACTACAAACCGTTTCGCCAGAAATTTATGAAGCGTGTGATGTTGATGGTGCAAATGCTTTTCAAAAGTTCTTCTACATTACGCTGCCTCATTTAAAAGAAGCCATAATCCTTGCCACACTGCTTCGCACAGTTTGGGAATTTAATGCCGTTGACCTTATTATGAACCTTACAGGCGGTGGCCCAGCACGTGCAACCACCACACTCACGATGTATATTGTAAACACTGCGGTGACTGACCAAAACTTTGGATATGGTTCTGCACTTGCAGCAGTATCATTTTTCATATTGCTTGTCTTTGCCATGATATATTTAAAAGCCAGCCGTTTCGGAAAAGAGGATTAAGATGCGACCCAAATTTTACTGGCCAAAGCGTGTTTTAATGTTTTATTTGCCAATGATTTTAATATTAACCTTTATTATATTTCCACTATATTGGACAGTGCGTACATCTTTAATGCATGAAAGAGACATTGTATCGCTCCCTATAAGATACCTTCCCATTCCTGCAACTTTTACAAACTTTATCACTGCTTGGGATGTTGTAGGCTTTAATATGTATTTTAGAAACAGTTTGTTTGTTGCAGTATTAAGCGTTACACTTGTGACATTCTTTTCAATATTTGTAGGGTATTCATTAAGCCGTTTCAAGTTTCGCGGCAAAAATGCTTTTATGTTTATGATGCTTGCAACGCAGTTTTTACCAGCCGCCATGTTAATATTGCCATTGTTTATGATTTTTAGAAATTTGAATCTTTTAAACAATCATTTTTCTTTAGTACTCATCAACACAACCATGCAGTTATCTTTTAACTCTATACTGATGAGAGGTTTTGTCTCTGGCATACCTATTGAGTTGGAAGAAGCTGCAACAATTGACGGGTGCAGTAGAATTGGTGCTATTTTTAAGACAGTTATTCCTCTTTTGATACCGGGGCTTGTTGCAACGGCGGCGTTTTCTTTTGTTGGCGTGTGGAATGAGTTTTTGTATGCATTTATGTTTATGACCAGCCGTACAAATTTTACACTGCCTATTGGTCTTAGGTCTGTTATTGGCGAATATACAGCCAATCATGGCATATTGGCAGCTGGTAGTATGATAGCCCTTGTTCCTGCCTTGTTGATGTTTGTATATTTACAAAAATATTTAATCACAGGATTAGCGGCGGGTTCTGTAAAAGGATAAAGGTGAACCAAGCGCAAATTTCGCGCCTAAAATAAAAAGGAGTGACTTTAATGTCAAAATTTAAAGTAGTGGTTTTAATGGCAGCAGTTTTGGCTTTTGCCTTAGCATTTACGGCATGTGGCTCGGATGATGAAGATGATGTGATTCATCTTACCTATTGGGTAATCAATTCTGACCCCCTTCGTTTGCCTGTTTTATCCAGTCATGTTCATGCATTTAATGCATCGCAAGACCGTATATTTGTAGAATATGTACCACTTCCTCAAGATGACGCACTCAACAGAATCAACATGGCACTTTCTGCAAATGAAGAGCCTGACGTGACTGACCTCATGCATGGTTGGGTTGCAAACCTTGTTTTACGTGACGCATTGTTACAACTTGATTCCCGCTATGATAGTTGGAACGCACGCACAGAGATGGTTCCTGCGTTGATTTCTGAAATAAGAAACCTTGATGCACATGGCGGGCTTTACATGCTTCCTGCAACATCTAACACTCACACAATTTGGGTACGTACAGATTGGTTGGCAGAGCAAGGTATCACCAACCAAGCCACATGGACATGGGATGATTTCTTTCATGCAGTTGAAGCTATGACAGACCCATCACAAGTACGTTTCGGGCATACATTACGGGGCGGCCCTGGTTCTGCTGCAACGCTTTTTGAAATGATTTTCAGCTATTCCGGCGAAAATGTATTTGAGAATAACGTGACTACACTCAACAGCCCCCATAATGTTGCATTCATTGAAAGATACTTTGCATTGTTTGGCGAGCATACACCTGAAGGCGACCTTGTTGCCGGGCATATGGAAATTACAGCAAACTTTACAACAGGTATTGCAGGCAGTATGATTCACAACCTTGGTTCATACCAAAACCATGCAGATGCATTTGATGATTATAATGCATTTGAGGCGATTCCAATGCCCCTTTCCCGCATTGGCACACGCAACCTGTCCACTTCTGTTCATGGTTATTCTGTATTTGCATCAACAGAACATCCAGACGCGGCATTTGAGTTTCTCACATGGATGATTAACGCAGAAAACAATAGCGAATGGAATGAAACACTTGGGCAATTGCCAAGTAATATAAGGGTTATGGAAGAAGCATGGTTTAATGAAGCTGAACACATTGCCACAATGACAGCTGCAATTAACGCACCAAATGCTACAAGCAACGGTCTTCCTCAATTCCTTCCCGAGTTTGCATCCATCAACAACACCATTGCAGGGCCTGCAATCCAAGAAGCATTGCTTGGTCAAATTACTGTACAAGAACTTTTAGACTTATGGGCAGATGCATTAAACAATGCACTTGACGAATATCTCACCCATGTTGTAGGTCAATAAATTAAACTTATGATTTAAGGGAGGGTGAAAGTATCACTCTTCCTTATTTTTATGGAGGTATTGCTTATGATTTTTCCTAAAGCATTAGTTAAGGGGAATAAGGTTGCACTGGTTGCACCATCAAGCCCCGTTGCTGGTGACGTGCGTTTAGATTACGCCCTTTCGTATGTAACAAATTTGGGATTTGACGTGGTAGTTGGAGAAAGCTGTCACAGTAGTTATGGGCATTTTGCAGGAGAAGATAGTGTACGTGCCGGTGATATTAACCGATTTTTTAAGGATACTTCAATTCACGGGATTTTTTGTATCAGAGGTGGAAATGGTGCTGGCAAAATTTTAGATAAGATTGATTATGAAGCAATTAAAAAGAATCCTAAGCCCTTTTTTGGATATAGTGATGTTTCAGCATTGAATATTGCAATCAATCAACGTACCCAGTTAGTGACCTTCCACACACCTATGTTTTCCGAGCCAAATTTTGCTGATGCAGATACGTATACCCTTTCACATCTTGAACGGTTTATTTTTGATACACGGTTTTCTGGTTTAGTTGAATATCCTGAAAATCACCAACCTAAAACTTTAGTCAGCGGCATTGCCGAAGGTGCTTTATGCGGCGGTAATTTATCTTGCTTTTCTGCCACCATGGGCACACCCTATGAGATTGACACCGCGGGAAAGATTTTTTTCATTGAAGATGTAGGTATCAATCCGCCACGAATAGACAGAATGTTAAATGGCTTACGTCTTGCTGGAAAATTTGACAACTGTGCAGGGATTATCTTTGGTGACTTTACAAATTGCCCACCCATCGACCCAAATTATAGTTTGGAAATACCTGAAATTTTACACAACTTAAATTTAAACTGCCCAGCAATATATAATTTCCCCTGTGGACATCTTATACCAACAACATCACTGCCTATGGGAGCTATCGTAAAATTTGATGGGGTATCCTGTACATTGGAGGTCTTATGAATTACAAAAATCCTATAATCCCCGGGTTTTATCCCGACCCAAGCATTTGTAAAAAGGGTAATGATTTTTATTTAGTCACATCATCATTTGAGTTTTTCCCTGGGGTTCCAATTTTTCATTCTACAGATTTGGTGAATTGGACGCAAATTGGACATTGCTTAACCAGAAAAAGTCAGCTTGACCTAGAAAATATCCCTGCGTCAAAGGGCATTTATGCTGCAACCATACGCTATAATCATCATGATGATTTGTTTTATATGGTGACAACAAACACAACAAAAATAGGTAATTTTTATGTATATGCAAAAGACCCAGCGGGGGAATGGTCAGATCCTATTTTAGTTGACCAAGATGGGATTGACCCATCTCTTTATTTTGATGATGATGGCACTGCCCATTTCATATCCAATGCCCGAGACAGAAGTGTATATAAGTCTGGATTTCTTATGGCACCTATTCACATGAAAACAGGGAAGTTTTTAAAACCATCTACCCCTTTGTGGGGAGGTATTGGACAAAATTCCCCAGAAGCCCCGCATATTTATAAACGCGAGGACTGGTATTATCAGCTTGTTGCCGAAGGAGGAACAGAGCTTAATCATATGGTGACTATTGCGAGAAGTAAAACCCTTTATGGGGCATATGAACCATGTCCTTTAAATCCCATTCTAACCCATCAAAACCAAAAAGGACATTTGATTCAAGCCGTTGGTCATGCTGATTTTATTGAAGATAATCAAGGCAATTGGTGGGCAGTATTTTTGGGATACCGTCAAACCCATCAATATTTTCACCATTTGGGAAGAGAGACATTTCTTGCGCCTGTGACTTGGGTGGATGATTGGCCTGTTATCAACGATGGAAAACCTATAGAAATTGATATGCATGTGCCTATTGGTCAAGGGATTGCACAAAACCTGTATCATGAATACAGTACAGATTTTAAAAAATGGGATTTTAACTGGGTGTATTTACGCAACCCTGATGAAAATTGCTATCGTTTTACTGATTTAGGATTACAACTTACAGGAAACGCCTATAACCTTTCTGATATTGCAAATCCTGCTTTTTTAGGCATAAGGCAAAGACATTTAGAACAACGTGCCGTCTTTGACTTTATGTTTAACCCTGTAGATTGTAATGAAGAAGCAGGTATTTCAGTTTTTTATAAGTTTGATGCGCATTTTGATATTTTTATAAGCCGTGTGGATGATAAACTTTGTTTATCTTTCCGCAAAGTTGTGGGTGATATTATTCATATAGAAAATCAAATGCCTATTGAATCTGACAAGATAACCATTATCATTCATGCCGAGCCGTTAAAGTATCGTATGGGTGCTATCGTCAATCATCAAGAAATATTTTTAGGTCAAGCCTTAACAAGGCATGTGTCAACAGAAGCCCATGAGCTTGGATTCACTGGTGTGTTTTATGCACTTTATGCCAGTGGCAATGGAACAAAAGGAAAATCAAGTGCATTGTTTACACGGGGAATGATTGAATCTTCTATGTAGTAATTACAAAAAAAGGCGTGTCGGAAATTAAACCGAGCACGCCTTTTTTTATGCTTTACAATGCCAGCAATTGTACAGAACCCATACCTGTTGATGTTTTTAATACATGTTGTGCATTTGGATTGCCAACGATTTCATTATATACAGAACCCATGCCTGATTTTGGTGTGGCTATGTGACAGTGAATATCCCTTGGCAAATGTACTTTAATTTCACCCATACCTGATGAGATTTTCATATTTTCTGCCACATCAATAGCCGTGACTTTAATAGACCCTGCACCAGTAGAAATTTTTGATTCACCACTCACTTTGGCAATCTTAGCCTTGATTTCCCCTGCACCAGTGTTTATCTTTAACTCTTGAGTTTCCCCTGCAATCAAGTCTACATTCCCTGCGCCAGTATTGAGTGTCACATTGCCATGACTACATTCATCTATGGCAATATTACCTGCCCCTGTACGGAAGTTAAGATGACCATGGGTGCCATGAGCCGATATCTTTCCCGCACCTAGTTTCACCTTTATTTCTCCTGCAAACCCTGTAGGCACATATATTGTTGCTTCACATTTGTTTTTAGTCGGCAAATGAAGCAATAAAAACGGCTTCTTGGCAGAAACGCCAAGTATTCCATTTTTAACTGACACATCAAGATTTTTTAATCTATGATGTCTTTTCATCACCACACGAAAATGCCCATTAGGGGATGGAGTAAAATGAACATCTGATACAGGAAGGTCTATATCAACATGAAATATCGTTTCATTAAAGTTTATGTCTATATCTTCCTTATTCCCATAGTTTTTGGCTTCATTTGAATATTGGCTTTCTTTATACGCTTCCAAAACTTGCGCGGCGATACTGCTTGGCTGACCTAATTTTTGACAAATTTCATCTTCACTGATACCTTGTGTTGCGCCTTCAGAAAAATGCTCACTGATATCACTTATAATTTCTTCACGTGTTTCTTTTTGGATATGTGCCAAAGCAGTTTCCAATTCATGAATAAATGCTTGTTTTGTCATCTTAGTTTCCTCCTAAAATTTTATTGATGCCAGTGACCATGCTATGCCATTCGGCTTCCAATGTTTGTAAAGTGCTTCGCCCATCATCTGTAATGCTGTAATACTTTCGTGAAGGCCCTTCTTGGGATTCTTGCAAGTAAGTGGTTACATATCCTTCATCTTTAATACGCTTTAAAAGCGGATAAATTGTACCTTCGGAAATTTGTATCTGCGCAGATATTGCCCCAACTAACTCAAACCCATACATATCTGTTCGTGACAACAAACTCAAAACACATAGTTCCAAAGTACCTTTCTTGAGCTGAATACTCATATACGCCTCCTTTTTCAATATCATATCACAAAGTACCTTTCATTACAAGGTACTTTGTTTAATATTATTTTGCTTCACCTGACATAAATAAACGTGCCTTTTCAATATAATGGGTATAATCAATCTTTGTAAAATCCGTTGTATCAATTTTTATTATTTCCTCGTCAATATTAAACCCATCTAAACTACGACACCACGTATCAAAATCATGATACAAAACTTCAGAAAACATTGTATTTGCTTTTCCCCGTTCAGGTGATTTTTCACGTTTAACAAATCGTTCATGTAAGACCTGGGTATCACCAACGAATTTAAACACAAGTGATTTATATGAATACCGGTTAATCAATTTCATAATTCTGTCGGATTCATCTATATCTTTTACTCCAGCAGGTACAAAGTTCCCCTCAATAATAATAGGATGACCTGTCTCCATAAATCTTTCTACAACATACATCATAGCGTCAAAGGTAATGGCAGAAAATTGACTGCTTTCTGCTCTGCTATTTATTGAAACACTTGTACATAAGGCTTCTTTAAAAGTATCTTTAATCAAATAAGGAACATTGAGCCCACTTGATAATAGCCGTGCAAAGGTTGATTTCCCAGACGCAAGATACCCTTCAATAATAATGATATGTTTATTCATGTGCCTACCGCTTCCTAGAGATATTTTGTTTTAGACAACAATATAAAATAAGACCCTATTTAGTTAGGGTCTTTACATTTTATCTTATCATCTATTATTAAAACTGCGCTATAATTTCCGCATTTAGTGCCTTTACAATTTCCACAGTTAAAGCCACTGTGTTGTGATAATCTGTGATTGAACACATGGAGTTGTGGCTATGTGCGTATCGTACAGGGCATGACATGACAATGGTAGGAACGCCCATGCTTGACATATGGAAAACAGACGCATTGGTTCCACCGCCTGTGCGCACGGCTTCTTGCACAGGAATGTTAAATTTTCTACCTATATCCATACAAAAACGCTGGAAACGTGGGTTTACGATAAGTGACACGTCCATAATGCGAATCATTGGGCCTTTTTTCATAGCCGTTTGAATCATGTGGGGTTCTACCAAAGTATCATCCGCAGGTGCGCCTTCAAAGCAAATAGCAATATCAGGTTTTATCACATTTGCGGCAACTTCTGCACCACGAAGCCCCACTTCTTCTTGGCTTGTAAGTACACCAGACACATTGACATTTAAAGTGTGCCCATTGAGTTTATTCATGACATCAAGGACAGCGGCACAACCAATACGGTCATCAAAGGCCTTAGCGAACAGGATATCCCCTGCTTGTTCAAATTCAGCTTTCGGGGTAATTGGACAACCAGGGCCAATTTTATAGTCATTGACCACTTCATCATAAGAAGATGCACCTACATCAATGGTCATACTGGTCATGGTTGGCGGAGATTCTTTGTCCCCACCAAAATGAGGCATTTTTGAAGCAATGACACCTGTAACAAGCTTTCCTTCACGGTTTTTAATCACTACACGCTGGGCATATAGTGCAGCAGGAACCCATGCCCCAAGGGGGGCAAAAACAATCGTTCCGTTACTTTTTACAGCTTGTACAATCAGGGCAACTTCATCTGAATGGGCATCTAACAAAAGGGTTGGAAGATTTGGGTTCTTTTCTTTTTCAATGTAGAAATTAAGCAGGCTGTCACGCTTGGTGTTGTATCCCGCCGGAACATATTGCTTTGCCACTTCAATGACATCATCCTCAAAACCAGGTGCGCCAAAGGCATAAGTAAGCGCCTTAATCATTTGGACTGAATCCATATAAACATCTCCTTTTAGTGAATCCCTTTGCAATTTGAGCAGTTGCAACCGCGTTCGCATTGGGGGCGTTTTTCTAGAACTGTAATGTCTTCAACGGGATAAATGTCGATTGTAGGGTCTTCACCATTTTTGACACGCACAGCAACTTTTGCAGTTTGGCGCAAAATATTGATGCTTATGACATCGCCATCTCCCACGGGCGTACGCACTTTGTCCCCTACGCCCGGCATACCTTCGGTTAAGAAGGCATACGTTTCTTCTTCATATTTAAGGCAACACATGAGCTTGCCGCAAATACCTGAAATTTTTGTAGGGTTGAGACTAAGCCCTTGGTCTTTTGCAGATTTAATGGACACTGGCTGGAACTCGTCCAAAAATGACGCACAACAAAGTACACGCCCGCAAATGCCAATGCCACTAAGCATTTTGGCTTCATCCCGCACACCAATTTGACGCAGTTCAATACGCATTTTAAAGGTAGCCGCAAGGTCTTTCACCAATTCACGAAAATCTACCCGTCCATCAGCCGTAAAGAAGAAAACAATTTTGCTTAGGTCAAAGGTTAGCTCTACATCTACAAGATGCATTTCAAGATTGTGTACTTTAATTTTTTCTTGACAAATGCCCCTCGCTTCAATTTCTTTTTTGCGATTAGACTCTTCTTGAGCGGTATCAGCTTCTGTTGCAACCCGTATAATTTTACGTATAGGCTGACTTAAATTTGATACGTCCTTATCCATTTTTTCCATGGCTATTAGCCCATACTCAATGCCCCGTGAAGTTTCCACGATTACAGGTGTGTTTTGTACTAAATCCTCCATGGAAATACTACCAGGGTCGAAATAGTAAATTCTTCCTACCTCTTTAAACCTTACGCCTACAATTGTCACATGTTACCTCATTTCGTTGAGCATTAGCTCTATTGCTAATTGCGCATTGCCATTTTGCGCTAGGATTTTTTTTGTTTTAGTGATTGCTGTCGTTGCGGCAAACCAAGATGGATTGGGTGGTTGCCCTGTTTGTGTTGCATTAACAATCTTTTGCCCTGTGATAACATACAGCATGTCCAACACTTGTGCAACGGCGGTCTTGTCCAGCGGCTCAAACATACGATACATCGCAAAAGCCTTATATATATCTGCACCCAATATTTCATCAGAAATTTTTTGTGCCAATGTTTGCAATGCTGGGTCACATGTCATTGAATCACTTTCTTCTTTTATCCGCTTAACGATACAGCGGGATAAAACTGTTGGCAAAAAATGATGCAGGTGGGTTGCAATAAACAAAAAAACCCCGTAGGGCGCAGGTTCCTCAATGGTCTTCAACAAGGCATTCTGCGCCGCAGGGGTAAGGGTTTCTGCTTTATCTACGATAAAAATTTTGTACTGATATTGGAAAGGCTTGTGGGCCATGGGTAACAAAACTTGGTCACGCACATCGTCCACCCCAATGCCACTTTGCTTTGACCCTGTAACATACACTGTATCAGGGTGATTGCCACTATTAAAGGTACGGCAACTGAGACATTCGCCACATGGATTTTTTGTAGCAGTGTCCAAACAGTTTAGCCCTTTGGCAAGGTGAACGGCAGCAGTTTTTGCTATTGCATTTCCTTCAAATATATAAGCATGGCTCATGATTTTTATACAACCATATCTAAAAGCAAGCCGTTAATCTCATCAATTTTTTCCAAAAGGGAAAGGGAGTTTTTCTCTTGCTTTAAAAGTTCCTGTGCCAAATCGTCTAGTTCTTTATTGACAAGCCGTACAATACCATAAACATGATGCCGCCCACGACGGTCAAGAAAATTCTCGCGGCTAAACTCATGGGAATGGGTCACCACTTCGTTAATGAAGTTTGTGATTAAACTCCTATAGGCTTTTAGCTCGCCAAAATCCATATGGTCAGCAACGCGCTTGCCTTGGGTGGTTATTTCACTAAGCAAACCTTGCAAACGGTCTGCCAAACCTTCGTCACTTAGACGTTTTAAGGTGAAGCTGAAATCTTCTTGCTCTGGACGTGGTTTAACTGTGTTGACTTCGTTAAAACGTGCCGCCAGCATTTCCGATACTTTCATCTCCATAACCAGCCTGTTCCTCCTCTGTCAATGTCAAGAATCATGTTAAACTTTTTTAAATTCTTCTACATTTAGTACGAAGATTGTTGCGCCGCCAACAGTGACCTCAACGGGATAGGGTGCAAAGCTTTCGTTTGCATTCACATTCATTGCGTTTACCGATGTGATTTGCTTACGACTTTTACATTTTTTCTCAACAATTTCGATAAGCTCTGGAATTTTCTCTTCCGAGCAACCGCAAATAAGCGTTGTATTGCCAGCACGGAGGAATCCGCCTGTAGACGCTAGCTTAGTTACGCTAAAGCCCTTTGCGCTAAGATGATCCATAATGTGAAAAGCGTCTTCATCGTGGATAATTGCCATTACTAATTTCATACTCGCTCCTCCTTTGACTTTCTCTTGGTATTATATCAGTCTCCCATCCTTTCTGCAATGGCTTTTGTAGGATGAATTGTACCGTGTGGATGATGAGGAGGTGCATAAATAGAATATAGTCTTAAATCACCAGTGCCCACATTGGTCACATTATGCCATGTTCCCGCAGGGATAAAGATTCCGTACCCAGCTAAAACAGGTTGACGGAAGTTTAAATGATTACGGCTCTCACCCATTTGGACAATGCCCTGCCCGTCTTCGATACGTAAAAATTGGTCTGTATCAGGGTGGATTTCAAGCCCAATGTCACCGCCTGGGGGAATGGACATGAGGGTGTTTTGCAAATATTTACCTGTCCACAAAGCTTGGCGATAATTTGAATTTTCAAGGGTCGCTTCACGAATATTCGTGACATAGGGGAATGGCCCATAGTCCGTAAAAGGGGCTGGCGGACGCGGGGGCATTGGACGCGGCGGAATTGGGTGTGGTGGATGGGGCGGCCTTGGTGGGTGGGGGTGCGGTTGAGGTGGATGGGGTGGTCTTGGCGGGTGCGGCGGTCTTGGTGGGTGTGGATGTGGGTGGGGCGGTCTTGGTGGGTGGGGGTGAGGATGGGGCGACGGCGGTGAAAATGGATTTGGCATATTCACAGGATGCCCATTGGGTGACTGACGCATAAACATAAAAAAATCACGCTCCATACAATACTTTTGCTAGTATCATATGAAGCGTGGTAAGGACGTGTTCATCATTTTTTATGACTCAACCGCCTATGCTTAGTAAAGCAGTGGTTTCTACCGACCGCCACAAAGATTATCCAGAAGAAAAGCAAAAAGGTCAGCTGGATAGGCTACACCTTTTTTTCCTTCATAATTAAAAAAAACCTCCTTTCGTTTTTTATTTTACGATTGGAGGTCTTTTTTTGTTTTGTCCATTTATTTGGGAGTTACTCACAATTTCTTAATCCATAAACGGATAAGCCACTGTTTCTGCTGGAACAAATGTTTCCTTTATGGTACGTGGGCTAACCCAGCGAAGTAGATTAAGCACACTGCCTGCCTTGTCATTTGTTCCGGATGCACGGCTGCCGCCAAAGGGTTGTTGACCAACCACTGCACCTGTTGGCTTGTCATTAATATAGAAGTTTCCAGCCGCATCAGCCAGTTTTTGCTCCATGTATGCAAGTACACCTCTGTCTTGTGAAAAAATTGCACCAGTTAAAGCGTAAGGGGATACATTACAGCAACTTTCTAATGTCGCGTCAAATTGGTCATCTGCATATACATACACTGTGAGTACTGGCCCAAAAATTTCTTCTTTCATGGTTTTAAAGTCAAGGGTTTTGGACTGAATGACTGTTGGCTTAATAAACCATCCTTTTTCAGCGTTGTAATCACCGCAAAGTATCTCTGCATCTTTAGAATCCTTTGCATAATCTATATACTGAACGATAGATTTGTAGGCTCTTTCGTCAATGACTGCACCCATGAAGTTAGAAAAATCTCTCACATCTCCAACTTTTAATTTATCTATTTCGGTCAAAAGCGGTGTCTTCACTTGTGTCCAAAGGCTTTCGGGGATATAAGCACGAGAAGCCGCCGAACATTTTTGACCTTGGTATTCAAATGCACCTCTTACCATTGCTGTGACTAAAGGCTGTATAGGGGCTGTATGATGGGCAAAGATGAAGTCTTTACCGCCAGTTTCGCCTACCAAGCGGGGATAACTTTCATATTGGCTAATATTTTCGCCAATAAGTTTCCAGCAACTATTAAACACGCCTGTAGAACCAGTAAAGTGAAAACCTGCCATACGAGGGTCTGCTAATACATAAGTGCTTATATCTGGGCCATTGCAGGGAACAAAGTTAATCACCCCGTCAGGTAATCCAGCTTCCTTCATTAACAAGTAAAGCAGATAGTTAGACAGCACAGCTGTACCCGCAGGCTTCCATAAAACTGTGTTGCCCATCATCGCAGGTGCTGACGGTAAGTTTCCGCCAATGGCAGTAAAGTTAAAAGGACTAATTGCCGCTACAAACCCACTTAGCGGACGATACTCCATGCGATTCCAAATGCCAGGTGCGCTAATCGGTTGATTTTGGAAAATTTCTTGGGCAAAATGCACATTGAAACGTAAGAAATCTACCATTTCACAGGCTGAATCAATTTCCGCTTGATAAGCGGTCTTGCTTTGCCCCAACATGGTTGCTGCATTTAAACGCTGCCGCCAAGGCCCGGCTAACAGCTCTGCCGCTTTTAGGAAAATCCCTGCTCTATGTTCCCATGGTAATGCATACCAAGATGCCTTTGCGTCCATAGCAGCATCCATGGCGGCTTTCAGCTCATCTGGCCCTGCAATAGCGTACTCTGCAAGTACATGCCCATGGTCATGAGGCATACGGCAATATCCTTTTTCCTTTGTACGTATTTCCTTGCCGCCGATAATCAAGGGGATATCCAATACTTCGGCAGACTGGCGTGTTAATTCAGCTTCTAAAGCCGCCCTTTCTGGTGTGCCTTTTCCATAGGATAAGACGGGTTCGTTCACAGGGGTTGGAACGGTAAAAAAACCATTGTTCATATAATTCCTCCAAATTGCACCTCATAAAGGTGTTTTTTTTGTCTCTAATGTAAGATAATATCTTGAAGACTTGGTGTCAAGTATGGTAAATTTAATTAAGCGACTAAGCTTATATGAATGGAGGCTGTTCCTTGAGGATTTCAGAACATCCAATTTTGGATTTAAAGCGGAGTTCCCCTGTTAAATTTACCTTTGACGGTACAGAAATTTCTGCTTTTGACAATGAGACAATTGCTGTGGCACTTCACGCGGCGGGTATACGTACCCTTAGCCACAGCGTAAATAAACATCGTCCCCGAGGATTATATTGTGCCATAGGCAATTGCTCTTCTTGTGTGATGATTGTGGATGGTGAAGCCAATGTGAAGACATGTATCACATTGGTACAGGACGGAATGGTAGTAGAATCCCAAAAAGGCAAGGGGAATTTACAGTGATAAATATTGATTTGCTTGTGGTAGGCGCAGGCCCTGCCGGACTGTCCGCGGCGATAAAGGCGGGTAATGCAGGAGCTAGTGTGTTAGTACTTGAGCGAAGCCATCAACTTGGCGGACAATTGGTGAAGCAAACCCATATGTTTTTTGGCTCTGAAAAACAATATGCAACACACAGAGGTTTTGAAATTTCAGATATTCTTCTGGCAGAATTAGATAAAATGGAGAATGTCACCATTCAGCCTCATGCTACAGTATTAGCGGCTTATGACGATGGCATTTGGACAGCGGAAATTGAGGGGCAATATCAAAAAATAAAGCCAAGTGCAGTTGTGGTGGCTACAGGCGCAAGCGAAAAGTCCCTTCTTTTTCCCGGTAATGATTTACCTGGCATTTATGGAGCAGGGGCAGTACAGACCTTGATGAATCAATATGGCGTAAAGCCTGCGAATCGGGTAGTCATGTTGGGTGCGGGAAATATCGGTCTTATTGTAAGCTATCAGTTAATGCAAGCAGGTGTTGAAGTGATTGCTGTTGTGGAAGGTTCACCAACCATCGGCGGATACTTAGTCCATGCATCCAAGCTGAGACGCATGGGCGTACCCATATTCACATCACATACAATAAAAAATGCTAAAGGAGCAAATACAAATGGGTTAGAGTCTGTAACTCTTTGGAAGCTTGATGAAAATTGGCAAGGAATATCTGGTTCGGAATTTACTTACCATGTTGACGCATTATGTATTGCTGTTGGACTTTCTCCTTTGTCGGAATTGTTATGGCAGATTGGTTGTAAAATGACATTCTCAGCACCTATGGGCGGCTATATTCCCTATCGTGATAAATATATGCGTACATCGCAAAAAGGAATTTATATCGCAGGAGATGTAGGCGGAGTAGAAGAAGCTTCAAGTGCAATGGTCAGTGGTCAGTTGGCAGGAATATCCGCGGCAGAATATTTGGGATTTGAAATGCCTAACATGGCCGCCATGAAGCAAGATTGCTTAAACCAGCTTGCGTCCCTTCGCCAAGGCCCAAAAGGTGCGCATATTAGAGCGGGTATAAGACAAGCAGAAGTTAGCTTTGAATGAAATGGAGTGAACCTAAGTGTTAGAAAAAACAGGCGTACCAACGGAGACACAAATAGATTCTGCTTTTCCAAATGAAACACGATTGAACGAAGGCCCTGTAGCAGTTATCGAATGCTTCCAGCCTATTCCATGTAATCCCTGTGCCATGGCTTGCCCTCGCCAAGCGATACTGCCCTTTGCAGACATCAATGATGTGCCTGTCATGGACAATGATAAGTGTAATGGGTGTGGTTTATGTGTGATGAAATGCCCTGGTCTAGCTATTATAGTCGTAGATATCAACTGGTCTGAAACCAAAGCATTGATAAAATTGCCCTATGAATTTAGACCACTGCCACAAAAAGGTCAAATACTTCATGCCCTTGACCGTGAAGGACATCCGATTGCCAATGCCGAGGTTATCAATGTCATTGTTCCAGCCAATAAAACCCCTGTTATTTCCATTGCTGTAGACAAGGATTTGATAAAAAAAGTGCGCAATATATGTATTCCAGAGGATAATGATAGTATTGTGTGCCGTTGTTCAGATATTACCGTTGCAGATATACAGTCTTTTATAGCCCAAGGATATACTTCCGTGGATGAGTTAAAACGTATTACACGGCTGGGTATGGGTGCGTGTCAAGGCAGAACATGTATACCCCTTGTCATGCGCGAACTATCTACTGCCTTGAAAAAACCTATTTCGGAATTAACGTCCGGTACACATCGTCCCATAGTCAAAAGTATGAAGCTGGGGGATGTTGCGGCATATGGAGGAAAATCATGAGAAAAACGGCTGATATAGTGATTATCGGCGGCGGTATATCTGGTGTGACCATTGGATATTTTCTGCTAAAGCATGGGGCAAAAAATGTCGTACTTTTGGAACGTGATTATCTGACCGCTGGTGCAACAGGGCGGTGCGGCGCAGGGATTCGCCAGCAGTGGGGCGCACCCCTTAATTGTCGTATGTCCCAGTTTTCCTGCGAATTTTTTGAAAATGCCCAAGATGAATTGGATTATGCTCATGGTATAGAATTTCATCAAGGTGGGTATCTCATGCTTGCCACAACAGAAAATGAACTGGAACAAACCAGAAAAAATGTTGCTTTGCAAAATAGCCTTGGTATAGCATCTAAAATGTTAAGCCCCGAAGAGACAAAAGAGATAGTTCCACTGCTGGATACAAAGAAAATATTAGCCGCCGCATATCATCATAAGGACGGGCACCTCAACCCATTTCACACGACACAAGCCTTTGCAAATGCGTTTAAAAGGTTAGGCGGTGAAATATATATCAATACAAATGTTACAGGCATTACCACAACCCAGGGTAAAATAAGCGGTGTGGATACGGAACATGGCCATATTGCCACGACGATAGTGGTCAACGCCGCAGGAGGATATAGTCAAGCCGTTGCAGCTTTGGCAGGTGTAGACTTACCATTACATTCCGAACGTCATAATATACTGGTGACAGAGCCAGTAGAGCCTATGCTTTCTGCAATGCTTATGAGCTTTTCCCTTAATTTTTATTGCCAGCAAGTACCCCATGGCTCTTTCATTATGGGGCGTACCTGCCCCGACCAGCCGAATGATTTGCGTATAACCGCAGATAGCTCATTTTTAGAGGCAATGGCAAAGACGATTACAGACGTGCTTCCGTCCTTAAAGAATCTGCGGATACTACGCCAATGGGCAGGGCTTTATAATATGTCTCCAGACAAACACCCTATCTATGACCAAATCCCACAGCTTCCTGGTTTTTATTTGGCGGCTGGTTTTTCTGGTCATGGCTTTATGATGGCTCCAGCGACAGGTTTAAGCATGGCTGAATTGATTTTGGGCTTAGAACCCACATTGCCTTGGAAGCAATTGGGCTTTAATCGCTTTCAATCAGGAGAATTATTATTGGAGTCCTCTGTAGTTTAAATTGAAGGGGTTGAGTTCTGTAATAAAAAGGACTCAATCCTTTTTATTTTGTTGATGGGTCATTTTGCTATTGATTAGTGCAGTTAATAAGCGTCTTCCTTTTAATTGTGAAACATCTGTAAAGTTCCTCAACACATCTATTGCTAACAAAGCATTGGTCATGGCTTCTGAATGCTGTGGTTCTATAAGCTTAAAATCACTGGTTTTTGGAATTTCGTTATCTGATATGAATTTTTGCATAGCTGTCAGTCTAAAGTCAGTGGATAGATTATGAATATCTTTAAACCGCATATACCCAGTGGTTAGTCGGTTTTCAATATATACAAGTAACAGACTTTCTTCATGGTAGCTTTTTAACCAACAGCAATAATTTTTATTATCAAGTTCAGGCGGCATACGGTTTATCCGTTGGGAAAGATGATGAAGTTCCTTATATTGGTCACGCAAACGCGCTGCTTTTTCAAATGCCATTTCGTTTGCTGCGGCTGATATTGCTTTTTCAATTTCATAGAATATACAAGCATAGTCCCCCCTAAAGAAAGCACAAATACTTTCTATAATAGGTGCATATGTATCCTCGGATATTTTGCAGATACATGGTGCAAGGCATTGCTTGGTATGGTACTGCATACACGGCTTTTTTGCGCCTTGCCTACATACAGGTATTTTCCAATATCCTCCTATGGTCATCATTGTATCGGTGGCATTTTCTTGATGTGAAAATGGCCCGACACACCCCATTGGATTCTGCATTTCTTCCGAAGTTGCATATAACTTAGGATAGGGTAGGGAAGTATCAATATTGATATACCAATGCGGGTGTTCTTTTCGCATTTTTGCATTAAATGGCGGTAGGTGATTTTTAATGAGTTTATACTCAAGCAACATGGCTTCAATATCTGTATCAGTGGTTTCATATCTCACATTGGCTGCAAGCCGCATCATTTTAGTAATTTTTTCATCTTTGTGCCGTCCTAGATAAGATGAAGCCCGCTTGCGCAAACACTTTGATTTGCCCACATATAAAACTTGCCCATCCTTTCCAATGAAAAGATAGCAACCGGGGACGAGTGGCATGGCACGAATGGCTTTGACTAAATCATCTTTTGGCTTTACATAATAATCTGCTGTTTGCATTTTTTCGTAATCGAATATCATAACCGTATCCTCCCTATCATTCATCATTGGTGAAGGTGTATACTTATGGCTATAAAATAGCCGCCCCAACTAAATCATTCACATCATCTACACCATGTTTTTCCATATAAGCTTCAATACCTTCAAGTACATCTAGTGAAGCGCGGGGGTTGACAAAGTTAGCCGTTCCTACAGCAATGGCTGTTGCCCCTGCTAAAATAAACTCAATGGCATCTTCTGCGCGCATGATACCACCCATGCCAATGATAGGAATTTTTACAACTTGTGCCACTTGGTATACGCTTCTTATCGCCACAGGTTTTATTGCAGGCCCAGACAATCCGCCAAAAATATTGCCTAGTACAGGTCTTTTGCGTTCAATATCAATCCGCATGGCTGATAGTGTATTGATAAGCGAAAGGGCATCTGCCCCTGCATTTTCTGCGGCTTTTGCCACTTCTACAATATCATAAGCATTTGGGCTGAGTTTAGCGATGACAGGCAAATTTGTGACTGCTTTTACACGGCGCACGACTTCTTCTGTAGATTTCCAATCATGACCAATATGCATTGGCCCGCCTGGCATACTGGGGCTGGAAATATTAAGTTCAAGCATGTCAATGCCGCCTGCTTCGGTTAGCCTGCTGGCAACATGGCAGTATTCATCAATATCATGCCCGCAAACATTAACGATAGACACTGTATCAATGCGGCGGAAAAAGGGTACATCATTTCTTATAAATGCTTCAACGCCTAAGTTTTGCACCCCAATAGAGCTTATCATACCTCCATAACTTTCTGTGACACGAGGGACTTTACTGCCTTTCCATTCTTTACCTGATACACCTTTTGATGTGATTGCACCCAGTAAATTAAAATCAATGTAAGGGCTGTATTCTTTACCGCTGTTTACTGTGCCTGATGCAGTAGTGATAGGATTTTTCCACTCGACACCTGCTATTTTTACAGAAAGTTTCATTCCCAAATCAACTCCTTTGCGTCAAATACTGGCCCTGTGCAACATACCCGCACATATGCCCAGTCATTGCCCTTTTTTACTTTAATCACACAAGCCATACACGCGCCTACAGAACAAGCCATGTGTTCTTCCGTGGATACTACACAGGGAATATCTTTGTCTTCTGCATACTTTGCCAAGAATTTAAGCATTATAAGCGGGCCGCAGCCATAGGCAATATCAAAGCCTCCTTGGGGTGGTAAAACTGCGATATTGTTTCCCTTTGTACCATAAGTTCCATCATCTGTTGTAATGTGAATGTGGTCTACATACTTTTTAAAATCTGCTTCCAAAATCACTTGATATTTACTGCGAAAGCCTAAAAACACAGAAATTTTACTGCCTGGCACTTCATGTCTTATGCGTTTAGAAAGTTCTAAAAGGGGTGGCACACCAATACCCCCGCCAACGATTGCAAAGTTTTTGTGGGCTTTATTTACTTTAAATGCCGTACCTAAAGGGCCAAGAACACCTAAATAGTCGCCAGCTACTGCTTTTGCAATTTCTTTTGTGCCATCCCCTCCTGCCCGATACACAATGCGAAAGACCCCACCTATTTTATCAAGTTCGCAAATAGAAAGAGGGCGTGGAAGTATCATGGATGGATTTCCTGTGAAAACAGATAAAAACTGTCCTGCTCTTGCTTTCTCTACTTCCTTTGGCGCACGAAGGTACAAGTCGTAAACCTCACCGCCAATCAATTGGTTAGCCACTACTTCTGCTTGAAAAAGCTCTTTCATAAAAGCACCTCCTAATTTTTATGCCCGCAAACCCCATCATATTTGCAGTATTCGCAAGGACTGCGTTGCCCTTTAAATGGTGTGGCAGAAATATCACCTTGGGTCATACGATGGGCAAGTTCTTTCACCTTGTTTTCAGCTTCTTGCCCTAAGTGGATGAAATTGTCCATGTCGGCAGTATCCTCAACTGTGAATCCTGACATTTTAAAAGCTTTTAATAGTCCCGTTTCTCGGGTTTTATCGTCTAGTATGCCATCAGCTTGAAGAATGGGGTCATCTACAGGGAAGTAAAAAACACCGCCGGGTATAGATTGTTTTCCGATTTTTTCTCTGGATTTTAATATAGCATTCATGTATAGCATAAGTTGCAATTGAATGCCTTGACGTACTTCGTTTTCATTAAATCGTGCTTGCCCTGATTTGTAGTCTATAATTCTTACATGCTCTTTTCCGTCTTCTGCTTGGTGAATATCTACCCTATCCACACGCCCTGTTAAGGTAAGTGTGCGTCCGTTATTGATTGCCCAACTGTTAAGGATTTCATGTTCAGTTAGGGCAGGGTTGTATTCAGCCTGCTTAATTTGTTCGCTTATTGCCCAGCATGATGCAGATGCTATGCGGTGTACTTTGTTTAAGATATGGCGGTTGCGGGCAGTGCTGTGATAAATTGATGATTCAAACACAACACCCTTCATCAAGTCATTGACCATGCTATCGATGGCAGAACGGGTGAGGGTTGGGGAATACTGCCGTACAAAACCTGTTAAAATATTATGAAATATATTACCTAAATCCGTAGGAAGGACTTGATAATGGATGCGTTCCTTCGCGCCTAAAATGTAACGCATATAATAGGCAAATGGACAGCGGGCATAGGCTTCTAACCGAGTGGCAGCCGTTATAATGGTTTGTCCATAAAGCTGATTGACAGAAGTTTCAGAGAGTTTTTGTGATGTCACTGATATGTTTAAAATGCCATCGTATTCTGCAAAAGGTAAGGCAGGAGTGGTTTCTATGTGAGGGAATACATTGCGAACCTTTGTCAGAACAGGGGATGGGCGAAGGGGTTTGCCACTTGGTTCGGCTTCTGCATAGATGAAAATAAGCTTCTCCTTAGGCTGGGCGAGGGCGCAGTATAAATTATAATAATGTTCTGACAACCTGCGTTGGTTTTCTGGTGCAAGTTCCAGTGCCGTATTCCGTAGGACTTTGCGCTCAAAATCGGTGAATAAGCCTGTGCCTGTAGGCGTTGGTGGGAGTATTCCATCATTTGCGCCAAGAACTAACATGGCTTTAATTTCTGGATAGCGGGAACGCCCAATATCACCAAGAATCACTTGGTCAACAGTAGGCGGAATGCGCCCAAGTCCAACTTGAAAAAGTCCCGCGTCAAGGGTTTGGGCAAAAGTTTTTAAGCTGACTTTTTCATCCCCTAAAATGTCTACAAGTTTGTCAAAGACCTCGCAAAGCTTCGGCCAAATTTGTCCGTGGAGTCTTGCTATTGCAGGGTCGCCATGGGTCATGTGGGTATCAAACCAATTTTGCAAAGTTTCAGGTACGTTTAAGGCATATAACATGTCAAAAACTTTTTTTGCATGGGCTTTTACCGTGGCTATAGAATCTCCACGGGTTTTTTCATAAGGGGCTAAAGCTTTTAAAAGTTGAATACGTCCCTCTTCTGCCAATGGGTCAGAAAAAGTATAGTTCCATCGGTAAGCATGGATACCATTTGCCAGTGCGTAATTTTCTAAAATATCTATAGTCGATTGTGCTAATCCAGTGAGCCGTGTTTTTAAAAAGCGAAATACGCTTTCATAACTCCAGTTTCTCATGGGAATTTCTAACCCAGCACGTATCATCTCTGTCAGCGGGTGGGATAGGATATCTGTTTCCGTATCAACAAACATAGGAATATTTAAGCGGTCAAAAACGGTTTGTAAAATTTTTTCGTAATGTGTGCGGTCGCCGCAAAGAATCGCAATGTCGCGGAACTTATAATCCTTTTCACGCACAAAGGAAAGAATCTGTTGGGCAGTGGCATAAACAGCGGCATATCTATCAGGCGCGGAAATAATTTCAATATTATCGTGATGATGGGATGTTTTTTCGCCGTTAAAATACTTGATAAAGTGCGCAAGGGCTGGGGCATGGATATGACGTAAATTTTCATTCAAATATATATGGGGTTCAATAGTGATGCGTCCATCACGGGCTAACTGCGTCATTTTATCAAGGGTTTCATGCTGTGGCATGGTCAGCGTCAGTGTTAAACGGCTGGCACGCTTCATTATGTAAAGCAGCACCTGTCGTTCTTGGGGGGTAAACCCAGAAAACCCGTCTACCCAAAAATACGCACCATCAAGCAAGGGCAAAGGTTCATGGGTGTAACCATCAAGCTTTTGACACAGCAGTTCTGGCATGTCATCAGTCAACAAGTATTTTCCCTTAATTGTTTCACGGTAGGTCGTTAAAAGCAATGCAATATCTGTTAGCTTTGCCTTTAGGGCAGGGGATGAGTCTTCTGCACGGGTAAGCAGTTCTGCCGCACTTACACGGTAGTGATTCATCTCTGTCATTGTGCCGGAAAGTGCTTCTACAAACCCATGTTTGTCCACTGCACTTTTATAGTAAATCAGCTTGTCTGCCACTTCAAAAAGCACTTTGCGCATAAGCATTTGTTTGCCCAAGTCTCCTGCAATTTGCCCAGCAGGTTTTCCAAGTACAGAAAATAATCTATAAGCTAAACGATTAAAACTTAAAACTTGAATTTGTGTTGCAGCGTCTCGGCCTCCTGTCAGCAGTAGTCGTTCTGACTGTAAAGAAAATTGCTCTGGCACAAGATAATATAAAGGTATGCCGTCAGCCATGGTAATTTTCTCACGTATTTCTTTGAGCAGATAAGTAGTCTTTCCAGTACCGGGGCTACCAAGGATAAATTGCAATGACATAATCACAGTCCCTTTCTTCCAAATATTCTAACATATACATTTGCATTTTGCGTATAAATTATGTAGAATTTCAATAATAATTTACCCAAGGGGGAAATGTGCCATAATGGATGAGGGGATAGCTCTTATAGCTTTATCAGCCTTACTTATTTTAAGTGTATTTTTTTCAGCCTGTGAAACGGCGTATTCATCACTCAATCGTATTCGCCTAAAGCACATGGCAAAAACATCAAAGCGGGCAGTGCTTGCATTAAAGTTACATGATGACTTTAATCGTCTATTGTCTACTTTGCTTGTGGGCAATAATGTTGCCAATTTATCTGCCGCGGCAATTTGTACAGTTTTATTTGTTCATCGTTTCGGCGATTTTGGTGCAACACTTTCCACGATTGTACTTACTATCGTTGTGGTTGTTTTTGCTGATGTTACACCGAAAGTATTAGCAAAAGAATCACCTGAAAAAGTGGCACAGTTTTGCGCGCCTTTTTTACGGTTATTTATGGTGATTCTAGCCCCTGCAAATCTCTTTTTCTTTTATTGGAAAAAGTTGCTTAGTCTAATTTTTAAAGCCAACGCCAATGAGAAAGCCATCACAGAAGAAGAACTTTTAACGATAGTAGAAGAAGCCGAGCAAGAAGGTGTTATTGATAACGAGGACAAGGAATTATTGCGGAACGCATTGGACTTTTACGACCAACAAGCCCGTGACATTTTAACCCCGCGAATGGATGTCACAGGTGTCTCTAAAACTGCAACAGCAGAAGAAATTGCAGACAAGTTTTTAACCAGCGGTTTATCCCGTCTGCCTGTGTATGAAGGCGACCTTGACCATATTGTAGGAATTTTGCATATGCGTGATTTTTTTAGCCACACTACAGGGCGTAAAGGTTTTGAATATCTTGGAAAAATAATAACACCACCTGTCTATGTAGCCCCTCAAACAAATATTAGTGACTTATTTAAATTGTTGCAAAAAGAAAAAAGCCATATGGCAGTCGTATCTGATGAATATGGTGGGACAGAAGGCATAGTCACCATGGAAGATATTTTAGAAGAGTTAGTCGGTGAAATTTGGGATGAAAGTGACAAAGTAGTAGAAAAATTTGTAGAATTAGAAGATGGGACACATTGCGTCTTATGTACAGCCAGTATGGATGACTTGTATGATTATTTGCAAATTCCACAAAAAAACCCCGAAGGTGAGTTCGGGGCAGTGAGTGGTTGGATAGTGGATATGCTTGGGAAAATTCCAGAAGAAGGCGATACATTTACTTATGAAAATTTAACGGTTACTGTACACAAAACACAGCATAGGCGAGCTTTGGAGTGTATTATTAAGCAGAACCAACAGGCGTTACAGGCGGTTTAGTATCAGAAGCATTTTTTCGTCCAAAGACAAGCACAATCAACATTAAACAAAAGAGTACGATATTGAGTATAAAAGGCAGACGGCGGTTAATTTCAGAAAACCATCCTGCCAAAACGCCGAATAAGCCCATAAATGCTAAAATGGCAGCATTAAAGAAACTGCGAATGCGTGCGCGTTCTTTTGGGTCAATAACATTTGCGGCAAGGGTATCTAACCGTGGAAGTAATAATGCTGTGGCACATGCTTCAATCACTGTAAACACGGCAATCCATACCACGCTTTCTATAGGGGCAGCCAGTAAAATTCCATTGGCTGCAATAAAGACAAGAATCCCTGTAAACATGATATGCCGTGGTTTGAACATTCCAAGTCTTTGCTGAATCAAAAACAAAAAGCCAAGCATAACTGCTGCACGCAGTATTGGAAAATATGCCATAAGATGCACGGGAATGCCCAGGTTTTGTGTCGTGTACAGTGCGAAAAAAGTCGATGAAATCATGATAATCGTACCAATTAACCCTTGTAAAGCGAGGACACGCATCATCTTCCAAGACCGCAAAATTTGCTTAAACACATCCCCATACCCCAGCAAAAGCTGGCTAAAGGATGTGTTTTTTGTTTCCTTCATACGGATAATTCCTGGCTTTGTTTCTGTAGAGTAAATATACAAAATCACGAACTTAGCTGTCATGGATACAAAAGTAATAAACAACAATACCCGCACTACCGTAACAAGGTCATACTGGGCTACAAAGAAGCCAGCAATGGGCGCGAAGAATACGGCTAATTGCCCGCTAATATGAATCCAATTAAAAATTTTAGAAAGTTTATCTGCATTTTCAGCATCATCTTCAACCAACAAGCACTCCCAAGACGTAGTGGTTACTTGTCTGGTGCTATTGACAATTGACGCGGCTAAAAACCACCAAAAATTCTGGGAGAATGTCCAAATAAGCATGGGAATACTCCATGACATGATGTCAAAAATAAGAGTGGAAAGCCTACGCCCAAACTTATCTGTAATCACACCACCAAGCAGTGCAAAGACAACTTGTAAAAGTCGTTCAATGGTAAGCAAAAGCCCAATTTGAAAATCCAAGACACCTAAAGAAAACATGTAAAGGGTAAAAAAAGGCCAGTATAAATTAAATGGAACTGCCCATAAGGGTTCTGTAAGTACACATGCCTTCGCATTACCTTTCAAGTTTTTAAGAAAAATAAACATTTCACGCATTTTGCTAACCGCCCCTATAATAGGTATTTGTGAATGACCACACTAACAGCGTCTTCGTGACAGCTTTCAGTTAAAATAATATCTGCCGCTTCTTTTGCGGGAGGAATTGCATTGGCTACTGCAATGCCAAGCCCTGCTTTTTTTATCATGGGAATATCATTGGCTTCGTCACCCATTGCAATCATTTCACTAAGCTGGATATTCAGATGTTCTGCCAAAAATGAAAGTCCTGTGCCTTTGTTGACATTTGGCGGAAGAAACTCCAAAAGGTAAGCCGCAGAGGATACAGATTCATGTTTATCCGCCAATTGTGCGGCAACTTTCTTTAACTCATTGTTTTCACCAAAAAGCACAACTTTTGCAATGCCGCCGGTGACTTCAGAAAAATCCTTTACAAAAGTAATAGGGATTTGTCTTGACTCGCTAAAGGGCGCAGCGTCTTTTGTGCCGTCTTCCACAAACATGTCGTCATTCTCTCCGTATGTAAAAATTTTTACACTTGGCAGCGCAAGTGCTTTCACTTTACCAATAATTTCATGGGCAGTCGCTGTTTCTAATGTATGACGGTATAGCACTTCATGTCCGTTTTCAGTATATGCATATGCCACACCGCCGTTAAACGCCACGCCATAAGTACCTGGATTGTCAAATCCCAATAAATTTTCATAATACGCCAATGACCGCCATGACCGCCCACTACAAAATACAACGAGCTTCCCAGCCGCTCTTGCGGCATTTAGTGCTTGAATATTTGTGTCGGAAATTTTGCCATTGGCAAATAACGTCCCATCAAAATCTGTAAACAATGCTTTATAATTCATCTCATAACCTCATTTAAGTTTTATTAAATTTCAACAACAATAGTTTAGAAGCATTGGGTCTGCATTTATTGCAAAATCCTTCAATAGGCATCCAGTCAAATTATAAGACCTTTAAGGGAACAATACAATGAAAATTTTATGTAACGTATCTCCTGACAATAGAATACATTGGTAGTACGAGCCCTACTTGGGCTGAGGAGGGGGTGTAAACAATGTATAATAATCAGGGTAATCAGGGTAATCGCGGTAATCAAGGTATTCAGAACAACCACAGCAACCCAAAAGACCAAGACAATTATAACAATCAAGACCATTATGATAATCAAGACCATCATGAGAGTCAAAGCAATCATGATTGCAAACATGATTGCAAACATGACCATCAAAGAAAAATCACATGCCATACTGAAATCAGCGAAGATATAACGATGACGATTCCGGTTGAAGTGCGCGCACATGCACGCGTTGGAAATGTTACGCTTAAATGTATGGACAGTCATATCATTACAGAACATGAAAGACCCAGAAATACAAGCAAATTTAAAATTGTACAGAAAATATCTGCTAAAATCCCAGTTGATTTCATTACCGAAGTGGAAGTGGGGGACGAGCATGTGGATTTTGATGCACATGCGTGTGACTGATAATGCTCCGCTCATTAAGTATTTATGGAAAGTAAAGCCGTTTGAATTTTCAACGGCTCCTTTTTTATTTAAAATAAAAATCAGGCGCATTCCCAGTGGAAATACGCCTGATACGAATGGGAGTGATTAAATCGCCCATTCACCATTAGTGAAGATTTGAACGTGTTGCCCGTCATGGGTTTTGCCTGTGATGTTCATGCAGGATGAACCTATCATAAAATCTGTGTGGCTTAGGCATTGGTTTAAACCTTTGGCTAAACGCTCTTCTTCTGTTATATTGTCACTGTCTGCTAGA
>WRAH01000025.1 GCA_009780315.1 Defluviitaleaceae bacterium
CCATATCAAAACCTTGCCCCCATTGAAATGAAAGCAAAATAATGATAAACTTACCGCGTAGTGGCGGTGAAATTCCGTGGATGTGTAGGTGACGTACTCTGCTACCTTGCATTCGCCATGTGGGCTTCTAGAACCACATGGTCGCTACGTGCCTAAATATTATAACATTGTCTTACAAAAGAAGCAAACATTGTTTTGACTTTCTCGTCAAAAAACCACAAAACCCCCTGAATATCCTAAAAAGCAAATGGGATATCAGGGGGTTTTCTTGTTAAAACCATGCTCGCGCTCCACTTTTCCAAATTTCTTGTATTCATAATGGTCAACAACACTGTCGAAAATGTCTTTCAAAACAGCAACAATAGGGATAGCCACAATCATACCTAAAGTGCCTGCAATAGCTCCGCCTACTGTTATGCTAACAATGACAAGATAAGGACTGATTTTAAAAGATTCACTCATTAGTTTAGGTTGAATAAAGTTTGCGTCAAGTAATTGAATGATTAACAGCGAAACTGCTGATATAGCTCCCTTTGTGATACCTTGGGTAAAAGTGACTAGGATGATGGCAATGACCGTACCAAGAATTGACCCTACATATGGTATATAATTTAATACAAACAGTATAATGCCCAAGACCAAAGCATACGGTGAACGCAGGATAAATAGCAGTATGATGGTGAGTATACTAACAATGATTCCGTCAATGGTTTGGGTGCGTATATACTGCCTAAAGTATTTATTTAGCCGAACACAAACTTCCGTGGCTAAAAAACTGGCTTTTTCAGATGCAAATACCCTGAATAACCTATGGATAAGTGCAATTAGCCTATCCTTTTCAAGCAAGATATATATTGCTGAAATGAAGGCTACAAGTCCGCCAATGGCTGCTGTCCCAGCATTCATTATGGGTCGTAAAAGGTTTTCTATGCTGAAATCTCCAAACATATTTCCCAATTGCTCAAATATTTTTTCTTCACTAATATTCCATCTAAAAAGTCTCAAGTTATTGATGTAGTGAATATAGCCCACTACACTTTCCCAATAATCAGGAATGCTATCAATAAAAAGTGATATGCTTTTCGTGATAGCGGGAATAATTAAGATGAGCGATACAACAATAATCAAAACCAAAATCAATAATGTGATAAGAACACTTAATAACTTCTGCCCTTTGAAGATAAACTTATTTTTTGACCTTGCAAGCTGTCTACGTATACTGCTGCATGGCATATTGAGGATATATGCAAGTAAAAAACCATAGAAAAATGGAGATGCCACAATCCATATTTGATTAAAAAAGTGAAGCCCGCCTGAAACTCTATAAGCGACTATAATTGCTAAAGCAAGCAAAAAATAAGGCAGTAGAAATTTGAACCGATTGAGTTTTAATGGGTTATTCATAAATCAGCTCATCCTTTAACATATAACATAGATATATGATTTTAGGTTTTGCAGAAGGCTAAATAATATTCGTGTAAAAAAAGTCTTGACAAAAAGGTTAGTTTCAGCTAACATGTAAATAGTTAGTTAAGACTAACCTTGATTGGATGATTTTTATGATATGGAAACGTATTATCATGAGTGTACTTTTCATCGGGCTTGTGATTGCTTCTATCATGATAGGCTCTTTTGCCGACATGAACTTGGCAACCCTTCGTGCAGGGGATGAAAATGCATGGCTGGTGTTTTGGCATAGTCGCGTTCCGCGCACGGCAGCTATTGTACTGTCTGCCGCAGGGTTAAGTGTTGGTGGGCTGATTATGCAAGCCATCAGCCGTAATAAATTTATGTCTCCAGGCACAAGTGGTGCGACAGATGCCGCCGCACTGGGTTTACTTTTGGCATTTATCTACTTGCCTACAAATGTAGCCATTACGATTGGGCGGCTGGTCATTCCCGCTGGTGTTGTACAAACGGCACTTGCCTTTGTCTTTGCGCTGGTTGCCACCATTATATTTGTAATGATTATTAACAAACTAAAAATCCGTGAGGTCGTTTATATACCTCTTTTGGGCATGATGTATGGTGGAATGATTGCCGCCGTAAGCTCTGCCATAGCCTTTCACCACGAGGCAATTCAAATGCTTAATGCCTTCAACTTGGCAAGCTTTGCACGGCTTGGGCATTTTGAAATGATTTATATTGTAACCATTCCTTTGATTTTTGTGGTTTTTTATGCCACAAAGTTTAGCATTATTGGGCTTGGTGCAGATTTTGCTAAAAACTTAGGCGTTCACTATGACCGTGTGGTGTTTTTGGGGCTTTGTATTATTTCGCTTATTAGTGCAGCAGTGTTTGTTTCTGTTGGCCCACTCCCCTTTGTTGGGCTTATTATTCCCAATATGGCAACTACGATATATGGCGATAATCTTAAAAAATCTGTGATTGATCTGATGATGTTTGGTGCAGTCTTTGTTCTGTTTTGTGACATTCTTAGCCGCTTAATCATATGGCCTTTTGAAATGAATGTGAGTGTTACAGTCAGCCTTTTAGGCGGTGCTATTTTTATGGTCTATCTGATAAGGGGGATGTCAAGTGGCAGAGTCCGTCAATCGAAAACAGCTTAACAGGCGCATGATTATTGTCTTTGTCGTCCTTGCAGTTCTTATGGTTGGGTCGATTACCCTATACATTTTTTCCCGTACGTATTTTAATGCTTGGCGGTTGAATATTCCCATGACCCCCTTAGCCTTTGAACGTATTATGGGTAGGACAATTCCCGCGGTGGTTGGCATGGTGTCTGCCAGTGTCATCATTGCCTTAGTCAGCCTTTCTTTTCAAACAATCACCCAAAGCAGAATCCTAACCCCGTCAATGATTGGTTTTGACTCGGTGTTTATAGGCACACAAACCCTTCTGGTTTTTGCATTCGGTACATTTACTCCCTTCTTTCAAAGCCCGATTTACAACTTTTTTGTAACATCTGGGGCAATGGTTGCAATCTCTTTGTTGATGTTTGGTTCAATTTTACGCAGAAGCAAGAATAATATTATATTTTTGCTCATGTTTGGACTTGTGCTGTCTGGTATAGTCAGCAATGGTGCGCGGTATATACAAGCACTAATGAGCCATTATGATTTCTACCAAGTGCAAGCTGCAACGGCGGTTACTGTAATGAACATGAATACAGATGTGATTCGAGTAGCCGTGCCAATTATTATCATTGTTGTAGTGTTATTACTCATAAACCACAGGACATATGACGTTATGAGCCTAGGTGCAGAACAAGCAACAAGCCTAGGTGTCAACTATCAACGTCAAATGACTTATACACTGATTCTTGTTTCTATTGGCATGAGTGTTTCCACGGCAATGATTGGTTCTCTTACATTTTTGGGTTTACTGGTTGTAAATGCCGCAAGGGAACTCATTAAAACACATCGACACCTCCCCCTTTTCATATGTTCTGCGGCAGTTGGAATCATTACACTTGTGCTAGGCTCTGCCGCAGAGCAACTCCTCTCAGGCGGAATCCCCATTCCGTTTATAGGCACAACCTTACAGGTCGCTATTCCTTTGACCACAATTATTAACTTAGTCGGTTGCACGTATGTGTTTTATCTGATTTTAAAGGAGAATCGCATATGATTGAAGTAAAAAATATAAGCCAGTCCTATGTCAAAGGCGGGCATGTTAAAACCCTTGATGATGTTAGTTTGACCGTGCGCGAAAAAACAGTCACCGCATTGGTTGGTGCAAATGGCGCAGGAAAATCTACCTTGCTTGGCGCAATGTCAAATGTGGTGCAAACCATGTCGGGGCAAGTTTTGCTGGATGGTGTAGATGTACGCAAAATAAAAACCAGCGAAGTTGCAAAAAAAATTGCTTTTTTAAAGCAAATCCAACAAATAAGCATTCGTATCACGGTGAATGACCTTGTGGAATTTGGTCGATTCCCCCATTGTGGCGGGCGTTTAAAGGATATTGATAAACAAAAGGTAAATGAAGCTTTAGATTACATGATGATAGGCGATTTACGTGACAGATTTCTAGACCAATTATCAGGGGGGCAACGTCAAAGGGCATTTATTGCAATGATTTTGGCACAGGATACGCCATATATTTTCCTGGACGAACCTTTGAATAACCTTGACATCAAGTATTCAGTTGAAATGATGAAAATTGTCAAAAAACTTGTGACAGAACTTGATAAGACTATTGTAGTGGTTTTACACGACATAAACTTTGCATCTGCTTATGCAGGGCATATTGTTGCCATGAAAGACGGCAAAATATTAAGTGAAGGTTATCCTGATAAAATGATTACAAAAGAAGTGCTAAACCCAACTTTTGACCATGATTTTCACATCATTGACCATGATGGAAAACGTGTATGCTTGTTTTTTGACCATAATCAATAACTTGTTAATCCGAGGGTTTATGAACCCCTTGATTATAAAAAAAATTTTTTCCTGTAGGAGGATATTAAAATGAAGAAGTTTCTTATGAGTGGTTTACTTGCAGTAGGTATGCTGTTTGCCGTGACAGCTTGTGGAGAAGATACTGTTCCTGCCGCTCAAGTGCCAGAGGCAGTGATAGTAGAAGATGCTACACCTGTAACACTTCCAGAGGTGATTGACGTTGAAGAAGCCGAAGCTGACGAAGCTGGTGCAATCATACCGCAAATGGTGACAGTCACTTACCATGATGCAGAAAGAAATCCACATCAAGTCAGCCTAATGCAAATGCCTACATCTGTAGCGATTTTTGACTGGAGTATTCTTGATATTCTATACACTGTAGGATGGGAGAAAACAGGCATAGAAACCTTAATTCTTCCTGCAACAGCTACACTTCCCACAGAAGTTTCATGGTTTGAAAACCAAGATTTTGTTATTCGCGGCGGAACACTGCATTATGTAAACTGGGATGTATTGGACTTAGTTCAGCCAGAACTTGTCATCCTTGGTATGCGCTCCTTTGCACACAATGCCGCAGGTGAAACAACATCACCAGAAGTTAGAGCGGAACTGCGTCAACAAGCCGAAGCAGACAATCCAAATACAGCTTTCATTCGTTTATCACACAGTTCTGCCCGTTCAGAGTTGCTTGCAGATACATCTCATAATGTGTATGTACTTCAACAAATTTTCCCCCAAATTGCTGACGAACTTCAAGCCTATCTTGACAGAATTGTAGAAGACCTTAACTACATTCAAACCAGAGTACAAGCATCTGATATGACTGCGCAATTCGTAATGATTTGGGCAGACCGTATGTCTTTGTTTTTGCCAGAAGGACGCTTCCACATGATTCATGACGAGTTTGGATTTACTCCAGCGGTGTATGAACAGCCACAATGGGCAGCCGACCAACATGGTTTTGACTCAAGAGCTGAGTTCTTGCTTTCAGCCGACCCAGATATTATCTTCTTGCTTGACCGTACAGACATGGTAAGCCCAACAGGGGGCGTAGGCGTTCAAAACTTCATGGCAGACAGCATCATTCAAAACACATCTGCTTACCAAAATGGTCACATTTATGTACTGGAAGGTAATGCGTGGTATACTGTAACTGGTGGATTTAGTGCAATAGATACAAAAATTGCTAATATTATGGCATTTGTAAATACACTGGAATAAAATAATAAGGTTTGCAATAGAGCCGCATATCCCATTTATTATTGATAGTAGGGATATACGGCTTTTTTATGTTGATTATGCTGAATTGCACATGACCTTTTCTAAGATATATGTTATACTCGTACATATAAGCAACCTGCCGAGGATTCTTTATTCGGCGTAAATGACTACGAGGCGCATTTAAAATGAAGTCTGACGTATCAGCGAAGGCGCATTTAAAAATGAAGTCTGACGTATCAGCGGAAGGAGCATTTTAAAAATGGTTTTAGATGGCAAAGGTCTTGCCAAAAAGGTTTTGGAAAACGTGAAGGCGCAAATTGAAAGCACAGGATTAACCCCTGGGCTTGCTGTGGTCATCGTGGGAGATAACCCTGCGTCACGGGTTTATGTAAACAATAAGAAGAAAGATTGCGCCGAATGCGGTATTAAAAGTGAAGAGTTTGCTTTGCCGGAAAATGCAGGGGAAGGGAAGCTGTTAGCGTTAATTGATGAACTGAACAACCGCAAAGATATCCACGGGATTTTGGTGCAATTGCCCCTTCCTGTTGGATATGCCCAAGAAAAAGTCATTCAAGCCATTTCACCTGCAAAGGATGTTGACGCGTTCCATATGTTAAATGTGGGGCGTATTTTCACGGGAAATTACTCTTTTTTACCTTGCACTCCAGCAGGTGTTATTGAGCTTTTAGACGCATACGATATTGACCCAAAAGGTAAACATTGTGTTGTGGTTGGGCATTCTAATATTGTAGGAAAGCCTATGGCGATGATGTTATTACATCGACATGCCACGGTGACAATTTGCCACATTCATACGGTTGATTTGGCAAGTTTTACACGACAGGCAGACATTTTAGTATGCGCTGTAGGTAAGGTTAACTTGATTACTGCCGACATGGTGAAACAAGGGGCGGTGGTGATTGATGTAGGTATCAACCGTAAAGAAGGGGGAGGCATTTGCGGTGATGTAGACTATGAAGCCGTTAGTGAAAAGGCATCATATATCACCCCTGTTCCTGGCGGTGTTGGGCCTATGACCCGCGCATTACTCATGCGCAATACATTAGAAGCTGCAAAAAATCTTAATTAGAGGGGTTTTAAAATGGAGTTTAAGTCGGACATTCAAATTGCCCAAGAGGCAAAAATCAGCCATATCCGCGATATTGCGGCAAATGCGGGCATTGATGAAAAATATTTAGAGCAGTATGGCAATTATAAAGCGAAAATCAATTATAGTTTCTTATCAGACAATGACGCTAAACCTGCTGGTAAGTTGGTTTTAGTCACCGCCATCAATCCAACTCCAGCAGGGGAGGGGAAAACAACAACCACTGTTGGGCTTTCTGATGCACTGCGCAAAATCGGCAAAAAATCTATCGTGGCACTGCGCGAACCTTCTCTTGGCCCAGTATTTGGTGTCAAAGGGGGCGCAGCTGGGGGAGGATATGCTCAAGTTGTGCCAATGGAGGATATAAACCTACATTTTACAGGTGACTTTCATGCAATAACCTCTGCCAATAACCTACTTGCCGCACTATTAGACAACCACATCCAACAAGGCAATGAACTCAACATCGACAACCGTAAAATCACATGGAAGCGTGTATTGGACATGAATGACCGCCAGCTTCGTTTTGTTGTAAACGGAATGGGGGGAAAAGCCAATGGCGTACCTCGTGAAGACGGATTTGACATTACCGTAGCCTCCGAAGTCATGGCAGTATTGTGTCTTTCTTCTGATATTGAAGACTTGAAAAATCGCTTAGGGCATATGATTGTTGCTTACACACGGGATGACAAACCTGTAACCGCGGCAGAATTAAAAGCCAATGGCGCAATGGCTGCCTTGCTTAAAGATGCCTTAAAACCAAATCTTGTGCAAACATTAGAGGGTACACCTGCACTGATTCATGGCGGGCCTTTTGCTAATATTGCCCATGGTTGTAATTCCATCACCGCTACAAAGATGGCATTAAAACTCGGCGAATATGCCGTCACCGAAGCAGGGTTTGGCGCAGACCTTGGCGCGGAAAAATTCCTAGATATTAAATGCCGCGCAGGCAATTTAAAACCTGATGCAGTGGTGATTGTTGCAACAGTCCGCGCACTAAAACATCATGGTGGTGTGAAAAAAGACGAGCTAAACATACCCAATACGGAAGCTTTAGCCAAGGGAATGCCCAATTTATTGCGTCATGTAGAAAACATAACAAAAGTTTTTGGTTTGCCCGCAGTGGTAGCCATCAACGCCTTCCCAACAGACACCCCTGAAGAGCTTAAACTAATTGAAAACAAATGCCGCGAACTGGGCGTTAACGTGGCACTTAGCGAAGTATGGGGTAAAGGCGGCACAGGTGGTGAAGCACTGGCACAAGAAGTTGTGCGCTTATGTGAACAATCCAGTACCCTTTCTCATGCTTATGATTTAGATATGTCCATTGAAGAAAAATTAAATGCCATTGTGTCACGTGTATACCGCGGCAGTAAGGCAGTTTTAGCCCCTGAGGCAAAACGCATTGCACGTCAATTGACCAATCTAGGCTTCGGAAACCTTCCAATATGTATGGCAAAAACCCAGTATAGCTTCTCAGAAGACGCAAATCTACGTTGCGCCCCAGAAGGCTTTACAATCAATATTCGCAGTCTAAAAGTATCCGCAGGTGCAGGTTTTATTGTGGCTTTGGTGGGTGATATCATGACCATGCCTGGACTGCCTAAATCCCCAAGTTCTGAAAAAATTGATGTAGACAATACAGGTAAAATTACTGGACTATTTTAAGGAGAGTGTACTCATGGAAATTCTAAAAGACTATCTAGCCTCAACCCAAGGCAAAGCACTGAATGCAGAAATGTTGACCTTTACCGCCAACTTAGACCAAGTGGCAAAAAAGAACCCTGAAGTCGCAAAACGTATCGTTAAAGAACTCGTTGACCAACGCAGTAATCTAAAACTCATCGCCAGCGAAAATTTCTGCTCTCTAGGTGTACAAAGCGCAATGGGCAACTTGCTAACGGACAAATACGCCGAAGGTTTCCCTGGCAACCGTTTTTATGCAGGTTGTGAAAATGTGGACGACCTTGAAAGTATGGCAATTAACGAAGCCAAAGAACTTTTTGGTGCAGAACATGCATTTGTTCAACCTCACTCTGGCGCAGACGCAAACCTTGTGGCGTTCTGGGCAATTTTGCGCAAAAAAATTCAGCTTCCTATGATGGAAAAGCTGAATCAAACAAACTTGCTTAATCTTTCCAAAGCAGAATGGGATGAGATTCGCCAGAAAATGGGCAATCAAAAAATGCTGGGTATGGATTTATTCAGCGGCGGACATCTCACCCATGGATACCGTCATAATGCTTCTGCCCAAATGTTTGACTCATATTTCTATAATGTAAGCAAAGAAACAGGCCGCCTTGACTATGAAGCACTGCGCAAGCAACTTCATGAAATTAAACCCTTAGTTTTCCTTATCGGATTTAGTGCATATACCCGCAATGTAGACTTTGCAGAAATGCGTAAACTGGCAGATGAAGTTGGCGCAGTGCTGATGGTAGACATGGCGCACTTTGCAGGACTTGTTGCAGGTGGTGCAATGACTGGCAATGCTAACCCAATTCCCTTTGCCGACATTGTGACTACCACCACCCACAAGACCCTCCGCGGCCCACGGGGCGGCATGGTATTGTGTAAGCAAGAATATGCAGAATACGTAGACAAAGCTTGCCCACACATTATGGGTGGCCCACTGCCTCATATTATGGCAGCCAAAGCCATTGCATTTGAAGAAGCACGTTCACCAGAATTTAAAACGTATGCAAAAAATATTGTAGAAAACGCAAGCAATCTAGCCGCAGCACTTGTTGAACGTGATATCAATATTCTCACAGGCGGAACCGATAATCACATGGTTATTATCAATGTCAGCGGATTAAATCTTACAGGCCGTCAAGCTGAAAACGCCCTGCGTGAATGCGGAATGACCCTAAACCGTAACACTGTACCATTTGACACCAATGGGCCATGGTACACCAGTGGATTACGCATTGGCACACCTGCTACCACCACCCTTGGGATGGGCAAAGCAGAAATGGTTGAAATTGCAGATATTATGGCAAGTGTGCTTAAAAACACCACGCCAACCAAAACAAAAAAAGGTGAGTTAAGCAAAGCAAATTATAAACTTGATGAAGGTGTAAAAGCGGATTCTATTAAACGTGTAAAAGCATTGATGGATAAATTCGTACTTTATCCTGAAATTGACGCAGATTTCTTTGCAAAATACTTTACAGTATAAATAGCAGTTGTGAGGGGAAATTTTTTAATGTTAAAAACCATCGACGAGGTGCTGGAGTTTATACACAGCACCTCATGGATGGGGATTACCCCAGGCCTAAGTAGAATAACAGAACTCATGGGCTTGCTTGATAATCCCCAAAAACATATGAAGTTTATACACATTGCAGGTACAAATGGTAAAGGCTCAACCGCTGCAATGCTTTCTAGTGTTTTAATTGAAGCGGGCTATAAAACAGGGCTGTATACATCTCCGCAAATTCATAAATTTGGTGAGCGAATGCAGATAAATGGCGTGTCGATTTCTGATGAAGATTTAATTAAAATAGCCAATGACACCCAAGCCCAAATAAAAAAACAAACTGACCCAACCACTGTTTTTGAAACAATTACAGCAATGGCATTATTATACTTCCATCAACAAAACTGTGACATGGTTGTTTTTGAAGTCGGCATGGGTGGACGTTTTGATGCTACAAATGTAATCCCTACCCCAGAGGTCGCAGTCATTACTGCAATAGGGCTTGACCACATGGAGTTTTTAGGTGACACAGTAGAAAAAATAGCTGGTGAAAAAGCTGGAATTATAAAGTCAAACGGCACAGCCGTATGTCATCCGCAATCATTATCTGTAGCACAAGTCATTGCAGAAAAATGTAAGCAAGAATCCACACACTTAACCATAATCAATGAAAATGACATAAACCTTACAACCACAAGTCTAAACGGGCAACAGTTTGACTTTGGTGACATGCATAATGTAACCATTCCACTGCTAGGCAAACATCAACTGCGCAATGCCGCCGTGGCAATAAAAACAATTGAAGCTTTGCAAAAAAAGGGCTGGGAAATTTCTGATATAGCGTTACGTACAGGTTTGAAAAAGACAGTATGGGCGGGTAGATTTGAAGTCATGTTAAAATCCCCAGTGTTTATCGTAGACGGTGCCCATAACCCTGAAGGACTACAAACGGCTGTGGATAATCTGACTGCAATGTTCCCAGACAAAAAACCGCTTTTCCTCTTCGGTGTGCTGGAAGACAAAGATTATGAGCGTATGATAGACATTTTAACCCCCATTGCAGGTGTATTTATCACCATTACCCCACCTGACCCAAGGGCACTTTCTGCAAAAAAACTGGCGGAAACTTTGACTACCCGCGGCTTCCAAGCAACACCCTGTGCCAGTATTCAAGAAGGTGTTACCCAAGCCATCAATCAATCTGCTCCAGATGATATTATATGTGCAATAGGCTCATTAACCACTGTGGGCGAAGTTCGTGAGGTTTTGCAAAGATGACAATATATCAAAAAACGGGAATGGCTTTGGCGGTTATCATATTAGCCGCCTTTTTCTTCGCTCCAAATCTTGGTGGGTTAGACTCTACTGCCCAAGCGACTATAGGTATTACATTATTCTTTCTCATTCTATTGGTGACGGAAGCTTTGCCCTTGCCTGTAAGTTGTTTGCTCACCATTGGGCTTATCCCCACTTTGGGTGTCAGCGTGGGTTTTGAAGGGGCAATCATTGGTTTTGCACATCCTGTTATCTTTTTTATTATTGCGTCTTTTGGCATAGCAGGTGGGATTACTAGTGTTCCCCTAACAAAACGTATTTTACTGTTTCTCTTAAAAAAAGCAGGTAATAAAGTCGAAAATATTTTACTCGCCATGATGATTGCTACCGCAGTCGTCTCCTTTTTCATATCCAATGTTCCAGCCTGTGCAGTGATGATGGCAATTGCCCTTGAGTTTATTCAGTTATTAGAAGATGATGAACAAAAAAAGTCTATAGGCAAAACATTCATGATTGCAATTCCAGTGGCAACAATGATTGGCGGCATGGCAACCCCTGCGTCCTCTTCTCTTAATCTGTTGGCAATTGGTTTACTGGAGCAGCACACAGGACAAACAATCAGTTTTGTCCACTGGATGGCTGTAGGTATTCCATTGGTTATTATTTTAATACCATTTGCATGGTTCCTCATGATAAAAGTCTATAAACCAGCCCAAGTTGACCCTGCAAAAATACGCGAATTTACAACAAATCTGCAAATCAAAGAACGTCCAAAACGTAAAGAAATTTATGTAATGATTATCATGGCAATCATGTTGACCTTATGGATTGCTTCTTCATGGGTTTCTGGTATTGAAATTTTCACAGTTGCTATTTTAGGCTGTACGATGTTGATGATTTTAAATGTGTTGCCGTGGAAAAAATTTCTTGCAGATATCAACTGGAATATTATTTTCATTAGTGGAACAGTGCTGTCCATTGCTCATGCATTGGTTCAAAATGGTGTGAGTGATTGGCTGGCTGAGTTTTTACAGTTTTCCCAATTAAATTTACCAGCAAGTCTAATCATAGCCCTTGGGGCAACCATTGCATTTATTATGCTTCTAATGATAACTTCCGCACCTGCACTCATTACAGTACTGGCAAGTCCATTCATTATGATTGCTCTTGCCAATGACGTAAATCCTGCGTTTCTTATGATAATACTTGCATTTTGCGCAGGCAACTGTTATCTTTTGCCCCTAGATACGGTACAGCTTCTCACGTACAGCAAAGGTTATTACCGTATGACAGACATGGGACGTTCTACAATTTTTTTACAAATTGCCCTAATAATTATTTTAGCATTTTGGCTACCTTTTATGGGTAGACTTTTAGGAATGTAAAGGAATGATAAATTTATGAAACTCGTTGTACAGAATCTTAGCAAAAAATTTGAAAAAAAGACCGTATTATCTGACGCAAGCTATACCTTTGAAAAGGGAAAAATTTATGGACTATTAGGAAGAAATGGCGCAGGAAAAACCACCATGTTTAACTGCCTTACCAGTAATCTTTCGCCCGACAGCGGTGAAGTGCTAATACAAAAGGACAATGGCGCAACACATTCTGCTACCTTTGATGATATCGGTTATGTTTTTACAGACCCTCACTTGCCAGAATTTATGACAGGACAGGAATTTCTAAAATATTTTGTAGATATAAGCCGAGAAAAAATAAAGGATAAAGTGAATTTTGATGAAGCATTTACTTTGATAAATTTTGACGAAAACGATAGGTATAAACTTATCCGCGAATATTCTCATGGTATGAAAAACAAATTGCAAATACTGGCGTTTTTAATTTTGCGCCCTCCTGTTATTTTGTTAGATGAACCCCTTACGTCTTTTGACGTTGTTGCCTCTTTGCAAATCAAAAATTTAATTGAATCCATTAAAAAAGACCACATCATTATATTTTCTACCCATATCTTGCCTATGGCGCAAGACCTTTGTGATGAAATTGTTATTTTACACAATGGCAAGTTATCTACAATGGCTGAATCAGAAGGTGAAGATTTTGAAAATCAAATTATGCAACTCCTAACAGAGGAGGAGCAAAATGCTTGAGCTTATTCTAATCTCCTTTAGAATCAGATTTATTGTCATGACCAACCGTATCATTCACTTTTTAAAACGTCTACCCTTGATTAAGCGTTTGGTTTCCCCAAATATTTATCGTGGAAAAGGGTTAAAAATCTTTTTTACTATCCTTGGCATGATTTTTGTCATGAGCAAAAAATCTCTAATACATCTCTTATATGTGGCATTTTTAATTGTATTGGGCATGACATTAAACCAGTTAGCCATCCATGGCGGATTTGTGCAGATTTTTGATTTAGCGCATCCGCTGGTGGGCATGGATGCACTAGGTGTTGTAGGGTATGCGTTGCTTCTTTGGGTGGGTTTTAGCTTTTTGGCCTCACCCCTTGCAAGTATTACAGTGAGCGCAAGCAACCATGCAAATGACAATAAAATGATAAATTGCTTTAGAGCAAATCCTACAAGGTATGCAATATCTCGCATTGTGGTCGATAGGTTTGCAGAAGTGATATTGTACTTCCCGTGGTTATTGATTGCATTTTTAATTTTACCTACACCTTTTCCATTTCCTCTGATGAATTTATGGGCAACGATTGGCACACTTATTGTTTTTACATCTGTCCGATTATTGGCAGAAGTGCTGAATCTTTGGATGTTTAAAAACACAGGCAAACATTTTGGAGATACGGTTATTGCCTATAGTGCTTCACTTATTTATATTGTAGTCCTCTTGGTTTTACACTTCTTTGATATTTCATCAACCCTTAGTTTTTTTACAAATTGGGTCTTTTTCCAGCCTATTGCATGGTTGCTTTTTCTTGGGATAGGATGTTTGGCAATTATGTATATCAAAAAATATCCCTTTCATATGAAATTATGGGTAGAAAAACTGCAACGGCATGAAGCCGCTTATGCTCAAGCACGTACTGCCATGGGTGCGAAGGCTGAAATGACCACGGCTAAAAAGTGGAGTGAAGGCGTTAGCTTTGGTGATTTAAAAACGGATAAGCATAAAAACAAATCAGGTTTTGCATATTTAAACGCGATTTTCTTTGATAGACATAGGCGGTTTTTTAATAAGAAGATGTTTACGCGTTTGGTCATTATGTTTGTGCCTTTGGTGGTCGCTGGTGTTGCTACGTTGTATAGCCGTATTGCAGGCATAGATTTGCCTTTGTTTATTTTTGGTGAAGACGGATTGATTGGCGAAGATTATGGACTAGATTGGATTTTTACCAATACGCCTATTTTCCTTTTTATATTGTACATGGCATCCATGGGTAGAATGGTGACGGCATCGGCATTTACTAATTGTGATATTCATATGTTGCACTATCAATATTACCGCACGGCTAGAACTATTTTGGCATCTTTTAAGGCACGCTTTTTTGTTATTTTGCGTTATAACCTGCTTGTGACAAGTGTTGCGTCTTTATCTGTACTTGGGGCAATGACTTTGATTTACGGTAGTATGGATTTGGTTTATGCTGTGCTATTTTTCGTTGCGTTGACTTTCATGGGTGTGTTTTATGCTTTTAATGATTTATTTTTATACTATGTTATTCAGCCTTATGATGCTGAAGGAAAGAGCCAAAGTGTACCCTATAAGGTCATTGATTGGGTGATTTATCTTGTTATCATTATGACCTATGCCAATATTCAGGTTAGATTGTTGTCCTTTGCGGCTTTTTTGGTGGGCATAACGATTGTTTATGTGGGTGTGGGGCTTGTTTTGTTAGTAAAGTTTGCACCTAGGCAGTTTAAACTGCGTTAAATTGATTTGTGGGCGTTTGTGTGGCAATCTACACAAACGCCCACTTCTCTTGATTGTAAGGCAATAAAAAAAGAGGTTTAGTGAAACAACCTCTTTCAATTTGATATTTTCTACTTGTAGTCTTTTTTAGGGTTGAACTTGTTTACATGCGCTACCATATATTCAGCATGACGAATGGCATCGGCACTGCTTATTTCTTTTTTTGTGCTATCATCCCCAAAGAATAAATAGTTTGAATCTACATGCAAGACTTTACATATTTCCCGCAGATAGTCCCAAGACATATTGATTCTTCCTGCTTCAATATCCTCTATCGTACTTATAGGTACATCCAGCACACGGGCAACAAGTTCTATAGTTAACCCTAATTCTTCTCTTCTCGCTACTATTTGACAACCAGTAAAAAAGTTTGTTAGACCTGCACCGAAGCGATGTTTTTGAAACTTTAGATATTTTGCAATTTCATCTCTAGCTGCCCTAAATATTTTCTTATTATTTGATTTTCTAAGCATATACAGACCTTCTTGTATTAAAGATGTATCGTTTTCAAAAACACCCTTTCGTACTTTTATAATCTGACTTTGGGGCAAACTGCGATTTAAAACGATTTCTTCAACTTGCTTATAGCAAGATTTAAATGCCGCATTTAATGCATCTTCATCAACATTTGGCTCAAGATATTTCGCTCTCAAAAGCCTTAATGTTAAATTGTAATTCATAGCACAGCGAATCTTCCTGTAATCACTATTGTTGAAATATGTTTCACTACTAAGTATTTTCATTGCTTTTGACATCATTTCAAGTGTTTTACAATAATCTGGATGATATCCAATAACAAATGAAAGAATGTATAAATCCATATACTCAAAGTTTTCAATAGTTTCTAAATGAGCAAAAACAGGTGCAGCTTCCTTACAGCACGCTTCAAAAGATTGCTGGTTATTGTCAGCTTTACGGGTTTTTAACACACATAACTTTAGTGTTAAATCCATATCAGGTTTGTCAGTTAAATATGCTTCAAGTGTAGCGATATCATTATCCATTTCAAGCTTGTTCAGAACATCAATTGTCATAAATCTTTCAATCAATTGTTCTTTTGTGATTTGTTGATTCACAATAAGCACCTCCAAATTATGAAGTTAGAATATAAAATCAAAAATTATCTGACCCAGCAACGCCGCCAATGGGAATAAAAAATCACTCATTAGTATAATAAAATTCGTCAAAAAGATATATATGAAAGTACTTCCCCTAAATTAAAATAGTAATTTTAGCTAAACTTACTATGATACTTTAGTGTATAAATGTGTAAATGTCAATAGTTTTTTTAGAATTTTTGTATTTTTATCAGATGCCATTCTACACTACATAACTTTCGTTTAGCTTCCTGCTTGTTCAGTCATTAACTCCCAACGCATTCCAAACTTATCAACAAGAGAAGCAAAGCATGAACTATAAGTTGTGCTTTGTATAGGATATATAATCGTAGCACCATCTATCATGACTTCATATGCCTTTTTTACATCTTCCACTGTCTCAAATGTAATGAGTAAAGACAAAGGGTTTGTATTTGGAATAGGGTCATCAGGTGCATCTGTAAGGGTTATTCGCTGTCCGCCAATATAAATTTCTGCATGATATATCAAGTCATTTTGACTATCATCTTCCACTGCACAATCTTCTGAATTGGCATCAGAATTGCATAATAATAATTTAACCTTTGCGCCAAACGCTCGTTTATACAGTTCGATGGCTTGTTTCCCTTGACCTCTAAAATGGAAATTGGGTGTCACTTTAAGCATTCTTATTCTCCTTAATAATTTCTAATATAATTTATTTTCTAACATTTCTATAACCCATGTCAACCCAATTTCTTTCAAAAAAAAATCCGAACCCATCGCCATGAGTCATTGCTCTGGCTTATCGTTCGGATGACATATCTAAGTTCCGCAAAATGTTTTATATCCGCATTGTGTTGATTTTGGCGGTTGTGCATACATTTCAGAATCCTTAAAAGGTTTACTTAAAGCAGTTAACAGGTTGTGCATTACAGAAAAATCCCCAAGCTCTGCCGCCGTCAAAGCTTCTTCTACACGATGGTTTCTTGGGATAATGGCTGGATTATGCTTTTTCATGATATCCAAGGCATTGTTTTCTTGTGGCTGTCGGCTTATCCTTGCTTCCCATTTTTGTAGCCAAGTACTAAACTCAGACATTTCAAGCAATGATGAAGTTTTCTCAATGGGGAAAGAGAGTGTGCGAAAGGTGTTTGTATAGTCTAATTTATACTTTTCCATTAAGCCCAATAACTCCATAATAATATTAGTATCTTCTTGCTCTGCATTCATAATGCCCAGCTTTGTTCGCATACCGACTATCCAATTTGCATTATAGCATTCCCAATAATATGCAACTTCTTTGTTCGCTTGGGCTATCGCGTCCCTTTTGTTTTCATGAAGCAAGGGGAGTAACGACTCTGCAAGTCGAGATAAATTCCATGCGCCTATACTAGGCTGGTTTTTGTAGGCATAGCGTCCTTCTGTGTCAATTGAACTAAAAACGGTATCAGGGTCATAACTATCCATAAAAGCACAAGGCCCGAAGTCTATAGTTTCCCCAGAGATTGCCATATTATCAGTATTCATTACACCATGGATAAAACCAACCAATTGCCACTTGGCTATCAATGATGCTTGCTGTCGGGCGATTTCCCGCAAGAGTAAAATGTATTTATTTTCTCGGACTGGTTGTTTATCTTGGGAAGTATCCACCCTTAATGTCTGATTGTCCAGTTCAGGGAAATGCCGCTGAATACTATAGTCAGCAAGTATACGGGTATCTTCAGGTGTGCCAAAAGCGGATGTATAGTTGAACGTCCCCACCCGAATATGGCTAGAGGCTACCCGCGTTAAAACAGCACCAGATAAAACTTTTTCCCGAATCACATCTTTGCCTGTAAGCACCACTGCCAAAGAACGGGTTGTAGGGATGCCTAGCGAAAACATAGCTTCACTTATAATATACTCCCTAAGCATAGGCAGTAATGCCGCATATCCGTCGCCGCCACGTGAAAAAGGTGTCGGCCCAGAGCCTTTCAATTGAATATCAAATCTGCGGTTGTCAGGTGTTATTTGCTCCCCAAGTAAAACAGCCCGTCCATCGCCCAGCATATTAAAGTGACCAAATTGATACCCAGCATATGCTTGGGATATGGACTTCGCACCTTGTGGTACTTTAGCACCAGAGAAGATTTCTGGAGTGGCTTTTAATTTTTTTGCATTTAACCCTAGCCTTTCGGCAAGGTTCTGATTAAAAATAACCATTTGTGAAGCGGGCGTAGATACTGGTTTTTGATTACGATAAAATATTTTTGGAAGGTCTGCATAGGTGTGTTCTAAATTCCAACCTTCATTTGACATGATGAGATAATATTGATGTGACAGGCGCAGCATGTGGGAACATATCTTTTTTGTAATGCTCCACATCGGTAATATATTCATCCTTTAATACATGGGCATTGTATCCTATTTCCCTAACCGAGTTTGAAAGGGTATAAGAATCCAGTTGGTCGCCTGTATAGGCATAAACTTTGGATTCACTTGCCACTATGTCTGCTGCCACTACACCTGACAAGTTATTTATTGAAGATACAATTTCTTTTGCGTTATGGTCATCAATGTGTCCGTCAATAGATAGTGTTATTTTTTTCAATGTTATTCACCTCAAAAATTAGTATTGCATACCACATCATTATTATACTATGGGCAAATATGACAAATCATGTCCTCCACTAAATATGAGCGTGAAATACATCTATAATGCTTGTAAATATTAGGATGTGTGCTATGAAGGGTGGAAATAACGCAGTTTGTATGATTTCATCACAAAAAATACAAAGCTGTGATAAAATGGCTTTACTGGCTGGATAACAAAAATAAAATGCGCACTTTTATACCCCACCGAGTGTGGTACGTGGGATTAGCTTAAATAGAAAGGATGAAGTTAAATGTTTTTATATCATTATTTTGAAAAAGAAAGAAAACCTTTTCTCAGCCTGTCGGACTTAACGGACGAAGAAGCGTATAAAATTCATAACGATTTGCAAGAAGGCAATAATTCCTTCGCCCGGCGAAACGCTGATGGAAGATATATGTGGGGGCGGCGTATGTGCGAAGCAACATTGCTTTCACTTTTTATAGAAAAAGGCGGAAAACCAATCCGGAAAACCCCGCATTACATGACACTGGGAGAAAATCACTATTGCAAAACATGGTTTAAATCTGGTGATTATATTAAAATACCCATTGATGCATTTGATATAAACACCGTTTCATTTACTTACGGCGATTCATTTCCGACTATTGACCCAACGCATGGCCAAACAGAGGAGTTTCGGCGAACTGTATATAAATATGACGAAATACTGCAAATTATTGATAAATATGGTTGGCCCAGTGCCAAATGGGATGATGAAAATACGCCTTATTGGACACCGATGTATGTTGAAGCGCAAGTGTGGAGCGATACTCCGATTGATGAGTACAAGCAATTATATTACAACATGTAATGCATGTTAATAAACATTATTAGCGTTATTTCCACCTTTCACAGCTCACGTCATAAAAATTGGTCTTTACTTGTCTACGATAAAACCATTAGTTTTATATGCACTTTGGCAAAAGTTCTCCTCGGCTTCTTTAAGGGGTATCCCCATAAACGTTATTTGTTCAGCTTCCATTGCGCCTACTTTATTTTTTCCGAGGGTATATAAATATTGTACAGCTTGTGGTTTAAACCCAAGCAACCTTGCGCCAATGACATCAGTTGAAACAGGGTCTGTACCACAAATCACCATTTCAGAATGGACAGCAATACCATTGTGTGGCCCAGTAGCAATCATTGCTGGTGACGCGCTTAAAATAGATAAATCAATGGGGATATGATGAGCCATTTCAGCGATAAAGCAGTGAAGTTCTTTGTGTATACCCGTATCCTTTTTAGGTGTGCCATGCTGGGCTGTTGGTGGCCAAGAAAGTGCCATATTCTTGATTGATGCAGACATTGTGGCTTCTTCATGCATTTTAAGTTGAGTAAATGATATGTGGAAAGTCATCTCATGAATCAGGTTGTTAAGCATTGTAGATGAAGGGGCTTTATGACGTAGTTTAATATCAATAAATGGCCCTTCATTAAGGTCAACAAAATGAGCCCCAGTTTCTTTAATGATTTTATCATAGCCCACCTTTTTCATTACATCCAATGTATCTCCACCGCCAGAACCTGCGGCCACAACAATTTTCTTTGGTTCAAATGCTTTGAAATACTCAATGATTCCTTTAAGGGTAATATCACCCACAACGTCAGCCGTTGACGGTGGCTTTGCAGAAACCCAATTTGCGGTGATAACAATAACATCTTGAGTATTGATTGCCGCTTTGATTTCTAATAAATCTAATGCTTCCGCTATAGCCTTTGATTCGTTGGAATTTTTTGTAATGGCTACCTTTGATGTAGGTATTCTTCTATTTGACATGTGGTCACACTCCCATGAGTAGCTTACCCATATTTTTGGTATTTATTATTTAATGGTATCACTACTTTGGCTTATCTACGTTAATACCTGATTGATTTTTGTCAATCCTTCGTAATATAAAAAAAGAAGCCCATGTTTTTGGACTTCTTTTTTATATGCACACATGCCGTGCGCTTGACCTTGCAGATGACAGGACTTGAACCTGCACGAGATTGCTCTCACAAGATCCTTAGTCTTGCGCGTATGCCAATTCCGCCACATCTGCGAACAGTGTGAATTATATTATATTCTCATATTTTTGTCAAGCCATATGTCGAACTGTCGCTTGTTAAGGTATTGATAGGCTAGAACTAGCGCAGGTATTATGCGGTTAATACATAGTAAGATTTTTGATAAGGGCGAGGTATAAACGAATTTTTTATTTGTTTGTAGTCCTTTTAAAATAATACGGGCGGCGGTGTCTGGATTTTGCAATGGTCTTGGCAAGGGAATGTCAGTGGCTATGCGTTCCCAAAAATTTGTTTCTAATCCTATAGGGTAGACGGTCATGTAGTGCAATCGTTTTGGTTTTTCATATTGATAGCTATTGTGGAAACCGCTTAGGGCATATTTTGTGGCAGAATAAAGTGCCATGCCGGGCAATCCAAATTTTCCAAGCATAGATGATATGGACACGAAGGCAATTACACCCTTTGTTTTAGCAAGAAAACGCTCAAGTGTGTACATAGGCGACAATACGTTCGTTTGGAAAATCCGCTCAATATGCCCATAATCCTTGCCGTCAAATTTTTCATAATAACCAAATCCTGCACAGGTTATTACACAGTCTATGCCGCCCATTTGACCTATGGCTTTGTTAAGCATTGTTTCAATATTTTCTGGCTTGGCAACATCTAAAGCGAGTGCGTATACCTGGGGTAGTTTTTTTAGTGAATTGATATTTCGGGCAATGGCGGTTATTTTTGTGTCCTTTATTTTGATAAGCTGTTTGACAATTGCCAAACCTAGTCCTGATGATGCACCTGTAATAAGATATCTTTTTCCGCAAAGTTTCATGAATCCTATACCGCCTTTTAAGGTTAGTTTTCTCATGGTTACAGTATTTATTCGGAGATATTGCAAAGCCACCAACAAAGGTGTAATATCATTGACATAATCTTATATAATTTGTGGGAGGTAATGGTGGTGTTGCAAAATATGGACTTGTTACGCAGTATCGAGGGTATCCGTAATCCAGTTTTGGATACTTTTTTTGAACTTGTGACCCGTTTTGGTGAGGAAATGATTTTGATTGTGGTGTTTTGCGCACTTTTTTGGTGTATTGATAAGCGCAAGGCATATGTACTTGGTGTAGTGTTTTTTATGTCAAGCCTTGTGGTGCAGGGCATGAAGATAGTCTTCCGTGTGCCGCGTCCGTGGGTGGTTGATTCAACTTTTCAGCCTGTGGGCGGTTCTGTTCGGATGGCTACTGGATACGCTTTTCCAAGCGGTCATACGCAAAATGCGGCGGCGTTATGGGGTTCTTTAGGCGCGCAGTTTAAGGCAAAGTGGTTTAAAATCATATGTTTTACAATGGCTTTGCTGGTTGGGCTTTCACGCTTGTATCTTGGGGTTCATTTTATTGAAGATGTTGTTGTTGCATTGGCGGTTACATTTATTATTCTTGCAGTGGCAATGAAATTTGTTGCACGTGAAGAAATTTGCATAAAACGTGAGCTTATTATTTCTGGTGTGATAGTGGCTATTGGAATTGCAGTATTGATATATGCGGCAGTGAGTTATCATGGTCAACTATCAGAGTCGTATCAATTGCGTGACAGTACAAGAGCCGCAGGGGCGGCAATTGCTTTTGCACTTGGCATGTTTATTGAGCGTGTGTATATTCAATTTTCGGTAAAGTCAAAAAACATTGGCTGGCATATTTTAAAATTTGTTATTGGCATTGGCGTAACATTAGCCATTCAAGAGATTTTCCGATTCATTGCAAATACTGTTAGAGTGGGATATGAAGAAACATTGGTCATAGATTCACTAAGATACTTTGCAGTGGTTATTTGGATTATGGTGTGCTATCCACTGATAATTAAAAAATTTTTTGCAGTAAAAGAGGATTAACATGGAGTATATTCAAATCACAGGTGCAAGAGAGAATAACTTAAAAAATGTCAGTCTCAAAATCCCTAAACGTAAGATTACGATTTTTACAGGTGTATCAGGCTCGGGAAAATCGTCCATGGTTTTTGATACAATTGCCCAGGAAGCAGGACGGCAGCTCAATGAAACTTTCCCTGCATTTGCACGCATGTTCATGCCAAAATACAGCCAGCCCGAAGCGGATTCTATTGAAAATTTGTCTGCCGCAGTGATAATCGACCAGTCTAGGCTGGGGGGAAATGCAAGGTCAACTTTAGGGACAATTACAGATATTAACGCAATTTTACGGGTGCTATTTTCCCGATTCGGCATTCCAAAAATTGAAGGATACGCTAATGTATTTTCATTTAACGACCCAAGCGGAATGTGTCAAACTTGCGAAGGCATAGGGCGTACAGTGGCACTTAATATTGACATTGCACTTGATATGAACAAATCTTTAAACGAGGGCGCAATCTTGTTGCCAGGCTTTGGCGTAGGCACTTGGATGTGGAAGCTGTATATCAATAGCGGATATTTTGATAATGACAAGAAACTCAAAGACTTTACCCAAGAAGAAATAGATAAGTTTCTATATGCTCAAGCAGAAAAAGGCGGAGCTTCAGTGTCTATGGCAGACGGTGACATTCACCTCACATATGAAGGACTTGTTGTACGGTTTGCCCGCCAAAATATCAATACTGGTAGAGAAAAGTCCGATGCCGCCTTAAAGAAGATTGAGAAATTTACAAAAAGTGTACCTTGCCCGTCCTGTGAAGGTAAGCGGTTTTGTGAAAAAACATTGTCTTCAAAAATTAACGGATACTCTATTTATGACCTTACAGCTATGCAGATTAGCGAATTGGTAAAAGTATTGGACGACTTTCCAAAAAATCCAATTGTAGAAAGTTTAAAAATGCGTGTACAGGGGCTTATTGACATTGGGCTTGATTATGTCACTTTGCACCGTGAAACTTCAACCCTAAGCGGCGGTGAGTCTCAGCGGGTGAAAATGGTAAAGCATTTATCAAGTGCTTTAACAGATGTGTTGTATATTTTTGATGAGCCAAGTATTGGACTTCATGCACGAGATGTCCATAGACTCAATCAACTGCTCATTCAACTGCGGGACAAGGGTAACACTGTAATTGTAGTAGAGCATGACCCAGATGTTATAAAAATTGCAGATTACATCGTAGATATGGGCCCAAAAGCAGGCGCGGCTGGTGGAGAAGTTGTGTTTACAGGCAGTTATAAGGACTTATGTAAAGCTTCAACGCTCACTGGCGAATATATTGGTAAAACCATGCCAATAAACACAAATGCCATAGACCCAACAGAGTTTTACAGAAGCTTGCCAAGTCAACTACACAATTTAAAAAATGTCGCGTTAAATGTGCCCAAGGGTATGCTTACTGTGGTGACAGGTGTTGCAGGGTCTGGCAAAAGTACGCTGGTTAATTTAGTATTCGCGCCGCAATTTTCCGAAGCTGTACGTATAGACCAAAGCCCCGTTGCAGTAAATATCCGCTCAAATTCTGCTACATTTACAGGGGTGATGGATAAAATCCGCAAACTGTTTGCAGAGGCTAATCATGTGAGCGTTGGATTATTTAGTTACAACTCTGAAGGGGCTTGTGAAAAATGTAAAGGGATTGGCAGTATTGAGCTAAACCTTTCCTTTATGGATAATATCTCAATTCCCTGCGAAGTATGCGGCGGCAAGCGGTATAAAAGAGAAGTCCTTGAATACTTGTATAAAGGTAAAAACATTGTTGAAGTGATGGAAATGACCATCGCTTGTGCTGTAGATTTTTTCGAGCAAAAGGATATTAAAAGCAAACTTCAAGAAGTTGTAGACGTTGGATTATCCTACATGACTTTGGGTCAGCCGCTCTCCACTTTAAGTGGCGGTGAATGTCAACGGTTAAAACTTGCCAAAGAACTGCACAAAAAAAGCGGTATCTATATTTTAGATGAGCCAACTACAGGGTTGCATATGAGTGATGTGCAAACAATCATTGAAATCTTGCGCCGTTTGGTTAAGCGTGGTAACACAGTTTTGGTTATAGAGCATAACTTAGATGTAATGCGTTGTGCAGATTGGATTGTTGACCTTGGTCCAGACGGCGGAAGCGGTGGCGGACATGTGTTGTATGAAGGCCCGCCAACAGGGCTTGCAGATTGTGCCGCATCAATAACAGGCTGGTCATTCCGCTAAAGCGGAACTGCTTGCCTAAACTAAGTAGCCTAGGGAGATATTTTTAATGAAGCATAGTACACTTTTGTTCATCGAAATCCTTGCAATCATCATAACTGCCGCGCTGATAGGGCTGTTTTCCTACCATATCATTTACTTGCGGCTTGCAGGCGGTCAGTCATTTATTGCATACCTTATAAATTTGACATTCATTGCCACTGTGCTTATTTTGGATATCATCGCAAACAAAATCATGACGAAAGAAGGCTTTATGACAAAAGAGCGAACAAAACTTGGACATTTTTTTGCCCAAGTTTTGTTCGCCGCACATTTTGTCTCCTTTAAAACTGCGTTATACCTGTTTTACATTGTCATGTTAATCGCTTCAAGAACGTCCATTCTTCATCCAGACTTTGTGTTTAGCTACATTACTGGCTTCATTTATTCTGTAGAATATGGGATACTTTTGCTTATTCCGTTGGATAAGTTTCTGGAACTGCTGACAAAGGACGACAGGCGTATTTTGCGGATTCTCCATAAAATGAATCGAGCAAATAAATATCAGGATAAAAACGAACTAAAATGAAACGAAGGGTTTTATCTTACTGAATTGTAAACATTGCACCTGCTTCGCCAGCAAAAGCGATTCTGCCGCCCTCGGGAAGGATAATACTTTCTCGGGGGTTTTGTTCTAGTGATGTGGCGATGGGGTTCATACGGTTGTCATAAATAAACCATGCACCGTTTTGAGGTGTGAAAATATTGATGGTTTGCCCTGCGTGTTGTGGGTCAATGTCTGCCCAAATGGTGTTGTTCACAATGTTTACACTGTTGCCAAGTGTAGAAAATTGCACTGCGCCGGTTGCACACATAAACACCCTGTCACCACTGTGCATGTCCATAAATTCAACACCATTGATATTTGTTACAGATAAATCCACCGCATCCCGTCCATTCATTAGGGGAATGCTTATAAAAGCGGTTGCATGGTTTTCATCTATAATTTGCAGTGTTGGAAATATGACTTGGGATTCATGATGTGATGTGACATATCCGTGAATTTGACTATCTGTTTGTATGCTTAACACAGGTGAAAAGTACATTGTTGATGTATGTCTTGGGCTTACCAGCAAAAATTCTCTATCATTTCGTGTGTCCCATGATGTTTGTGCATTGCTTGAAATGACGCGTGGTTCAAGTCTTTGGGCATGTGCGCCAGCTTGGGCTACTATGCCTATCCCTGGTATATCGCTGAAAGACTGTCCTAAAATATAATTTTCATAAAAAGTGAGTATTGAAATGGTGTAAACACTGTCACCAGTCATTCCCCCAAGGGAATTGCCGTCAATGGATACAAACTTACCGTCGGTATTGTGCAGAAATACCAGCGGACGGTCTGTAGCCGCTGCAATGGGGGTCATGACCATGGTGTAATCTGTAAAGTCCACATGGAATGTTTCCCTCATTACGCCTGAATCAAATATGCCTGCATTGGCTCGCACACTGTCTGGAATACGTGCTGGTTCGCGGTTTAACTCGGGTAAGGTGATAGTTGTAGATTGAGGAAGTAAGCCTTCTTCCATCAACACTTCAAGGATTATTGCCTGTGCAATCGTTTGCACAAAAGCGTCATTGCCCGATGCGGAAATGGATACGGCAAGATTAAATTCTGGCAGTACGGTTAAATCTGTATGAAATCCTGCTGTTGTCCCACCCTTGCTTAGGGCTTGAATGCCAAGCGCATTAAACGGGAACAAATCAATAGAATCCCAGCCAAGCCCATACCGAAAGTTGGTTGATGAACCTTCCATCATATCCATTTGGGTTTGATTACGCGCCATTTCGTCTACCGACTGGCGGGAAAGTATAGAACCGTCTGCACTGTCCATAAAGATTGTGGAGAATACCGCTAAATCTTCCATCGTGGCAAGTAGTCCGCCACTGCCGATTACGCCTAAAGATTCTGGTTGTAAACGGCTTCCTGCAAGATAAGTGCCTGCAACCCTATTAGGGTCAAAATCACTTTGGGGGGATACGATGTTTTCGATTCCAAGAGGTTGAAAAAACTCACGGTCAAGAAATTCTGTAAAGGTTACGCCACTTACACGCTCAATTAAAACTTCTGCCAAAGTGAATCCATCATTATTGTAGATAGACCTTTCACCAGGGTGAAACATAAGCCGTTGTTGGCTTAACATATTTAAGAAATTATCAAAATAATATCGGCTATTGTCACCTAGAAGCATTGCATTGCCAAGGGTCGAACCCATGATGCCAGACGAATGGTCAAGTAGCATTCTTGGTGTAATATAACCATATCTTGCGTCTGCCATTGTAAAATCTGGGATGTAGTTTATCACTGGCGTATCAAGGTCAACCAAGCCCATGTCCACAAGGCGAATGACCGCTGCGGCAGTGAATACTTTACTGGTTGAACCTATGCCATAAAGCATACCATCAGATTCTTCTGCTTGAACAATAGTTGCAGGAACGAAGAATACCACCAGCACCAATAATAAAAATAATTTTTTCATAGATAAATTCTCCTATTCTGAAAGCAATTCGTAAACTGAAATATTTTTGATGCTTCTGGCAGAAATATGTGCCACAAGATAGGTGACAATCAATATTGCTGTACCCAAGGCAACAACCACAAGGGGGTTAATGAAGAGTACCATATTAAGCACACCGCTTGCGCTCATTGCCGTGCTAATCATTGGGCTGATTAGCAACGTACCACTAACACAACCTACAATAATACCAAGGGTTGTCATTGGCAAAAAGCTGATTGCCATTTGGCGCACAAGTTGACTGGTTGTATATCCTACGGCTTTAAGCGTACCCAGTTCGCGGCGGCGTTTTGCCACAACTGCACGCACGGTCATGCTTAAAATAAGTGCAACAACAATGACAGAGATTACAAAAATCATATAAGTTAATGCAGTCATAGGTGCAATTACGTTAGCGGCTGTTGCCATCACCAGTTCAATATGGTTTGCAATACGTTCAATTTGAAACATTCCTGACGAGCCGCTGATGATGATTTCTCCATCTAAAATAACGGCATACTCTACACTGTCAACGTCAAAGTTTTCTAAGTAGAAAGCAATGCGCTCTTCTGCACGGGCTCTTGCGGTTGCAAAGCTGTCGTTTTCTTCATATTGAAAAACATTTAAAACCCCAAATTGCTGTGTTAAAACTGCTTCAAATGCTTCAACCGTAACACCCTCATGCAAATATATAGAAATAGTGCTTCTTGTAAAGTTAGGGTTTAATCGCTTAATGCCATCATAGGTTATTGCTGCTGACCCAATTCCACCTAGTGTAGAAAAATAGCCTGTGATAATAAATTCTTGCGTGATACCGCTTACAGTGACACGTACACTGTCTCCCATTTGCCTGTTTAGCTGTTGTGCAAGGCTTCTTGGTAGTGCAATTTCATTATCATACACAGGCATTCTTCCAATGCCTGCGACAAATGTTTCAAATTGACTAAAATCGTCTGATACGGTAGTCATACGTGCGTCAAAATCTTCAACACGTACCATGGTGATTTCTGCCATTGTAGTCATGCGTACTTGGGGCAATTGCTCAATTTCTGTGGCTAAAGCAAAAGCATCCGTATGACGCGTGACAGTCACCAGGACTTCATTGGCTTCCATCCCCGCTACGGCTGCAAGGGTCATTTGGTCTGCCACAAAGGTTTGATAAATTGCAGCAGTTGATGTGAGTGCAAAAGCCGCACTGGCAATCACAACGCCAATCATGGCGTACAGTCTTACATAGGCAAACATATTTTTTAACCCAAGCCCAAGATGAACATTCCCTGTAAACTGATGAAGGGGGAAGAAATTGCGTCTAAAATTATTGGTTGATATACCACCGCGCAGTGCCGTAATAGGGGGTAATTTTTTAATACGTTGAGTAGATAAAAATACCTTAACTAATAAGATGAATATAATAGCCATTGCCGAAAATATCCCCGCTAAAGGATTCACTCCAACTGACCAAGGTGTGGCAGATAAGGTAAAGAGCATAAAACGAATAAATGAGAACACAGGAATGACTACGATGATACCAAGGATAGCCGCTGGCATGGCAATGACACCATATTCCATAAGATAACAAGCGATAATTTGATGGCTGGTATATCCCTGTGCTTTTAAAACGCCAATTTCATGTATGGTGTTCTCAATGCTGTCAGCCACACGAAAGCGAACCACTAATAATGATATAGAAATTAAAATAAAGGCGAAAAGCAGAATAACTGCAAAGAATATATAAACGGTTTGAATCGCTGACACAAACTCTTGAATGCTAAAAACAAATGAATGAGCGGCAACGTCTACCAGTACATCATCACTAAAGACTTGATTAAACGCCCAAGAGTCGTTCATATCATAAAACCTAATCATCATCAATACAGAACGCCCAAAGTATCGTGTCAAACGTTCATATCCCTCACTTGGCACAAAAACCCTCATCGTGCCAAAGTTTACACCTGGCATATCCGTCGTATCAAAAAATCCTGCAATGGTGAATTCAATTTCCCTGTTTCTGTGATGGATAACAAATGCGTCACCCAGATTATACCCAAATGCTTGTGATATTGAAGGCAGGTAAATTGCGTACGCTGGGGCAACACTTTTATCCCTTGCAATGACCTGTGGTGCAGCAATATTTGCGGGGATATCAATATTAGCAATAATAATATTTGTTTCTGCCAAAGCACCATAATATACTATCGCACCATTTGCAATGAGTGTCTCAGTCCGTTCAAACTCAGATACACGGGGGTCATTTAAAATAATTTCATCAAAGATGGAATTATGCAAAGCACGGGGTATAATCATCACACTATGTGAGCCATTCATCCGCTCAACAGTATTTAAAAAATCATCATCCACATCCATAAATAAACTAATGGCAATTGTAGCCAGCCCAGATATGATTAAAATAATAAGAAACAATGAAACTGCTGCACTTTTGCTGCGCAGTACATTGGCTTTTGCAATGTGTAGTATTTTCTTCATGTCTACCACCCCATCTCATCAAGAAATTTTTGTACTTTTTCTAATCGTTTCCCTGCATTGTCGCCCATATAAGGGGGAAGTTCCAATGTGCCGTCCACTGCACCATCACGAAGGTAAATGATTTTATTTCCCCGCACGGCAGTTTTAAGGTCATGTGTAACCATGACAATGCTTTGCCCGTTAGCGTGGATTTCGCTCATGATATCTAAAACTTTCACGCTGGAGGATGAATTAAGCGCGCCTGTGGGTTCATCTGCAAAAAGTAACGCAGGTTTGTTAATCAATGCCCTAACAATGCCAACCCTTTGGGCTTCACCCCCGGAAAGCTGACTGGGAAATTTGCCCCAAAGCTCCTTTTGCAGCCCAACCCGCTCAAACAATGATGTAGCTTTTTTCTCAATGGCTTTTTTATCATTTGAAATCAGCAACGCCCCTGTAAGTACATTGTCCATCACGCTCATGTTATCCATCAGGTGAATCTGCTGAAATACAAACCCGCAGTTTTCACGGCGAAACACCGCCAGTTGGTCATTGGTGTACTTAGAAATATCTGTCCCATTAAACATGACTTCCCCCAAGGTTGGTTTATCCATGCCGGAAATGGAATAAAGCAAAGTACTTTTTCCACTGCCTGACGCACCCATGATGACGGTAAATGCGCCTGCCTCAATTTCTAAGTCCAAGTTTTTAATAATATGAATCTGTGTACCCCCACTGCTAAATGACTTGCAAAGTTTGTTAGTTTTTATAATGGATTTCATTGTGTCAGCTCCTTTGTTTTTGTTTGACACTATTGTTATACTATAGAACGGGTCTAAGATGCTTTAACAAAAGGCTATTAAATTCTTATCAAATTCTTAACAAGGTTGTGATGATAATGCCAGACTGCTTAATTATTGATGATGATGCAAGCATTGCGGCAACGATTTCTGAATATTTTTCTCTTTTTGATTTAACATGTGAATATGCCACAAGTTTTGAATCAGGCTTAAAAACTGCCATAGAAAACCCACCATCCCTTATTATTTTAGACATAAATTTAGGTGAAGAATCAGGCTTTGCCCTATGCAAAAAACTGCGTGAAACATCTGATGTGCCGATTATTTTCATCAGCGCACGCAATACAGATGATGATATTTTGGTTGCCCTTGGCATAGGCGGGGATGATTATGTTGCAAAGCCCTTTGCAATGTCTGTACTTTTAGCGCGGGCAAAAGCTGTCTTAAAACGCAGTGCAACAATGCCGATACAGCCTCAACGGGAAATAATAAAATTTGGCAATATAGAAATTGACAAAGGCAACGACCGCGTTACCCGAAATGGCGAAACGGTAAAATTAAAACCATTGGAATTAAAACTGCTTCTATACTTAATTGAAAACAAAAATAATCGTGTAACCAAGGACGCGCTTTTAGAAAAAGTATGGGGTGATACCTTCATAGGGGAGGGGACACTTAGCGTACACATTCGCCACCTCCGCGAAAAACTTGAAGACATACCAAATTCCCCACAGTTTATAAAAACCGTATGGGGTAGTGGGTATATGTTTGAAGGGGCGGTGGAATGAAAAAATATTTTGTGATGTATGTAATATTGTCTTTGATTGTCCTCGCAGGGTTTTTAATTGCTGTAACCACATACAATAATCAAATACCCCCAGCCGTAAATACGGTTGAAGTCAATGAAATTATACAGCAAGTGTCTGCAAACTGGGGGAATATTGAAGGGCTAAGTACTGCACGTTTTGAATATCGCTTTTTTGTTATGAATAACTATGGGGATATTTTGTATACCACTAACGAAAATCTACCGGAAACAATGCATACTGCAATAGCCCTCGGTTTTTTGCCAATGAATATTTTTGTAGATAGTCAGCTTGTTGGAATGGGTTTCATCGAAACATCCTATAGGGCTGACGGTTCTCAAATGGGTGGGAATATAATGATTTTCACTTTCCTATTGGTGTGTGTTTTAAATGCTGTATTTTTGGCGGTGATATATGTCATTATGATTCGTCCTTTTAAAACCATCCAGCAATTTGCCCATAAAATTTCTTTAGGTATTTTAGATGATTCCCTGCCAATAAATAAAAATAACCTCTTTGGGTTATTTACACAAAGTTTTGATATTATGCGCGAATCTCTTAAAGATGCAAGACAGAAGCAACACAATGCCGAACGCGCCCACAAGGAACTTATTGCATCACTAAGCCATGACATTAAAACCCCTGTGACATCAATCAAAATTATATCCGAGTTGCTTCAAGTCAAATCTACAGACCCAGCCACTACAGAAAAACTACAAACCATTGAAACAAAAGCCAATGAAATAACCCGCCTAATGAACGATATGCTTCACAGTACATTAGAAAGTCTAGGCGAATTAAGCGTAAATCCTGCCAGTGAAAACAGCGGCATTTTGCAAGTCCTATTTAAAAATGCCGACCACCTTTCAAAAATCCGACAAAGCCCAATTCCATCTTGTCTAATAGCAATAGACCCTGTGCGTATGGAGCAAGTCATTGGCAATATAATAATCAACGCATACAAATATGCTGATACAGAAATAGATGTAAATTTTGAAATAGTCAACAAAGGTTTACAAATTGACATTAACGACTATGGCAAGGGGGTAGACCCTGAAGAATTAGAACTTATCATCACAAAATTCTATCGTGGACAAAACACTAAGGCAAAGGAAGGCGAAGGGTTGGGCTTATATGTAGCAAAACAATTGATGGAAAAAATGGGTGGCGGCATGGAAGCATTTAACCGCAAAGATGGCTTTACCATCAGACTATGGGTTCGGCTAGGCTAATTATTATAATGAAATCAATGAGAAACGGTCTTGACAGAGTGACACTCGAAAACGCGAGATAAGCGTTTTTCGAGTGTTCTTGTCACGATAGGCAAGTCCGATTTTGAATTATTTAATTATTACTTGCAATTTGAAATTTTCTATGATAGGTTACATTATAAGGAGTGATAGCTATGATTTTAGACACATATGAGCCAAAAGAAGTTTTTACACATTTTGAAGCAATCAGCCAAATCCCAAGAGGTTCTGGCAATGAGAAAGCAGTCAGTGACTATGTGGCAGACTTTGCCCGTGGGCTTGGCTTTGAAGTCATACAAGATGAATGGCATAACTTAATTATAAAAAAACCAGCATCTTCTGGATATGAAAATCATGAGCCGGTCATGCTGCAAGCCCACCTAGATATGGTTTGCGAAAAAAATGCAGATACAACCCACGACTTTCTAAAAGACCCCATTAAACTCTATGTTGATGGTGATTTTATAAAAGCCCGCGGTACAACCCTTGGGGCAGACAATGGGCTAGGTATGGCACTATGCATGGCACTTTTGCAAAATGGCACAGACCATCCCCCTCTTGAGATTGTATTTACATCTGAAGAAGAAACAGGCATGGATGGCGCAGAAAACTTAGATGTCAGTACACTTAAAAGCCGCCGCATGATTAACCTTGACTCCAGCGATGATGACCGCTTTACCATGGGTTGTGCCGCTGGCATTAACCTAGAATTTAAAATGTCTATAAATCACGAAACCCCTGTCGCAGATATGAAAGCGTACAAAGTTTCTGTCAAAGGATTAACTGGTGGGCATTCTGGTGCAGACATTGCCAAAGAGCGCGGCAACTCCATTAAAATTTTAGGGCAAGTGTTGGGAGCCCTTGGTGATAATATAAGACTTGCAGAAGTTTCTGGTGGAATGAAAGTCAATGCAATCCCCCGTGAAGCAGAAGCAACAATATGGGTTGCAGATGAAAATAAACTCAATGCTACATTGGAAAATTGCCGCAAAAATCTAGCTGTACAATTTCGTGTTTCAGACCCTGAGCTTTCTATAGAATGTAAAGCAGAGGTCACAGTCGATAAAATGCTTACATTAAAATGTAGCAACCAAGTCATTGCCGCAATGTTGCTTGTGCCTTGTGGTGTGTTCGTGCGGAGTTTAGAAATTGACGGGCTTGTTAATGCATCCTGCAATATGGGTGTCATTGAAACATCAAAAGACTATGTAAAGATTTCTGCAATGGGCAGAGGTGCCGCAGAATTTTATAATCTTCAATTGAGAGACAACGCGTCTGCACTGGCAAAATATCTTGGCGCAGACATTTCTTTCTCTCAAAGAAGTGCCGCTTGGCCTTATGACCCTAATTCTAAACTGTTAAAAACTGCATTGGACGCGTATACCCCAGTTTTTAACCGTGAACCTATTGTCACTGCGATTCACGCAGGGTTAGAATGCGGATTGTTTTCTGAAAAAATCCCTGGGCTTGATATTATTTCTGTTGGCCCAACCAATCACGACCTTCACACGCCAGATGAAAGAGTATCCATTACATCAGTGGCACTATTTTGGAAATTTCTAAAAGCATTGCTAAAGGCACTATAATATGCAAGGGATTAAAAAATTTGCTGCATTGTTTATGCTTGTCTTTGTACTAGCTTTTATAGGGTGTGCCGCAGATGAACCCATTGTGACATATCAACCTGATGAAGCAATAATTGTTGAAGGGGTTTACGAGCCATTGATTTACGAACCGCCCAAGGATGAAGTCAGCATTGAGGATGAGCCGACATTTGACTTTATTGAATACTGGTTGTCTCAAATGACATTAGAGGAAAAAATCGGGCAATTGTTTGTGTTGCGCTTACCATGGCAGGCTACAGCAATCACAACACAAACAGAGCAGCTTCTCACAGATATTCCTGTTGGCGGAATCATTCTCTTTGGAGACAATGTACAGTCTATTGCCCAAATGCAAGCATTAACTGCCCAACTGCAAACCATGTCACCGCTACCTATGTTTATTGCCATTGACGAAGAAGGCGGGCGTGTTTCGCGCATAGGGCGGCTTTTTGGTGAGCCAACCCCTGCCGCATATGAAATAGGCGCAACCAATGACACCGCATACGCCCGTGAAGTTGGGCAAGACATTGGACAGCGTTTGACAACCTTGGGCATAAACATGAACTTTGCCCCAATTGCTGATGTGTGGAGTAATCCATCCAATGCTGTCATTGGCAATCGTGCCTTTGGGCGCACAGCCGATGTCGCAAGTCCAATGGTTGCTGCCACAGTATATGGCTTGCATGATGAAGGTATTTTTGCAGTGGTTAAACATTTCCCAGGACATGGGGATACTTATGAGGACAGCCATTACATGTTGGCGATTCACCCTCATGGGCTTGAGCGTTTCTATCAAGTGGAAGTACTGCCTTTCATCAGCGGAATAGAAGCAGGTGCAGACGGTGTAATGATTGCGCACATCTCCACACCAGAAATAGCCTATCACAATGGGCTTCTACCATGGATGGAGCCATGGATAGAATCAGGATTACTGCCAGCCACTTTTTCTGATTTTTGGCTGCAAGACATCTTGCGTGACACATTAGGCTTTGACGGCTTAATCATTACAGATGCCCTTGAAATGCGCGCATTAACCGACCACTTTACTTGTGGGCAAATTGCACTTGGGGCTTTTCTTGCTGGGGCAGATATTTTATTGATGCCATCCAACCCTCGCGAGGCGTTTCAAGCCCTTTTACAGGGATACGAGGAAGGGCTCTTTACAGAAGAACGATTAGACCAGTCGCTTAGACGAATCTTAACGGCTAAAGAAACGATACAGTAAGCTCACCGCAAGGGGATATGCTATGTTGCAATGGACTAGAAAAAATATACTTGGCAATACGAAAAATGGCGTATATGTTCCGCATATCTTTTGGATTTTAGTGATATATGTAGTGCTTACAACGGTGTACTATACTTGGGTTATTCACTATCCATCAGGCTTGACGATTCGTCTTGTTTTAGGCGTGCTTATTTTAGGCACATTTATTATTTTAGAAAGATTGAATATCAATGAAGATGTGCGGGCGGCACTATCACCATTTTTAACCGTTTTTTATATCACAGCAACTGCACTGTATTTTACCGGCGATTTTTTAGTATTTACGTATGCTATTGGATGTGCCTTAATCTCTCTTGTGTATATGCGCCCAAAAGGCTTGCTGTATTTCTTGGGAGGGGTTGCGGTACTGCATGGTATTTTAGTCATTGGTCTGGGTCAAAACCTGATGGGCCCAACCTTTGAGTATATGCAAAATCTCGTGTCAGTGTTTGTTACTTTAGGCATCAATGTTGTGATTTTTTTGTTTTGCAGAAATTATACAGCCGCTTTAAACGAGCTGACCAAAGCAACAGAAGAAGCCAATCAAGCTTCTGCTGTAAAAAGCGTTTTTTTGTCAAACATGAGTCATGAAATAAGAACCCCATTGAATGCAATCATTGGCATGACGACTATTGGCAAGTCTAATGAGGCGGCGGCTAAAAATGCCTTAGACAAAATAGAAAACGCGTCAAAGCATTTACTTGGGGTCGTAAACGATGTATTAGACATTGCAAAGCTAGAGTCTGGAAAATTAGAACTGGTGTTAGAAGATTTTAGTGTAGAAAAAATGATTCAAAGTGTCATTGATGTTGTTTCTTTGAGTGCGGAAGAAAAAAAGCAGGACTTAATCATTACCATAGGGGAAGAAATCCCGCCAATTGTCATAGGTGATGACCAAAGGCTGGCACAAGTCATAATGAATCTTTTAAGCAATGCTATAAAATTTACACCAGAAATGGGCAAAATCCAAACCCTTGTCCATCTCATTGAAGAAGATGGAGACAAATGTACACTGGAATTTATCGTCATAGATTCTGGCATTGGCATAAGCCCCGAGAAGCAATCCAGCATTTTTGAAGCATTTGCTCAAGCAGAAGCCAGTACATCCCGTAGATTTGGCGGTACTGGGCTTGGGCTTGCCATATGTAAAAACATCATTGATACAATGGGCGGTACATTCACTATTGAGTCAGAACTTGGCGAGGGTTCAGCATTTATCTTCACAGTGCCTGTGACCCGTGGTGTCATAACATCTCCACAAGAAGTGAATGGGGAAGATAGTGCAGATGATTTTACAGGCAAGCATATTTTAATTGCAGAAGATATTGAAATTAACCGAGAAATTATATCTGCCCTCCTTGAACCTACTGGCATAGGAATCACATGTGTAGAGGATGGTGTAAAAGCCTTGCAAGCCTTTGGTGAAAATCCAGACGCTTTTGACCTTATTTTTATGGATTTACAAATGCCAAATATGGACGGACTAACTGCCACACGTTATATTCGTGAATCAGGCACTTCAAACTCACTTTATATTCCCATCATAGCTATGACCGCTAATGTCTTTAGTGACGACATTGCCCAGTGTATCAATGCAGGCATGAATGACCATGTAGGCAAACCGCTGGATATTGCTGTTGTAATGGCAACATTAAAGAAATATTTAAAATAAAAAAATCTGTCACTTTGCAGTATACTTCTTGTCTAAAGCAAAGTGGCAGACTTACATAGTCTTTACAAAAACATATCAATTCCAAACTCAATATGCATAATCAACCCAATAAAACAAACACCCCCTGATATCACTTTGGTGTACTTCACCAAGGATAATTGTCAGAGGGTGTTTGTTTTTTAGAGACAAAGCAAAATTTTGGTTGCATTTTCTTGACGAATCAAGTAAAA
>WRAH01000026.1 GCA_009780315.1 Defluviitaleaceae bacterium
ATCTCAAGTCTGGGTCTATGCTTCTTACAAGCTCCCTCATGTTACAACCCCACAATCCGTTTGATTTTACGATGGTATTTTATCATTTTGATGCTTGCTTATCAACTAATTTGGGAAAAAACCTGAAAACCCTTGACAAGTATTAAATCCGCTTGATTTTACAGGGTAAATACACCACTAATTATCAATGCAATCACAAACAAGGCAATCAGCCGTGTTCAAGCCTATCGCATAATCAATGAAGCCGCCAATGCCATAGGCGTTACACATAAAGTCGGCGGGCATTCCCTCCGTAAAACATTTGGATATCATGCTTGGAATAGTGGTACTTCACCTGTAGTTTTGATGGAAATTTATAACCACAGCTCATATGCAGTGACTAAAAGATATCTTGGTGTATCACAAGACAATCAAAATATGGTCTATACAACTTTATGCTTTGACAAGACCTAATCAAAATGTCACGCCTGAAATGATTTTACCACTTGTGCAGATTTTGTCAATACATTTAATCAAAAACAACCCTATCTTATATCACATTCTACTTGTCATTGCCCTAAATTTTGTCTATGATAATGTCAAACAAATTTTAGGAGCGATTTATTATGAACCCAATCGTAACAATTGAAATGGAAAACGGCGGAAAAATGATTTTGGAGCTTTATCCAGACATTGCGCCAAAAACAGTTGCAAATTTTATCAGTCTAGCCTGCGACGGCTTTTATGACGGGCTTACTTTTCACCGTATCATTCCCGGGTTTATGATTCAAGGCGGCTGTCCAGATGGTACAGGTATGGGCAACCCTGGTTATAAAATTCCTGGAGAGTTTTCAAGCAATGGTTTTGAAAATGACCTTGAACATACAAAAGGTGTCATTTCCATGGCAAGAAGTGGCGACCCTAATTCTGCTGGAAGCCAGTTTTTTATTATGCATGAGCATTCACCCCACCTTGACAGCAATTACGCCGCATTTGGCAAAATGACCGAAGGCGAAGACGTGCTTAATGCCATTGCAGAATGTGAAACAGGTTCACAAGACCGTCCGATTGACCCGCAAGTCATTAAATCCGTCACCATAGAGGCGGAATAAATAGTGAAAAACATGAAAATTTTACTCATCGATGGATTCAGCATACTCAACCGCGCATATTATGCACTACCTCCCCTAACAAATTCGTCAGGGGAGTATACTAACGCGGTTTTTGGTTTCATGAATATATTTTTTCGCTTTTTTGACGAGGAAAAACCAGATTATATCACTGTGGCATTTGATTTACCCCAACCTACTTTTCGCCATGAAAAATATGGAGCATACAAAGGAACGCGCCGCGCCATGCCTGACGAGCTTCGCGCCCAAGTGCCTACAATAAAAAATTTACTTGAAAAAATGAACATTCATATTGCATCCGTTGCAGGATATGAAGCTGATGATGTTATTGGTACCCTTTCAAGACAAGCGGTTGCACAAGGAATCAATGCTGTCATTGTTTCTGGTGACAAGGATTTATTACAACTTGCCACAGATGAAATTAAAATTCGTTTGCCTAAAACAAAAGGGGGCAAAACGGAAGTAGAAGATTATTTTGCTGTTGATGTAATGGCAAAGTATGGCGTAACGCCAACGGCTTATATTGATGTAAAAGCCCTCATGGGCGATACTTCCGACAATATCCCCGGTGTACCAAGCATTGGTGAAGTCACAGCTACAAAAATCATTGCCACCTATGGGTCATTAGACAATGCATTAAAAAATACTGGGGAAATCAAGCCTAAAAAAGCTTCTGAAAATTTAGCAACCTATCGTGACCAAGCCATATTAAGCCGCGAACTGGCAACCATCTGCCTAGATGTACCTGTAGAACTTGCGCTTTCTGAACCAGCACACATGTGGAATGATGAAGCTTATGCAGAAGTAAAACGCCTAGAGTTGAAAACCCTATACAAACGCTTTGACGCTGCAAGAGACGGTAGTATTTTAGAATCCCCCCAAGTCAATGGGGTGAGTACAGATTATAAAATTATTACAACATTTACAGAAGCCGAAAAAATCTTCCAAGCAACATCCGTTGCAATTTCTTTTATATGGGACGATGTCAAAAACGACCTCATAGGCATAGCTGTTGCTTCCGATAGTATGCACCCTGCTTATATACACGTGCAAACTATGCCTGAACTTCTAATAAAACAATGGCTGGAATCCCATGACATACAAAAATATGTATATGACTTAAAAAGTGAAATAGTTAAGCTTCGTGCCCTTGATATTCAGCTAAACGGCGTTACTTTTGATGTAATGCTGGCAGCATATGTGCTAGATGCATTACAGCCTAATAAAACCCCTGGGGATATTGCCGCAAGATATTTGCATGAAGCCATACCTACTTTTGAAGATATTTTAGATAACAAAGGCAAGCGAGGCAAAGACCGCCGAAGTGCCGCAGACTTATCTGAAACGACAATCGCTCATTACGCCGCACGTGTGGCAGACTGTATTTTCCGTGCGCGTCCCATCATGGAAACAAAACTAGCAGAATCTAATCAAACGGACTTATTTTACAATATGGAGCTTCCATTAGCGCACATGTTGGCAGACATGGAGACAATCGGCATAAAAGTAGATAAATCCACGCTAAAAGCCTTTGATGAAATCATGAATGACCGATTAACAGGGCTAACCGCCGCTATTTATGAACTTGCAGGGGAAGCATTTAACATAAACTCCCCAGCCCAGCTTGGCACAATCCTTTTTGAAAAACTAGGGTTAAGAGGTGGAAAGAAAACGCAAAAAGGTTACTCAACTGCCGCTGATGTATTGGAAAAACTCGTGACCAAACATCCCCTTGTGCCATTGATTCTTGAATACCGCACCCATTCAAAACTAAAATCAACCTATATAGACGGTCTTATGCCCCTTATAAAAGATGAAACTTCCCGCATACATTCAACTTTCCACCAGGCTTTGACCGCCACAGGACGGTTATCCAGTGCGGAACCAAATCTGCAAAATATCCCTGTGCGTACAGCACTTGGGCGGGAACTTCGCAAAGCTTTTGTTCCGGCAGAGGGTATGACCTTTATAGATGCTGACTATAGCCAAATAGAACTGCGGCTTCTGGCGCATATTTCAGGTGACGAAGTACTCATTAAAGCATTCAAGGAAGACCAAGATATTCACCGTTTAACGGCTTCTCAAGTTCTAGGTATTGCCCCAGAAGATGTCACATCTGATGAGCGAAATAATGCAAAGGCTGTAAATTTCGGCATAGTTTATGGCATTTCTTCATTTGGTTTAAGTGACGATTTAAAAATTCCTGTCAAAGAGGCAGAGCGGTATATTCAAGGTTATTTTGAAAAATATCCAAACGTAAAAACATACATGGACACCACTATCAAAAATGCAAAAAATGATGGTTTTGTTGCCACCATATACAATCGCCGCCGTGCCTTACCAGAACTAAAGTCTTCAAACTTCAATATGCGTTCCTTTGGCGAACGGGTGGCGATGAATATGCCCATTCAAGGAAGTGCTGCCGATATTATAAAAATTGCGATGATAAACGTTGCAAATCGCCTAAAGCGCGAAAACTTGCATACAAAAATCATCTTACAAGTTCATGACGAGCTACTGCTTGAAGCACCATTGGAAGAAGTTGAGAAAGTACGGCATATACTAAAAGAGGAAATGGAAAATGTAATCGCTTTATCCGTACCCCTTGTGGCAGATGTCAATACAGGAGACAGTTGGTATGACACAAAATAATTTTCTAATCATAGGTATAACAGGTATAACCGGCAGCGGCACAAGTACCGTGGCAAAAATATTAGAAACTCATGGTGGTTTTGTAATTACTGCTGACAAATTAGCCCACGAAGTCATGGGCAAAGGTGAAAATGCCTACGCCGAAATTGTAAAATTTTTCGGCAAGGGCATTTTGGATGATGAGAATAATAATGAAATAAACCGCCGCGCACTAGGCACGTTGGTATTTGGCACAGAAAATAAGGCGAAACTAGAAAGACTAGAGCAAATCATCCATCCACATGTCATAGCAAAAATCATGACACATATAGAAGAAGCAAAAGCTTCTGGTAAATACAATTTTGCAGTCATAGATGCACCTTTGTTAATCGAATCAGGTTTAAACGCAATTTGCACAATAACATGTTTAGTCACCGCATCAGAGCCAACACGAATAACCCGCATAATAAACAGGGACAACATAGATGAAATCACTGCAAAACACCGTCTGCAAAGCCGTAAAGGCGATGAATTTTTACGACCTCATGCAGATGTAGTGATTGAAAACAATAGTGATTTAACTACGTTGCGCCAAAGCATAAGTAAGGAGCTTCTATGAAAAAATGGGTATTACTTGCTATGGTCATTTTATCTATCATTGCAGGATTGATGGCAATAAATATTCGCTTTCCTGTGAGATATCTTGATATAGTGCATGAACACACAGGAGACCTTGAACCCGCGCTGATTTTGGCTGTCATTATGGCAGAAAGCAGCTTTAGACAAGGTGCAGAATCTCACCGTGGTGCCCAAGGGCTTATGCAGCTTATGCCAGCAACTGCGGAAGACATCGCCCAACAAATGGGAATGACTAATTTTCATCCAGAAGATGTATGGCAACCTGAAACGAATATTGCCATGGGAAGTTTTTATTTAAATCGCCTAGTTAATCTTTTTGATGGCAATATCGATAACGCTTTAGCGGCATACAATGCAGGACGCGGTAATGTCAATCGCTGGCTTTCTGACCCTGATTTTTCACATGATGGAGAAAATATCCACACTATCCCTTTTCCTGAAACATATAATTATCTACGCCGCGTACACTTTAATAGGCGTATCTACAATATCATCTTGACACTCACCAGAAGGACGAACCCCTAATGAAATTGCTCATCACACTTTCTATACTTATATTTTTTTTAACATCCTGTGGCGGAGACCATTTGCGCATAGGTCCATCAGGTATGACACAGCCAGCACCTGTAGATGCTGGGCTGTATGATGAATACGAAGAAGTGCTTGATACCGAAACTGTACCCATAGACGCATACTTCATGGGTATGGTAGAAGCAGATGAAGTCCTGCGCCTTCACATGCGTCCGCCAATGACATTAAATCCACTTTTAAATGAAGATGTCACTGTGGCGCGAATCTTGCGCCTTATTTTTGAGCCTCTGGCAATTTTAGATGATGAACTGCGTATTACAGGTCATCTTGCATCACTAGACTTTGCATCTGATTTTTCCGGCGTAATGGTAACAATCCGTGATGATGCCATTTGGAGTGATGGTATACCCGTGACTTCCGACGATTTGATTTTCTCTGTTGAAACCTTGCGAACAGCGCCTATCCAAGCAATTTATCGCGCCAATGTGCAAAATATCGCAAGTATGGAGCGCATCAATGCAAAAACTGTACAAATCACATTTATACAAGCATCCATAACATCAGGTTATGCGTTAAATTTCCCCATCATTCCTGAGCATTTGTACAGTGGTGAAACCAATCCTCAAAGTGAGCGCAACATGAATCCAATCGGCAATGGATTATTTGTTTTTTATGAACACACGCCAATCCGAAGTATCACTTTGCACCGAAGCAACACCAGTTTTCGCCGCCGTCCACAAATAGAAGAAATTGAAGTCATTTTTCTTCCCAACACCGAAACGGATTTATATGCTTTTGACCGTGGGCGCATAGACGCAATTCGTCTTCCTCTTACAGAATGGGCGCAGCATCATACTGCCCGTACCCCTAGATATGAAGTTTTTTCTGCAATGTATTTTGAATTTATTGGTTTTAATTTTCGCAATCCTATCTTTCGTGACATTCACACACGCCAAGGCATTGCCCATGCATTTGATATTCACGAAGCCGTCAATGCTGTATATATGGCACACGCTGTGCCATCTATCACACCCATTCACCCCCACAGCTGGGCGGCAAGCGATATAACAGCCCCAACTTTTGACCCTGCTCGCGCGTCTGCTTTACTAGGAACACTTGGTCAATTTCAACCATTGGTGATTTTAGTGAATGCAGAAAATCCCCAAAGAGTTAGTATGGCTGGGCGTTTAGCCGCAAGCTTGATAGACGCAGGTGTACCTGCTCAAGTAGAAATCCTTTCCTCTGATGAATATTTTGAACGGCTAAACAGTCATGATTTTGACCTTTTTATAGGTGGTGCAAACTTGCCTTTTGCACCAGACATGCAATTTTTATTTCAAAGCGGTGGATTATTCCAGCATGACGCAGTGTTGGAAAGCCATTTTTCAAGCATGATTATTGCCTCTACAGAAAATGCATATCTACAAGCCGTATCACAATTTCAGCAATCATTCACAGAGCGTCTGCCTGTTATCGGTTTAGCCTTTCGTCATTCAGCAGTATTAACAAATTCCCGAATAATTAACAATATAAACCCTGCTCCAGACCACATCTTTGCAGGAATAAATGAATGGGTGATAGAATAATTGGAATATTTTTCCTTGATTTGGACTATATTTATTAGTAGGACAAATTTACACTAAAGGAGAATACTTTATGGCGAACGCATTGCAATCAGTAGCATATCCTATAAGTTCACCAGAGGCTGGTAGATGGGGCGGGGTATCAGTGTTTCCAAAATCAAAGAAAAAACAGGCAAATTCCAAGCGGTTAAGCCGTGAAGACATGGAAATTGTAGCAGCACTAGAAGCGGTCAAAAGCGATATGGATTTTCTACATAATTGCTTCGACCATACAACCGATGCAATTTTAGTAGACAGTCTCATTTATGAACTCAAAGCAGCCAACCTAAAATACAAATACTATTTAAATCTATGTAAGGAAAAAGGCATTGTGGGGGGCGTGGATTTATTATGATGTTTAAACATAAACAGATGGCTAAAGGCGGTATATCATGAGTGCAACGATGTGGTTAGTTGCTGCACTAGGCTTTGGATTTTTTGCATATCTTATATACACTCGCCAATTCAAATGGCTTCTGGGCGTAGTTCGTAATATAGCCCTTGGCATTGGCGGCATTCTGCTTTTCAACTTCCTATTTGCAGGAATGGGATTAGCTGTGGGTATAAACGCAGTTACAGCAATGGTTGTAGGGCTACTTGGCGCACCAGGTTTTTTGTTATTGTATGCAACACAAATGCTTGTGAGTTGAAATACAAAAAAGTTGCATGAAAACCCATTATCTTCTTGACATTTTTGCATGACATCTTTATAATAACACCTGTGAGACATCCCCCTGTCTCACCTAGGAGCATAGTTCAGTTGGTAGAACGTCGGTCTCCAAAACCGGATGTCGAGGGTTCAAGTCCTTCTGCTCCTGTAAAAATGTAAAGGTTGATTTTCCTAGGTTTCCGTAGGGAATCAGCCTTTTTTACTACATTGAAAGCCTACCAATTTTAGGTAGCAGATATCATGCGTTTGTAGGTATTCTCAATTGATTTCATCTGTTATGGCGTTGAATGGACGCTAAATTACAGTAACCAAACCAGTGATTACATGGATTTGTGAGTAAGCGACGACGACAGCGACGGAGTTCCTAATGCTATTAACTACAAGTCATTGCAGATACTAAACAGGTTCTTAGAGGAGAGGGATAATTAATGGCTCGAAAAATTCGGAGTGACATTACAGTGGGTAGCTTAGAAGAAAAATTAGGTGTAGCACCAGGTACAATTAGAAACCCAGATGGACGAGATACTCGCTCGGATAAAAAGCTAGGGACACTTCGCAAAGAAGCTGAAAAGATAAAATCTAAGAAAAAGTAGGGGATTTTAAGTTGGTGGATTCTGGGATTGGAAACTTATTAAATGATGCAGCAGAAACTATTGGCAATGGTGATGATTTTTTTGATGGGATTGCTCATTTTGCCAAAAAGAACAAAACAGAAGAGGAAAAGGCAAAGATTGATGAACAAAATGAAGATTTCAAAGCGGCTGGAAAAATAGTAAAAGGTGCATTAAAAGGTACGACTTTATTGTTAGGTGCGGCATTGCTAATCAAGTTAATAAAAAAGTAACTTGAAGTGGGGAGATTGAATGGATTTTGGAGAATCTGAAGTAATTAGAAATGAAGGGAACTGTAGACTTCTGAAAATAGGCGCACGAGAGAGAGATGTTTATTGTGTAATCGGAGGTAATAAGCCGACATTACATTTTGATGATTACGAAGATGCCACTGAAGCGTTTAATTTACGTTGGATGCAAGAGAAATTCGGAGAGGAAAATCAATTGAAATAAGGTAGCTTGTTTAGCTTTTTCATTCAAAATGTTTTCTGCTTGCATTTTGTTGGTGTTTGCTCTGGCAACTTTTCAAACCTTTTCGTCGCTGAAACGTCGCCGGGCGAACTGACGATACCTTGGTCGAGGGTTCGATTTTGCTAGATTCTCGAACGCACGTTTAGCATTCTCCAAAACCGGATGTCTAGGGTTCAAGTCCTTCTGCTCCTGTCAAGATGAAGAGGTTGATTTTCCTATGTTTCCGTAGGAAATCAGCCTTTTTTATTGCATGGGAAGTTTGTCAAATTTAAGTTGAGAGAAAATAGTATGGTATGAATAACAGTAATTGTAAGGCATTTGGCAACTACGAAGTAATCCAACGTGGTGAGTACCAAATAGAGCGATAAAAGATTTGATTGGCAGTGTAAATTATTACAAACCTTTTAAGTTATTTTTTGCCTTTTTATTTTGCATTCCTTAGCATTATATCTACAGTGTTTATCATCAAAGTGATAAGCACTTTTTTTAAATTTATAAGACAAATTTTATGAATATTGTTATAATACTTTTATGCACAAATTCTTTTTTTACACTATAATGATTTCAACGCTAAATACACTATAAATTTTTGAAAATCTATTCAGGAGGTAATGCGTATGAAAATGACATTCCGATGGTTTGGTGAAGGACAGGATCCAATAAGCCTTAAAAACATTCGGCAGATACCTGGTGTTACAGGCGTGGTAAGTAGCCTGTTGGACATTCCAGCAGGGGAAGCTTGGCCAGAAGAACGCATAAAATCGATGAAGGACACCATTACTGACGCAGGGCTTGACATTCATGTCATTGAAAGTGTGAATATCCATGAGGATATAAAGCTAGGCGCGCCCAGCCGCGATGAGAAAATTACAAATTATATATTAACCATGGAACGGCTATCAAAATATGGTATCAAGTGTATCTGTTACAATATGATGCCAGTCATTGATTGGGCACGGAGTCATTTGTATTACGACCTGCCTGACGGTTCAAATACCATGCGTTATGAAGCAAACTTTATAAATAATATTTCTCCTGAAGCCCTTGCAGAACGATACGCCAAAGAATCTGAAACTTATGAAATGCCAGGCTGGGAACCAGAGCGTATGAAAAAAATCAATGAAGCACTAAGAGCCTACGAGGGCATGACTACAGAAACATTTTACACCAATATGAAATATTTTTTAGATGCAATCATTCCTCATGCAGAAAAACTAGATATCAAAATGGCTGTCCACCCAGATGACCCTCCTCTACCGATATTCGGTTTACCAAAACTCATTATCAGCCGTGAAAATATTTGTCGCTATTTGGCTCTTAATCCCAGCCAATATAATGGTTTAACCCTATGTACAGGTTCATTGGGCGCAAAAAAGGGTGCTGATATTCCTGCTATGATTCGAGAATTTGGTGCAGAAGGGCGTATTCACTTTGCCCATGTACGTAATTTGAAATTTGAAAACGATACGGACTTCTATGAATCGGCACATTTATCCTCCATGGGGTCTTTAAACATGTATGACATTATGAAAGCATTTTACGACGTAAAGTTCGACGGGTGGATTCGTCCAGACCATGGACGAATGATTTGGGATGAAACAACCCAAAAAGGCCGCCCTGGTTACGGACTATACGATCGTGCAATAGGAGCAAATTACTTATTAGGGCTTTGGGAAGCGATTAAAGCATAGAGATAGGAGCATATCAATGAGATTAAACAGAGAATGGGCAAGTCGCTCAAGGGAATGCGAATGGGCTGTAGATTACAGTCTGCCTAAGTTTGATATCCACCAAATGATACAATCTACTAAAGAAGCACCTACATGGTTACAAGTAGGTGCTGGTAATATTTTTCGTATACTCGTGGCAGGAGTACAGCAAGACTTGCTTGATGCCGAATTGACAGATACGGGTATTCTGGTTTATGAAGGCTATGATGAAGAAATTATAACCAAAGCCTTTACCCCCTTCGATAACATAAGTTTAGGTGTTACCCTTCATGCTGATGGTTCAATGAAGAAACGTGTAATTGCCAGTGTTGCAGATGCTTTTTACAGTGATACCCAAAGATTGTGTCAGATAATATCACAACAAAGCCTTCAAATCATTAGTACCATCATTACAGAAAAAGGATATATTGTTGATTCTGATAAAGTTTGTGATTCGCCATTAAACGCCATCACCACCTTAGAGCAGGTTGTCGCAGGGTTATTTAGCCGCTTTAATCAAAGCGGCAAACCCCTTGCACTATTATCAATGGATAACTTTGCAGAGAACGGTACACGCCTTGCCAATGCAGTACTCACAATTGCACAAGCATGGAAGAAAAATAACAGTGTACCTGCTGAATTTATTACTTATGTAAAATCCATGAGCTACCCATGGACAATGATAGATAAAATTACGCCCCGCCCATCTGAAGAGGTTGCTGAAATATTGGCTAGAGAAGGCTTGAAAGACCTGACCATACACAAAACAGCCAAGCATACTTTTGTGTCATCTTTTGTCAACGCAGAATCTGCCCAATATCTTGTGATTGAAGATGATTTTCCAAATGGCCGCCCTCCGTTAGAAAAAGCTGGGGTGTATATGACCAATAGAGAAACTGTCCGCAAGGTTGACCAAATGAAAGTATGTGCTTGTCTTAATCCATTGCATACTATTTTAGCTATATCTGGCATGTTATTAAACCTGCCTACCATAGCAGAATGTATGAAGGATAAACGCTTAGTAAAGCTCATCAAAACTGCGGCAGAAGAAGCTCTCCCTGTGGTATCTGACCCTAAGATAATAAACCCATCAAGCTTCTTAAATGAGGTATTAACAGAGCGTTTTCCTAATCCGTTTATCCCCGATACACCAGAAAGAATTGCGTGTGATACATCACAAAAAATTCCCATACGCTTTGGCGAAACTTTAAAATCCCTCAAACCCCAAGATTTGTCCCGTTTAGAGGCTATTCCTATATTTATTGCCCTATGGCTACGTTATCGCATGGGCTTTAATGATGGTGGCGAAATAATGGAATTAAGCCCTGACCCTCAACTGCCCAAGACATTTAATATGCTTCACGGATTACCCTTTGGCAAATCCGTTGAATTAAAACCCATTTTATCAGACAACACAGTATTTGGCATTGACCTGTATGAAGTGGGGCTGGGCGGGAAGATAGAGGACATTTTTGCAAAACTTTCTGCCAAACCTATGGCAGTATCACAAGAGCTGGATGAACTACTTTCAAATTAGAGGTATTGACTTTGATATGAAAAGGTGAGGCTGGTAAATTATATGCATTATACACCACAACTGCTGGACAATCATTCCAGTTAAAACGAACACTGCTCACATTGACAGAGCCTATCTGGGCAACTAAAGTATTGTCCTCAATTTTGGCAAATACCCTATGCACAAAACCATCCATATCCACCACATCCAACAGAGGGTGTCCGCCTTTAGCCCATAATCCCTGTCCATATTCAAAATAAACCGTAAGCCGCCCTTGGCGGCTTTTTGCTTTTATAGCTTTTGGACCGTCTGAAACAACTGATTCTTTATATACCAATCGCCGAACACATAATGCCAAGCGTTCCCCTATTGTTTTTTTGTCCATTGGGTGTAAATCATTCCACTCACCACAATCAATTGCAACTGCCATGGCTGTATTTGGCAAATTTAAGCAAGTACGTTGTTGCTCGCGTAAAATAGCCCAATTTTCCCCGTCAGTTTCAGATGGGTCAATAAAGTTGGCAAGTTGAGTATATATAATAGGCAATTCCGCAACCTGCCGTGTTCGTACATGATTGATAAAATGCGTAAAAAGCTGACTATATTCATGGGGGTTTGAAGTATTGGATTCGCCTTGATACCAAATAACCCCATCAACAGGCATGTCAAGGACAGGGGCAAGCATAAAATTATATACACCGCAAGGATAGTTATAAAACCAAGGTCTTGGCTCCATTCGTGGCATACGGCATCCAATCTGCCATTTCCATTCCCCACTTAAATCAACGCGTATCCCTGCACTAATCAATTCGTATGCTTTCCCTGGGATAAATTTAAGGGGTTGACTTTCTCCAACCACCCGAACAGCAATCAAGTTTTCTCCAGTTTTTATAATTCCCGCAGGTATAGTGCATATACAAGGCGGATATTGATAATCTACTGTAATCACCAATTCGCCATTGATATACACTTTAACACTGTCAACAACACGTCCAAAATTTAAGGCAAATACACCTTCCGAACTTTCAAGAAAAATCTTTTTCCGAAGCCAAACCACCCCATGGTCAAAACCGCTGTTGTCTAATAGCATACGGCTATTCCATCCACTGTCATCATAATCTGTGTTGAACCAATCTTCCGCCAACCCCTTGTCATTAGATATCAGTGTTTCATACCATTTTTGAATACGGCTATCACTTTCACAAGTCAAGTTCTCAACAAAACCCGATGTATTAACCTCAACCAGTCTTTCATAATGTGTTGGAAAAGTTTTAATAATTTCCTCAGGCAACCATCCCTCAATAGGCGTACCGCCAGCGGCTACATTGATTAACCCAATAGGTGTTGGGTCATTTTCCAGCAATGCTCGCGCAAAAAAATAAGGCACAGCAAACAAGTGATTCAAAAACTCACCGCTTGCATTGCACCACATACCGTTTACACTTTTTGCAGGTGCGTCAAAGCACAGTCCTTTTTCCACTTGAAAAACCTTGATACGATTATCTTCTTGAATATGCGCATGAAGCAATGCACTTACGCGGCTCAGAGGGGTTTCCATATTAGATTGCCCTCCGCAAAGCCATAGCCGTCCTACATAAATATCTTTAATCATTCTATCGCCAATATGCATGGTATAAGGCCCGCCAATTGTGCCTGTCACAACTACTTCAAACTTTCCATCAGCCCCAGACATAACTTCATAAACCCTATCTAAAAACTGAATCTCTACCTGCTGTTCTGGTAGGGCGCGCCCCCAAATACGTGTTGTTGGTCTAATGACCATACCATCACTAAAAAAATTAGGTAAACAAATCATTTTATCTCCTCACTTTGTTATAATGATTAAGAAAAGTGCCGTTCGTCATTTGATGAACGGCACTTTTTTGCATAACTTAATATGACTTACTTTTATATTTACCAGCCAGTCCAACCAGGCATAAAGTCTACATCACCAAAGGCCTCAACCCATGCTTGGTCACGTTCGTTTATGATGGCTTGACCGCCCATTGCCAAATATTGTGCATACATAGTATCCCATACAGTATCAAACTGGTCTACAGAAGCTGTTACCGCATTGTGTAAAACCGTGTCTCGGAACTCATTAAGAGGTGTAGACATACCTTCTTCTGCGTCTATTGTGCGCAATACCACAGTACGCCATACTCTAGCCGCATTCAACGAAGTGCTGCGGGCTTCCATGATAGCCGACGCATCAATGCCAGCATAAGCTAATGCAAGTGTCGCCACTGTACGCTCATTGTCACCAAGGTCGAAACCATTAGCAACAGGATTGATGTCAAAATTATTAACAGCGGCAAAAATCATATTGTCAGGAAGTTCATCTGTGGGCAAAATGCGCAAAGCACCGTTTGGTTCAACCACATGATGTACACCTTCTATGCCAAACGCAAGGAAATCTCTTGTGCTTTGACGACTAAGCCAATCAATGTAAAGCAAAGAAGCTACAGGATTTCTGTTGTTTTGCGGAAGCAAGATTTGACGGTCTGCATATGGGAATGCAAACATGATTCTATTGCCTGCATCATTGGGGAATGGTGTAATGGTGATAAAGTTAGCTTCTGGGCCGCGATGTTCACGCATTGTGACAATTTGCTGGTCTGCACCGGCACGGAAAGGCATATCCCAGTTGGCAATTTGCGCACCAACCACACCAAGTCTTACAAGGTCATCCATCAAAGTTCCAGCTTCACCATAAGCAAACTCTTGGAAAATAAGACCTTCATTAAACCATCTGTTTATGATACGTACAGCCTCTTTTGTTGTAGGGTGCATAAATCGTCTATCATCAAAACCATATCTATACCACTCACGCTCAGTAATGGCATCGGGAATAAATGATTCGACTAAAGTTCCTATGGCCCAGCCAACATCGCCATCCATAAACATTGGAACCATCATATCTGCATCATCGCCAAGCAAAAGTTCTGCATTGTCCCTAAATGCAATCAACGCGTCTTCAAATTCTTGAAGGGTTGTAGGTGGAGCCATACCTAATGTGTTAAGCCAATCTTCACGAATAAAGGTATTTTGACGCATAATTTCAGTACGGCGGCTGGAGACAGCAAAATTTTGACCGGTTTCAGGGTTAACATTGTAATATACATTTTCACCCAAGAAGCCATACATATTAGGTAGCCAATCACCGTATCTTTCCAGAAGCGGCGCAATATCCATAATCGCACCCATTTCTGCAAAGGTTCGGGTCAATGCCAACCCACCGAAGTGAAAGGTTACATCAGGTGCGTTTCCTGCACCAATAAGCATTGTGGTAAAAGGTTGCTGTTCCCAACGAGGAACAACAACAAATTCCAAGTTGATATTGTGGTCTTCTAAAAGTTGTGCCTGCATCCAATCAGTCCAACCGTTGCTACTCATGTCAGGCATACGCTCATGAGAACGGTCCCAAATGACAGTTGAAATAGTTTGTGTTTCAAGAAACCTCAAATTCTCATCCAAGCCATGCTGTGCTAACCTTGGGTCAGCCGCATCGACCTCAACATCAATTTCTTGACCCGGTGCAGGGGTTTCCACTGGTGCAACAGGTGTACCACTTACATCAGCTGCAGTGGGTGTCGTGTCATCTGCGCCGCCGCAAGCAGTGAGAGCCATTATGGCTGTAAGTACGGCGGCAAAGGATAACCATTTCACAAATTTCTTCATAAAAATCCTCCTAACTTTTTTTGAAACTCAACTTTATTGTGGCATCTTAACGGGTTTTATTAACCTTTAACCGCGCCAAGCGTAACACCTGAAACAAAATATTTCTGTACAAAAGGATACACACACAATATAGGTACCATTGCAATAACAATTGCAGCAGACTCCGTTACAGTACCCATACCCGGTTGAGCAACGTCACCTGGATCCATAGGGTCTATCGCCGTAATATTCTGTAAAATATTGTATAATAACAATTGTATAGGATGATATTCACTGGCAGATGGCAAGAAAAATAGCGCATCCATAAAACCATTCCAACGGCCTACAGCGTAGAAAAGACCTATTGTTGCAAGAACAGGTGTAGACAAAGGCAAATAGATTTTTACCAAACAAGTGAGCGGGCCTGCGCCGTCCATTTCTGCTGACTCTTTTAAGCTTTCAGGAATACCTATAAAAAAGTTACGCATAATTATCATGAAAAACACGCTAATCATACCCGGTAAAATAAGTACAGCTGGATTATCTAAGAGTCCCAAAGTCCTAAAGAGTATAAATGTAGGAATCAAACCTGCACCAAAGTACATTGTGAAGATAATCAAAACTGTAATTATCTTACGTCCCTTTAAAGAATCGTATGTCAGAGGATATGCGCACAACACAGTCATTGCTAAATTAACTACAACTGCAATGAGGGTGATAATGGCTGTCCATGCAAGTGACCACATAAATCTACTGTCATTTATAACATCCACATAGGCCGTTATATTAAAACCTACAGGCAGAAATGTTACATCCCTTCGCATAACGGCAGTAGGGTCACTGAGAGAAGTCGCCACTACAGTCATAATCGGCAATATACACGTTAGAATCAAAAGAATCATTACAAAAACAATAATCCAATCGCCAATAGTGGCACGCTTTAACTTACCCTTTTTCCTCATATACTTATCCCCCTTTCTACCAAAGACCATTGCCAGTTATTTTACGTGACGTAAAATTAGCACTGAATAATATTATCAAATTGATTACTGATGCAATAAGACCTACTGCCGCTGCACGGTGGTACTGTGCGCCTTCTAGTCCCCAACGAAACACGAATATGGGTAATACAGTTGATGCATCTCTTACCAAATGATTTTCTGTAGCAAGGAATCTCGCCATATCCGCACCCATTATTCCACCAAGGGTCAAAATCAGCAGGGTGACTATGACAGGACGTATACCTGGCAAGGTGACATGCCACATCTTCTTTAGTCTGGTCGCACCGTCCATTTCAGCCGCTTCGTATAGTTCTGGATTGACTGCTGTAATTGCAGCTAAGTAAATAATTGTGTTCCACCCAAGCCCTCGCCATATTGCGGTAAATACATTGGTAAATATCCAGTGATTGCTGGACGTTAGAAAGGGGACGGGACCAAAACCAATATTCATGAATATATTATTCACTGCGCCTGTTTGAGTTTGAAACAGCCTAAGCATTAAACCGCCTACTAATATCCATGAAAGGAAGAAAGGCATATAAGATATGGTTTGCGTTACTCGCTTAAATACCTTAAATTTTAATTCGTTCAGCAAAAGTGCCAGTATAATAGGCATTGGGAAACCTATCACAAGGTCTAGGAAGCTAAACATAAGCGTGTTGCTTACGGCTTGCCTAAATTGAATATTGTCAAGTGCCCATCTAAAGTTAGCTAACCCTACCCAACGCTCCCAAGGTGCAGTCGTAATTGGAATAAATATGTTATTTGTCATGAAGGCGATTAAGAGGTTAATCATAGGTAAATAGCTAAATATAACAAAAAACCCAATAGGTAAAATTAACATTGCGTAAAGACCCCAATGCCGTTGCATATAAGATTTAAAATTGCCCATTGAACTTTCCGATGACCTATTCATCAGTGCGCCACCCCTTCTAAGCTTGCACGCATTCATTATGATTTTTTACATAATTTAATCATAATGCTATGCTATTTCACAGCAAATGCACATAGATTATCTGAAAAAAATTTGCAATTTCTAAAGATTTTAGGCTACATGTATAATAAACCAGCGAAAAAATATAAAATTTTAGCAATAAATTTTTCTACCTGCCTCATCGGGAATGCCTGTCTTGCGATAAAAATAGGTGTTAATGACATCGCGCCACTGCCTTGCATTAACTTGTTGTCTTAAAAGTCGTTCTGCTACAGTAGTGTAAGCTTCTTCTGACAGATATTCTTTCAAAGATTCCCAAGTTTTAATGAAATCATCTACTTCATCTGCACCTTCAAAATGGGTGTCATAAATATATTGCAATAGGGTCTTACCACTTTTTAAGCGACAGCTATAAGGCAAGCGATGGAAGAACAGCAACATATTTTCAGGACAGGTTTCTTTGTTTTCATACATATCACGCACATAAGGATGATACTGGGCAGTATATCCAGTACCTGTGCGGGTTCTGTCAATACCTATCGCTTCATGATTCGCCCGATGATACGTACCCCATTTACTAAACTCATAACCATCCACATCAGGCCCATAGTGGGTGTGTGGTGTCACCATCCATCCTATACCCAAAGGCGCATTATACTTTTCAAATACATCACGAGATTTTAACATCATATCCAATAATGGCTTTAGTTTTGGGTTTGCACCAAAGGTCAGGTGAATCCACTCCTGTGTAACTTGAGCGGCTGTCAGTGCCGGATTCCAAGCCATTCGCCCAAAGGCATACAAATTGGACTGTGCCAGCAAATGACCGCACCAGTTTTCATCATCACCCGTGTTTGACACGGCTACAATTGCGTCTACTTCCTGACCGATTAAGTCACGGGTATTGCGCGCTTCTGTAATAGGATGTTCAAACACATCTTCCCAATGCACTGCCAAGTTGTACAGGTCTATTTGATGTCCTGTATACTCTTGAGCAATCTGAAACTCCAATGCTTGACGCGTCTTATCCATAGCACCCAGTAGTGGAGAATTTGGTTCTCTGACTTGAAAGTCTACTGGGCCATTCTTAATTTGAATGATAACATTTTCATCAAAACATCCATTAAGGGGGTAAAAATAATCATAAGCTGCCTTGGGTCTGTCTGTAACCGTATCACGCCAATCCTGTGTGCAATCATATATAAAGCAACGCCAATAAATTGTGCCATTAAAAGGCGCAAGGGCTTTGGCAATGACATTCGCGCCCTCTGCCTGAGTACGCCCTAAAGCCGTGGGCCCGCTTCTAAACTCTGAATCTGCTTTCATAAGGAAACCTGCCAAGTCTGGAATATACCGATATACCCGCGCAGCAGCGTCTGTCCAAAAACGCGCAACCTTTTCATCGACTGGGTCTGATGTACGCAACCCGCCTACGATAACAGGACTATCAAAATGCACGGAAATAATAATCTTTATATTAAACGGACGGAAAACATCAGCAACTTTTGCTAAGTCTTTTAATCCATCCTCTGTGAGAAGCTGTGCCCCAAGTGCGTTGACATTGACATTATTCACGCTTATTTGATTGATACCAATAGACGCTAATAATCTGGCGTAATCCCTTAAACGGTCAAGATTATAACCAATGCGACCATTTTGCCAAAATAGAGATTTTCCAGCGTAACCCCGTTCTACACTTCCATCTGGATTATCCCAATGATTTAGAATACGTCTGTTTACAGCAGGTTTTTCCGTTAAGTTTAAATTATCCAAACGCCCGCCTTTTCGGATATGAAAAAGCAATCCATAAACACCATATAAAAGCCCTGCCTCATCCCCGCCAGTAATGTGAACATTGTCATGGCAACCTACCAAGGTATAGGCTTCCAAGGGCAATGCATCAGATATACTCAAGCTGATATTCGGTGCATCTTTAAGACCTTTAAATACCTGTTTGCATTCTTCCAAAGCAAAACACTCTGGGCCGCTCACTGTCGGTGCAGAACTCACCTTATCTGATTGAATCCATGCATGATATCCGAACAATAGAAACACCTTCTTTCAATATTTTCTTTACTATCGAAATCATGTGTAGTATGATAATACTGTAAGATTTTGAATTACATGGACTAACTCAAAAGTTTTTGTATTTAGTAAATATGCCAACAATGTGAGGAGTTTGTGATAATGAGTATAGATGATTTCAACAATGCAATACCTGTTATTGAATATTTTATATATCGTAACAACACACCTAATTGGATGATTATTCCGTCACAAACAGACTTTATCGATTTAACATACATCATCGATGGAAAAGTTACATACACCATCAATAACGAAAAGTTGCTGGTTGAGACGGGGGATATTTTATGTATTCCCAGAAACTCTAATCGTTCTGCCATAAGTTCCCCCCCCCAAGGAAAATTTGCCTGCTTCGCTACAAATTTCCATTTGCATTCTCCCCAACATAAACACCTATCTGTGCCATTGCCGCTTATGTCTCACATTGGTATCAATGACGATTTGATTTTGCAGTTTAAAAAAATGAATGATGATTGGCTCTGGAGAAGCCCAGGGTATACCATGCGCGCCCGTGCCCGATTTATGCTTATTTTACAGCGTATTATGGAAATGCTGGTTTATGATGCAAACACATGTAACCTAGATTCACGTGTTAAAACTGCTATTCGCTATATTACTAACCATTATGCAGAACCTATTTCCATATCAGAAGTAGCAAACGAGGTATCCCTTAACCCTGTATATTTTGGTTCGCTCTTTAAAAAAGAAACTAAGACTGCCTTTCGGGATTACTTAAATATGATTAGGCTTAATTATGCAGAAGGAATGCTACATACAGGCAAGTGGAATGTCACTGAAGTTGCACTTAAATGTGGCTTTAGTGATGTTTTTTATTTCAGCCGCCTGTTTAAAAAACATAAAGGTGTACCACCGTCTTCGGTGCAACCATAGATAAGGAGTTGATTATCATGCATTACAATGAAAAAGCACGTGAGCTTATTGCGCAAATGACACTGGAGGAAAAAGTTTCTCAAATGCTTCATAAAGCACCTGCCGTTGAAAGACTAGGGATACCTGCGTATAACTGGTGGAACGAGGGGCTTCACGGTGTAGCCCGTAGCGGGACAGCTACAGTATTCCCTCAAGCAGTGGCATTAGCGGCTACTTTTGACCCAGGGTTGCTTAAAGAAGTAGCTACAGTGATTTCTGATGAAGCAAGAGCTAAGTTTCACGCATATCAGCGGGAAGGCGACCATGATATTTACAAAGGACTAACTTTTTGGTCGCCTAATATCAACATTTTTCGTGACCCCCGTTGGGGACGAGGGCATGAAACCTATGGTGAAGACCCCTATTTAACTAGCCGCTTAGGCGTTGCCTTTATTAAAGGCTTGCAAGGGGACGACCCAAACCAACTTAAAGTAGCGGCATGTGCCAAACACTATGCAGTACACTCTGGCCCAGAAGCTGACCGACACTCATTTAATGCAATCTGTGATGAATATGATTTGTGGAATACCTACCTACCCCATTTTGAGGCAGCAACCTTAGAGGGTCATGTTGAAGCATTTATGGGCGCATACAATCGCACACTAGACGAACCTTGTTGTGGCTCAAAACTGCTTATGGAAGATATCCTTAGAGGAAAATGGGGCTTTAAAGGTCACTATGTTAGTGATTGCTGGGCAATAGAGGATTTCCATAAACATCACAGGATTACCAATTCGCCGACAGACTCTGTCGTGCTTGCCATACAACGGGGTTGTGATTTATGTTGCGGCGATGTTTTTGTATTAGCGGCGGAAGCTGTAAAGTCAGGAAAACTTAGCGAATCTGCTATTGACCAAGCGGTTGAAAGGCTTTTTGTTGCACGTATGAAACTGGGATTGCTTGGCGGCAAGGAAAATCCAGCATATGTAAACATTCCTTATGAAAAAGTAGATTGTAAAGCACATCAGGAATTTAATATGGAAGTCACTCGCCGAACCCAAGTGCTTCTCAAAAATGACGGTGTACTTCCTCTTGATTTTTCTAAACTAAAATCAATTGCAGTCATCGGCCCTAATGCAGACAGCCGCCGCGCCCTAGAGGGCAACTATAATGGAACTGCCAGCCGATACGCAACCGTGTTGGACGGTATAAACCAAATTGCTGATGAAACCAACACGCAAGTACATTACGCATTAGGTTGTCACCTCTACAAGGAGCGGGTATCAAACCTATCTGTTCCAGATGACCGCATTGCTGAAGCATTGGCTGCAACCCGCGCCAGTGACGCAGTGGTTATTTGTCTGGGGCTTGACGCAGACATTGAAGGTGAACAAGGTGATGTAGGCAACGAATATTCCAGTGGTGATAAACCCCATCTTGATTTTCCTGGCAGACAACAATATCTACTTGAACAAGTGGTTAACGCCGCAGACGGAAAACCAGTGATATTAGTCATTATTTCTGGTTCAGCCATGGCAGCAAGCTGGGCAGATGAACATGTCAATGGTATCATACAATCCTTTTATCCTGGTGCGCTGGGCGGGAAAGCTATTGCAGAGATTATCAGCGGGCATATAAGCCCAAGTGGTAAGCTACCTGTCACTGTATATCGCAGTACGGATGATTTGCCTGATTTCGCAGACTACAATATGACTGGGCGCACATATCGGTATTATCATGGCGAAGCACTTTATCCCTTTGGTTTCGGACTTAGCTATACAAGCTTTACACTGGAAATATTGGAGACAAACAGACAAAAATGTTTGGTTCGGGTCACTAATTCGGGCACACGCTACGGAATAGAAACTGTGCAGATTTATGCAGAATCTTCAGGACAAAAAGAAAAGTATTCCCTTTGTGGTATACAAACAGTCAAGCTTGCCTTAGGAGAGTCAAAAGACTTGGAAATTCCCTTATCTAAAACCGCTTTTGCTCGGCGTGATGCTCAGGGCAATGTATACGCATTAGATGGCACACACACGCTTCACATCGGCTTCACTCAACCAGACCCACGCAGCTGCGCCCTTTATGGGACATCACCAATGACAGCTGTAGTATAAAAATTTAAAGGAGAGAAATCATGAGCAAGTATTTTAAAACCATTCCAGCAATCAAATTTGAGGGCAGTCAATCTGATAACCCGCTATCCTACAAATATTACAACCCTGATGAAATTATCGCAGGCAAAACCATGCGCGAACACTTTAAATTCGGGTTGAGCTATTGGCATACACTTTGCGCTGAAGGCAGTGACATGTTTGGTGAAGGCACAGCCGATAAATCATTTGGTGCAGAACATTCCATGGAACATGCCAAACATAAAGTTCATGCTTGTTTTGAACTGTTGGATAAAATGGATGTGGACTATTTCTGCTTTCACGACCGTGATATTGCACCCGAAGGCGATACTTTAGCTGAAAGCAATAAAAATCTTGATATTATCGTTAATGAAATAGAAGGCATGATGAAGCAAAGCGGTAAGAAATTACTATGGGGAACAGCAAATTTATTTAGCAATAAACGCTTTGTTCATGGTGCAGGAACAGCTCCAAATGCAGATGTTTTTGCATATGCCGCGGCACAAATTAAAAAAGCAATTGAAATCACTGTGCGTCTTGGCGGCACAGGATATACATTTTGGGGCGGCCGTGAAGGTTACGAGACTTTGCTGAACACACGCATGGGCTTTGAACTAGACAACATGGCACGTCTCATGCATATGGCGGTAGAGTATGCGCGTAAAATTGGATTTGAAGGCGACTTTTATATCGAACCAAAGCCGAAAGAACCCATGAAGCATCAATATGACTTCGATGCCGCCACTGCTCATGCGTTTTTACAAAAATATGGCTTGATGAAAGACTTTAAGTTAAATATTGAAGCAAATCATGCAACATTGGCTGGTCATACTTTCCAACATGAGCTTGCATATGCCCGCGAAAATGGTATTCTTGGCTCTGTTGACGCAAACACAGGTGATTTACTTCTTGGCTGGGATACAGACCAATTCCCAACCAGTATTTATGATGCGGCTTTATGTATGTTGGAAGTGCTTAAAGCTGGAGGATTTACTACTGGTGGGCTTAACTTTGATGCAAAAGCCCGCCGCGGTTCATTCGACCAAGAAGATATCTTCCTGAGTTATATCTCGGGTATTGATACTTTTGCCCTTGGTCTTAAAATTGCTGACCGTATCATCAAAGACGGACGCATTGAAAAATTTGTTGAAGAACGCTATGCCAGTTTCAAAACAGGTATTGGCGCAGATATCATCAGTGGAAAAGCTGGATTAGCAGAACTTGAAGCATATGCCCTTGGACTGGGTGATATCACAACCAATAAATCTGGTAGGCAGGAATATCTTGAAAGTCTGCTAAACCAAATTATCATTGGTTAGGAGCGTATGTGATGAAGCAGATTATCGGACTGGATATTGGAACAAACTCCGTAAAAGCAATCATCATTGGTAATGGCAACATTATTGACCAAAAAAGCGTAGGATATAATCCTGACTATCCTAGCAGTGGTTGTGTAGAGCAATCGCCTGATGTTTGGTGGAATGCTGTAAAAGAAGCCATAAAAGCCTTGACAGAGGCAAATCCTGGTGATGTTGTGGCAATATCAGCGTCAGGACAAATGCATTCATCAGTATTTTTGGATAGGGACGGCAACGTCATACGTAAAGCGATTTTGTGGAATGACACGCGCACAAGTCAGCAAGTGGCTGAAATTAACCAAGTGGTCGGTGGTGAAGCAAAATTATTAAATATGGTTTACAATCGTGCATTAGAAGGTTTTACTTTGCCTAAAATTCTATGGCTAAGAACCAATGAACCTGATAATTTTGCACAAGTAGCCAAAGTTGTCATGCCAAAGGATTATGTAAATTTTAAGCTTACAGGGCGCATTGCAACAGATGTTTCTGATGCAGCAGGTACAATGCTTTTTGACGTGGCAAAGGGTCAGTGGAGCAGTGGGTTGATTGAAAAAGTTGGAATAAACGCAGATATCCTACCTGAAGTATTGGAAAGCATAGATATTGTGGGCAATGTTTTACCTGAACTTGCCGCAGAATTAGGATTGTCTGAAAATACATTGGTTATCGCCGGCGGTGCAGATAATAGCTGTGCCGCTATCGGCAACGGGGCAATTGAAGCGGGTCAAACCATTATCAGTATTGGCACATCTGGAACGGTTGTTACAATGCTTGATAAAGTCCCAGCCCATATCACAGGCGACGTGCATATGTTTAACTATAGTTATCCCAACAGTTATTATGCCATGGGATGTATGCTGTGTGCAGGTGAAAGCTTAAATTGGCTGCGTGATATCGTAGCTATAAAGGATTTTGAAGCATTTAATGTATTGGCAGAGCGTTCAAAGCCAGGGGCTGGCGGCGTTGTGTTCCTACCGTATCTTTTTGGTGAGCGTTGTCCGTGGCCAAACCCAGCCGCACGCGGCGTTTTCTTTGGGCTGTCTAATACAACATCCAAGGAAGATATGGTTAGAGCCGTCATGGAAGGTGTTGCTTTTAATCTTCGTGCAATGTATGACCTTATCGAACCCTTTACAAAAATTAAAGAAATATATATCACAGGTGGTGGTGCAAAGAGCCACATCTGGGGGCAAATTATTGCAGATGTTCTCGGCAGGCAAATGCAAGTGCTTAATATTGAAGAAGGCCCAGCTTTTGGCGCAGCATTGATTGCTGGTGTTGGCGCAAAGGTATTTAGTAATTTTGCAGAAGCCAAGGCACAATTTCTAAAAACTAACCGCATTATCGAACCTACTGCTCGTGATATATACGCCAAACAGTTTAAAGTTTTTAAAAAGCTGTATGAAGTTAATCAATGCTTATTTGCAGAGTAAATAAAAGGACGAGGTTTTAACCTCGTCCTTTTTCTTTCTATTTTAGGTTAGATAGTGCCTTAAAAGCCTCTTTCGGGGTATATGTGCCGTCAAATAAAGTGGGTGAACCCCATTTTCTCCAACTTTGCATATCATTTTTCCCCCAGATTGTGACACGTTCAATATGTTTTGAAAATTCCATATATAGATTAAACAGCCCTGTAAACATTTCTGCCTGTGCTTTAGACTGCTCCTGTGTTAGGGGATTGGCTGGTTTGTCAGGTGAGCCAAAGGTAAAGTCAAATTCTGTTATGGAAATTTTCAGCCCCGTTTTTACAAATCGCTCTAAAGCATAACGGATATTTTCAAGCTTTGTGTGTATGTGGTTATGATGGCTTTGCATACCTATGCCCTCAATTAAAAATCGCCCATCATAATCCTTGTGATTGCGCCACTGTTCGTTAATATCCTCAACCATTTGTACGATTGCATCACATTTTGGTAAAAATTCTTCATTATAATCATTGTAATACAGTATCGCATGAGGGTCATAACGGCGGGCAAAATAGAACGCATCAAATACAAAATCCGCACCGCTTTCACCATTGGCAGTGTCCGCGCCATTGGCATAAGCTAAATACCAATGTCCCACCGCTTTGGGATTGTCAGATTCACGACGTAAATATTCACGCCAGTTGCCGCTAAAGTCACCTTCTTCATCCCGCAACACTTCATTGATTACATCCCAAGCATAAATCCTGCCAGAATAACGCGATACATATGTTTTGATAAATTTCTCCATATTGGCTTTGGCAGCCATACGATGAATCGGTGAATCATCTGCATTTCGGTTAAGCCACTGAGCAGACTGACCATGCCAAATCAGCGTGTGTCCAATCATAGTCATGTTATTTTTTTCTGCATAGTCTACCAGCATGTCAACATCTGTGAAGTTGTATACCTCTGGTGCAGAGGTTACGTTGATAGGCTTCATTGCGTTTTCAGCAGTGACAGCATTGTAATGGTGCTGATAATGTGCCATGGTCTGAGGGTTGTTTAAATCTTCAGGAGAAAGAATATTTCCGACCATAAAATACCTTTCAAACATTTTACATAATGATGTTTCTTTTTCCATTAACACACATCCTTACAATAAATAAATTTTCTAAAATTAAGACATGGAAATCCTACTACAATAATGTAAAATTGTAAACAGGAGGTGCATTGCATTATGATAAAAATTGCAATTGTTGGTTGCGGGAATATTTCCGCATCCCATCTGGAAGGTTACTTAACATTTAAAGACAGATGTAAAATAGTCGCATTGGTGGACATTTATCCAGAAAAAGCGGAGCAGAAAAAAGCACACTTTGGGCTAAAGGATGCGATGGTTTTTGCGTCTCATGAAGAAATGTTGGCAGCAGAGGTGGACATTGACTTGGTATCTAACTGTACCCCTCCATATGTCCATGCAAGTATTGCCATAGATTGTATGGACAAGGGGATTCATGTGTTGGTGGAAAAACCAATGGCGACCTGCCTTGCAGAGTGCGATGCAATGATAGATGCCCGTAATCGAAATAACGTCATCTTAACCTGCGGAGCGCAAAACCGTTTCCGAGATATCATCAACAAGCTAAAAAAGTTATCAGACAGTGGTATCGCTGGCAAAGTGCGTTGCGCCCATGTAGACTCTTTGTGGTGGCGCGCCCACTGCTATTATGACTTGTGGTGGCGCGGAACATGGGAAAAAGAGGGCGGTGGCCCAACCCTAAACCATGCAGTACACCAGATAGATATGATAAACTGGATTCAAGGAGCGCTTCCAATAGAAGTTACGGCAGTTTTAAGCAATGTTATGCATGATAATTCGGAATGTGAGGACTTATCCTTTGCCATCCTAAAATACGCAGATGGCGCATTAGCAGAAGTAACAAGTTCCGTCGTTCACCACGGAGGTACACAAAGTATCATCTTACAATGTGAACATGCTAAAATTGCCGCACCATTTAGCGTAGCTGCTGAAAAAGCCACACCCAATGGTTTTGGTCAGCCAAACGAATCATTAGAATCTGCCATTACCGAAAAATATAATGCCATCCCCAATCTAAAGTATGATGGTTTTACGGGGCAAATTGACAATGTACTCACTGCAATAGAAACAGGCTCAAGTCCGCTCATCACTGCTGAAGATGGTAGAAAAACTGTAGAACTCATCACATCAATTTATAAATCTGGTTGTTTAAAGCAAACCGTTTCGCTTCCCATTGCCAACGATGATGAATTTTATACCTTTGACGGCGTGATGAAACATGCCATTCGTTTTTATGAAAAGCGTAATTTTGTAGAAAACCTAACAAATGCACCCTTTACGATAGGTAATTATTAGGAGGTCACATGATGCCAACAAGCGGAATGCATTATGCACCAACACATAAGCCAAACCCCGTGGTTAAATCGGGGGAGTTTATTTTCGCGGCTATAGGGCTTGACCACGGGCATATTGGGGGCATGTGCAATGGTTTGATTGAAGCTGGCGCAACACTAAAATGGATTTATGACCCAGACCCAAAAAAGCTGGAAAGGTATCTGGCAATGTATCCAACAGCAAAAGCCGCACGTTCCGAGGAAGAGGTTATGGAGGATGTATCTGTAGCGTTGGTTGCCAGCGCAAATATTGCTTCCGAACGTTGTCCTCTTGGGCTTCGTGCCATGGCGGCGGGAAAAGATTACTTTACAGATAAAGCCCCACTAACCACCCTTGAGCAATTGGAAGATGCAAAGGCTATGGTCAACAAGACTGGAAAAAAATATGCGGTTTATTATTCAGAACGTCTGCATGTTGAATCTGCTGTATTTGCAGGTCAGCTAATTCAAGAAGGCGCAATAGGTAAAGTCATTCAAACTATAGGCATGGGCCCTCACCGCGCCAATCCTGATACAAGACCATCATGGTTTTTCAACCGTGAGGAATACGGCGGCATTTTATGCGATATTGGAAGCCACCAGATAGAGCAGTTTCTTTTCTACACAGGGGCTAAGGACGCAGAAATTCTTTCTGCCCAAATAGAAAACTATAATCATGCAAACTACCCTGGGTTAGATGATTTTGGCGACTGTACATTAAAGGGCGACAATGGCACAAGTGGTTATTTTCGTGTAGATTGGTTTACCCCAGATGGACTTTGCACATGGGGAGATGGACGCACATTCATCCTTGGCACAGAAGGATATATCGAATTGCGTAAATATGTAGATATTGCCCGCAGCAACAGAGGCGGACATTTATATTTGGCTAATCATAAAACCGAGCAGTATATTGATGTTGAAGGAAAAGTGGGACATCCCTACTTCGGTCAGCTTATTCTTGATTGTCTAAACCGCACAGAAAATGCCATGACCCAAGAACACGCATTTAAGGCAGCCGAACTATGCGTAAAAGCCCAGATGAGAGCAGAAGCAGTCAAAGGAATTGTACGCGTTTGAATTTTAGTGAAATAACCCCTTTAAAAACCTGTAAATTCAGCTTTTGTTGTATTTACAGGTTTCTTTGTTGTATTAAAAAATCGTAAATCCCTTGCGTTTTTCCTTTGCTCAAAGTATATTAGTGATAGTCTTTAAGAAATGTCATAATGTAAGAGAGGTAATTCTTTATGGATGACAATAGATATGATGAGCAAGAATATGGTCTAACAGATGATGATGACTATGGTTTTAGCTTAACAAGTGATGATGACACCTTTACAAGTGACAATTTTGACACATACGATGAAAAGTCATTTGTTTCAGAATGGGATGATGAACAACCTCTGGACAGCGAAGATAGTTTTGACAACTTTGACACACGCCCAGTCAATCGCCCTGCATCATCGAATAGAAAAGAAACAATCAATAGAATAGCGTCTGAACAAAAAAATGGATTAGTGCGCACATCAGGGTTACACACTGTCCCAGACCCACGCCTTGCCGCAAGCCGTCTAGGCAAACTTGATGACCGCTATCACCGCCAAAATGCCCGCCGTAATAAAAATGGACAAGAACCCATAAGAACCAGTAGCCGTCATGGCTATGGTGCAAGATTAAACCCACCAGTTGATTCACCTGTACTTGAAACTTACAAAAAGCGTAAAAACATGTTTGCGGCATTTTATATTGTGCTTATTTTAATGGGTGTTGGCGTATTTTTGACAGTGACTATTGTTGTAGCACAAAATTTTAGAGATAATCCCCCTGAAAATATTTTTGGTGCAATTCCTACCCCTCCGCCTTTAGCTTCTGACGACAATGCTATGATTAGAACAGACACAGGAACCCTTACAGGGCTTGTGACATCAATAGACCCCATTGGTGAATACCGCACTATTACAATAATGGATACAAGTTCTCGCCGTTCTGATAACTTTATTGTGCCAGATACCACACGCTTAACCACGCGGATTAACATGCCTATGACTTTTGCTGAACTTCGCGTAGGGCATATGATTGACATCTCTTTTGACCCCCGCAGTTTAGAAGTTGTAACATTGAATGAAAGCCTACACTCATGGGAACGCCGTGGACGCACAAATGTGGAGGTGGATATTGCTGATGCAACTATCCATGTGGGAAACGAAAGTTTTGACTTTAATAGCCAAACCCTTGTCTTGTATCGCGGAGAGCCCTTTTTAATTGGTCAAATACGCCCTGTGGATTCTGTTACCATTGTCGGGCTTGGCAACACGGCTTGGTTGGTTCAAGTGGATTCTGCCCATGGATTTTTGCAGTTTCAAAATGCTGACACGATTGTCAATGGTACAGTGATGATTGGCACAAATCTATTTTTTGCATTAGACGATATTGAGGCGGCTCTCACTTTGCCAGAAGGTATACACCGCATAGTCATTGAAGGCGATAATATTGAAACCTTTATCCATCAAACCACAATAGAGCAAGGAGAAACCACATCCATAAACCTTGGAGAAGCAGAGCTTCGTGCTGCAATGCTTCATATTTCAATTACGCCAAATGATGCAGATGTTTTCCTTAATGGTGAATTGCATGACCTTTCAGAAGGGCCTGCGGAGGTTGAGTTTGGTGAACTGCACATTCGTGTGGAACGCTATGGATTTTTGCCCCAGGAAGAACGTATTGAAATCACAAATCATGTGAATACGATTGCATTTACTTTAGAAGAGATTGTAGTAGACAGCACTTTAGTCATTTTTACCGTTCCTACAAACGCACAAATTTTTATTGGTAATGTATTTACTGGATATTCGACTTTAACTCATACTTTAACCCCAGGAACCCACCGCGTAACCGCACGGTTATCCGGGTATGAAGAAACCACGTTGGATATTTATGTACCTGCCGGAGAGGAAGTGCATAGGCATTTATTACTGACCCCATCTGTCGTAACTGAACCAACGCCATCACCTATGCCAACAATACCACCCAATGGGCAATTACCGGATGTTCCTCCTGCCAATCCATTCCCTAATGACCCGCCTGTTATTCCAATGCCTACGTCTTCACCATTGCCGCCCACCCTTCCGCCAGATGTAGTTTGGCCGCCACCCTTAGAGCCGACTCCGCCGCCTACTGGAACAGACGAGTATTCAGCCCTACCAAACCTACCTGACGGAAACCCTTTCGATACGCCATAATGAGCTTTATGAGTTTTGATATCCCGACAGAGCTGAAAAAGCTACCCTCAAGCCCTGGCGTATATATCATGAAAAATGAAAATGATGCAATAATATATGTAGGCAAAGCGGGAAATTTAAAAAATAGGGTACGCAGCTATTTTCACAAATCACAAGATAATGTAAAAACCATACATCTTGTCAAACACATCAGTCATTTTGAATACGTCGTCACAGATACTGAAAGCGAAGCATTCATTTTAGAAAATAATCTGATAAAACTGCATCGTCCCAAATTTAATATTCGGTTGAAAGACGATAAGGCCTATCCGTATATCAAAATCACCCGCGAGCGTTTGCCACGCATTATGTTTTGCCACAAGCGAGGTAAAGATAAGGCAAAATACTATGGGCCTTTTGTGTCAAGGCAACATGTTCGTGAATTGCTTGACCTTATGCACCGTTTATGGCCATTGAGAAAGTGTAGTAAGGTCTTTCCACGGGATTTTGACAAATCCCGTCCATGTCTTAACCATCACATTAGCCAATGCCGTGCGCCCTGTAATCGGCTTTTAGATGAAGAAACCTACAACACCTATGTAAAAGAAGCCGAAATGTTTATCCAAGGCAAAGATATCAATGTCATGGAACGATTAAAAAGGGAGATGACCGAAGCAGCTGAAGCCATGGAGTTTGAACGTGCGGCAGACCTTCGTGACACAATCAGTGCTTTACAGCAGATAAATGAAAAGCAAAAAGTAGAAACAGGCGATGATGACCGTGATGTTATTGCAATGGCAATCAATAATGATGAAGCCTTAATGCAAATCTACTTTGTACGGGGCGGTAAGCTGTCTGGACGTGAGCATTATATTATGGCAGTTGCAGAAAGTGATACCCCTGGTGATATTTTGGCTGCATTTATCAAACAGTTTTATAGTGAAGCCGCATTTATTCCAAAGGAACTATCCCTCGTCAGTCCACCAGCAGAACAATCTGAAATTTCTGCATGGTTAAGTGGTTTAACCGGACGACAGGTCGCCATAACCATTCCGCAAAAAGGTGAAAAGCGTGCAATGGTAAACCTGGCACAAACCAATGCGGAACTGACAATGAGCCAATTTGGCGGACATATTAAAAGGGAAGCAGAGCGTAACAAAATTGCACTACATGAAATTGCAGACGCGTTAGGACTTTCCAGCGTAACCCTCACGCGTATTGAAGCCTATGATATTTCCAATATACAAGGGTATGAATCTGTAGGCTCTATGATAGTTTTTGAAAATGGCAAGGCAAAGAACAGTGACTACAGGAAATTTCGTTTAAAAGCAGTCATTGGCCCAGATGATTATGCAGGTATGGAAGAGGTTTTAACCCGCCGATTAAAACGCTATCAAGATAATCATGATTCTTTCTCTAAGCTACCTGATATTATTTTTGTAGATGGTGGAAAAGGACAAATTAGCACCGTGGAAAAAGTCCTCGAAATGCTAAAAATAAACATCCCTGTATGTGGGATGGTGAAAGATGACCGACATCGAACCCGCGGGCTATTATTCCAAAATAAAGAAGCCGCCCTACCTCGGCATAGCGAAGGATTTAAACTGGTAACACGTATTCAAGATGAAGTTCACCGTTTTGCATTGGAATACCATAAGAAACTTCGTGCAGACACACAAGTCCGTTCCATTCTTGATGATATTCCAAGTATTGGGGCAACACGGCGTAAGGAATTATTAAAGCATTTTAAAAACATAGAAGCTATCCGCAGTGCCAGTCTTGAAGATTTATTGTCTGCACCCTCTATGAACAAAAAATCCGCCGAAGCAGTTTATAACTTTTTTAATCCAAAGGAGATGGAGTTACATGGCAGTTAAACCCGTTTTAGAGCAAGAATATGTATACACCAGCGAGACAACAGGTGAATACAATACAGTGACAATATCACTAGATATCACAGAGATGGAAGAAATCGTAACGCTAAAAACTGATACCAACATGACCATGACAGAGGTAGAGCAGGTTTTACATGGTTTTGAAGCTGATGTGTTAAAAAAAATGGCTATGTCACTTGAAGGCAATTATCCTGCAAGGTTAGAGTACAAAGGCAGAGTGTTTAAAATTGGCTTTGGGCCTGACCACAAGGTAAAAGGCATATCACCGCTATGACAGGATTACAAGCCAGCGGTGCATTCAATACACCTGCAACCGATTATACCGTTCCTCTCGCTTCTTTAATTGAAGAATTTAATTTGGAAGTGGTTACGCCCAAGGTCAATATAGAAGGCAAGATGTTATCTCAAGCCAATATCAATAGACCTGCATTACAATTGGCTGGTTTTTTTGATTACTTTGACCCATCACGCTTACAAATTATTGGAATGGTTGAGCATACTTATTTGCGGCAACTGGACGAGAATTTTCGCCGTGAGAATTTTCGGAGAATTTTTGACCATCACATTCCAGCCATTGTCATATGCCGTAATTTAAAAGTTTTCCCAGAAATGCTTGAGTATGCAGAAAAATATGACGTTCCCATTTTGTCTATCGATTCGGCAACGACAGATTTCATTGCAGAGAGTATTCGGTGGATGAAGGTTCAGCTTGCACCGCGCATTACTATGCATGGTTGTTTACTGGATGTTTACGGTGTAGGCACACTCATTGTTGGTGAAAGCGGTGTGGGGAAAAGTGAAACCGCACTAGAACTCATTAAACGTGGGCATAGATTCATTGCAGATGATGCTGTAGAAATACGCCGTGTATCATCTGCAACACTTATAGGTTCTTGCCCTCCAAAAATTCGGTATTTTTTAGAACTTCGCGGAATAGGTATCATTGATATTCTGCAAATGTTTGGTGTACAGTCCATTAAACAAACACAATCCATTGACTTGCTGATTAACTTAGAATTATGGGATTCATCCCGTATTTATGACCGCATAGGTCAACAAGATGAGTTCACAGAAATTCTAGGTAATCAAGTCAACAGTCACTCTATTCCCATTAGACCAGGGCGTTCTTTGGCGGTTATTACGGAGTCTGCTGCAATCAATCACCGCCAAAAACAAATGGGTTATAATGCCGCCGATGCGTTAACCCAGCGTGCAATGCGGCAAAATGATGGAGGGTTAAAAGTCCATGAATCATACCGTTGAGGTTCATGCTAATGAGCCAATGAGCCGCTATACCACTTTTGGCATAGGCGGCACGGCAGATTTACTTGCAAAGCCCAAGAACCTTACAGAGTTTTTAGAAGTTTTAAAATATTGCAATGAAACCAATACAGCATTCACTGTCCTTGGTGATGGCTCAAACGTATTAGTGTCTGATAATGGAATACGCGGTGTTGTCATTATAACCAACCAGATGAATGCCGTAGAAATTTTACCTGACCATGAAATACGCGCACAGGCAGGGGCAAGACTTTCAAAAGTTGCTGAAACAGCTGCAAATGCTGCCTTTGATGGTTTCGCTTTTGCGTCAGGCATTCCAGGTACAGTCGGCGGCGCAGTATACATGAACGCAGGTGCTTACGGGCATGATATAGGAGCGTTCTGTAAAACAGTCACTTTGTGTATGCCTGATGGCAAACTGGTCATAAAAACCAGAGAGGAAATGCAGTTTGGCTATAGAAGTTCGGCGGTTATGGATACTAACATGACAATCGTTGACGCTACTTTTCAATTTGTACAGGGTACAACAGAAAAAATCCGCGAGGAAATGAAAACACTTAACGCCAAGCGAAAAGCCTCCCAGCCATTAGAATTTCGCAGTGCTGGAAGCACCTTTAAACGTCCTGAGGGCTATTTTGCAGGAAAATTGATACAAGATAGTCTTCTCAAAGGTTTTACCATTGGCGGGGCACAAGTTTCAGAAAAACATGCAGGTTTTGTAATCAATAAAAGCAATGCAACAGCTCAAGATGTCATGACACTCATAGAAACTATCCGTCAAAAAGTTCATGAAAATTTTGGTGTATGGTTAGAACCTGAAGTTAGAATATTGGGAGATGTATAAAGTGCGAATCGTTATTGTAACGGGCATGTCTGGGGCGGGAAAAACCACCGCACTTAAAATATTTGAAGATGCAAGTTATTACTGTGTTGATAATCTTCCTCCTGCATTTATGAGGGATTTTGCTAAGTTTTGTATCAGCCGTGACATGGGTATTTCTCAAGTTGCACTAGGTATAGATATTCGCGGCGGTAAAATGTTTGAAGACTTTTCCCAAGGCCTTAGTGACTTGGAAAATTTATCAAACATTGGCGTGGAGTATGAAATCCTTTTCCTTGACTCATCCAATGAAATTTTAATGAACCGCTATAAAGAAACCCGTCATCTTCACCCACTTGCAAAAAATGACCTTATTAGTGTAGGTATTGCAAAAGAACGTGCTATTCTTGAGGATTTAAGAGGAAAAGCAAACTATATTATAGACACCAGTCGCATTTTACCCCGTCAATTAAAAGATAAAATTCTCAATATTTTCACTGAACAAAGCAATTGCGGACGTATCATGATTAACCTTTTATCCTTTGGATTTAAACATGGCATACCTGATGAGTCTGACCTTGTTTTTGATGTAAGATTTTTACCAAACCCATTTTATGATACTGTACTAAAACCCATGACTGGGTTGGATAAGCCTGTGCAAGATTATGTCATGGGGCATGATGTCAGTGTTAGATTTCTAGAAAGTTTACTGGCAATGTTAAATTTTCTCATTCCTCACTATGTTGCCGAAGGTAAAAATCAGTTAATCATAAGTATTGGCTGTACAGGAGGACAGCACCGTTCTGTTACCCTTGCACAAGAATTATGCAATTCGCTAACAACACAAGAATATCGTGTAGCGGTTCACCATCGTGATGTTGATAAACGATTGCAAAAGTAATGAATATATTAAAATCTCATGATATTCGTGCAGAAATTGAATCAGGTATTGAAACCGGAAAAAAGATGAATCGAGAACGTTCTTTTGTTCGCGAATGCTTTATTGCAGGTGGTGTGATTTCCAATCCAAGCCGAACATATCATTTGGAATTTACCCTTGAAGAGCCTAAAGCAGACAAGCTGTTAGATATTTTGACAAAAAAATTTGGATTGCGTCCAAAAAAGATTGCCCGCAAGGGGCAATTTGTAGTATATATAAAAGAGGGCGATGAAATAGCCGATGTACTCAAAATAATACGGGCAGATAAATCACTAATGATTTTTGAAAGCACAAGAGTAGAAAAATCTATCCGCAATGAAATAAATCGCCGTGTCAATTTTGAAACAGCGAACTTAAACAAAACTGCCATTGCAGCCATGGAGCAATTAGAAGCCATTGAATACATTGCAAAATCTGTAGGACTATCCTATCTTTCTGCACCACTTGAGGAAGTCGCTCGTCTGCGTATCATGAGTGAAAATCTTAGTTTAGCAGAAATAGGTTTAAAGCTTTACCCACCTGTAAGCAAGTCGGCAGTAAATCATCGTTTACGTAAAATATGTAAAATAGCTGAAAGTCTAAGAGGGAGAGATAAGATTGATTGAGCGTGCTATTCAAGTGAATGAATCATTTGAACCAAATTTTGCAGGATTGTTAGTACAAAAAGCCAGCCAGTTTAAAAGCCGTATTTTGCTTATTGCAGGAGAGAAAACAGCCAATGCAAAAAGTATCATGGGTATTATTTCTATGGATTTACAAAGCGGCAACATTGTAACTATCATCGTTGAAGGCGAAGATGCGCAACAAGCCTTGCCCGAAATTGAAACCATTATAGGCGGATAAAATCATGGATAATTATATCGTATACACAAATAATTCCATAGTGGCAGAGTTTTTAAATCACAAGGGACTTCCTATAGAAGTAAAATGGGTAGCGTCCTCAGCGACTGAAGTGCTTTCAGCGGCAAAGTCTGCTATTCGTCAAGGTGCAATCGTCATTAGCAATCCCCTTGCTGGGGTACGCAATGCTGAATCACCTGTTTTTTCATCACCCCTTACACCACCACCCCCTAACCGAAATATTCCGCAAAGTGTCTCATCCATCAATCCGTATCTTTCTATTTTGGTAAGCCCACAGTTAGACACTGTTGATTTTAGCTCTGTTAAACGTATAGACGATGCCATGACCATATATAAAAAAAATGCGAGATTACGTTTTCTTGCCCACAATGATGACGTAATTAAAGCATTTCAAACATCCGATTTAGAAATCATAGTCGCCACATTAGCTCATTTAGCACAAGCACCTCAAGCATAATAAAAAAGCATCTTTTAATCAGATGCTTTTTTATTATTGAAATTTTCACAAATGATATTTGGCAACTATATATAATTTTACACCATTAGGGCTTGATATGGTGTAACTACATAATGTATAATCATGGTATCACCTCAAAGGGGGCAAATACCATGATTAACAAAGAATTTAACTCTATATTGG
>WRAH01000027.1 GCA_009780315.1 Defluviitaleaceae bacterium
CTCTTTGTAAAGAGGCATAGAGGAAGAGTTTAGAGATAGAAATTTTTAATGATTCTTCAAGCTTCAAGCATTCCAGCAAGGTTTCTGGAGATTGGTTTAGTTTACCTTCGTATTGTTTGATTAACTCAAATGCACTTTCAAAGGTTTTTAAGCTGGCGTTCCAGTCTTCATCACTGGAAATAAGTGCGGATAAGTCCCATTTAAACTGGGGCTGGATTTGTTCTCTTGTCTTTAATTCAGACATGCGTGTCACTCCTTTTTTATTTATTTGCTTGTGTTGTGTTTTATTTTAAAATAGGCGTAAAAAAATCACCTACAACTATGGGATAACATATATTTAGATAAAGAAATAAATTTTGTAAAAATTATTTATAAATTGTTGTTGACTACCTTAGATAATGTCGTTATAATTGAATTATGTCGAAATACAAACCTTTTACTTGGTAATTTGGAAAATGAGGTGGTTGAAGTAATGACGTTGCCACAGAAAATGAGAGCCATTCGGGAAGCCCTTGGGCTATCACGATTGACATTGGCTACTGAAATGAACTATAGCGAGACTACTATGTATTATTATGAAACGGGGGCGCACAGAGTCACTGATAAGTTGCTACACCGCTTTAAAGTGGCGACAGATACGAAAGATATCCCTTTAACTGATGATGAAGTGGAAGCTTTTAGAAAAAAGCTGTACTTACAAAGCGACGCGATTAACTTGGGTAATCATGAGCAGATTACTGAATTTTTGAGTGAACTAGCCCGTTGTTCTCAATGGTGTTTTGATGTGAATTTGCGTAATTTATGTGAATTGTTTTGTGTAAGATATAACTTTGTAATAGGCAACAAAGAAGAATGCCGTCGGATGATGTCTGAATTGAGTAAGCGGGAAAATGAGTTTTCTGATGAACATTTTTATTGGTACTATAATTGCCTTGGGATATTAGAATATTCACTTTGGCGTTATAAGTCAGCACTATTTTTATATCTTAAAGCCGAAGAATATAGAAATCGGTTAAGTTTAAACTTAAATCTAAATAGTAGAAATCTTTTCTATAATATTGCATTGTGCTTGACAAGGACAGGTTATCCATATTTATCAATTAAATATTTAGAAAAATTTAAAAAAGAAGAAATTGATTCGATTAGCATTGCTGCTGGGATTCTCACACAAAGACTTCTAGCCGTTAATATTAGCAAGTTAGGCGAAACTGAAAGAGCATTAACAATATTAAACGACTGCTTAAAGTACTTAATGAAGGAAAGAAAAGACGATAAATTAACACTATATGGCGTATATCTTGATATAGGTAATGTTTATCAAGATGCTGATGATTTTGATAAAGCACTATTGAACTTTGATAAAGCATCTGAATACTGTGATAGTAATAGTGACGCATTGCAAGAATATCTGTGCCATAAAGCAACGTTACTTCGCACTTATGATAAAAATGCAATGGTGGAAAATTGCTTGGATAAAGGTTTACCATTAGTTGTAAAAGGAACACTGTGGTATGAATGGTTAATGATGATTAAGCATTCTACAATGCTGGATGATGAAGCTTCACAAAAATATATTGAATACACAGCTATACCAAAGTTGGTGGAATATGGTAAGTATTTGATTGTGATGGGCTGTTTTAAGTGGCTTAGTATCTATTGCGAAAACAATATCAAGTATAAAGTTGCACTAACTTATAATCAACAGGCAATGAAGATTTATAAACAACTCATGGAAGGAGATTTATCCTTATGAAAAAATGCATACTTGCTATATTGATGATATTCACGTTTATTTTAGGCATGACATCCATGGTATCTGCCGATGGCCCATCAGATCCAATACTACCTGTCTCCGCACAACTCATGGAAGGAGATTTATCTTTATGAAAAAATGCATACTTGCTATATTGATGATATTCATGTTTATTTTAGGCATGACATCCATGGTATCTGCCGATGACCCATCAGGTCCAATACTACCTCGCGCAGTATCTATAACCCATCCAGTTCAATAGTGTCCCTTTAATTAAAATTTATTATATGCAAAAACCCCCTGATATCAGGGGGTTTTCAACCTTATTAAACACAGATATATTCACTAACCCAACATACTTACTCTATTTATACTACCTCTAAATCTAAGTTCGTACATCGTAGATGAAACACGATTCATAGCAACTCTTGGAACCCATCCAGAATATACAAAACCCATCATTGGCACAGTTATATTTACACCTACTGGCGGAGACCCTGCATTTACACTCCAAGGTTCCCACCAATCCATTTGAATACTGCTAATTACTCTTGTTAAGTCACTACCTATCGTATCGCTAGTGGCTTCGGGTGATAAAAAAGAAAATGCAAAAGGTTCTGATGTGCTTCCATCTTCAAAATGAAACACTATTGAAATTACAGATTCATTTAGCGCATTAGAAAATCCTCTAACATCTCGCCTTTCATCCGTCAGAGATGCTTCGTAATGCTCCCCTAATATACTACCAATAACATTTCTCGCCACACTATACGCACTTTCACGGTGAAAATCTACATTTTCATCCAAAACATAATCTGTGGCAGACAAAGGAATCACGAAACCAATCATCATTATCACAGAAAGTAACAACATTAAAGCTTTTTTCATACCAAAAACCCTCCTAAAGATTAAATTTGCAATAATATTAACACTATGAAAACATTTAGTCAATGTTTACATCTATATAATATGAATCATGGTTTCATTTTAATAATTTATTATATGCCCCCCCTGATATCTGCACTGAACCGTGAAAAACGGACAGAGCAAGAAAAGACCTCTTATCGTAAAATAAAAAAGGGGGGTTTATGTAGAGCATATCTTTAAACTATTTTGGAGGTAGTCATGAAAAAATATATATTAGCCCATCCATGGCTTCTAGTTTTTGCTGGATTATCTGGAGGACTGCTTCAGATTTTGATGATTGGTTCTCATTTGATTACTGGGAATATTGTTGATGAAATGATAAACGGAGATAGGCATAACTTTTTCTCATACATATGGATTGCTGTTATTTTTGTTGTCCTTATATGGCTGTGTACAGCCTTTTTTACCCGTTTATTTTACGCCTATACTTATAAATCATATCAAACACTTGCAAAAGATTTTTTTGATAGTGTGCTTGCCACAAAAATATCAAATTTTAATCAAGATAATAGTGCCAAATATATATCTGTATTAAACAATGACATAAACAATATCGCTACAAGGTATTTTACTCCAGTGGCACAGCTTCCAAAAGATTTTATTGCAGTATCCTTTGCTGTCATAGCAGTCACTACAATCAGTCCTATAAATGCGGGTATTATTGTTGTTGCGTCAGCCATTCCGCTTATCATTCCTACATTATTTTCTAAAAAACTAGCAAGTACTCAAATGGAGCAAAGCGCAAAGTCTATGTCCTTTACTCAAAAGGTAAAAGATTATTTAGCTGGTTTTGAGGTTATAAAAACCTTTGGTGTAGAAGAAAATATTAAGCCCCATTTTTTTAATGCTATCAAGGACTTTATGACAGCGCGTTACAAAGCCGGAGCCGTAACCGCAGATATTACCTCAATCAATATGGCGGTTGTAAAAACTGTCACTTTTATAAATTATTTTGTGGCAGGATTTTTTGTTATTCAAGGGGATATATCGGTAGGGGAAGTTGTTGCGATAATTGCCATCGGAGGCTCTGTCTTACAACCCATTACAGTGCTTTCAAGTCATATGAGCAACATAAAATCTACAAAAACAATTGGTAAGCGTGTGTTGGATATGATGAATCAAAAAGATGAGACAATCCGCAAGGTAAAGATTACTACAATTGAGCATGGAGTAGAATTTAAAAATGTAACATTTTCATATGAAGATATAAATGGAAAACAGAGTGTTGAAAAATCTATAGCGATTAAAAATGTAAATTATAAGTTTAAAAAAGGTGGTAAGTATGCCATTGCAGGGGAATCAGGTTCAGGCAAATCTACGGTAATTAAGCTTATAATGGGCTATTATGATGATTACGAAGGTGATATATTGATAAATAGTCATCATATCCGTGAGATAGACAGAGATAGTTTATTTAGCATATTTTCTATGCTTCATCAAACAGTTTTTATTCTTGATGATACTTTGAGGAACAATGTAATGTTATACAATAATTACAGTAGCGAGGCATATCGTGTTGCTATGGAAAAGGCTAATCTTACCCATTTTGAAGCAGTACTTCCAAATGGGTCTGAAACAATACTTGGCGAAGGTGGAAATACCATTTCTGGAGGAGAGCGTCAACGTGTATCTATAGCACGCGCCCTTTTAAAAGGTAGCCAAGTATTGATTTTGGACGAAGCAACTGCAAGTTTAGACAGCATTATTGCGCGTGATATAGAAAACGCTATTCTTAATATAGATGAACTAACATGTATATTTGTTACCCATAAGTATTCAGAAGACACATTAAGAAAATGTGATGGCATACTGGTTATGAAAAATGGAGAGCTGGTTGAGCATGGAACTTTTGATGAATTGTACGAAAATAAAGGTCATTTTCATGACTTGTTAAATCCTAATAAAGTAATTCATAGTTAAAGCAATAAATTAAGTGGAAAATTTGCAAAAATGGTGAAATTTAGTATATGCAAAAGCCCCCTGATATCAGGGGGCTTCGGTCTGAGGGGCGTTTACTTTAAACGCCCCTTTTTGTTAGGGTTTAAACTGCCAAGCCTTATTAAGATGATTTGATTCATTGATTTTACAACTGTATTTTATTACTTTATAAAAGTACTATTGTGCAGCTTTTTTTAATGTTTCAGCCATATCTGTTTTTTCCCATGGAAGGTCTAAGTCAGTCCTGCCAAAATGCCCATAGGCTGCGGTTTGCTTGTAAATAGGGCGGCGAAGCTTAAAGTAATTGATAATGGCAGCAGGACGCATATCAAAATGTTTTGTTACAAGTTCTGATAGTTTTGTGTCAGAGATTTTGCCTGTGCCTTGGGTGTCAACAAAAATAGACACAGGTTGGGCAACGCCGATTGCATATGCCACCTCAATGGCACAGCGGCTTGCAAGCCCTGCGGCGACAATGTTTTTGGCAATATATCTTGTCATATAAGCAGCCGAACGGTCAACTTTTGTAGGGTCTTTACCAGAGAACGCACCACCGCCATGGGCGGCGTATCCACCATAAGTATCTACAATAATTTTACGCCCTGTAAGCCCAGCATCACCAACAGGCCCGCCAATGACAAAGCGTCCTGTGGGGTTGATATAGTACTTTGTATCTGCGCTTAGAAGATTGGCTGGAATGACCGCTTTGATTACATGATTCATAATGTCTGAACGAATTTGCTCATTGGTAGCAGTTTCGCAATGTTGGGTTGAAACAACGACAGCACTTACGCCAATAGGTTTTTTATTATCATCATAAGCAACGGTTACTTGTGCTTTGCCGTCTGGACGAAGATATGGCACTGTGCCATCTTTACGTACTTCGGCAAGCTTACGGGTGAGTGCATGAGACAGAGAAATGGGCAAAGGCATAAGTGCTTCTGTTTCATCACAAGCATATCCAAACATCATGCCTTGGTCGCCTGCGCCTATGTCAGCATTTTCTGCCCCATCTTCGCGGCTTTCCAGCGAAGCATTAACACCCATTGCAATGTCTGGAGATTGGTCTGAAAGGGTGACAAGCACTGCGCAAGCGTCTGCATCAAACCCCATGTTTCCGCCTGTGTAGCCTATTTCGCGAATCGTATCGCGGGCGATTTTTTTAATGTCTGCATAGCATGTGGTTGTAATTTCACCTGCGACAAGCACCATGCCTGTTGTTGTCATTACCTCACATGCCACACGTGCTGTAGGGTCTTGGGCTAAAATAGCATCAAGCACCGCGTCTGAAATTTGGTCGCAAAGCTTGTCTGGATGCCCTTCTGTAACGGATTCTGATGTAAATAAATGCATTTGAATTACCTCCTAAAAAAATAAGCCCTTTACAGGGCTATAATGATGTGAGTTATTACATCTTTCCAAGCAAAATCTTTTAACAAAAGCAAAGATAAGCTTGGGGGAGTTAGCACCATATCTTAGCTATCGCTAAAGCTGGTTGCCGGGTTTCCTAGGGCCCTGACCCTCCACCACTCTTGATGTGTTATTAAATTTTGTCGAAGTTACGCTAAAAGTATACATCATACTATAAGAATTTGTCAATACTCCATTTATTGCCGTCTAAAAGGCGCACCGCCAATGGTTAATTCGTTTTGGTTGATTACATTCACATGCCAACGTTCAGTATCCTCGTTTGCAGGGTAAAATACAACGGTAGAGCCTTCCATGTGCCATCTAAATGTATTCAAATGCCCACTCCAGTCTCGTGTGCCGCTACCATCTTCATAAAAAATGTACCAACCTTGCTCCCAAGTCCACTCACCTACAAGCGTGCGCCCAATCTCGTCAAGTTCAGGTGCTTCATATCTTGTAAACAGCGCACCGCCAATACTCACTTCATCTTCGCTAACCACATAAATGACCCAACGCTCTTCATTGTCGTCTTCAAAGGATAAAACCAGTACCATGCCATGGGCAATTTCCCATTCAAATTCGTCAAAAACACCGTCCCAAATACGGTCGCCGCTTCCGTCAGCATGAAATACATAGTCGCCGCCGCTCCAAAGCCAAGTGCCTACAAGGTTTTCTTCGCTAATGTAGTGTGCGTCACCAAGGGGTAATGCATGAACACCAGAAGTGGTGGCAGACAAATCTACCCGTGCAATAGGAATTGCAAAGTTTATTGACTGGGCAGCTGTGTCAAAATAACCTGCCGCTGTTACGCCAACTACATGTCCATAACTATTTAATAAAGCCCCGCCGCTGCTTCCGCCAGAAATGGGTGCGGTAATTTGAATCATGCCATAAACACGGTAAATTCCAAATTCGGAAACATCACTAAATCGTGAAACAATCCCGGTTGAAAATGTATTATGATACCCAAGGGGGCTACCAATTGCATAAATATTATCACCAATGCTTAACGCACTAGAATCTCCCACTGAAAGAAATGGGAAACTGCGCCATGAGGGGTCATGCCCTTCAACTTGAATAATTGCCAAATCGTTTTCTAAATCATAAGAGTAATAGCCGCTAATATCAAACTCCCACCCGCTGTGGGTACGAATGATAGCATATGGCCACCCTGTAATCACATGATGATTCGTTACGGCAACACCTGTTGAATCAACAAAAAAGCCGCTTCCTGCTGAGTGAAAATCATTATTGTCAGCAGATACATAAATAGTAAAAACTGCATCGGCATTATACTCAAATATTTGTGCCGCTGTTAATGTATTTTCAGGCGTTGGCGCAACCGTAAGCTCTGTCGCTGGTGCAGGAGTAGAAGATGCCGCACTGCCATGCCAGCCTTCTTCAAAGCCTTCCCAAAAAGCATCTACAAGGGAACAACTGGAAAAAGCAAATATCAAACACATTGCAAGTACAAAAAATCCCAATTTTCTCATAATAACCTCCAAGTATACCAACTGCTTAGAACGTATCATATCAACCATAGGAAGTCAAGAAACTTGTCTTATATTGTAGGGGAGTAAAGTACTGGCAAGAAATTGGATTTTAGCTTATAATGACAAGGTCTTATATTTTAGCATGAATTTTTAACATAAATGAGTAAAAGGTGTGTGACACAAGTGATTGAAAAATTGAACGAACTAAAACAGCAAATAGAGGAAAAGATTGCTGCTGCCAAAGCATCTTCCGAAGTGGAAGATTTACGGGTAAAAATGCTTGGACGCAAAGGTGAAATGACCTTGTTGCTCAAAAATCTTGGCTCGCTTCCGGCAGAAGCCCGCAAGGAAATGGGTAAAAAAGCAAATGAAGTGCGGGATTTTGTACAAGAAAAAATAGAATCGGCACGTGTTCGCCTAGAACTTGAAGCCCAAAACAACGCATTAAAATCAGAAGTCATGGATGTGACTTTACCTGGGCGCAGAAAACCACAAGGGCGTTTACATCCAATCACCAACACATTTTCTCGTTTAGAAGATTTGTTTGTAAATCTTGGGTTTGACATTGTCGATGGCCCTCATATTGAAACAGTCTATCATAATTTTGACGCGCTCAACGCACCCCACAATCATCCTTCTCGGGACGAAGCGGACACTTTTTATATCAATGACAATCTTGTGCTACGTCCTCACACTTCCCCTGTACAAATTCGTACCATGGAGACACGTAAGCCACCTATTAGAATTGTTGCACCGGGGCAAGTTTTTAGACGAGATGAAATTGACGCGACACATACACCTGTATTCCATCAGATGGAAGGGCTGGTTATTGACAAAGGCATTACCTTTGGTGATTTAAAGGGCATGTTAGAAATCATCGTAAAGTATGTTTTTGGTGAAAAAGCAAATATTCGATTGCGCCCAAGCCATTTTCCCTTTACAGAGCCTAGTGCAGAGGTGGATATCACTTGTTATGTTTGCGGCAGTGGAAAATCAGATTGCCGCGTGTGCAAAGGCAGTGGTTGGGTAGAACTTTGGGGTTGTGGTATGGTACATCCAGAAGTATTGAAAAAATCTGGCATAGACCCAGATGAATATTCTGGATATGCCTTTGGTATTGGCATTGACCGTATTACCAGCGCACTTCACGGTTTATCCGACCCACGTTTATATTTTGAAAATGATGTACAGTTCTTAAACCAATTTAAAGGAGCGTAACTAAAAAATATGAATATTCCAATGTCCTGGTTGCGCGAAGTAACCAAAATAGAAGATGAAACAAATAACTTTCTTGCAAAAATGACTGACGCTGGTAATGCCGTGGAAGGCATAAACCGTATAGGCGAAGAAATAAGTCATGTGCTGGTTGGGCAAATTGTATCCTTAGAACGTCATCCAGACGCGGACAAGCTGTGGGTGACACAAACCAATGTAGGCACAGAAACACTGCAAATTATCACAGGTGCAGATAATTTAAAAGTTGGCGATTATATTCCCGTTGCTGTCCATGGTTCAACTTTGGCAGGGGGGCTTAAAATAAAAAAGTCAAAAATGCGTGGGCTGGACTCTAACGGAATGCTTTGCTCTATTGATGAGCTTGGCTGTACTGAAGCCGATTATCCCGAAGCCCCCGAAAATGGGATTTACGTCTTTCCAAACTTGGATGTTGAAAAATATCCACTAGGTTCAGACGCAAGAATCCCCATGGAACTTTGTGAAGAAGTGATTGACTTTGATGTGCTGTCTAACCGTCCTGACACCAATTGTCTTATAGGTATGGCGCGAGAGGCCGCCGCTGTATATGATATGTCCTTTGAATTGCCTGAAATTTCTTTACAAGAAAAAGGAGAAGGCAATGTTGCCGATATGGTGAGCGTTGAAATAGCAGACACCACCCGTTGCGCTCGCTTTACTGCCCGTGTTGTTAAAAATGTAAAAGTTGCGCCGTCTCCCCAATGGTTGCGCCGCCGCATTTCTGCGTCAGGTCTGCGTCCGATTAACAATATTGTAGACATTACAAATTATGTCATGCTGGAATATGGGCAGCCCCTTCATGCTTTTGATATTAGCACTGTGGCAGTCAAAGACGGCAAGCATGGTATCATTGTGCGTACCGCAGAAAATGGACAAAAATTTACCACCCTTGATGGCACAGAGCGTGTCTTAAATGACACGAATCTATTAGTCGCCGACCATGAAAAAGCCCTTGGCATTGCAGGGGTGATGGGTGGCGAAAACTCTATGATAACTGAAAAAGCCACAACGGTTTTATTTGAATCTGCCAATTTTGACGCAGCAAACATCAGACAAACTGCCCGCACACTTGGAATGCGTACAGATGCTTCCGCCCGCTTTGAAAAAGGGCAAGACCCAAATCAACCAATTATCAGCGTAAACCGTGCCATGGAGTTAATCGAGCTTTTAGGGTGCGGGGAAGTTGTTTCGGGTGTGGTTGATGTCTACCCTAGAAAGCGTGAAGAAAAGTCCATCACCTTTGACCCTAAAAAAATCAATAGCTTGCTGGGCATTTCTTTAGAGCATTTAAGCGAGGAAAATATTTGTGCATATTTACAAAGGGTAAACATTAAAACAAGCAAAACCAGCGATTCTATGTACAATGCAATAATTCCTACCTTCCGTGCAGATATCACTTGTACGGCAGACTTGGCAGAAGAAGTGGCACGTTTCTATGGTTATAATAATATTCCTTCAAAACATACACAGGCTGTACATGGGGAAGCGGCACTGCCTGGGGCAGGAAAAACTCTGCGCCGTCGCCGTCAAGAAAATATTAAAAAAGCGATGATAGCCCTTGGATACAATGAAGCGGTAACTTTTCCATTTGAAAGCCCGAAAGTTTTTGACAAGCTGAATATTCCTCCAGATTGTACCCAGCGCAATGCCATTAGGATAAAAAATCCATTGGGAGAGGATTTTGGTATCATGCGTTCTATTCCAGTCAATGGATTGCTTGAATGCCTTTCCCGCAATTTTAACAAGGGCAATGAAACGGCAGCCCTTTTTGAAATAGGTTATACTTATCATGCCGATGAAACGGCTGATTTACCAAAAGAACGCCCTTACTTGGCAATGGCGGCATATGGTATAGAAATGGACTTCCTTTCTATGAAAGGCGACATGGAATCACTGTTGACCACCCTAACAAACCGTCCCCAAGTTTTTGAGGTTTATGAATGCCCATTCCTTCACCCAGGTCGTACCGCTTCTATTGCTGTAAAAACAAACCCTAACCCACGGGAAGCGGGCATAAAAGTGGGCTATTTAGGTGAACTTCATCCTGCCGTGGCTAGAAATTATGACCTGTACGACCCTAAAAAGCGGGTATATGTTGCTGTGATAGATATAGCTGACCTTCATGAAATTGCCGAAGCCTACACGTTCAAATTCACAAAACCCCATACATTCCCCCCCCTTGACCGTGACTTGGCATTTAAAGTACGGGAAGAAGTTTCTGCGTCAGCCTTAGAAGAGGCTATTCGGGAAAAAGGCGGTGGAAGTCTTGCAGAAATTAAACTTTTTGACGTATACAGAGGACCTCAAGTTGGTGAGGGTTATAAATCTGTAGCATACGCCTTACGCTTCCGCGACCACAACCGCACTTTAACTGTGGAAGATGTAAGTAAATTCATCACGGCAATTTTGCAAAACCTAGAAAAGAAATATGACGCGGAGATTAGAGCATAATGGATTTTCTTATATTATCCATAGGGGTACTCCTTGCGCCATTGCCAGGGGCATTTCTTGCCCCAATGATTCACGAATGGGTAAAAGCTTGTACTTCGGCTGTGTTGGGCGACCCATCTCCACGTAAGGCGGGTTTCTTGTCTTGGAACCCGCTAAAGTATTTTGAACCTATTGGTTTTCTGTTTATGCTGGCATTTGGGGTAGGTTGGGGACGACCTGTGCCAACCTCTGCATTTTACTACAAAGACCGCCGCCTAGGCGTGATTTTGGTACACATCATGCCCATTATTACAAATTTATTTGTGGGAATGCTGGTGATGTTTTTGTGGTCAACATTTGTAGACAGTCTTTTTGGTATGGTATCTGGAAACGACATCCCAGTACTATTTATGCATGTTGCCCACAGCAGTATCCATCATTTTGCCGCTATGAATATCGGTCTTGCAATTTTCAGCCTTATTCCTATGTATCCCCTTGCAGGCAGTAAACTCCTTCCCCTATTTGTGTCTCCAAACACGGTTATGCAGTTAAATCAGCGTGAAAAACCTATTCAAGCCATTGTCATTATACTGCTGATTTTTGGCGTGATACCCATGTTGCTCAATCCAATCATTGATTTCTTCATGAGATTGGTGTGGTTTTAATGCTGGATGTTAAACTGGAAGCGTATGAAGGCCCCCTTGACTTGCTTCTGACGCTTATCCGCCGTAGTGAAATAGATATTTATGACATTCCAATCGCTCAAGTGACGGCGGAATATTTGGATGTGATTTCAAATTTTCCGCCGAACATGAGCGAAATGAGCGAATTTTTAGTCATGGCAGCCACACTCTTAGAAATAAAGTCTAAAATGCTTTTACCTCGCCCTAAAATGGAAGGTGAATCCCCTGAAGAAGACCCGAGGGATGCCTTGGCGCGCCAACTTTTAGCGTATCAGCAAGCCCAAACCATTGCCGAACAATTGCAAAATCTCACCCCTATAGGCGAAAGATTACTTGGGGCAGGGGATAAAGCCTTATTAAAAATCTTTCATGAATCACAAAATAATCAGCCTATCGTAGACCTCATTTCTCTTTCTCATTTGGCTGAAATATTTGCTGATGTCATGAACAGGCAAGAAGATAAAATAGACAAAGTGCGTGCAGGTTATGGTGAAATGCCCCGTGAAGTTTTTACAGTGGCAAACAAAGTAGAATACATCACAAAATTATTAAACACTGTAGGTCATCTAAGCTTAAAAAGCCTTTTTTACGAATGCCGTACCCGCCGTGAAATGGTTGTGACATTTCTAGCCATGTTAGAGCTTGTACGGCGCGGAAAGATACATACAAATCAGCAAACCCCTTTTGAAGACGTGGAGGTACGACCATGCCTGGCTTAAAGTCTGAACGGGAAAAAATATTAGAAGCCATGCTTTTTGCCAGTACAGAAAGCGTACCCATAGCCAAACTGGCTGAAGCCCTAGGTTGTGATATTCCCATGACCCGCAATCTTTTGATTCAAATGTCAGACACCTATACAATACAAAATTCAGGCATTCAGCTTATGGAAGTTGATGATTGTTATTTACTATGTACAAATCCAGCATATTACCCCCATGTTCAGCGGTTATTACAAGTAAAACCCCGCCGTCCCCTTTCTCAAACCCTTCTTGAAACCCTTGCAATTATTGCATTTAAGCAGCCAGTGACTAAAGCCGTTATTGAGGGCATTCGCGGCGTAAACTGTGACCACAGTGTAAACAAGCTGATGGAACAGGGGTTAATTACAGAAACAGGACGGCTAGACGCACCGGGTCGTCCTATACTGTTTGGCACTTCTGAAGACTTTTTGCTATTTTACGGCTTAAAAAATGTAGAAGAACTCCTTGCAAAGCATGTATTATAAAAAATGAACACCTTTATTAAAAAACAGATAATTGTTTTTGTGCAACTTCCACTATACAATGACTTAAAACGAAGTGTTTAAGGCAGTGGTTGGTGTTTCACCAAAGTCGTTTAGACATTTACAATGAGTCCATGTATTGCTTAGGTGAAGTGCCTGTAACTGTTCTAAAAATACGACTAAAATAAAATTGGTCTGTATAGCCTACTTGTAATGCAATATCTTTTATGAAAGTATTTTCATTGCTTTTCATTAACTGTTTTGCTTGGTTAATTCGTGTTACAGTTATATAGTTATTAAAAGATGTGTCTAGATTTTTTCTAAACATTCTACTGAGCATAGTTTGAGAGACTCCAAATTCTTTACAAACTTTGCTAATAGAAATAGACTCTGCTAAATTGTTTTTGATATAGCGTATAATAGTATCAAACAATTGATCTTTGTCATCTTGTAATCCACTTTTGAGTTCGGGAAAACATAATTTAATAATATCAATTGTGTTTTCTCGCAACTCGCCCATATTTACAGAATCAAAGAAGACATCATCAATTAGATACTCTACATGTGCTTTGTCAATATTGACAACCCAAACGTTCATGATTATTTGTAATAAATATTTTATTCGTCCTTCAATATAAATTTGGTTAAAGCCATGCTTTTCCCATAGGCTAAAAATATTATTAAGTTCAGCAAATAGTCGTCGAGTGTCTTTTATTCTAAGGGCATGTTCTAATTTTTCAAACGCTTCCCTTTCTTTAGTGTTATTTACTAAAAAAGGTTCTAGTGTTTCAATATACAAAAGCTGGTTTGCACCTATAACAATACGCTCATTTAAACATCTGTATAAATTTGCAATAGTTTCTGAAATTTTTTCTAATTCAAATGTTTTAGCGGAAGTAAGTAGCGTTATATAAAATTGCTCGCTTTTTGTACTATCAAAGAGCCGTTCAATCATTTTTTTATAATTGTACCTATTAAAAAATATTTCCGGTATTAAGTACAAAGACTCAAATTCATCTCGACCATATAAATAAAAATTTTCTTCTTCATTAGAAAAAATTTCAAAGCCGCTACGCCGTTCAAACCTTCGTGGCAAACCGTTTTTTCGTACAATAGCCACATAATATTTTCCAGCTGCAAAATATTTGTTTATAAGTCTCGCTTCTATATTTTCGTTGTTACATAAGGCTCTAATAAGGTTATTTCTTTTAATATAGAATTTATGCTTCAATTTATTTTCTATAACATTCATAGTTGCTATCATTTCAGGTGGAGTAAGGGGCTTTAGCAAATACTCACTGACACCTGTTTTTAAAGCTTTTTTTGCATACTCAAATTCTGAGTAGCCACTTACAATTATTGTTAAAATTTCAGGGAAATGTTCTTTTATCCATGTGGACAAAGATATACCATTCATGCCTGGCATGTGGATATCTGTAATAACTAAATCGGGTATATGTGTTTCTATTAGTCTAATTGCTTCTGTTGCACTTCCTGCCATCCCTATTACTTCAAATGTGGGGCATTTCTTTTTAATAATATTGCAAACATGATTTAATGCAACTGGTTCGTCATCAACAACTACTACTTTGTACATTTGCTCACCTAATCTAAGAGATTATTTTGATGGTTACTGTAGTCCCCCCACTGGACAGTGGCTTTACTTCCATTTCAAAGTTATCCTGATATAAAATAAATAGACGGGCAAAAGAGCTAACAAGGCCCATTCCACCTATTTCAAGCTCTACACTATGTCTGTTATCAGATAATTTTTCTTTTAATTTTGCCCAAGATGTTTCTATTTGCGCAAGGGCATCTTCACTAATGCCCACCCCATTATCACTTACTTTTATTTGCCATCCATTTGAAATTTCTTTGCCAACTACTTCAATATGCAAGTTGTCTTGAAGCTCACCCATGCCATGTTCAATAGCATTTTCTACGATTTGTTGAACAACTATTCGTGGTAAATTATTGTTACATATTTCACTTGCTAAGGAAATACTATATGACAATTTATTTTCGTATCTATATTTTAATAAGCTAAGATAAAGCTCTACATAGTTTATTTCTGTTTGAACGGTAGCAAATTTATCTTTAGTATTTGTTGAATATCTTAGCATTAAAGCCAGATGCCTACATATTTCACATGTAATATCATCGTCTAAAATAACACCTCTGTTGGATATCACATTTAGCACATTAAAAATGAAATGTGGATTTACTTGGGCTTGCAGTAAATCAAATTGTGATTGAAGCTGCATAATAGACAGCTGCTCATTTTTTACTATGGACTTGTCCAGTCGCAGAAGTAAGCTTTTATAGGCAGTATAAAGGGTTTTTATTTCATCATCTGGCATTTCTGCAAGTGGGTCATTTGTTATCATATTTGCTAGTTGGGTATTTTCCATTAAATTTTGCAACTGAAGAATTGGCTTAGTTAAGTGTCTGGAAGTTAGATTAATAAAAATTATTGATACTATTACACCGCCAATTAAAACAATCAAACTAAGGGGTAATACAGTAAGAAATAATTGACCTCTAACATTTGCTTCTGACATTGTGATTAAATAAAACCCAAAAGTATCTGAATGTGATAAGTATGCAAGTCGCCTACGTCCATTTTCATCTATGATTTCTATTACACCATTTGATGAATCTTCATTGGCATTTTGAAACAAATCAACAATACTTTCGGTCTGCAAATATTCATTTTCTGTAGCATAAAAAAAATCCTTTGATGACGTTAAAAATAAAAAGCTATAATGCATTTCATTGTTTATAAAAATGTCATCGAGTGCTTGTTTAGACACTTGAACTTCTATAAAACCAAGGTTTGAATATTCCACGCCAACGGCATAGGATATTACAAATGTATCATTCATGGTCTGCCAATTTTGTTGCTGTAAGCCAACAAGTATACCTCGTCCTTGGTTAGCTAAAAGTTGATTCATGTAAGATAAATTTTCAATTTGAGTAGTGTCAGAGTTTATTAGTACATTTTCTAAAAAGGACCTATTTGAAATAGCAAAACCATATCTATTAAAAGCAATAATCTTATAAAAACGATTAGATGGTCCAAATAAATTTATTTGGGACTGAATTGTAGACACAGACTCACAAAATAAAAATTCTTCTAAGGATTCAAATTCTGTATCAGAAAATACCCTAAATGAACTTATTACAGCGGAATCTGATAAAATAGTGTGAACCACCTGCTCCATGTCTCGTACTATGTTTTCCATAATTTGCACACGAACATAAGAGGCAGATACGATACTATCTACCTCTCGCCTACGTAAGTGCTGTAAATTAATAAAATAAAATACTCCAACAAATAGGAAAGTTACCATAACAAAAAACATAGTATATGTCATAATTATTTTACTTCTAAATCGCATATCTACCTATTGCTCTTTTCGGTCATTGGAAAATAAACCGTGTATTTATCAAACCCAATGTCATAAATAGGTTTAAACACAAAATTAATGGGCTGACCTATTGTTTTATACTGATTGCTCCAATCATGCCATTTTTTTTCTTCATGTGGCACAAGTAATGGCTGGTCTGATGTTGAAACCAATTGTCTTTCTTCATTAACGATGCTAGCCAGCAATACAGGCCCATCAAGAAATGCATTGTAATTTGTAGCATCTGCCAGTGGCCAAAGTGTAATTCCGCGAGGAATATGCACAGTAATTTCCGTTTGGCTAAAGTCCCCTGTTAGCATTAAAAATCCATTGTTATTTTCTGCTTTAACTTTACAATTAGTCTCATAGGTCACATCACCTTTTGCCCACCAAGGAATACGAAAGCCAACCGTTGCATTAACTGAATTTTCGCAATTTAATATAACTTTTACAGATAGACTTTGTGGTTTTTCACTTGCTGTATAGTCGTTAATTTTAATCATATTACCGCCACCACTTAAAACTTCAAGGCTAATATTTACAGAAATATTGTTAATTTCTGTTTTTGCAGTAAATGGGAAGTATTGACCAATTCTTAGTTCATTGTTTTTTTGATGCAAATAAAATTTATTATAAATTGAATTTGCCTGTACCAGAGTACAATGACAGCACCAAAAATCTTGGGTCTTGCTACCCCATTTCTTGTGTGACCCAGCGGATAGCGGTAGGTAATAGGAAACTAAGCCTGTTTCTGCCTCATATTCACACAAACTATCTTGGGCTCTTCCTTGCCAGAAGCCCTGTGCAAAAATACCATTATAAATATTTCTTTCAATATAGTCGGCATAAATAGCATCACCTGTCCAGCGGTACAAATAATCTGCAAGTCTAATCATATTGTAAACAACACAATGCTCCTGGTTGGTTTCCCCCAGTCGTGATATCTGACGGCCAGGTGGAGTCCATACTTCCCCGCAAGTTTGACTGCCAGTGGCAAATGCTCCACGCTCTGTTACTGTTTGCCGCCAAAATTCTTCAACTGCTTCACGATATTTAATCTCGCCAGTTACTTCATAACATTTTGCCATGCCATGGACTTCAGGTATTTGTATATTGGCGTGCATATTTGTTGTTACATCTTTTTTTTGTAGCAAACCCTCCATAAAAGTTGGACGCTGAAATCTAATCATCAATGTTTTATAGCGTTCGTCTTTAGTTAGGCTATAAAGGGTTGCCCATATCTCTACAATTCCACCAGTCTCTTCAACATCCATAATTTTGTTCATTTGTTCTCGAGATATATCTTGGCTATATTCTACAAACCAGTCTGCCACCTGTGAAAGCATTGGCAAAACATTTGAATTTTGTGCATACAAATGCATATCAACCAAGCCCATAATAACCTTGTGGCAAACATAAAATGAAGCCCAAAAGCGTCCGCCTTCTTTAAGGCGCAACAAATACTTTTCTGGAATTGGAAATAACCATCTGCCGCCATTTGCTTCTTGGCAGCGTTTTATTTCCGAAACAACAAAATCTCCACGGACTTTTAGTTCTTTATCACCTGTTTGGGCATAAATATGGGCGACGGCACTTAGCCAGTGTCCCGTAAATGTTCCACGAATTTGGCTTAAAGGCGAATCCCAGCCACCATGCACATCTTTGAGTCTATAGTTTAATAACCCGGCAAGTCCTGCCTCTTCTCTGTATGGCAATAGTAAATTATCTGTTTTAAGCTCTTTCAAGTAAAAAGAATTGAGATGCATCTTATCACTTGGCAGTGATGGGCTAAGTTTTACGTCTTTTTCTAAACTAATCCACATTTTATTTAATCGCTCCTTCTGCAATACCTGCTACAATATTTTTTTGAAACAGTACATAAAAAATTACAACAGGTATAGATGTCATTATTAAGCCAGACAAAACCCTTGGCCAGTCTGTTGTAAACTCTCCGAAAAAACGATTAATTGCCAAAATTAAAGTTTGGTTATTAACATTAGATAGCATAATCATTGGTAGCAAAAAATCATTCCATATCCATAAGCTATTTAAAATGAGTATTGTTGCTGTAATTGGTTTAAGTAGTGGAAATACAATTTTAAAAAAGATTTGAAATTCTCCGCAACCATCAATTCTTGCGGATTCTTCTAGTTCCCTAGGTACTGTTTTTACAAAACCATGGTACAGAAAAAGTGCCATGCTTGTACCCAATCCAGTGTAAATAAGGCCTAAACCAATTAAGCTATCTGCCAAGTTTAAAGTGGATGCAACCTGTGCAAGCGTAACCATTATTGCATTAAATGGAATAAGCATAGATGATAAAAATAATATAAAAATAAAACTGCTTAGTTTGCCAGAGGTTCTTGATAAACGCCAGCCAGCTAAAGACGCACATATAACAATACCAGTTTGTCCTACCAAAGTTACAATTACAGTATTCCATATGTTGCGAAAAATATCCATCCTTTGTATTGTGTCAACGTAATTTTGAAGTGTCCATTCATTGGGTAAGGCAAGGACAGATGTAAACATTTCTCCCTGAGTTTTAAATGAGTTGAGTACCGCCATATAAATTGGGAAGAATGCAATGAATCCGAATATAGCTAAAAAAAACAAACAACACACATTAATCATATTTTTTGATTTCATGAGTTACATAGCTCCTTTACTACGACTCTATTTCCATTTTTTTCATTACTCCAGTTTGGATAAGGGTAATAAGAAGTATCACTGCAAAAAATATCATAGCTTTGGCATTTGCATAACCATAACGAAGGGGCTGCTGAAAGGCTTCTTCAAATATATTTAGTGCTACAACCTGTGTTGCACGGCCTGGTCCACCACCTGTTAAACGAAAAACCACATCAAAAATTTGAAATCCTCTAATTAATGTTAAAAATGAGCAAATCGTTATAGCGTGCATAATCATGGGTAGAGTAATTTTTGTTAAGCGTCTAAATCCATTTGCTCCATCAATTTTAGCTGCCTCTGTTATGCTTGCAGGGACACTTTGTAGTGCTGCCATGTAAATAATCATCATATACCCAGCACCATTCCACAAACTTACAATAAGGATAGACCAAAATGCTACCTGTGGGTCGCCTAGCCATGATTGGTCAAAAAAACCTAAAAACGGCAATTCGGAAACTTCAACAAAAACCCTGGTATATATGAAGCGAAACATTAAAGAGCTAATAATTAAACTAAACATATTGGGCAAGAAAAATATTGTTCTAAAGAATGATTTAGATTTTGTGCGTGTTTCAACAAGCAATGCAAGACCCAATGCAATTATATTTTGCAAAACAAAAATAAAAATAGTAAAGCGCATTGTTAGCCTTAGTGCATTTGTAAAATGTCTATCTCTTGTAAATATTTCAATGTAATTATTAAGCCCAACAAAGGAGTAATCTGGTCTAACAGGAGACCAATCTGTAAAACTATAATAAATGGCACTTGTAATAGGTATAAACAAGAATACAAAATAAAATGCCAAAGCTGGAAATGTAAAGAGCAATAAGTATTTAAGATTCTTTAAGCTGCGTTTTTTTTCTGAATAACTCATGCGTACCTCCATTTAAGTAGGGACGCTGTCCCTTTTGATTGGGCTGTATCTCAATTGGGTTTCCAATTTTGATACAGCCCCCTATGCGTCACTCTAATTTCAATTTGCTTCCTAACGGTATTGCAAATAAGTTGCCCATGTTTCATCAAGGACTTGAATAACTTCTGCCCTAGTCATTGTGCCTGCAACATAGCTAGAAATTGCTACGTCAAATTCTACTTTTACAGGCCCTGGTATATCTGGGTCAAGGTATGCTCTGCCTTGCTCAACGAGTTCTGACGCAAGGGTTTGCCATGGATGAGAGTCAAAATTATGAAGGTATGATACAGCATCAAAACCAAAACTTTGGAAGAAATCATTTGTATGGGCTGGGTCTAAAAAGAAGTTTACGAGTCTTGCAGCAAGTTCTTGATGTTCACTAAAGCTTGAAACACCAAGGGCAGTAGAATAGCTTACATTAATCATTGTAGCCGCAATGTCATCTGTAACAGGAAGCGGTGCAACAAGTAAGTTAAAGTCTGGATTTACTGATAAAATTGCATCTGCCATCCAAGGCCCTTGAATATGCATTGCTGCGCCACCATTTGCAAAGTCAGCGGCGGCTTGGTCTGCACCTGTTTCAAATGGGCGTGGCGAACCATGGGCATCTGCTAAGTCGATAATATCAAACATTGCCTCAAGTTGTGCAAAAGAACCAACGCCAGCATTCATGTCTTCAATAAAATTTGGGGCGATGGTGTTTATTAATGCACCACCTGCAAGTGGTAGATTTAAACCACCAACCCAGGCATCTCCATATGCCAGCTGAAATGGAACGATGTCATTTGCTTCAAGTACAGCAATTACATTTCTCATTTCGCTAATAGTATTTGGTATTGCTAAATTTAATTCTTGAAAAATATCATAGTTAAGTAAATATCCCCACTCAACAGACTCTAATGGTAATCCTATGATATTTCCTTCAACTGTAACTGCGTCTCTTGCTGTTGGGAATAAACTATCTATAAAAGATTGCCCGGATAAATCTGCAAGCCAGCCAGCCCGGAAATAAGTTGGCCCATAAACTAACGCATGAAAATTAAAAATATCAGGGCTATTATTTGTAGCCATTCTTGTTTGCAATATTGCACTCGCATTATCTGCAGGCATTTCTAAGCTTATAGTAAGATCAATGCCTTCTGCTGCAACCTTTTCTATAAATAAATCAAAAATATGCTCGTATTGCTCTCTAAATCGTGGTTGACCGATTAAAACTTGTAGCTCAACTTGTTGCCTATCGCCTGATGATGGCGTTTGTCCTTGTCCAGAACCATCGTTACTACATGCGGCAAAAACTAACATACCCATAGCTATTAGCAATATACAAAATATTTTTTTCATACGAAGACCTCCTATTGTCCTATTATTTGTATTTTAATTTTTCGCTCTCTTGTGCAGGTTTGGTCAAAATCTATAAAATATATATGTCCAAACATGCCACGGTCAAGTTTCCCTTCTACAATTCCCATGCTTTCGCTTCGCCCAATTAATGCCGACCGTAAATGAGCATCGGTATTTAAAGTTTGGGGCTTCTCCTCTCCATGTTGGGCAGAAAACTCTGTCAGTAGTGGACCAGGGTGTAAGTATTGACCTTCTCTTTTACATACAGGGATAATTGCATCAAATATTTCAATGAAATCCTGTTGTAAATACTCTAAATCCGTATATGTTTTATCAAAGGATTTTTCTTGAGTAATGACGGAACACGTAGTGTGGCTGGTATATATTGTACAGAGTCCCTCTTTTATATTGTGGCCACGTATAATGCCTTCTATCTCATCTGTTAACAGATGAAATGTTGGGCGATATCCAACAGAGGTTACAGTTATCACTTCATTTACTATTTTCATATCATCCTCCTTTACATGCCGATATGAAGGCCTTAACATTTTTAATAGGGTCATCTGCTAAAAAAATTCCAGATGCAGAACCTACACCGTCAGCACCTGCCAAAATAAGCTTTCGTACTTGGCTACTCTTTGTTATGCCGGCAGCATGTTCCACAAGAATATTGCTGTTGATTTCTTTTATTGCCTTAGTGGATTTGCTAACAAAATCGCTGTCACTAACTATTCCACTGCCAATTAAGTTAGTTTCCTCTGGGTTGATTATGTCGGGGCTTAAACATGCAACTGCTCTAGCCTCGGCAATACTGCCTGCGCACACTAAAGTTATAAGGTCTAGTTCCTTTGCTCTCTCAATAGTTTGTTGTAAAACAGGTAGTGAAATTTGACGTTCGCTATGGTTTAACATTACACCACTAGCACCAGCATCTTTTATTGCTTCTGGCAAAACATCTGCAAGTCCACGACCTGGACGCAAAGTATCCATATAAGGCGCAAATACAAGTAAACGTTTAGTTGAACGTGCAATCATACGAATATCTGTATAGGGTGCAATAAATATTACATCAATGTTATTATCTATTGCGCAGGCATCGGCGGCTTTTGCAACTTCAAGCAATTTATTGCCGTACATAAAATTTTTTGCACCTATTTCAAAAAACGGAGTCCGCAATTTTTTATGAACCATTACAATCCCCCGTTGCCATTTTTGATAAAGCTTTATAACGGTTAAAACCTTGGCAGTAAACTGATACATTTTGTTTATTCGGGGAGTATTTTGTTGTTTCTTGCTTAATTAAGTTATGTGCCTCTTCTAATGTTTTATATACAGACAGACCTAATGCACATAGCATTGCCACACCAATAGATGTAGTTTCACTTTCTGATGGCACTATTACATCTGTATTTAAAATGTCTGCCTTAATCTGATTCCATATAGGACTGTTTGCACCGCCACCCATGGAAACAATTTGTGTATCGGTCGCTTTTAGTAGGATAATATTTTCTTTTAACATGTATCCTACGCCCTCCATTATTCCGCGTACAAAGTCGGATTTTGTAGTGTGGAGGCCAATACCACTAAAGGTTGCCTTACAATCTGGGGCAAAAATTGGCTGTATTGTGCCAGAAAAATAGGGCAGTATGGTTAATCCATTTGCAAGGGGAGGCGAGCGTTTTGCAAGATTACTTAACTTTTCGTAAACAGAAACGCCATCTTTAATTGCAGCTGCATCTTCTTCTTTACAAAATATATCCTTAAACCACTTTAGTGCCATTCCTGCGGTCATACAAACTGGCAGCAATAGCTGTAAATCCTTATTAAAGTGCCGATATACAGGGATAAAAGTAGTCGTATCTATTGCTTCTGATTTTCTAGTTGTACCAATACATAAGGCTGTACCTGTAGTTTCGGTAATAATGTTACTATTAAAATTACCTGCACCAATAGCACCGCAAACCTGATCCATTGCACCTGTTACAATTTTAATACCTTGGTTTAGCCCAAGGTCATTTGCCACACCTGGCAAAATTTCACCAACTACTTCTGCACAACCCATGACCGTTGGTATTTTATTAACATCCAGTTCAAGTAAATCAAATATTTCTACCCACAAATCGTCTGCTGTTAAGTCAAAATACCCTGTGGTGCTAAGAAGAGATTTTTCTGTTACAAATTTGCCTGTTAACTTCCAAATTATAAAATCTTCCAGAAGTAAAAAATATTTTGCCTGGTTATAGATATCTGCTTCATTATTTTTAAACCACAGCAGTTTACTTATAGGGCATAATCCATTACATTCAGGAATGCCAGTTTTACTAAAAAAATATTTTTGGTCTACGACTTTATTTATTGATTCGGCTTCCTTTATTGCCCGGGTATCCAACCATACAATAGCATTGTGAAGTGCAGCTCCATTTATATCTACAGGAATTAGCGTTTCCCCTTGGGTTGTAATACTAATTCCTTTAACATCTTTTAAGTTGCAATTTAGCCCTACTTGATTTATACCTTGTGCTATACTATCCCAATAAATTTGGGGGCTTAGTTCTGCTTTATTGTTCGATGTTTCTAGTACATATTCAATCCCAGTCTTAGCCAGCACTTTAAACGCTTTGTTTAGCACACAAACTTTAACGCTGGTTGTTCCTACATCTAATGTTAGAAACATAGCTTAATCATACCTCCTACACTACCACAGATACACGTACAGTTCTTGTGCGTGCCCTAACCTGATCAAAATCAGCGAAATAAATTACCCCAAATTCCCCCAAAATTAATTGGCTCTTTTCAACAGGGATGCAAACCGAGCGTCCAAGAAGTACAGATCGCAAATGTGCATCTGTGTTATAGCTCCACCAAGCATCTTCATTACGTTCTCTTTTTGCAATGTCAATATGTTTTGGCCCTGGGTGTAGATATGCCCCATGGGTTGTACATGTAGGGAAAATTTTGGACATGCCATTTACCATATCTTGAAGTAGAAATTGCTCGCCATAATAATCAACATCATCAGATTGTTCCTGAATCAGCAAACTGCATGTTGTATGTTGTGAGTAAACTGTAACTAATGCATTGTCTATATTTAATTCATTTACAAATTTTTCAACCTGCGCTGTTACATCTGTAAAAGTAGGTCGATTGTCAGAAACTATTTCAAAGCTATGATTATAAACCATTAATCCCACTCCTAAACTTCAACATATTCAATTTCTGTCATTTCACATAGCATTTTAAACCTAGATGCAACATCTCCAGAACACAGTACTTCATGATGAGTCCCGCCTTGTTTTAGCCACTGCTCTACGCAGTGACTGGTACCACTGTCTGGGCGGAAAAATAAATATGGCATTTCGCAACCTTTTAAATCGTAGCGGTCTATCACTTTACCTTTTGCCACAATTAATCGAAAAGTGCCAGATAGAGAAACTAAACTAACCAATGTTGCAGGCCCTGGTTTTTGTTGAAACAATATTGTTGGAGGGTTTTCAAGACCACCTTCTCCTAAGTAGCGGTCAATCAAGTTTGGTTTAGACTCATCTACACCTGCGCTATAGTTCCCTTCACCTGCATGGCAAAATAATATAGAATCACTTTTTTTATCTATCATATACATTTCAGTGAAATTAGCAGGTCTTTGACTAATGAAATGACCTAAACGCAATAGTGCCGCACATGTTACATCACCTTCGGCAGCGTAACCATACCCATCTGCCATTAAGCGTGATGCTGCATATAGTGGTAACTGGCGAAACCGACCGTCTTGGCCAAACATATCAAAGTGAGCGGTAAATGCCTGGTAATTATTTGCTAGTAAATATTCCCTAAATCCTAGATACTGACCTACTGCAATTTGATGGCTTTTAGTTGATAAGTTAGGGTCTATATTAAAACGGATAGCATCTTCTTTAACCTCAGCTTCAATGTCGCTTGGGTCAAGTGCTTTAATAAAGCGATTTATAACACCAAGGCTATCGTGACAAATTTCTACCCCAAGCTTTTTAAATAAAGCCATTTCATCTGTAAGTATGTCTCCCATGCCCTGCATCCTGCCAAGTACACCAACTTTCATGTTTTTTAATAGGTTTAATCCTTGTGCAGCATGTCCAAAGTTACTTACAAAACACTTGAACTCCTCGCTATGGCGGCTACCTGCAAAAACTTGAAATGGTATACCTAAGCGCATTAATACATTGCAATTATCTTGGGCACCATGTATCCCTTGGTTTACTGTTAAGTCTAACTCTTCAAAATTGATTTCTGCAACATCATCTGGCTGGATAACGGCAACAGCTAGTGGTAGATTATTCTTTTCCATAGCTCTGACAAGCCATGCGCCTTGGGAGTATGCTAAAAGTACAATCAGTATTCCATCGAGTCCCATGTGATTATAGTTTCCAACAATCTCTTCTATTTTGTTGCGATTAGTAGCAATATCGTCAAATGTGATATCTACATATTCTGCTAAACTCTTTGCAATTTCTTTGCCATACTTTTTTTGTCTTACTAAAATTCCTGGGAATACCGACTCATATCCGTCGGTTATAAGCCCAAGTAACCCAATTTTTGGCTTTTTTGTTTTGGTCATTTATTTATCTACCTCCAGAGAAGTGATTTTTTAAAGTTTCCATTCCGTCCATGTTAAAAATATCATTTATTAAGTCACGTGCCTGTTGCTCTGTTTTTGTCCATGGATCCATCATAATAAGGCTTAACAGTCCATTAAAATCGCCGTGTTCATAGGCAGAAAGCTCCATGTTAATCATGGCAATTCGGTCACTTTGCATGTATGCTTGTACTGCTAGTGGCAATGGCTTTTGCTTAACACCGCGTACCCCTTGGGCATCAACCCAAGTATTTAGCTCTACTTGAAAATCCTTTGGTACTCCAGCAACATATTCGCCATCATTTATAATATTTGTTACAATCATTCGTGGAATATCAAAGGCTATTGACTCAATGACCTTTATCATTGGCTCCCCTGTGTTTCCAGGTGGAAATACATCTGTAACAGGCGTTTCTATGTCATATGCTGCAGAATGAATACTATCTACAAGTACTTTGTTTGCATTAAAATATATTTCTTTAAACCACCAATCAGGGCCTTCATTCCATTTTTTTTCAGTATCGGCATTAGTGTGATACCACCATGCCCATGCGCCACCGCCTGGATTACCTGTATCGCCAATTGGAAACACTCCAAATTTTTTATATAAATCAACGGCCTTCGGCCCTACTGCATCGGATATGCGACATGTTTTAAAATATTCTTCTGATTTTTCTTTAATCCAGCGGTCTAATAAAGGAAAGGCATTTTGACCTTTGTGAGTAAAATGAGTTAACCAAATAAAATGGTTAACGCCGCTTACTTCAAATTGAACATCTTTGGGATTTAAACCAAGGACATTGGAAATATGGTGAACGCCTCCTACGCCATGGCACAGACCTATAATTTTTGCTTTTGGGTACTTACGCTTCATATAAGTTACTCCTGCTGAAACGGGGTTTGATACTAAAAGATACCAAGCATTTGGGCAGATACGTTGTATGTCTAAATACACATCCTCTATTAGTTTAAGTTGATAAAAATTTATCCAAAATCCTTCGTCATGCATAATATGAAGGCTTCCCCCATAGGAATATCCATGTTTTTTTGCAATTTCCCAGCCTTCAATCCACTTGTCATAACCTACATGTAGTGCTGTATTTATAACAAAATCTGCATTTGTAAGACATTCTTCCCTGTTCGTTGTTTTGAGGAGTTCAAGTTTAAGTTCACATTCATCTGCATACCGTTTGCATAATGTATATGACGCATCTAATCTTCCTTCATCAATATCCATAAAGTGAACAGTGCAACCACTAAGATTTTTTGTAGTACACAAGTCTCTTATCATATTTAGTGAAAAAACCGAGCTGCCAGCACCAATAATACTTATTTTAATTGACATTTTGCATCTCCTTGATTTTTTTCTCGCCATCAAAAGCGGTATAGCTTAATTTATAGCAGTTTGATAGTATTTTTAACATAGACAATTCATGTGGATTATATGGATAATCTAGTCATATTGAATCTTCTGAAAAAAATCTGTTAAACTCCTTTGAACGAAACTGCTGAAAAACGGGCTAATTTCGATGATAAGTACGTTGATAAGTCTTTCCTTAAAAAAGGGGGGATTTCCCTTCATATCGCCTTCGATAGCGTTATTACTTTCAATATGTTAGTGCATAAAAAATGGCTATTCCGTTATTTTATTAACGAAATAGCCATACGAGTGTATTCGTTTTAGCAATAATCAAATCTTGCGTTAAAGAATCTTAGCATGGGTGGCTCGTAGACAAATTTTAGCCCGCGAATGCTGTCTCTGTTTTTATAAAGGTTAATGATTGCGTCTGCGGTGATATCCATGTGTGCATAGGTGTATACACGTCTTGGAATAGTTAGGCGGACGGTTTCAAGTTTTGGCTTGTGGTTTTCCCCTGTAATTTTATCCCGTCCGGCAGATACCATGCCCCGCTCCATAGAGCGCACACCACTTTCAATATAAAGATGTGCAGCAAGGGTTTGGGCTGGCAGTTGCTCTTGTGTTAAATGGGGAAGGAATTTGCGTGCGTCAAGGAATACACCATGTCCGCCAACTGGGCGTACAATGGGTACACCTGCGGCTTCAAGTTTGTCACCAAGATAGGCACATTGCTCTACACGGTGTTGGATATATTCAAAACGGCAAGCTTCCTTGATACCAATTGCAAACGCTTCCATGTCGCGTCCTGTCATACCGCCATAGGATGGCATTCCTTCATATACAACAACAAGTTCACGTGCCTTGATATACATGTCCTCATCATTCATAGCAAGGAAACCGCCAATGTTTACAAGCCCATCTTTTTTACCGCTCATGGTTGCGCCGTCAGAATAGCTAAACATTTCTAGCACGATTTCTTTAATGGTTTTGTCTGCATAGCCTTCTTCACGTATTTTAATAAAGTAAGCATTTTCTACGCAACGTGTGCAGTCATAAAAAACTTTAATGCCGTGTTTTTGGCAAAGGGCGTATGTTTCGCGCATGTTTGCCATGGATACCGGTTGTCCGCCAGCAAGGTTTACGGTGATGGCAAGGCATAGATAAGGGATGTTTTCCGCGCCTACTTCATCAATGAGTGCTTGCATTTTCTTTAGGTCAACATTGCCCTTAAACGGAAGGTCAATTTCAGAATCATGGGCTTCATCGATGATAACATCCCGGAAAGTTGCACCATTGGCTTCTTGGTGGAAACGTGTGGTTGTAAAATACATATTTCCTGGCACATAACAGCCTGGTTTGCACATGATTTGTGACAAAATATTTTCTGCGCCGCGCCCTTGGTGGGTAGGCACTACATATTTGTAACCATAGTATTCTTTTACAGTGGCTTCTAAATGCGCCCAGTTGCGAGAGCCTGCATAGGCTTCATCACCCATCATAAGTCCTGCCCATTGGCGGTCACTCATGGCATTGGTTCCGCTGTCGGTAAGTAGGTCGATGTAGCAGTCTTCGCTTTTTAGCTGGAATGTGTTATACCCTGCTGTTTTAATTGCCTCGATGCGTTCTTCTTTGGTGAGGATGTTTGGCATCTCCACCATTTTAATACGAAATGGCTCTGCTGGATAAGTCTTCATAAAAAACCTCCTATATTTTGTGAAATGCTTGTATAAATATAATACCACATTGTAAAAAAATTGCCATAGTAATATAATTTTTTCTTAGAAAAATTGTGCGAACTAAACAGATGTAATCCCAACCATTTGCATAAGGAATTTTGCATTGGTGGTTTGAGATTGTCCTTGTTTTATTTTGTAGCTAAAGTGAATGTTGTTGTTTTGATAATGCTCGCTGAAGCTAAAATTTTTGATTCTTGTAACCTTTGAGGCAAGATTACAGAGTTCTAGGTCATGGGTGGAAATCATGCCGACAGCATTTAGGGCTTCCAGCTGTGAAATGACTGCTTCTGCACCGGCAAGCCTATCTACAGAGTTTGTTCCTTTAAAAATTTCATCTATGAGAAAAAACATGTTGGCGTTGCCACGTACTGCGTCTATTATGGCTTTTATCCGTTTAAGTTCTGCATAGAAAGTGGATATGCCCTCATTTAAGTCGTCTGAGATTCTCATGGAGGTCATAATATCAAAGGGGGTGCAAGCCATTGTGCCGGCACATACAAAACTGCCAGCACGTGCCAAAATTAAATTGATACCTACCGTCCGCATGAAAGTAGTCTTGCCAGACATATTTGAACCGCTAATGATGAAAATATCGTTGTCGAACTTCACGTTATTTGTTATGCGGCTTTCATTTGGAAGTAGGGGATGTCCAAGGTTTTCAGCATTGATGATTTTCTCCTTTTGAGCCATTTGAGGTAAACACATATTTGTACATATATTAGGCAGATTTGAGAAGCTTTGCAGGCTTTCAAATTCTGCAATGGCATCAAACCATTTATGTGCATCGGCGGCATATTTGCGTTTCCAATTTTCCAGCATAAATGCACAATGAAAATCCCATAAGAGTAGTGCATTGACCGCGAAGTAAATCAATACATTGTGACGCACGTCAATTTTACCTGCAATTTTTTCAAGCTCATTTACAGCTTCGGACGCTTCGGTGAGTTGTGTCTGTATGTTTTTGAGTTTTTCACATTTAAAATCGGCAGAATTTATAGCGTTTATAGCCGCCGCATACTTGCCTAACTTGTATGGCAAATTACCCATAAGCCCCAGGTATGCTGCCGTTTTATGCCATCTTACACCCCATGTTAACATTTGGACTGCAACCAAAGCCGCCCCCGCCAACCACAATGGAGAAATTTGAAAAACTATACCCGCTGCCAGTAGCAATATGGTCAACACTGGCATATAAGTAAGGAGGCGTTTGGGAAACCCTTGGATAAATTGTACCGATTTAGAAAGGCTTTCAATCAGTGTTTCGTCATGGGCATTTGTGCCAACTTGTGATAGATAGTACTGCATTTCGCTTGTAAATTCTATTGCTTGACTTAGTTCTTCTACTGCGGTTTGGCGTTTTTCTATTTCTGCCGTGCTATAAGATGGTGCTAGTAAATCTTTTGCAAAGGCTTTGCGTCCATGCCATGTGTGCGTAGTGTTGATAAATTGAAACAGTGACTTTGCACCCACAATATCCAAATCACGGGCATAGGGATGTGAAGTATCTGCAAGCTCTGCACCTGTGTTTTTAAAATTCACCCATTCACCAGAAATTCTGGCAAGTTGGCGTGTACATACTGTTACAATGCCTTGATGGAAATGTATTTTGTTGTGCAATTTACTATGGAAAATCCACAATACGGCAAATGCCACAATAGCTATAATAAGTGCGATGACCACCGCCAGCGGAAAACTCATGGAAAACATAAAGATTCCCAGTAAAATAATCATAACTAAAGCAAAAATTCTTATATATCCAACGATGTTAAAAATCTTATTGTCTTTTTCTAAAATTGTCTCATGTTGTGTGGCAATGGCTTGAAATTTATCCCTCAATTTTATTCTCCTAGCGTACCAATTTGTGATGCAAAAATATTCTATCATACTTAGTATAAATGATGTACATTTACCATAGATTTTTTCAAACATTTATGTTATCTTTGACGTATACTGTAATAAATAGAAGGAGGGGTATTATGAATCCTTATTTCATTCTTTTTGGCGTAGGACTTGGCTTTGTTGTCATTTCTTTTGTCTTTGGCAATCTTTCAAATATTGAGGGTGTGAGTTTTTCATTTTTACGTCCTACACTTATTGCAGTTTTTTTAACCGTAACAGGGGGCTTGGGGTTGCTTTTGACTCCGCGTATGGGCATTTTCTATAGTGCAAGTTTGGTTATGTTTGCGAGCGTAGCTGGTGGCTTGATTGTTGCGGCATTAATTAACCGCTTCGTTGTCATTCCCCTGCATCGTGCGCAAAATACATCTGCTTTTGATAAACAGGCAACCATTGGGGTTTCAGCGGAAGTTGTGTCACCCATTCCCCAAGGCGGATTTGGTAAAATTCGTTATACAATAAGCGGTTCAACAGTAACAAGCCCTGCAAAAAGTGAGGATGGCAACCAAATTAAACTTGGTGAATATGTAGAGATAATCTATATAGAAAAAAACACCTATTTTGTACGCAAAGCGGCAGATGGGGTTTAAAAGGAGGATGTTAAATGAATAATGTAGGTGACTTAGGTGTGATTGTGGGCATTATCGCCGCAATATTTTTCGGCTTTTTGCTGATTATCACACTGTGGAAGCGTGTCCCTCAAAACAAGGCGGCAGTCGTCACAGGGCTTAGAAAGCGGATAATCTCCGGTGGTGGTGGGCTTGTCCTTCCGGTGCTGGAGCGTTATGACGTTATTTCTCTTGAAAACATTAAGATACCGCTGGATATCGACAATGCAATTTCCAGTCAAGGTGTACCTGTTACTGTAAAAAGTGTAGCCGTTGTAAAAGTTAAATCAGACAAAGAATCTATTTATTCTGCCGTTGAGCAATTCTTCCGTGGTGCGACAGACAAAACCGCAGCAGAAATTGCCACACAATCCAGTTATGTTTTGGTTGGTAAACTTCGTGAAATCATTGCAAAAATGACAGTTGAAGAGATTTATCAAGATAAAGATAAATTTTCCAGCGAAGTTCAAGAAAACGCTGCTATTTCACTGGCAGAAATGGGGCTTGAAATTAAAGCCTTTACCGTAATGTCTATAGATGACACCAATGGATATCTCGTAGCTTTAGGCCGCAAGCGTATTTCAGAAGTCAAACGTGACGCGCAAATCGCTGAAGCCGACGCAGAACGTGAAACCGTTGTAAAGACAGCCGAAGCCACTCGCCTAGGTGCCGAGGCCCGCCTTTTAGCAGAAACCCAAGTGGCAGAAGCTACAAAGGAAAAAGAGTTGAAAGTGCAAGCCTATCGTAAAGAGCAAGAGTCTGCAAAAGCGGTCGCTGACAACGCCTATCAAATTGAAGAAAACAAAGTTAAAAAAGAAGTAACCGAAACTGAGCTTCAAGTAGAACTTTTGCGCCGTCAACGCGAAACCGAACTAGCTGCTCAAGAAGCTTTGCGCAAGGAAAAAGAGCTTGAGGCAACTGTGAACAAACAAGCTGACGCAGAAAGATATCGTCAAGAGCGTCAAGCGGAAGGTCGCAAGTTTGAGCAAGTGGCAAAAGCACAAGCCGAAGCCGAAGCAGTTAAATTAGAAGGTTCTGCCCGTGCAGAAGCGATTCGCGCACAAGGTCAAGCGGAAGCGGAAGCCATCCAAGCAAAAGGTCTTGCGGAGGCGGAAGCTATGATGAAAAAAGCCGAAGCCTTTAAACAGTACAATGATGCGGCGGTTATCCAAATGCTCATTGAGCGTTTGCCTGAAATTGCTAAAAATGTTGCTGATCCGTTATCACGTACAGAAAAAATCGTGGTTATTGACCAAGGCGGTAATAACAGTAAAGCTGGTGGTGCATCAAAAGTTGCTGGTTATGTAACCGACATCATAGCCCAACTGCCTGAAACTGTAGAAGCCCTAACAGGTGTTGACTTGATAAGCGTATTAAAAAGCGCGACATCAGGTAGCCTAAGCACATCTGCGACCACAGTTGAAGAACCACCAAAAGACGTAGTTTAAATTACAAGCATATGTAAGAAGAAAATCAAGAAGTATTGGCGTGCCATTTAAAATAAAACCTAGAACCCCTTGCGCATACCCACTGAATATGCTATATTATTATTTGTGGTTAGCAATTCTTATTTTTTAGAAGTGTACTTGCTACACGGGGGCGTGGCGCAGTTGGGAGCGCGCTTGAATGGCATTCAAGAGGTCAGGGGTTCGACTCCCCTCGTCTCCACTTACTAATGGACGTAGTCGAACCATCCGCAGCGATGTTAAACTTGTTGGGGATGCGTTTGGCTATGTGACGGTAGTTTTAAAATGATATACTGTCGTTAGAACGGCTTGTGGCTTATAGCCCAAGTCGTTTTTCATTGAGCTTAGTGTCCAATTCTGCAAAAAAAACCGAGCCCAAGTCGCCGATGGGCATCTACCTGGACTCGGTTGATTACTTTAGAAGTCTGAGTTTATGGCTTAGTGGTTCAAAATGCAGAGTACCTTTGGGTAAATTCAACAGCTCTTCAATCTTATTTGGTGTGAGGGTTAAATTGTGACTATAGGACATCTCATCTATAAATTCTCTGGCTGTAAATACATTTTCATTTAGAAGCATTTGAATAGCACTTCGCAATAGTTTAGGCGATGATGTTGTTAATTCATCATCTAACGGCTCATCTTTTCTCAGACCTCTCCTTTGCAGAGTACGCATCATGTTTTGGTATTCATCATATGAAACAACACCAAGACCATGAGCTCTCCTGGCCATAGCAGCTATAGAGGTTTTCCACTTTCTTTTAAGCTGTGTATAATGCGGTATAGTAAAAGGTAAATTCACAATATCACGATAAAAGCTGTTTTTAGGCAATAGAAAAGCTGCCGCAAATGCGTGTGCCTCAGTTTCCCTCTCTCGAAACTCATCTTTGGTTAAAGCGTCTACATCTTCACAAAATTCATGCATAAGAATATGCCCTAGCTCATGTGCTATGTCGAAATGTATCCTCGCTGCAGATTGCTTGTTGTCAGAATATCCTATGAGAAATACACAATCATCACCTACGTTTACCATTTGGCTACAAGCATCTATCGTGCTTGACTCTGAAACAAATTTGGTTACGACTATGCCTTTGCTTTCTGCCATAAATACAATATTGTCTATAGGTTTTTCACCAAGTCCCCAATGTGAACGTAATGCCATAGCTAGTTCCTCAGGTGTTTCGGCTGTGTCGAAGTGTAGTGGTTCGAATTTGGGGAAATTAATATACTTGCCTATAAAAGAGTAGACAGCAGACATCAGAGCCATTTTTTCTACCTGTTGTTTTCTATATCGTCCCTTTGTTGTTAACTGTGCCCTAAAATATGTCGAACCAATTTTGTAGTCAAGGCTATGTTCATAGAAAAATTGAACAGGAAAATCAAGGAGCTCTGATAACTTATTTATGATGTTGAAGTCAGGATTACTTTCTTTTCCGTTTTCGTAGCCTGAAATCGTCTGCCTACTGCATTCTATTTTTTCCGCTAGTTCTTTTATTGTGTAACCATTATATAAACGGGCTTTTTCTAATCTGCTTCCATTAAATGCCCCTTGTCTCATTTCTTCGCCTCCGAGTGTTAAATTTAAGCGTTCATATTATTGTCTTTGATCAGTTCATCGTCTTTAACATCCTCTGAATTAAAATGCTTATTTTCAGCTCGCTTCAGAGCAGCAGAAGCAAGGGTCAAACCATAATCTGGATGATTTGAGTTGCTTGAGTATTCTTCAGAGCTATCTTGAATCAAAGACTCTACTGGAATTATTAGCTCAGTCCAGCTTTCCTCAAAGACCACACCTTGATTTTCATTGTACACGACGCATCCTGCTGAGCTCAAGACACCATTTTTCTCATCAAAGTGAATTATAGCCTCCATTCCTATATCATCTTTGGTTAGCCCCAAATCAGCCAGCATAGAGTCTGTTTTTGATTGCCATTTCTCTATATCGTCTGAATCTGTGTGGATATCAAAAATAGTTAGTTGCTCATGGATTGCTTCAAGACCACTATTTAACATCTGTATATATGCGTATATATAGTGAAATTTATTCTTACCATTCGCCCAGTCCTTCAATAAAGCTTGATGGCGCTTCTTCCTCATAAAATGAAAGAGCATACGACTGTCTCTATGATACACAGAAATGATGCTCCACAATTTTTTGCTGACTTCACTCACGCCCCAAACGCACCCAAAATCGTTTGCCGTGTTTGATATGCGAGTATTGAATGAATCCCATTTTATGAAGTGATGGCAATTAGGGGTAACAAGATTTCTCGTAACCTCTTTAGCATCATCTCCCATCCCGATTGATATACACTTCAAAAATTCTCGTTTAAGCGCATTTTGCACGTTGATGTTTTTTATAACCCACGCCTCCTAGTAAACAGATAATTTAAAAGTTTCATGTCACATATTATAGGCTTTTTATGAAATAATGTCAATGACAAATTCAAAAATAATATATTTAGTAATTCATAATATGCCTATGATTCTATTTTGCAGTAGATGTTTGATTATTATTTTGCCATTGATGAGGATGTATATAATCCTATAAGTGAGTTTGTATCCAGACAAAAGGATAGTTGCTTGAATTGTAACAAGAGCACTCTAACAGAGTATAGTTCCGATTTTAAGAGCGACATCAACACAAATGCACAAGAGTTTTAGACTCTTTCCGGGCATTCTGTTCATGTCGCGAGCAGTGCTAGATTGACTCCACGGCGAAAAACGCCGCGGTGTCAATCTAGCTTGCCCGCTGGTGGCACGCCCCCAGACCCCCAGATCGTCACCGCGTTGCGGCGACGGCTATGCGGCCAGTTGGCCGCTATTTTGTTTCGTTTGTTAAGCTGACGCACCGTATTGGTGCATTAGGTGCAATAATCAAAAATTGCACTGTGCTATTTTTCAAATCACAAACCTAATCTACAATAGCATAATGAAACTGATGTAGCAGCAGGGAGCAATGAAGTTTTAACACATACCAGCAGGAAAATAAAAAGTGAAAGGTCACCATGTCGGTGACCCTTCTGCGTAATACCGCTAAGCGGCATCGCCGGAATCAGTTCTGCTCTTGTCAGAACGCTGATCGATACTTTGACGTGATTTTTTCCACTGATCAAATTCACGCTGACCCTCTTCGCTCTCAAAATAAGATTGAATAGTAGGGAGCAAGCATCGGGCCAACGCCTCAAGAGCTTCGTCCGGCGGGTGGTACGAACGCTCTCTCAAAACGCTGACCTCCAATATTCATGTAATTTTTATAGACACGATCAACCCACAGTGTCCATAGTTAAATCTTAACATATGTTCGATTTGGTTTCAATGATGATGATGAAACCTTAATGCAATTTCTTAAATCGAAAATTATGAATTTCAAATTTCGAGTTGATTTCAATGTCATATAAGGATATAATATGGGTAGAAAACGGACTGCTGGAGGGAAACAATATGCAAATAACAGCGGCAAGACTTCTCGAGCTAAGAAAAAATATAGGCTTTACACAGGTAAAAATGGCAAAGACACTCGGCATATCACAATCATCTTTGAATCGTTACGAGCATGACAATGCACTCATACCCGATACAGTGTTCCTTGTATACGCTGATTATTTTGATGTATCTCTTGATTATATATTTGGTTGGACAAAGGTCAATAAAGTAGACACGGAAAAGAGAAAAAAAATTAATGGTCAAGAAATAATGACTCTTTTTCATCGGGAGAAAGAAGGATATTAGCAGAGTGAGGTCTGCGCTTATTGTAGAATCCCTCTACATACTCAAAGAGGGATAAGTTCAACTCCAGCAAAGAATTAAATACCCTGCGGTTTAATTCTTCATGCTTGAGATACCTAA
>WRAH01000028.1 GCA_009780315.1 Defluviitaleaceae bacterium
AAGGGCATTGGCTAGTCTTCTTGCCCTTTCAAGGGAAACACCTTCGTCTCCACGCTCCATAGCATTTAAGTTGGTTGGTTCTACGTCTGTTAAAAAAGACAAATCTTCTAAAGACATGTTGTTGTAAAGCCTTCGCTTTTTATGTTGGTGTCCAAAGAGTATATAAGAAAGTGGCTTTCTTAAGTCATTACTCATGGCTGAAAGAAACTCTGCAATTTCTGCCTTTGCTATCCTATACATCTTTCTTTCGCCCCGCTCTAAAAGCTTTTCTAGGCACTCTTGAATCTTATCTTGCTCATTTTCAAAAACAGCTTTACGGATTTCCTGTACATATTGATGTGCGCCATTGTTCCTCTTACATCGCTCTATAGCATAATTATAGCTTTTGGCAAAAGCTTTAGTTACCGCTGGTATATCCACATTAGCTTCCATATATCTTGCCCTAAGAAAACGCAAGGTAAGATTAAGATGTAAAGTAAAACGCATTTTCTTATACTCATAATCATCTGCATACGCTTTATCATTAAGTAATTCTAAGGCTTCTTTTACAATGTCAATGGTTTTCTTAAAGGTATGTAGATAACCAATAACCAGAGAGATGATGTGTAAGTCTAAAAAATCCCAGTCGCCTTTAGTTTCTTTCAAATGTTTAAAAATAGGTGCAGCAACAGCGCAGCAGTCATTAAAACTTTGATTAGTGTCATCTGCATGAGTTGTTTTTAACGTCAGTATGCAAAGGTTCAGCCTATCACTAGGTTCTTTTTCTAATTGTCTTTCGCATTTTGCAATTAGTCTTTCTGTTTCTGAAATTTTGCTTGCTCTAAATGCTAAAAATTCGCTAATTAAATCTTCTGTTGACAATGCCATTAGCAGAACTCACCCCCGTTATAAATCCCAATCATCAAATTCCCCTGGAAAAAAGACACCGCCAAAAGGCACAAGGGGGATAAGCGACATAAATAAATTCATTAAAAACATAAATGCACCTCCGTTATAAATCCCAGCCGTCAAAATCCCCAGGTGAAGTATCATCACCAAAAGACACAAGCGACATAAATAAATTGGCAAAAAGCATAGAATATACCCTCCTACTAGATTTTTTCAAGCTTTTTGTCAGTATATCACTATATCCATTAGAAGTAAATATATTTTTTAGTTTATGCAAAAATCAAAATATAATTTTATAAATTCCCCAATTGGGCTTGAATGATGGCATCACAAAAGCGGTCGAAATCCAAATCCTCTTTTTGCAAGTCAGGATTTGCCAAATGATAGGCAATGGATTCACGTATACCCACGTCAAAGCGAATGGTTGCATTCCACCCCGGCACGAGAGATTTTATTTTACTGTTGTCAAAAACAACAGAATTTGCTTTATCGCCCCAAAGTGTGCCTTCAAAATCAGGATTGGCGGCAATGATTGTATTTGTGGGGACATGGCAAATCTTTGGTGCAACCCCAAGCACACGCCCGATAATTGTATAAATTTGATTCCATGTCAGCACTTCATCAGAAGTGATGTGGACGGCTTCGCCTATGGCATGAATATTGCCAATAAGCCCTTCAAATGCCCTTGCAAAATCCCGCGAATGGGTAAGCACCCACAGGCTTGCACCATCACCATGTACCAAAACAGGTTTGCTCTCTTGCATACGTTTTACAACTTGCCAAGGATTACCCCCATGGACTGCCACAGGTAAAGCCGTTTTATCATAGGTATGACTTGGGCGTACAATGGTTATTGGAAAGCCATTTTTACGATATTCAGCGACGAGCAGTTCCTCACAGTCTATTTTTTTCCGTGAATACTCCCAGTAAGGGTTTGAAAGGGGAGTGCTTTCTGTGATTTTGTAGTGAGAAAGAGGTTTTTGATATGCTGATGCTGTGCTAATGAAAATGTACTGGTCTGTTTTACCCCTAAATAAGCGAATGTCTCGTTGGACTTGTGCTGGGGTGAAATTGATAAAGTTTGCTACCGCGTCAAAATAGTGGTCTTTGATTAACGCAGAAACAAGGGTTTCATCGTTAATGTCACCCTGTAAGTGAATTGCACCTGTAGGGACACTTGTACTCCGTAACCCGCGGTTTAGCAAGTATACTTCATGCCCTAAACTTACACACAATTCTGTTATTGACGCGCTAATACGCCCTGTCCCGCCTATGAATAGTATTTTCATTTGAACGGCTCCTTCCAAATCACTTCATTTTGATTGACATTTTACATCACAGGTTTATATTGCGCAATCGTGTGGAAAATCGAATCAAAAAAAGACATAAAAAAACAACCCTTCACAAGTCGGGCTGTTTTGATATGTCATCATGTTACTTCACTACAAAATTAACAATTTTTGCGGGTACATAAATGCTTTTTACAATCTCCACATCATTCAGGTGACTTGCAAGTTGTTGCTTTGCAAGTGCTAAAGCAGTGTCTTTGTCTGCATTGACAGGCAGTGCCAGACTACCCCGAAGTTTTCCATTGACTTGCAACGCAATTTCTACTGTGTCGGACTTTAGTTTTTCTTCATCATATTCAGGCCAGCTTTGGGCAAATACAGTTTCCTTGTGTCCTGCATGTTCCCAAATTTCTTCGGCAATGTGCGGTGCAAAAGGTGATAGCAAAATCGCGAGGGTTTCTAAGGTTGCTTGGTCTATGCCGCCTTGGGTTTTTGCTAAAGCTTGTAAATGGTTGGTATATTCCATAAATCCGCTAATGGCAGTATTCATAGCCAGTGTATTGATACGGGTGGTAATATGATGAATGAGTTTGTGGCGCAAACGCTCTAATTCTTGTGTGGTGGGAATGATGGGGCTTTCCTCTACCAATCGCCATACTTTGTTTAAGAAACGGAACGCGCCGTCTATACCGCTGTCATCCCATTCACAGTCTTGGTCTGGCGGGGCAAGGAACATTTCATAAATGCGCATGGCATCACAACCATAGTTTGGCATTAAATCATCAGGTGAAACACCATGACCTGTACCTTTTGCCATTTTTTTGCCTTGATAATTCACCATGCCAATATTAAAAAGGGTGGTGAATGGTTCTTCAAATTCCACTACGCCAATATCATATAAAAACTTTGTATAGAAGCGGGCATATAACAAATGTAAAACAGCGTGTTCAATTCCGCCAATGTAGTAATCCACAGGCAACCACGTTTTTAATGCTTCAGGACTGGCTAGAGCATTATCATTGTGTATATCTGGATAGCGCAGGAAATACCATGATGACCCAGCCCATTGGGGCATAGTGTTTGTTTCACGCTTGGCAGGTTTTCCACATGTGGGGCAGATTGTATTGACCCAATCTGTGATTTTAGCAAGGGGCGATTCTCCTGTTTCAGTAGGCTCGTATGATTCAATTTCAGGCAAAGCCACAGGAAGGTCTTTATCTGGCACAATCACTGGCCCGCAAGTTTCACAGTGGATAATAGGAATTGGCTCACCCCAATAACGCTGGCGGGAAAATACCCAGTCGCGGATTTTATAGTTAACTGCTTGTTTTCCGCACTTCTTTTTTTCTATCTCGGCAGTGATTGCAGTTTTTGCGTTGGTTACATTCATTCCATTATATTCGCCTGAATTTACAAGCAAACCATCACCAGTATATGCTTCTTTTAAAGGCATGTCAGATACTTTGCCATCCAAAGCAATGACCTCTGTAATTGGAAGCCCAAACTTTGTTGCAAATTCAAAATCCCGCTCGTCATGACCAGGCACACACATGATTGCACCTGTGCCATAGTCTGCAAGAACATAGTCAGCCACCCAAATAGGCATATCTGCACGCCCTGTCATGGGGTTTATTGCATAGCGTCCTGTAAATACTCCTGTTTTTTCCTTGGCAGCCATACGGTCTACATTGGAAAGGGTTGAAGATTGTTTCACATAAGCTTCCACGGCAGATTTTTGCTCGTCTGTTGTAAGTACTTCTACCAGCTCATGCTCTGGGGCAAGAATCATAAAAGTTGCACCAAACAATGTGTCAGGGCGGGTAGTAAATGCTTTGATAGTTTGGTGCGTATCTGCCACAGTAAAATCAATTTCTGCACCATGGCTTTTGCCTATCCATTCGGACTGCATTCTTTTAACCTTATCTGGCCAGTTTAAGCCGTCAAGGTCAGATAAAAGACGCTCTGCATAATGGGTGATTCTTAACATCCACTGGCGTAAATTTTTCTTGGTGGTGGTTTCGCCGCAACGTTCACACTCCCCGCCAATAACTTCTTCATTAGCGCGCACAACCTTACAGCTTGGACACCAGTTTAAAGGCATTTCCTTTTCATATGCCAAACCTTTTTCAAACATGCGGGCAAAAATCCACTGTGTCCACTTGTAGTATGCAGGGTCGGTTGTGTCCAGCTCATAATCCCAGTCGTAAATCGTACTCATTTCGTTGAGCTGACGCTTCATGCTGACGATATTTTCCCCAGTGGAAATGGATGGGTGCATTTTTCGCTTGATGGCGTTATTTTCCGCAGGCAAACCAAAAGCATCCCAGCCCATTGGGCGCAAAACATGATAGCCTTGCAAAATTTTGTAGCGTCCAAGTACGTCACTTAGCACATATCCCCGCCAATGCCCCATATGCAAGGCTGTACCTGATGGATATGGAAACATATCTAAGCAGTAATATTTGGGCTTGCCAGCGACATTTTTTTGGATGGGATGCGCTTCCCACTTTGCGCGCCACTTTTTTTCTGTTGCGGTAAAATTATATTTAGCCATATTAGCCCTTCAACTCCTCATTCACTTTTGCTAATTTTGCGGCAAAGTCTTCACGTTTTTCACGTTCGGCAGCAACGAGTGCCTCGGGGGCTTTTGCCATGAATCCTTCATTTGCCAGCTTGCTGTCTATACGGGCGATTTCTTGCTCAAGTTTTTGCTTTTCCTTGGTTAAACGGGCATTTTCTTTTTCCCTATCCACGAGAGCGTCCATAGGCAAATAGATATTTGCACCTGAAACCACAATGGATACTGTACTGGATGGAATCGCTACATCAGGGTCTTGCATGTCAACATGAGATGCCCCGGAAAGTGCTGTAAAAAAGTCTTTTGTAAAATTGAAAAGTATACGTGATTCTTCATCCATGGGAACAACAATAATTGCAATTTTTTTTGATGGTGGCACTTGCTTTTCTGTGCGTACGGCGCGAATGGCACGAATGGCCTCCTTCATACGCTCAATACTTTTTTCTGCAAGGCTTACAACCCCTGCTTTTGCAGGGTACAATACTGGCCATGGCTGGGTCGTTATGGTGCGTACTTCAGAAGGCGTACCTGTTGCATGGTTTAATGCCAAAAATAAGTCTTCTGTAATAAATGGGGTGATAGGGTGCAAAACTTTAAAGAGAGTATCAAGCACCATTCCTAATGTATATTGGGCTGTAAATCTTAATTTTTTGGCATTTTCAATCGCGGTTTCATCGCCAGTTTCCATGGCTTTTTGAACACCATATAAACGCGGCTTTACCATTTCTATATACCAATCGCAAAATTCATCCCAAATGAAATCGACTATTTTGCCTACTGCCATGCCTATTTCATGGGCTTCCAGCTTTTCTGCGACTTCAACCACTAAACGATTGGTTAAATCGGTAATCCATTCATCTTCTAACTGCTGTGTTAATCCACGGGCATGGGTGTAATGTTCTAAACTTTCATTAAAGCCATCCATATTCATTATCACAAACCTGGTGGCGTTCCATAACTTATTTAAAAAATTTCTGGCAGGCTCTAATCTTTCACGGAAGAATCGCGTGTCATTGTCAAGGGCACCACCATTGGTCAACATGAGACGGAGTGTGTCTGCACCAAAGTCATCTATAATTTCCAGCGGGTCAATACCATTGCCAAGAGACTTAGACATTTTGCGCCCGTGTTCATCATTCACAGTGCCATTGATAAACACATGGGTAAAGGGTATTTCACCCATAAATTTTTCACCCATAAACATCATCCGCGCAACCCAAAAGAAAATAATGCCCCTGTCAGTGACCAGCGTATTGGTAGGGTAAAAGTAGTCTAGTTCTGATGTTTTTTCCGGCCATCCCAAAGTTGAAAAGGGCCATAGGGCAGAAGAAAACCATGTATCCAGCACGTCTTCATCCTGCGTCAAATGTATAGCACCGCAAGTAGAACATTTTTCTGGCACAGATTTGGATACAGTAATATGTCCATTTTCGCAGTAATACGCAGGGATACGATGACCCCACCATAGTTGACGGGAAATACACCAGTCGCGGATATTTTCCAGCCAATGGGCATATGTTTTGCCAAAACGCTCACGGTTAAATTTTAATTTGCCGCTGGTATAAGCATCTAACGCAGGCTTTGCCAGTGCGTCCATTTTTACAAACCATTGAAGCTGCATCAATGGTTCAATGGCTGTGCCACAGCGGTCATGCTCGCCTACGGCATGGGTTAATGGTTCGGCTTTGATGTATAATCCCCGTGCAGTCATGTCTTCAATGATTTTTTTACGGGCATCTTCTCGGGTTAAACCTTGATAGGCTGTACCGCCAATTTCGTTGATTGTACCATCATTGTTCATTATGTTAATACGGGGCAGGTCGTGGCGATTGCCTACTTCAAAATCATTTGGGTCATGGGCAGGGGTGATTTTTACTACCCCTGTGCCATATTCAGGGTCTACATAACTATCTTCAATGATTGGAATTTTGCGCCCTACCATGGGGACTTCTGCAAATTTTCCAACAAGGTCTTTATATCTGTCGTCATTGGGGGCAACTGCAATTGCAGTGTCTCCAAGCATAGTCTCTGGGCGAGTTGTGGCAAAGGCAATATGTCCAACCCCTTCAACAGGATATTTGAAATGATAGAGATACCCCTCTGTGTCCTTGTGTTCAACTTCTGCGTCTGAAATACTTGTCTGACATTTTACACACCAGTTGACCAAGCGTTCCCCTCGATAAATTTTATCCTCTTCATACAGGCGCACAAATGCCTCAAGTACAGCATCAGAAAGCCCTTCGTCCATGGTAAAACGTAATCTTTCCCAATCACATGAACAACCTAGCTTTTTTAACTGATTTATAATTCTACCGCCGTATTCTTCGTTCCATTCCCATAGTTTTTCTAAAAAGCCCTCACGCCCTAAGTCGTCTTTAGTTATACCCTGTTGGGCTAAAGCTTTCATGACAACGACTTCTGTAGCGATTGCAGCATGGTCTGTACCAGGCATCCACAGGGTTTCAAAGCCCTGCATACGCTTAAAGCGGATAAGAATGTCTTGAATTGTGTTGTTGAGTGCATGTCCCATGTGCAGTTGGGATGTGATATTTGGCGGAGGCATCATAATCGTATAAGGCTTTTTACCCTGTGCCTTACCATTTTCTGCACTGGCACGGAAATATCCGCCTTCCAGCCAACGAGAATAGATTTCTGCTTCACGGGACTTGTCATAGGTTTTCGGAATTTCCATGGCTTTTTTCTCCTTCTATGTCTGTCAAGACTTCTGTTGCGGATTCGGTTAGTTTTTCTGCACCCTCGGCAAAGATATCAAAAAGCTGCCAAATGGGGCGAGGTTCAGGTTCTTCTTCTTTTTTCTCATGGGCAGCAAAGAGTGCTTCTGCTTCTTTCATGTAGTTCTCTATGACAACCTCTATAGCGGGTTGTATTTTTTTAAGTTTTGTTAAGGTATTCCAAATTTCTTCATGACGGCGGTCTAGTTCTGCTAAAGATTTTTCCGCACCTTCCCGCTCGGTGTTTAAATCTGTAAATCGACGGCGTTTATCATCTAAGTTGATGGTTTTTGCAAAGCCCTCTACAGTGGACTTTACGCCGCCAAGTTTTTTTTCACGGACAAAACGCTCAATGGTCGTTTCTGTTTCATACATGAGAGAGCGTACAGTATCTATGCGATTGGCTAGATGACGATAGCTTTCAAGGTCGTTTAAATTGTTTTCAAGGGTTCGTGCATTGTTCGCCTTGTATTTCTTGTAGCAGAACCGCAAATAATTGGTGTAGTAGGCATACACTACGCTTTTTTTATTTAATAACTCTACAGCGCGGTGTTGCTTTTTTGTATTGTTTCGCAATTCTTTTATCACCCGAAAGCGAAAAATATTTACGACAACGACAAAGCCCATGACTAGTAATACAAAAATTGTAGCGGGTATAAAGACGTTTATTGTGGTGTTAAAAAACATAAAAAGCAATGCAAAAAGTATGACGAAAAACACGCCAATAACGCCAACAGTCATTTTATATATAAAGCTCAGGGAATTTTGTATATCCACCCGCTCGAAAGCAAGCTCTTCTTTTTCACCTGTAAGGTATCCAATATCTAAACGAAGGGCGCGCTGATGTTTTTCTGCGTCTTTAATTGAAGGAATGGCGTCACGGGCATCACTTGCCAAAGATTCAATATCTACTAATGAACTGTCGTAATCGCTAAGTTTTTCAAGAAGAATACTGCGCTCACCAGCCATGGCAACAAAGCGTTCCAGCATTTTTTTAAGGTCGTTTATTTCTTCGTCTGTCAAGTTTATAAATGCGTCCAATTCGGACAATTGATTAGAGATGGTGTTTAGGCGCGCGCTTATTTTTAACCGTTGGGTAGCAACACGAAGGGCATCGTCACAAAGGGTTGACGCTTGACGCATGGGCAGATAGGTTGGGTCTTCTGTTTCAAGTTCCTCATAAAATTGTTTAAACTTTGAATAAGCTTCAATATCTTCTGCTTCCACATGGATTTTTTCTTTTGCAAAATTGGTTCTAAAAAGTTTTTTGATACGGCTAAAAAAACCTACTTTTTCTACAGGCAAGTCACCGAAAAGTTCATCTATTACGGCTTCATCATATTTTGGCGCGGGTCTGGTGTGAGTGCTCATGGGTTAGCCTCTTCCTCAGTCAGTTGATGGGCGGTTATGATAAAACTTCCCAATCTTTATAAAGCAAACTTGGCTGTATGCCAGTGTTATTTTGATATTTTCCCGAAATATATGGGTCGTATGCACCCTCTATAGCATGGTAGTAAATTTGACATATTTCCACACCTGCATATACACGGATTGGTTGGATACAATGGATTTCCAGTGTCCAATAGCCCTTAAACCCAACGTCACCAAAACCTGCGCACACATGGATAAACAGCCCAAGTCGTCCAATACTGGAACGCCCTTCTAGCATTGGCACGTATTTTTCTGTAGCAGTGTATTCTCTTGTGCGTCCTAGGTAAAGTGTTCCTGGTTCAAGTAATAATCCCTCTTCGGGGATGGTGATAGTCTTTGTTGTATTTGGTTTTTTCATGTCAAGTTCATGATTTTCATATACCATAAGTTCGTTGTGCAAAGTCAAATTATAACTGTTGGGATTTATGGCTTTTTCATTAAACGGTTCAATAATGATTTCCTTCCCCATACATTCCTTTATCGTTCTTCCTGACAATATCATAAGAATCATTCCTTTTCTAGTATACATCATAAACAGCCACTTGCCCCTCGTCAAGTATCTTGCAGATTTGTAAACAAAAAAAGGGCGATGGTAGTCATCCATCACCCAAAGCCCATATATGCGGTCAGAACTTGATTTCTTGTAAAAAATCCTAAAACTTTGAATCTTTCGACTCAATTTTATAATAATATACATGTTAAATTTCAAAATGTCAACATACTCTAGTATAAATTAAAATTTTTCTTCAGTTTGTATATATAAATGAGGGTGATGACGCTAAAGGCTGTTAATCCCAAGATTCCTGCAATCAACGCAGAAATCCTGTTGTTTAAGCCAGTTTGCGGCATAAGGCTAGGGGGTGCTTGTGCCGCACCCAATGGTACGGGCATATCTTCAAATATCCACATTTCTTCATCTTCATCCCATGACCATGAGCCTAATGGTACACCCATATCGTCAAACTCTATCCATACATCCCCCTCTTGAACCAATACATTGCCTAAAACAGTAGGGATAGGCGGGGTATCTGGTGATGTTGGTGTGACTGTGACTGGGTCAGTTGGCATGGTTGGCGGTGCTGGCATGGTTGGTTCTGGGTCTGATGTGTCGTCTTCACCAGGCGGTTCTGGATTTGGTGGATACGCTGCCTCTGAATCATCTTCCTCCTCATCATCATCTAAGTCATTAGGTGGTGGTGATGGCTGCGGATTTTCTCCTCCATTGCTGGGGGGCGGTGGGTCTAGATTAGGCGGTCTGTTCTCTGGTTCACTAGGCGAATCAGGTTCGTCAGTGTGTACGGCAACCCAGCGGGCATGAAGGGTAATATCCTCAGCAATGGTTCTGTTTTCAAAATCCCAGTGATTACCTTCCCCATAGGGGGCTTCATACCATCCTGCAAAAGTAAAATCTGCACGGGTGATTATGATAGGCTGGTTCACCAGCACCGTTGGGCGATAGACAGAATCATGGGCAATTGCAGTCGTTCTTACGGCGTTTAGGTTGGTTGTTAATACGCCAAGGGGTACTGGTGTAAAATCTATTATCACATAGCTGCTTTCTATTGGCTCATCATCAAGGTCAGATGTGTTGGAGGAAGTTATCCCATATTCAAATGCTTCAAAAATGATGTCTTCTTCAACAATAACTATGACTTGCACAAGTCCATTTTCTGTTTGAATCGCAAATACACCTGGTTCGGCTTCAATCAATAAAGAATACCCTGCACTAAAAGGTACAATAAGCGGCGGTATATTCTGTCCGTTGATAAATGGGCCAACAGGTGAGTGCGGTGCTTCACCAATGATAATCCAACCCATACCAGGGAAATATATCCCTTGAAACACAGCAAACCATAACTGCGCTTCAACAATATACTCAACAACTAAACCATCATCTGTCAACGTATGACTGATAACGCCTGTGCCGGGGTACTCAATAATGATATCGTTTTCTAAACGGGCTAATGGGGTTCGTTCTCCATCCACATAGAAAGCCATCATTCTAAAGGCAGGTTCTCCATGCCCTCCTGCCCCTGCAACAACCGTTGTAATGACAGGTTCTATTACTATTTCAGAACCAACTTCTACGGCTATAGTATTTCCGTTTGCTACATAAACTATATTAACATTTCCCTCTGGTGTTGTAATAGTTATCCGTGCGGTATTATTTCCTGCTGTATTTGCACTGTTTACCTTGTTCCATGACACGGTTACATCTGCATATACAGGGCTTGGGTTTGCTGGTGGTGTCACCGTTTCACTATACAATTGAAACCCGCCCACACCCAAAATTCGTTGGCTGGGTACAGCAGTGCCACCATGACTTTCAAAAGTCACATGATAAACAAATACATCAAAAAACCCTTCGCTTACCACTTCATCAAGATAAATCATTTCTATAAAAATTCTGTCACGGTCTTGAATCAAGTATGACGGTACAGCAAAGCTGACCTTTGCACGATTGGGATATTGCGGCGTTGCATAGGGCGTAATTTGACCATAAATAATGTCACCGATGTTGATTTCTGCGGGGTCATCTCTTTGAATTTGTGCTGTATGCTCTGCGTAGATATCTCCAAAAACAGTGAATTGCAAATATTCAGTGTCTCTTTGGGGCTGTGTGTTTTCTTCTGTATCGGCTAACGCAAAAATACGCGTCTCTAAAGACGCGTTAGGTTCATGGCTGTATACAAACAGAGCCGCAGAGACTATCAATATAAATGCCATCATTAGTGCTATGCCTTGTCGGGCACTCAAACATGTTTTCATAAAGACCCCCTATTAAGCCATACGCCAGTACAAATAAAATAAGATAATTTGCACACGTATCATCTTACATTAAGTATATAGCATGTGGGATTCAGGATTATGTCATAAAGCGGATAGCTTATCAATAGTTATAGGAATAAAACGCTCAAAGAATTGGTAATTCAATGTATAGCGTGCTTTTATTATTATTTTCTACATCATTTTTATAATGTAACACGCTGTTGTTACATTAGCCTTGATATACTTTGGCAGTCAACGTCAATCACCTGACATGAAAAACTTTGTAAGGGATTTAAAATGAGACATACTGTTGTCGTGTTATTGTGGGTATAATAAAACAAAAAGGCGAAAGCCAACAAGGAGGATTTTTCTCCAAGAAACTTGACCATTTGCCAGAACAAGCACGCAATCAACGCACATTGAATAAAGTGGGGGTAAATTCTGATGAAATGATTTCCTTTCCTGAATATGTTATCAAAGAAAGGTTGCTGAAAAATAAACTGATAAGGAAGTGAAATTAACTCATGTGGGAAATGTGGAACAACATCGTTGTATATTTTGAAAACAATATGGATGCTTATTTTATAATGCTGCAGCAACATATTAACATAAGCATTAGGGTGCTTGTTATCGCAATGCTTATTGGCATTCCTACAGCAATATTGTGCGTGGTATTTAAACACCTGCAAAAATGGATGATTGGAACATTTCAGGTGCTTCGTATCATACCCAGCTTGGCAGTGCTTGTTTTGTCAATCCGTTTCCTAGGTATTGGCATGGGCCCTGCGGTCATAGCCCTTGCTTTTCTGGCGATTCCTCCAATTCTGATGAATACTGTAGCTGGGCTTGAGGAAGTGCCTTTCTTTATGCTTGAAACAGCAAAAGGTATGGGTATGACATCACTTCAAGTATGGATAAAAGTTCGCCTCCCCCTTGCATTTCCACTGATACTTGCAGGTATAAAAACAGCGATGATTGAAATTGTCGCCAGCGCAACAATTGCTGCGTTAATTGGTGCAGGTGGATTAGGGCAAATTATCTTTCAGGGTCTTAGTGTAAGACGGACTGAATTGTTGCTCATTGGCGGTATTTCTGTAGCCCTAGTATCTCTTACGGCAGTGTTTCTGTTGGATATGCTTGACCGTTTTTTTCAAAGATATAAATATGTGCAATAAAGTAATACAACTTAGATAATGAAAGAAAGGTATTTTGTGATGAAAAATAAATGGTTAAAAATTGTAAATGCTGTGTTGGCAATGTGCTTCCTTATGACAATCCTTACTGCTTGCACGGGAAACGGTGATGCGGTTATTCGCGTAGGCAGTAAGGATTTTACAGAGAGTTTAATTATTGCAGAGATATACTCCCTTGCCCTTGAAGATGCTGGCTTCACAGTAGACCGCACAGGTCATAATCTCTCTAGCGGGCTTGTGCATAATGCCCTCATAAGCGGTGAAATAGACCTTTATCCCGAATACACTGGTACAGGTTTATTGACAGTACTTAACTTGCCATTGATGACTGACCCATTGGAAGTTTATGAACTGGTTAAAAGAGAATATAACGCGCGTTATCAGATTACATGGTTGGATTTTACCGAAGCCCATAATGGGCAAGGCATTGTCATACGTACAGAATTGGCGCAGGCGTTAGGCATTTACACCTTATCGGATTTGCAATCTCATGCGCATACATTGCGCTTTGTTTCTACCGCAGAGTTTCTTGACCGTGAAGATGGACTGTTTGCCATGGTTGAAGCATTTGGTTCTTTTGATTTTTATAGTGTAGATATTATGGGCGGTGGTGCTAGATATGAAGCCCTGCGTACAAACGCAGCAGATGTAAGTGTCGCCTTTACCACAGACGGTCATTTGTACAATACACACTATTTTACGTTGCTCACAGAAGATATATTGATTTGGCCGCCATATAACTTAGTTCCCATTGTCCGCAATACTGTTTTAGAAGAACATCCAGGTATAGCCGACGCATTAAACCGTTTAGCACCCTACTTGAATACTTCCACATTGCTCCACATGAATGGGCAAGTGATTGTCTATGGCAGGGATATACAAGATGTTGCGCGGGAATTTTTTGAGGCAATACCATGATAGAAAATACTACAGTAGCCATTGAATATCAGCATGTTTTCAAAAAGTTTAGCGGTGCGAATTACAGTGCGGTAAACGATGTTAATTTAAGTATCCATGAAGGGGAGTTTATTACAATTCTTGGTTCTTCTGGTTCGGGCAAAACCACATTACTAAAGATGACAAACCGTCTGTACGACCCTGACGCTGGTAATATTGTTTTGTTTGGAGAAAATATACGGAATGTAGATGCTGTAAAGGTACGGCGGCGCATTGGTTATGCCATACAGCAAGTTGGACTTCTGCCTCATATGACAATTGCACAAAATATTGCCATCGTGCCAAAGCTCTTGAAATGGGATAAAAATGTTATCAATAACCGTGTGCGGGAGCTGATTGCATTAGTAGGACTTGAGCCTGACGAGTTCTTAAAGCGGTATCCTTCCCAATTATCAGGCGGACAGCAACAGCGGGTAGGGCTTGCCCGTGCTTTAGCCGTTGACCCTAAGATTATGTTACTTGACGAGCCTTTTGGTGCAATTGATGCGATTAACCGTCTCAATCTACAAGACGAACTCAAACGCATACATGGTGGGTTGAAAAAGACATTTTTATTTGTAACCCATGATATTAACGAAGCCTTAAAGCTAGGAACACGGGTCATTGTCATGAACGAAGGCCGTGTATGCCAATTTGATACCCCTGAAAATATTGTAAAAAAACCAGCGGATGGATTTGTTGAATCCTTGATACGCTCATGCCGAGAACAAGAAAAACTATGGGAAGGGTTGACCTAGTTGGAATTGATACAATTCGCCCAGCGAAACTATAGCTTGTTACTTAGGGCATTGAATGAACATGTGCAAATGGTTTTGATTGCCCTTGTCATATCTGTTCTTCTAGCAGGGTTATTAACGATAGTTGCTATGTTTTTTAATCGGATAGGCAAGTTTCTGACTTATGTATTTTCCATTGTCTATTCCATACCAAGTATCGCTTTATTTGCATTGATGATACCTGTGCCAGGTATGGGATTGGGACGAAATACAGCAATAACAGTCCTTGTGCTTTATAATCAATTTATTTTGTTACGCAATTTCATTACTGGGCTTAATGGGGTAGACCCTGGGATTATCGAAGCCGCTACAGGCATGGGAATGACCCCTACCCAAATCATTTTCAAAGTGCGTGTACCACTGTCTATAAAACCACTTTTTGTGGGCATTCGTCTGGCACTTGTCTCAACCATTGCTATTGCCATCATTGCCGCATTCATTGGTGCAGGTGGCATTGGATTGCTTGTAACCATAGGCCTAGAGACAAACAATAACAATAGAGTACTGTGGGGTGTTATACTATCGGCAGGTTTGGGTATGATAACAAATGCAGTGTTAGTATTGATTGAAAAGAGAATAAAGTAATGCACAGGATGAACAATACGGAGGACAGCATACAATCTTAAACAAGACAGTATGCTGTCCTCTTTGTTGTAATATAATACATAGAAAATTTCATTATCAATACTTCGGAGGGTTACATGACTAAAGATATTCAACAGACATTTTCTGCACCAACGATTCAATGGTTTGATGAAACATTGGGGAAACCTACCAAGGTGCAACAAGAGGCATGGCCTGCAATTGCCTTTGGTCAGCATGTGTTGGTTTCTGCCCCTACAGGTACGGGTAAAACCCTTTCGGCGTTTTTGGTGTTCATTGACCAGATGATGGTGCAAGCACATGCAGGTACACTGGAAGATGGGTTACAGCTGATTTATATTTCTCCGCTAAAATCTTTAGCTGGGGATATTCGGGAGAATTTATACCGCCCTTTGAATGGCATTGCAAAGGGTATTGAATCGTTGTCTCCAATAAAAGTAGCTGTACGCACAGGTGATACGTCCACTACAGAGCGTACCAAAATGGCAAAAAAGCCACCTCATATTTTAATCACCACGCCTGAATCCTTGTATTTATTACTCACTGCCAAAACTGGTCAACACATGTTAAGAACCGCAAAAACTATCATTATAGACGAATTACATGCGATGTTAGACACAAAGCGCGGCGCACATATGATGTTATCATTGGCACGGCTGGATGCATTATGTGGTCGCCCTTTGCAACGGGTTGGACTTTCTGCCACGATTCAACCATTAGAATTATCCGCAGACTATTTATCAAATGGTGTTACGCCTGTGAAAATTGTTGCGCCGGTAATGCATAAAAATTTTGAGATAAAAATAATCAATCCTTTTCCTGGGGGTATTTTGCCTGAAGGCACTATATGGCCAGAAATTGCAAAGAAAGTGGTCGAGTCCTGTGAAGACGCAAGGAGTGTAATTGCGTTTACCGAAGGACGCTTAATGGCAGAGCAGTTAGCATTTTATGTAAATAAGCTACAAGGTGAGGGTTTTGCCCGCACCCATCATGGCAGTGTTTCCAAGGAACAGCGGTTTGAAGTGGAAAATGACCTGCGCGCTGGAAATTTGAGACTTTTATGTGCCACGTCATCTATGGAACTGGGTATTGACGTAGGGGAGATTGACAGGGTACTGCAAGTCGCCTGTCCTTTATCTATTTCCAGCGTAATGCAACGGCTTGGACGGGCTGGGCATAACCCTGGACGGCTTAGTGCCATGGAAATGTATCCCCGCACAGTTGCAGAAAATTTGTATTGTGCATTAACCGCACAAACAGCCAGAGACGGAGGCATTGAGCCATCTAAGCCACCACGGTTTTGTTTTGATGTATTGGCGCAGCATTTGGTTTCGATGTCAGTTTCATTGGCTTCTGAAGAAACTATCAGCGGGTATTTAGTTGATGATGTGATGAAATTGTTGTCACATGCGCATCCTTTTCGTGAGGTAACAAAGGAAGACGTGTGTGCCATTTTGCAAATGCTTGCAGGAGATTATGAACATGCCCAGGATATTCCTGTGCGTCCGCGGGTAAATTACGACCGTATCAACGGACGTGTAGAGGGCGATGCCTATAGTCGAATGTTGGCAGTATCCGCAGGCGGAACCATTCCCGACACAGGAAAATTTACTGCAAAAACTGAGGGTGGCGTAAAAATTGGCGAATTAGATGAAGAATTTGTTTTTGAACAACGTATTGGTTTTAAGTTTTTACTGGGTTCATTTGCTTGGAAGATTACTGGTATCAATAAGGATACTGTCACAGTTGCTCAAACTTCAAGCGAAGGGGCAAGACCTCCATTTTGGCGGATGCAGATAGGGCAGGGGAGAAAGTTAGAAACAGGTATTGCCTTTGGAAAACATATGCGCATGTTAACAGAAGCCGCATATATCAGTGTCGGAGACGGAAGAAAAAATAGAGATGATAACAATGACGAATATAGTGAGGAACTACTGGCCCACCTAAAAACCCTAGGATTAGACCAAAATGCCGCTTGCGACACTGCCGACTTTATCATGCGGCAAATTGCCGTAACAAAACTCCTGCCTAGCGACCAGACTATCATTGCCGAGCATTTTGTGGATGAGGTCGGGCTTCACCAAATAATGTTTCATTCAATTTTTGGGCGGCAGGTGAATGCACCGTTGGCGATTCTGTTGTCAGCAGTGGCAAAAAACTTAACTGGCATGGATGTGGATTGTTATGACGATGATGACGGTGTTTTGCTGATGGCACGTGGGGAACAGCCGTTACCAGAAGGACTATTGCAAGCCATCCGTCCAGAAACTTGCAAAACATTACTGGAGGCTGCACTGCCGGGGACACCCATATTCAATATCGCCTTTCGTCATAACGCAGGACGTGCGTTAATGATGGGTGTTCGGAGGAATAAACGGAATCCCCTATGGATACAGCGTTTGCGCGCTAGTGAAATGCTTGACTCTGCGATTCAACATGACACACACCCTCTCATGCGTGAAACAAAACGGGAATGTTTAGAAGATTATTGGGACTTGTCCGCATTGGAGAAGGTGCTGACAGATATTAAAACAAAAGCAATACAAGTCACAGAATTGTTCAGTGAAGAACCCTCACCATTATGTTTACCCCTGCGTCGTGCCTCCGAAGCCATCATGATGTATGCCTATCACCCCAGTACCGAAAACGTCATTGCAACTGCCGATATTGCCGTTCAAGGTGTATTATCAGAAAAATTGAAGCCAAATACCACACAGTTAGAGCGGGTTTCTGAACGGAATAAATTACCTGAAAATGAACAAGGGTTGCACACATTGCTCATGATTGAAGGTGATTTGATAGCAGGAGAATTACCTCTGCCGCTGGAATGGTTTGAGTTTTTAGCAGAAAAAAATCGTTGCTTATATATTGAACCAGGGTTGTGGATTGCAGCAGAACATCAGGATATGTATTATGCCGCCCTCGTTAGCGACATAGGCAATGATAAAGGCGAAGCGCGTCAAAACATCGTACGTCGTGCCTTGCGCTATCGCGGAGCTATGGACGTTGCGCAATTGGCAGAACGTTATTTTTGGTCGGAAGGGGTGGCACAATCCGTTTTAGACTCCCTGTGCAATCAAGGAAGTGTCATTTTTGACAATGGCTTTTATTATCATGCCGAACTATACGAACGCGCCCGCCGAGCCACCATCACTGAACGCCGCCAAGTTCAAACCGTTCCAGCCGCTAACTATGCCGCACTGATATCCGCAAAAACCCAAGCCCTAGCTCCACCCACAGAACAGCTAAAACAAGCCATACAAAGACTAAGTTCAATTCCACACCCTGCCCCTCAATGGGAGCAAAGCCTATTGCCTGCCAGAGTGAATCATTATCGTCCTGAACTATTAAATAATCTTCTCTCTACAGGAGAATTTTTTTGGACGCTGCAAAATAATGACCTGATATTTCATCCCTATGCAGATATAGATTGGGACGCAGATATATCCCAATCTATAGAAAATATCATGCCCAATTTAGACCCTGATGAACAAGCCATTTTACAGTTTCTACAAAAACGTGGTGCATCATTTTTGACTGCCACTGCTGTTCAAATACAGCAACCTTTGCAATCCGTGCTATTTTCCCTCATGGAGAAATCTTTAATCCATGCCGACAGTTTTACCCCAATTCGTATATGGCAAGACCGTGCCAAATCCGAAAAACTGTCTCCTCGCAGAAAAGCGGCGGCATCAGCCGCCACAACTTCCGCAGGACGGTGGGATATCGTTCGACCGCTAAAATCTTTAAATATAGAGGAACGCATAAACCGAGCCTTTGATAAAACGCCTATACTTTCCCGTGAAACTGCGATTCCTCTTTTGGGAATCCCATGGTCAGCCGCCCTCGAAGCCCTGCGAACGTGGGAATATACAGGACGTGCAAGACGCGGCTACTTTGTTGAAGGCTTATCGGGCGCACAATATATTCGCGAAGATGCATATGTAAGTGTTATTCAAGAACTTAGGTCGCCTGTTGACAAAATCATATGGCTTACCGCCACTGACCCGAATCAAGTTTGGGGAAAAGCTTTGCCATATGACATAGATAGGAAATTCACAAGCGTACATGGCACAGTTGTTGCGATAAAGCAGGGTGAGCCATTGGCGGTATTTGAACGGAAAGGGCATACCTTACGTGTATTTAATGAAATTGCGATAGAAGACGGTACACTGACGGATGCATTAATCATTTTTGCAGAAGCATTCCGTAAAAAAAATATATTGCCAACATTAAATCGCATTACTATAAAACAATATCCCCCTGAGACAGTACAAGCTTTAACGAATGCTGGTTTTAGACGAATTATGTTTGATTATGAATTGCATCGATGATTAAATAGAAAAAACCTCCGAAAAAATCGGAGGTTTTTTTTGTGAAGCGCGAAACCAGATTCGAACTGGCGACCCTCGCCTTGGCAAGGCGTTTGAAAGAGAGGATGGAAATGTACGTTCACCAGGATGGGCACAATGGTATTGGGATAAAGTTTTAACCGAAACAGGAATAGAAACTCCACAACTGCCACCTCATAGTCGAAATATTTGTCTTCATTGTTTCAGACATACATTCGCCGTAAGCTCACTTCGTATGAATGTAGTTGAGGATATTGAAGGAGCAGATGCCATACCATTACCTTCAGTATATCTTGGACATAAGCATCTTACAGGAACACAGGTTTATTTGCATATGTCAGCGGAAAACTCAGAAGATATTTTCAAGATGACGAGTTCTTATGCAAAAGAAATATTCTCAGAGATTCCGCAGATATAAAGAAAAATCTATTCATTTACCAATTAGGCGAATATTTGAAACATTTTTATCAGATATTTATAAAGCAAGTAAAAGTACGATTTCTGCATATTCCGACTCCTTTACTATATTTTTTATGTTTCTGCAAAATGAAAAAGGATTACCCATCACTTTGTTACCTATAAACATCTAACCACAGCACTGCTTGACGAGTATCTTCTTTGGCTTAGGCATGAGCGTCAATACAGCAATGCATCAGTTCTTAGTCGAATTCGGGGCAGAGTTGTTCTTCTTCGAGCAACTCATGTTCTATTGTTTCTAATTTTGTCCCACATCGAAGAAATATCTTTGGTGATCTTGATGTTTTATTACAATAATCCCTATAAGTATTCATGATAAAATATTTATTGACAATAACACATTTTATATATATAATTGAAATGTCTTTGAGGAAATATTAATCATTCTCTTTTCTTTATATTGAGAAAGCGTAAAATTTGGTTGTTTTATTAAAATAGTAGAATCACATAAGAGTCCTTATGTACAGATAGGTACTTGTTAAAATTCATTTCATCGGTGGGTCGTGGTGGATGAAACAAGGAACATTTATTATAGGGGTAGTGCGTTTGAAGATTTCAAACACGCGAAAGGCCGAAGGCGTGCATTTTTTAGAAGGAGTGATATATAAAGGTATGTATTGGTATGTTTTGTTTGTATTAACAGGGTACGAACAAATGGTTGCAAGTGAAATTTCTCGTACATGGTTGCTTGATGGGTTGAAACCTTTTGTTCCGACGTATGATGCTTACTTTAAGCGATTGGGCAAAGTAAGCGTTGAGAAACGACAATGGGTGCCTGGATATGTTTTCTTGGAGTCTCCGACGAGAGGACTTGATTTCTACTTGTCTGTAAAGCCGTATGTAAATCGTTCAGAATATGCTTTGAAGATATTGCGACATGGTGTTGGAAACCTAGACCACAATTTCGAATTGAATGAAAAAGAATATGATTTTTTGAAGAAATTTTTCAATAATGAGTATTGTGTGGAAATGTCTAGGGGACTTATTGAAGGTAATAAGATTGTTATAACCGAAGGTCCTTTGGTTGGTCATGAGGGTTTAATAAAGCGTATAGATCGTCACAAAATGGAAGTCGTAATTGAAGCGCAATTTTTAAATGCTTCACGGGAATTGAAGGTTGGATTGGAAATTGTGAAGAGGTTACCATAAAATTTAACTTGTGCAAGTATTTTCGCCTGTTGGGGCGTTTTTTTGTTTGTTTGAAAATGGCTTTCGCACTTTACAGAGGGTGGATCAATGTTTATTTAAAATCAGAGCTTCTAATAAATTAGATGCTGAGATTGTATTTTCTTGTACATTTGTGCCAGAATATTCCTAATTGCCTTGTTGGTTATTTCGCATTGAAAGTCCTACACTTTGCATTTTGCTCTTAGTATCATTGATTATTGCACCGATGAAAGATTAGATGATGTGCTTGGTTACTATTTGATTGAGAAGCTGTATATTAGTTAAGTAAGGAGCTTTAGAGAAGCATATGGTTTTATGTGTGCAATTTTCCATTTTTTTAAGTTATATAAAACTTCTGGTGAGGTGATTTTGTTGATAATAAGTCAATACGAGCCAATGGAAATCCAAAAGGGAATTTACTTTGATTGTCAAATTAGAAGTAGCATTGCTTATAACATGTCAGTCGCAATTTCGATGATGGGTCTAGATATTGTCACGTTTGAAGATTCAATAAAGCTGTTAATTGAAGAACAAGAAGCACTAAGAAGTGCTGTTAAAATTGACACGGATGGTTTACCTGTTATGGTTGTATACGATAACGTTAATTTTGAGTTAGAAATAATGAGTACAGAAATCAGCAATAGTGAAGATGAGGGTATAAAGAAGATTATTAAATTAGAACTTTCGAAAGAAATTGATTTATATAGCGCACCTCTGTTTCGTACAAAGATCATCAAGCTTTTGAATGAGCAATATGTGTTTATTTTATGTATACATCATATTATCGCGGATGGTACTTCTGTAAATATTCTTATTAAAAAGCTATTCAAATACTACGAAAAACTAAGTGTTAATAAAACAATGACTTGCAGTAGTGATAGTGGATATGCTGATTTTTCTATAAGGGAGAATGAAAGGGTAAAGATTGGCAAATATGAAGCGCAAAAAAAATACTGGACAAACAAAATGTCAAATATCGCCTCTTCATTATTGCAGAAAGATTTTAAAAATAAAAGTAGTGTGAAATGTATAGGTGTTGAGAAACGCTTATACATTTCAAATCAAATACAAGAAAAAATCTATAGGCTTGCAGCAGAGCAAGAAGTTAGTACATTTATGTTTTGCTTGGGAGTATTTGGTGTTCTTATTCATAAATATTATACAATTAATGAAAGAAGTGTAATATCTATTCCTTTTTCATATAGATTAGATGAAAAAGTGGAAGAAACCATTGGATGTTTTGTTGCAATGCTACCCTTTCAGTTTGATATTAAAGCTGATTATACTTTTTCAGCGGTAATACAAAAAGTAAGAATGGAGCTAATTACTGTTTATAGCAATATTGGATATCCAATTAATTTGGTTCTAAGAAACAATAATTCTATGTCATTGTTAGAACGCTCTTCAGTATTTAATGTAAGTTTTGTTTATGATAAGCAGGATGATGTGGTTAAAACTGGACTTTTGCCGATATTAATTGAGCAAGATGATGTTGCTTTTTCTGGAAATTTGATATTTACATTGTTTGACGGCGTTGATGGATTTCACTTTAAAATACAATATAAGCAAGATGTGTTTTCAAATGAAGTAATAGAGCATATGGGGAAACGATTTGTCGAACTGCTTGAGTTGCTATTAGACAATCCTTATATATGCCTTAGTGATGTTTTGAATTAGGAAAGATGTAGAGGGAGAGAAGTTTTTGTGATGAACGTAAAAGCGATTCAGTATGGTGCGCCGCTAGTAATTTCAGATAAATTCAAGTGTGTTGCAGATTTTTTACTTTGTGCGGCAGATGAACATCCATATAAAGGGATTAACTATTTTAATGAGTCTGGGCATACAACATTTCTTTCATATATTAATTTAGTCGAAAAATCAAGAAAATGTTTAAATGCACTGAATATAAAAGGTATTAAGCGTGGAGACATAATCATTGTAGATATAGTTGATCCAATTAATTTTTTTATCACGTTTTGGGCGTGTGTTCTTGGTGGGATAATTGTTGCACCAATTAGTCATCCCACATCGACAGAACTAACGTCTCCAGGAATGGCAAAGTTATTTAAAGTATGGAAGACACTTAATAAGCCTACAATAATAATTGAAGAACATAGACGCAAGACATATAAAAATATTATTGAAGATGAGATATATTGTGATTTAAAGTTATTATCATTTAATGAACTAAATTCGAGTGAAATGGCAGATGTAGTTCGCACGGACATCAATGACTTATTAGTAATTCAATTTTCATCAGGAAGTACTGGGACTCCAAAGGGAGTGATGTTAACAAATAAAAATATTTTGACAGGTGTTATATCGATTTCACGTTGTTTGGAATCAGAGGAAGATGATACGGTTTGCACATGGTTGCCTCATACACATGATATGGGTTTGTTTGGTCAATTATTGACTCCAGTAGCTGCGGGTAACAATATTTATGTATGTTTACCAATGACATTTATCAGGGCACCGCAACTGTTTCTCCAAAATGTAGCAAGACACAAGGTTAAGTGGTTTTTTTGTACTAACTTTGGTTTCGAGTGGATGAATAAAAATATATCAGATGAAAAATTATCTTCGTTAGATCTTACATCATTGAAATATATTATGAATGGTGCAGAGCCTATTTCAGTATCTGTAACAAACCAATTTATTGAGAAGTTTGGTCGTGCAGGTTTTAAACCAGAAATGATGCGTCCAGGTTATGGTTTGGCGGAGGCAACTCTTGGAGTTAGTATATCAATTGTTGGAGATTCCCCAATAATTGATAGGGTTCTCAGGAAACAATTTGTCAATGAAGGTATAGCTGTTGTATCTCATTTTCAAGATAAGCAAGATGTGTTGTTATTGGTTCATGTCGGGATTCCTTTTGATGGGATTAGTGTACGCATTGCTGATGATAAAGGTTATCTCTTGAATGAGGAAATGGTTGGAGAAGTTCAAATTAAGGGCGATTCTGTTACATCTGGATATTATAGGAATGATGAAGCAAACGCCAATTTGTTTGTCGACGGATGGCTTCGTACAGGTGATCTTGGATTTATGCGAAATGGCTCACTTGTCATCTGTGGGCGAAAGAAAGATATAATTATTGTTAATGGTCAAAACTATTATTCACATGACCTTGAAGAAGCATTATATGAATTAGGAATTTTCCAAAGAGGTAATATTGCCATTGTAGGTCTTTATAATCCTGTTAGCCAACAAGAGGAAGTTATTTTATTTTTCAAAGGTAAATTTGACAACAAAAAATATCCCAAAATGTATGGTCATGTTATTAGTAAAATGTATGATTTGTTTGGAATAAAGATAACATATATTATACCAGTCAGTAAGATACCAAAAACAACAAGTGGTAAGTTGCAACGTTTTGAGTTGCGTTCGTGCTACGAGAATGGTGATTATAATGAATTCATCGGTAATTTTTTAAACCAGCAAAGAAGTTTGAATATATTGTATGAGAGTCCCGAAAATCAGTTAGAAACATTGTTATGCAAAATTTGGTCAGACGTGCTAGATATTCCCGAAAAGAATATTTCTATGTCTAGTTCATTTGTTACTCTTGGGGGAAACTCTGTAAAAGCATATAAAGTGCACGGTGAAATAGAAAGACATCTTCAAGAAGAAATAGATACAGAGCTGTTAATAAAATGCCATACTATACGCGAAATGAGGATCTATCTTGAAGCTCGTAGTGCCGTTTCCGATGCAAATCATACTACACCCAGTGTTAAATGTAACAATGTTGCAGTGACTGGTATTGGTATCCGTTTACCAGATGCATCGACTCCAGATGAGTTTTGGTACAATCTAACTAATGGTAAGGACAGCATAGATAAAGTTAGTAGTGTTCGTAAACACTTATCAAATAATTATCTGTGGGATGATTGGATAGGAGAGCTAGAAAACATTAATATGTTTGACAATGACTTTTTTGAAATGAATGTTGAGGATGCCAAATTTACTGATCCTCAACAAAAATTAGGGTTAGAGGTTTCATATGAAGCATTAGAGGAAGCTGGTATGACACCATTTTTAGGTGAAAAACTCAATATAGCTGTTTTTAGTGCCATATCTGCAAACTCATATCTTCAGCTTGTTCATAAGTATATTCAGAATAATGGGTTAGACCAAATACGCTCAAATACAATGATTGGTAATTTGAACAACATGGTTTCATCGATATTATCTTATACATTTAACTTTACGAGCGAGGCAGTAAATATTGACACAGCTTGTTCATCATTTTTAGTTGCATTTAATTATGCTGTTGAAGCTATAAAAAATGGTAAATGTGATGGGGCGTTAGTTGTAGGCGCAAATATTCTTACAAATTCATCAGTTCATGATTTATCTAAAAGAGCGGGGATTGTCGCTTCAACACGTTTCTCAAAAGTTTTCGATAAAGATGCAGACGGCACTATATTAGGGGAAGGTGTTATAGCGCTGTTTTTAGAGCCATTAGACAAAGCAGAGCGCGAACGCAAAAATATTTATGCGACTTCAAAGGGTGGAGCTGTTAATAACAACGGCAGAACTTTTGCAGTTATGGCACCTGACCCGGCTGGGCAGCATCAAGTTCTTGTAGATGCTTACAAAAACAGCGAGACAGACCCAGGGGAAATTAGTTACATTGAGGCTCATGGCACAGGGACAACAATTGGTGATCCCATTGAAATTAGAGCACTCACGAAATTGTTTGCAGGTCACCACAATAACGAAAAGAATAAAATCGGAATTGGTTCGGTAAAAACAAACATAGGTCATTTGTTATCTACAGCTGGGGGGGCTGGTTTAGTAAAGCTTTTACTATGTCTTAAAAATAAAAAACTAGTACCAAGCCTACATCTAAATACAATAAATCCAGCCTTAGAACTTGAGAAAACTCCATTTTATGTAGTAAAAGAGAATATCGAATGGGATATAGATGAGCAGGAAATTCGAAAAGCAGGAATAAGTTCATTTGGCTTAGGAGGGACTAATGCTCATACAATATTAGAAGAATTTAAGTCATCTAAACTGCATGTGAGTTCAGATTTTCAAGTACTACCATTATTAACTATTTCAGCTAAGACAGAAAGCGCATGTGAGAATAATATACTCTCTATTGAAGAATTAATTAAAAAAGATAATGGACTAAATGTAGCGGATATATGCTATACATGCAATAGATTTAGAATGCATTATCAATATCGTGCGGCATTTGTCATTAATGAGATGAATAAAGATAAAAATATCATGCTAATTGATAAAAAATATAAACGTTTAAGGTCAAATTGTAGAGTTGGATTGTTTATTGAAGACATTGATTTTAGTTCTATTCGTTGGAACGAAACAAGTTGCACTGTACTTAAAAATCATGTCGATAAGGTCACGGCGTTAGCGCATGAGCTTGGAATTGAAGAGACCATGGTAGAGTCGCATAGATTAAAATCAATTATCGCACTATTTGCTATGTCTAAAGTATTGTTAGAAACGGTAACTTTTGAATTCGTTAGTGGCGTTGGAAGTGGGCATTTGCTAGCGAGTTTATTAAACTCAAAAGTAAACGATGCAGATACCTTAAAAGCACTAATTAACTATAATATGCAGGATATTAAACATTGTGAACTTGGGGATGTAGACATTGCCGTAATTTTAACATTAAAAAATCCTAATGACAGCAAACCGCGTGAAAATTTAACTCCGATAAGTATTCCAGCATCTTTAGACTCTGCTAATTTAGAAAATACTTTGCTTAATATACTTGGTAAGCTTTATGTCAATGGCATTGACCCAAATTGGGATATTTTACATCCTAACGGTACTGGTGCTTTAATAAGGCTTCCTTCATATGCATTTGAACACAAAAGCATATGGTTAGAGAGTTAAGTTGTATTACTTAAAACTTATATGAGTGAAACTTACTCGTACAACTTACAGTTACTAAGTTGTAATTTTATAATTCCAAAAAATGGCTTGTAGTTGTAACGAGTGTACTCATGCAGGACATGGATTGGTTTATGTGAGATAAAACTATCAGGAACTTATAACCAAGCGAAACAACTTACCAATCCATTTAGAGTCCTTAGCGTTGTTTTTGCTACTATTACAGTTCTAACTCATTTTGTGAGGAAACCTTGATTTGCTTCCACTGCTTTTAAAAATGATGAAATTAATGTAGTTTATTTACCCCGTCACTAAGATTTTAAAATAATATAGGCTTGCCAACACCTTTCATTCATTACTACTTATGCTGGCGTAGCCGGAATGGAGATTAATATGAAAAAACAGGAATTAATTAGTTACATTAAAGAGGAGCTTGGAATAATTTTGGAAATGGATTCTAGTTCCATTGATGAGTATGAAAATTTTTTAAAGCTTGGGCTTTCATCTCTTCAATCGCTAAAAATTGTTAATCGTCTGCAAAATAAATTAGATATAGAAATTAACCCTATAGCTATGTTTGAGTATAAAAGTATTGATACATTTGCAGAATATCTAAGCAATAATACATTTGCACCAGAGTAAATTAATGAACAATCTGGCGAAAACATATTATATGGTTTTAGATAATTATTTGATAAAGGGTGAAATTAATGAGTATTAGTGGATTTGAAATGAAAGATTATCACAATCGTGTAAAGCGAATACTTCCAGGAGGTATACATTATAATTTTCGCTCTCCTTGGGAAGAAATCCCTGTATATGCAGCTAAGTGTAAAGGTAGCCGAGTTTGGGATATGAATGGCACTGAATATTTAGATTTATTTGCAAGATTTGGTGCTATGATTTTAGGGCACAGTTGTGAGGAATATAATAACGGTTTAAAAGATGCCATTGATAGGATTCTTGGTGTTAGCCATTGTGACTTAGATGCAGAGGTTTTAGAGCTCATTAACAAGTTCGTGCCTTCTGCGGAAATGATACGTTTTGGTTTATCAGGTACTGAAATTGTTCAAGTTGCGCTACGTATTGCAAGAGCTTACACTAAAAAAAATCGATTTGTTCGTTTTTATGGACATTATCATGGGTATTATGACAATATAATGGGAGGAAGATCCCCTATTTCAGGAGAGCCTATTCCATCCGATTACGAGGGAGACGTTAGGGGAACAGATGGACGCGCAGAATCATCTTTTGAACAATCATATCTTTTACCGTGGAATTCGATTGAGGCCGTAGAAGAGCTTTTATTAAAAAATGCAGATAAAATAGCAGCTATTATCACAGAGCCTGTTTGTGTTAATGGGGGGGGGATTATGCCTTCTCCTGGTTACTTAGAGGCGTTAAGACACCTTTGCGATAAATACAATGTTGTTTTGATTTTTGATGAGATAATCACAGGTTTTCGAATGGGACTTGGTGGAGCCCAAGAAGTATTTGGTGTGACACCTGACTTAACAGTATTTGGGAAAGCAATGGCTGGTGGCGGTGTTCCCGTTTCTGCTGTTGTCGGAAAAAGAGAACTTATGAAACTAATAGAAAACAAGAGCGTAATTCATGCGGGAACATTCAACGGTTACGCTCTGGGAATGGCAGCTGTAAAAATTACACTAGAGATACTAAGCCGCGACAACTGTACTGCATTGGAACAGATGAATAGGAATGCGTCAACACTTCATGAGATTCTGATTAGGGAAGCTGCAAAAGTAGGATTACCGTTGGTAATACAAGGCCCGCAAGGATGTGCATCATTTCATTGTTGTGAAAAAGAGCTTGCGCATACTACCGATTATACTTTTGATATTATGTTACCTGATAGTATTCTCTCAAATAATTTCAAGAAAAATGGAGTATTGATTTCACCGGTTTCTAGATTGTTTACCAATCTTTCTTTAAGTAATGAGGATCTTGAATGGTTTAGGGACAGGTCAGCTAAAGCACTTAAACAAACAAAAGAAGATTGGGATGAATTTATTTCTTAAAGTGAATATTTGGAAAATTATGCATTAATACACAAACGAGGCAATCTTTGCATGGAATTAAACATCATGTAATAATATGTCAAATCTTTCAGCACTATGACTGCTAAAAAATATTTCTATCAAGATGGAGGAAAAATAAAATGTTGGAACACAAACTGCTGGATAGCGTTGTTGATTCAGGATTAAAGGTATCTTATGAGAATTTAGTACAGTCAGATTTTCTCTTACCAATCAAGGTGACGGAATTTTACATGAAAAAGGTGAAAGAGGAGATTGATGCCATAGGAAAGGATGGACCTCTATATAAATCAGTTATACCAACGGATGATCGAATTTATTTAAAGGCTAATAAAGAATCTAGAGATTATGTAGAAGAAAAAAAACATATGCCTATAGAAAATTGTAATTATATAATTAGAAAATATAATGATAGGCTAGTTTTTTTAACAACAACTTCATGTGTGAGTCACTGTCAATATTGCTTCAGAACATATAATTTAGCTGAAGAAGTCAAGAATAAATATTCTAGTACAATTGATGAGAAACTTGAAAGCTTATGTAAGTTTCTTAATTTGAATGAGCAAATAAATGAAGTTATTTTGTCAGGTGGAGACCCTTTGACAATTCAAGCATCATATCTAGAGAAAATATTTAAGAAAATAACACAACAAAATATAAAGAACATAAGACTTCATTCCAGAGCTATTATTTATGATCCAAGTATTTTAGATGATGAAATGATATATGTGTTATCAAAATACAATGTAAGAGTTGTACTGCATATTAATCATCCATATGAAATTTGTGATAGTGTAGAAGAAAAAATAAAGTTGATGTGTAATAATAAAATAAGATTATATTCACAATTTCCTTTATTGCGGGGAATAAATGATAACTATATTGTACTTAAGAAGTTATTAACAAAAATGGATGAGCTGAATATCAGACCTATTTCAATTTTTATTCCGGACCCAATTGTTTATGGCGCTTCATTTAGAATTAATTATAAGCGGATTTTGCAAATTATTAATCAATTAAATTGGAATACACCTTCATGGATTAATTCAACAAGGTTTGTAATGGACACAACTATTGGAAAAGTAAGATGTGAAAATATTGTAAAGTGGGATAAGAACTGCATTACATTTGCTAGAGATGGGAAAGAAATCGATTATTATGACTTGGATGAGCAGTTAGATATTCAGACTGATATTAGTAAATTACTGTGGAAGGTTTAAGACGTAATGCAATTTAAATTTTTTCGAATTAATGAATAACTAATTATATAAGTCATGTTTATGGAGGTCTTATGAAAAGTAACATCATAATAGCTGTGGCTCAAATAGATTGTGTTATGTTAAATCCAGACAAAAATATTGAAAAAGCGATTATATTTATTGAAACTGCTGTGAAAAAAAAAGCAAGTTTAGTTATACTTCCAGAGCTTTTTGATGTTGGATATAATTTGAAAGAAATTAATTATATGAAGTATGATACTGAATATACACTTGAACAGTTGTCTAATGTAGCTAAGAAATATGAGATATATGTAGTTGCAGGTGTGTTAGAAGAAATTGCTGATGGAACGAAATACAATACAATGTATGTATTTCGTAATGATGGACGTATCATTGCTAAGTATAGAAAAATAAATTTGTTTGGTGACGAAAAAAATGTTTTTTCAAGAGGGAATGAAATTACAACATTTAATATTGATGATTTTAGATTTGGTTTAATGAACTGTTACGATATAAGATTTCCAGAGATATCAAGAGGGTTGATTGATAAAAATTGTTCTGTTTTTGTTGTTTCATCTGCATTTCCATTATCAAGAGTCTTGCATTGGAACATTTTGTTGTCAGCGCGTGCAATAGAAAATCAAGTGTATGTTTTGGCATCAAACAGGGTTGGATCTGAATGTGAAAATACTTTTGCTGGAAATAGTTGCATTATTGACCCGGTAGGTAATGTAAAATCCTTAGACTCGATGACTCAAAGTTGCTTAATTGATATGATTGAGATGGATTTAATTGTTAATGCGCGATTACGTTTGACTTGTTTAGATGATATGAAAAAACTGAAATCCATTAACTTTTATAGGGGATGAAAATATGTACTATAAACTAACAATTCAACAACGAGAAATTTGGGATACTATGAAAATATACTCTTTCACTAGTATTTTGAACAAAGGCATGCTATTGCGTTTTAATGGTAATTATGATTACAAAATAATAGATAAAATAGTTCATATGGTTTTATCAAATAATAAATCATTTAATTTACGATTTACTGAAAAAGAAAGCATCCCATATCAATTTTTGTCAGATAGTATATCTATTAATATTGATGAAATTAGCATGGTTGGAAAAAACCAAGATCAAATTCATAGTTTATTAATGGAAAAAATGAAAGAGCCTTTTATATCAACATTACTTCCAATGTATAGATTTACTGCCATTGATTTTGGAGAAGGTGAGTGTGGAATTTTTGCTTGCATCCATAGCCTTATATGTGATGAATATGGTATAAAACTTCTTTATGAAGAGTTATTAACAAATTATGAATATCAAATGAAAAATGAAACAAACATTATAAAACGTGACTCTTTTATAGAATTTGTAAATCTTGACCAAAAATTTATTGAATCTAAGCAATTTTTTGAAAATCAAAGGTATTGGAATAATGCGCTGGATGGTAATACCAACTTATGTATTATTAAGAGTACGCAGAAAAAAAATAACTCTGATGCAATGCGTTATTCATGCGAGATTGATAAAAGTGTATCTCAAATGATTTATACTTATTGTATCGAAAATAATATTACTCCAGATGTTTTATTTAAATCTTCTATGTATGTATATCTGCACCGTGTTAATGATAATGGGAACTCAGTAACTATCGGATCAGTTGCTTTAAATAGAACTAAAAATGAAATGAAAACAATAGGTGTATTTGAAAGCATATTGCCTTTAAGTATTAATATTTGCGAAAGTAGCACGATGATTGATATATGTAAAAGTGTTCATATCAAACAGCACGAATTATTACTTCATCAAAAATATTCACTTCTAGAAATGATTGAGTTTGCAAAACTTGATGCCTCAAGGAAATCATCTCTATTTGATGTAGTTGTATCTTATAGTGATGTGAACAATATTGGTTTGAACCAAAGCACCAATTTTAGGACATATCTGAGTGGATATTTAGGGTATACATTGCAGATGAATGTAGAAAATATAAGTCAAAAAGGTATATTCAAATTAGATTTTGATTATCTTTCTGATGTACTAACTGAGTATGAAATAGTCATGCTGTACGAACGATTAATGCATATAATTATGCAATCAATAGAATCTCACAAACAAATTAAAAATTATAAGTTGATTGGAAATGCAGAAAAAGAAGTTGTGCTTAATGTGTTTAATGATCCAACAAGCATGCATTTAAATAAGAAATCTGAAGTTGCGGAGAGATCACTTAATTTAAAGAATATGGACAATGTTCCAATAGGAAAACCCATTGCGGGCACGAAAATTTATATTTTGAACGGTAATGATCTATGCGGTATTGGTATGTCTGGGGAACTATGTATAGCTGGGATTGGTTTAGCAATAGGGTACAGAAATCAAGAGCATTTAACAGCAGAAAAATTCATAGATAATCCATTTGGCGATGGCAAGCTATATAGGAGTGGTGATGTTGCAAGATGGCTTGAAGATGGAAATATTGAATATTTAGGTAGAATAGATAATCAAATTAAGTTAAGGGGTTTTAGAATTGAGTTGGGTGAGATAGAAAGTGCTTTAAGAAAACAACCAAATGTACAAGAAGCTGTAGTTATTGTTAAGGGAAATAATAGTGGGGATAGTATGTTATGTGCGTATGTAGTAGTTGAAGGGAATGTATCTTCACTGGATTTGAGCGAAGGTTTATCAAAAGAATTGCCCAATTATATGGTACCAGACCGATTTATTCCAATTGAAAAGCTTCCACTCACAGTAAACGGTAAAGTAGATAAAAAATTTTTACATGATATTGTATTGGAAACAGGCCGTGTATATGTACATCCGAGAAATATGATAGAAGAGCATTTATCTCAATTATTCCGAGAAATATTAGAGGTAGATAAAGTAAGCATTAATGATGATTTCTTTGATCTGGGGGGGCATTCTGTAAGGATGATTCGTCTGGTAAATCGAATTGAAGCTGAAACCGGAATAAGATTAGAGCTTGTAAGCCTCTTCGAAAATCCGACAATAGAGCTTCTAGGCAAACTTATTCATAAAAATGAAGATTATAAAAATGAAGATCATAAAGGCATACCGATTTCAGATAAAAAAGAATATTATCAGCTGTCTCCAAGTCAGGAAAGAATGTATTTTATACAGCAAATGGATGTAGAAAGTTCATTTTATAATATGCCTGGTGCTCTTAGGCTGTATGGTGAAGTCGATGTGAATAAGCTAAGGAACAGTTTTAATACACTCATCCATCGTCATGAAATATTGCGTACATGTTTTATTATAGATGAAGGTGGAGTTAAGCAAAAAATCAATGATAGTATAGACGCAGATTTTACTTATGTAGAGGATGATGAAACGTCAGAGGAAGAATTATTAGATGGGTTCATACAAGCTTTCGATTTATCAAAATGTCCGCTAATACGAATGAAAATTGTAAAGAGAAAGGAATACAAGCTTTTGTTATGTGACATGCATCATATCATAGGCGATGGAGTTGCTACGAGGAATATATTTAATGAGCTATCAAAACTATATAACGGAGAGACGCTTGAGCCAATTCGTCTTCAGTATAAAGATTATACCGAATGGATGAACTCTAGAGACATATCAGGACAAAAGGGTTTTTGGCTTAATATGTTTGATGACGAAATTCCTATCTTAGAGATGGCATTAGATTATCCACGGCCTAATGAACAAACCTTTAGAGGTTCATTAGCATTCGCAAAAATTGGGAAAGAAGAAAGTAAACAAATTAAACAACTTGTAAAAGATACTGGCGCGACAGAATTTATGGTGTTTTTATCGACAATCATGGTAGTAATAGGAAGGTATAGTCGTCAAGAAGATATAGTTATAGGAAGTCCGGTTAGTGGAAGAATGCATAATGATATAGAAAACATGCTTGGTGTATTTGTTAACAATCTAGCGATTAGAGGAAAACCAAGCAGGGAAAAACGATTTGTAGAGTTTTTAAAAGAAATGGTAATAGTGACTTTGGAATCATATGAGAACCAAGAATATCCGTATGGAGAACTTATAGAGAATGTGAACGTGCGACGAGATATGTCTCGTAACCCATTATTTGATGTCATGTTATCAATGAATGATAGAGAGTGGGATAGCTATAATTTTTCTGGTATTGAAGTATCGGCGATTCCGGAGTTTCATAAGGTTTCTAAATTTGACTTAACGTTTGTAATTGATGATACGGATGAAGGTTATGGAATAACATTAGAGTATAGCACAGATCTATTTAAAGAAAGCAGTGCAAATAGGATATTAGAATCATATATAACGGCACTAAAGCACGTTAGCAAAGATAAATATGCCAAAATTAAGGATGTCGAGTTAATAACAGATGATGAAAAGGAAAAAGTTTTAATTGGATTTAACAATACGGCAAAAGATTATCCGATTGATATAACAGTTGTCACATTATTCGAAGAACAAGCAACGAAAACACCTGATTTAATGGCGTTAGTATATGGCAACAATGCGTTAAGTTATAAGGAACTTAACGAAAAATCTAATCAAATTGCCTATGTATTGAGAGAAAAAGGAGTAAACAGAGATACATTTGTATGTATTTTAAGTGAAAGAAGTTTAGAGATGATTGTAGGTATCTATGGTATTATAAAAGCAGGGGGGGCATATATACCTATAGATACTGGATATCCGGATGAAAGAATTCGTTATATGATAGAGGATAGCAACCCTAAAGTAATTTTAACTTATCAGAAATCGATAGACACAAACATTGAAACAATAGAACTTAGTGATAAAACAATTTTTGAAGGAGTACCGAAGGAAAATTTAGAACGAGTAAACAAATCAGGAGATCTTATATATGCTCTTTATACATCAGGGACAACAGGAAAACCTAAAGGCGCTATGATTGAACATCGTGGTGTTGTTAATTTAATTAAGTGTTATCTTTATGATATATACGAAAGACATAATGTACAAACTGCATTGTTAAATTCGCCATATGTGTTTGACCCGTCAATAGATATCATTTTTGGAGCACTAACATACGGATCAACAATATATATAATGGAAGAAAGTGAACGCTTAGATGCACAAAGTATGTATAATTATATCGTTAGCAATAATATTGAGTTGATTGAGTGTACACCATCGCACTTAAAGATGCTAGCTACCATTAAGTTTTGTGAGTTGCCATTAAAAGCAATATTGGTTGGTGGAGAGAAGCTTGAATTAGATATGGTAGATGCGTTTAGAAATTATTCTGCAATTTACAACTCATATGGACCTACTGAATGTACCGTGGAATCAGCCATTTACCTATGCAATGACGTTGATGCATATGAAAATAGCATTCCAATTGGTAAACCAATAAGCAATGTAAAAATATATATACTTGATGAGGATCAGCTTTGTGGTATAGGTATGCCGGGAGAACTGTGTATCGCCGGTGATGGAGTTGCAAGAGGTTATCTGAATCAAGATGAACTAACCAACGAAAAATTCATTAATAATCCATATGGTGAAGGAAGATTGTACAGAAGTGGAGATCTTGCCAGATGGCTTGAAGATGGAAATATTGAGTACTTGGGTAGAATTGACGACCAGGTGAAAATCAGAGGAGTGAGGATTGAGCTTGGAGAAATTGAAATGGTTTTAAGAAAGCAACATGGAGTAAAAGAATCCGTTGTTGTTATAAGAGAGAATAGTGCGAATAACAAAATATTATGCGGATATATAGTATCAGAAGAAGAGATAGACATATCTTTAATAAAAGAAAATATGCTAAAGCAATTGCCTGAGTATATGATTCCTAGTTATATAACTCAAATAGAAAAAATACCATTAACGATA
>WRAH01000029.1 GCA_009780315.1 Defluviitaleaceae bacterium
AGAAAATGCACTCATGTTGTGGTCTAACCCAGCTGACGGAAACGTTGTTTCTATGCTTAACCCTCGTATCTTTGCTGACTTCATTGGCGGAGACATCGAATGGGTAGAAGCAACTCAAACAGTGACCTTCTCTGGCCCAGACTCAAATGGCTCACCTGTTACTGTTGTATTGCAAGTTGGTTCTAACACTGCAACAATCAACGGTGTGACACATGATATCGCAAGCTTCTCTGGCTCAGGTCCAGCTAACTCAGTCAGCACCATCATTTCTGCTGACCGCACATTCGTTCCACTACGCTTCCTAGCTAACGCATTCTTGTTACCAATCAGCTTTGACCATGGTACAGTTGTTCTTGGCTAAGATTTATCTCTAAGCTTTAATTAAAAAGATGGTTTCGGTTTTCCGATTCCATCTTTTTTTATTTTATAATGTATTGCCTCAAATAAAAAAGAGCTTATAAGCTCTTTTTGTTATTGGTTATTATTCATCTTTCATGAGTAAATAAAAATCCTCAACTTTATCCGTCATAAACGCCATTGAATCTGCAATACCAACATTATAGTAGTATGAACCAAAATGTTCTGTTATGAAATCAAGGAACATTTCAGACTGTAAGTTTCCAAGCTTAACATCTAAATGCTCAAGGGCATATTCCTTGATTTTATCAATCCCATTCGCCCTTTGTTCCTTAGTCAAAGGGATTGTATCAACTTTTTTCTTCATCTTACTTAATCTCTGTCATACCGCCCATATAGGGAACTAACGCTTTAGGGATTTTTAAGCGACCATCATCTTGTTGGAAGTTTTCAATAATAGCAGCTATTGTACGGGTAATCGCTAAACCACTGCCATTGAGTGTATGTGCAAAGACAGGTTTACCCCCTGCATCTTTAAAGCGAATGCCTGCACGGCGTGCTTGAAAACCCTCAAAATTGGAACAGCTAGAGATTTCTACATAACGATTATAACTTGGCATCCAAACTTCTAAGTCATAAGTTTTTGCATTAGAGAAACCTAAATCACCTGCACAAAGATTGACTACACGATAAGGAAGCTCTAATTTTTGCAAAATGTCTTCTGCATCAGCAGTGAGTTTTTCCAATTCATCATAAGAATCTTCTGGACGAGATAATTTAAAAATCTCCACTTTATCAAATTGATGTACACGAATTAAACCTCTGGTATCCCGTCCTGCCGCGCCGGCTTCTTTGCGGAAGCTTGGAGAATATGCACAGTACTTCACCGGTAGTATTGCACCATCTATAATTTCTTCGCGGTGAATGTTGGTAAGGGGTGTTTCTGCTGTGGGAATGAGAAATAGGTCTGTGTCTGCAAGATGAAAGAGTTGCCCTTCCTTATCTGGCAACTGTCCTACGCTTGTCATACTGGCACGATTAGCAATGTATGGCGGCATGATTTCCTCATATCCATGGGCAGCATGACGGTCTAGCATGAAACTAATCAAAGCCCGTTGAAGCTTTGCGCCTTGCCCACGCAACATGATAAAGCGTGACCCTGCAATTTTTACTGCTGTTGTAGGGTCAAATATTTTCAAATTTTCTCCCAAATCCCAATGGGGTTTAGGCTCGAATGTAAATTGCGTTGGTTCACCCCATTTACGAATCTCAACATTATCTGCTTCTGTCAGTCCATTTGGAACAGAAAAATGGGGTGTATTAGGAATGTTTAATAAGAATGTCTCTAATGCTTCATCAATAGCACGAACTTCTGGCTCTAATGCTTTTATCGCGTCAGAAAGTGTTTTCATTTCTGCCATGATGTGTGCAGTGTCTTTACCTTCTTTTTTAAGCATAGGAATTTGCTTAGATGCCATGTTTTGTTTTGCCTTCATATCTTCTGAATCCCGAAGCAGTGCTTTGCGGCGTTTGTCCAAATCTTCAAATTTTTCTAATGCATAATCCTTGCCGCGCTTGGATAATGCCGCTTTAGCGACCTCAAAATTTTCTCGTAATAGTTTTATATCAAACATATTTAAGCCTCCTTATATCCATTCGGATTTTTGCTTTGCCAATGCCACATATCACGACAACCATCTTCCACTGTTTTGACCGCTTTCCAGTTGAGTAGTTTTTCAGCCTTTTCTGTTGAGCAGTAAGACACGGGCGCGTCACCAGAACGGCGAGCAGTTATGCTTATGGGTATTTTTATATTATTTGCTTTTTCAAAGGCGGCGAGTAATTCAAAATTACTCGTACCTTTTCCAGTGCCTAGATTAAATGCTTCTGCACCAGTATGCTTTTCACAATACTTCATGGCTGCCACATGCCCCTTAACCAAGTCAGTAATGTGAATATAATCACGGATACATGTGCCGTCTGGGGTTGGGTAATCATCACCAAAAATGCTTGTGTACTTATGCTTACCTGCGGCAGTTTGCGCTATGTGAGGGGGAAGATTTTTAGGTATGCCTGTTGGGTCATCCCCAATGTCTCCACTTTCATGTGCGCCTATTAAGTTGAAGTAGCGTAGCATGGCTATGCTCCAATCTGGGTTTGCTACTGTGGCATCACGCAAAATCTGTTCTGACATAAGTTTTGTCCATCCATACGGATTAGGACAATCACCAATAATAGACCCTTCTGTAATAGGCATGATATTTTTTTCACTATAAACACATGCTGATGAAGAAAATATAAGTCTTTTTACCCCATGGCGTTTCATGGCTTTGCACAATGAAATGGTTGTATTGAGATTATTTGAATAATAATCCAGTGGCATGGATACACTGTCTCCTGCGGCTTTATATCCTGCGAAATGGATAATGCATTCTATACGATGTTTTGTAAAAATTTTATCCAAATTTGTGTCATCGCAAATATCTAGTTCGTAAAAATTAAATGTGCGTCCCGTCAGTTTTTTTACACGATTGAGTGCTTCTGGTGTACTGTTTGAAAAATTATCAGCAACAATGATATCATAATTTTGTGCTAATAATTCTACTGCCATGTGGCTTCCGATAAAACCTGCACCACCTGCCAATAATATTGCCATACATTACTCTCCTTCCAAGTGCAGTTGTTTTTGTAAAAAATGTCCCGCTGTAGGGATTTTATCTGTGCGATAGTAGTCTAGGTTTCCATTTTCATTTGAGACAGGACGCATGGCAGTAAGCTCTGTATTTTTGCGTAAAGTGAATACAGTGACCCCACCAGATTGTTTTGATGTATTTGTGGGAATAAGTGAAGCATTGATTAACATTGCTTTATCTTCACCCCGCTGTAAGTATAGGTCAACATCTTCGGGAATCCAATGCATTTCCGTAAGGGGTGCGCGTCCTGAATAGGCATTAACCAATTTGCGGCGGTTTGTTTTTGTGGCATATGCGTTAAATTGCACCTTTGCCACTTTGCCATTTGTAAATGCGAAAAGCATAAACCCGCTATAATCCTTGGCGGTTGCAAGATATATTGCTTTTTCGCCAGCCGCCATTTCACATAAGTTTGTAATATAATCGCCAAGTGCAGACGCTTTACAATCGGGCAAGTCATAAACCTTCACCTTATAGACATTACACTGATTGGTAAAGAGTAGGAGTTCATCACGGTTGGTGGCTTCAAGTGCTTGCAGGATATGGTCATCTTCTTTAAGGTATTGGGTATCGGCGGCGCGTAAGCTTGCGTGGGATATTTTTTTAATGTAATTATGAGCAGTTAAGAATAGCTTTAAATTATAGTCATCAATAAAGTCAGCTTCTGATGGGGTGGGGGCTTCGCTGGCTTCCACGATTTCTGTACGTCGTGGACGACCATATTTTTTTGCAATGTCCTTTAACTGTGTAATAATGACTTGACGTATTTTTTCGTCACTTCCATGAATTGCGTCCAGTTCTGCAAGTTCATCTTCCAGAGATTTTCTTTCAGCAATTCTATTGGTAAGATGTTCACGGTTTAGATGACGAAGTTTGATTTCTGCAATAAAATCCGCTTGGGGTTGGGTAATTTTAAAGCCATCCATAAGATTAGGAATCACTTGTGATTCTTTTGGGGTGTCTCGGATTATTTTAATCGCTTTGTCTATATCTATAAGAATTTTTGCAAGACCTTCTAATAAGTGGAGTTTTTCAGATTTTTTCTTAATATCATGTGCAAGTTGTCTCTTAATGCAAGATACACGGAATATGGTCCATTCCTCTAAAATTTCAGCAATGCCCATCACTTTTGGGCTACCATTGACGAGAAAGTTAAAATTACAGCTAAAAGAATCTTGCAAAGTGGTTAGAGAAAACAAACGGTGCATAAGTTGCTCATGATTTGCCGATTTTTTTATATCAATGGCAATTTTTAAACCTTGAAGGTCAGTTTCATCACGAACATCTGTAATGTCTCGAATTTTTCCTGATTTCACCAGGGTTACAATTTTATCAATAATGGCTTCAAGTGTGGTAGTATAAGGAATTTCAAAAATTTCTATACAATTATTTTTTGCGTCAAAACGATATCGCGCCCTTAACTTGAACGAACCGCGCCCTGTTTTATATATATTCGCCATATCTTCTGGTACAAAAATAAGCTCCCCACCTGTAGAGAAATCAGGGGCAAGTAGTGTTTTAATGATGTCACACTTTGGATTTTTAAGCCATGCAATAGCCGTGTTACAGACTTCTTTTAAGTTGAAGCTACAAACGGTACTTGCCATGCCTACGGCAATGCCTTGGTTTGGAGTCACCAGTAAATTGGGAAAAGTTGTAGGCAACAGGGCAGGTTCCAGCATGGTTGCATTATAGTTGTCTACCATATCCACAACGCCCTTGTCGATATCTTTAAAAACCTCTCGGCAAATATCGTCAAGGCGGGCTTCTGTATATCGGCTGGCGGCGTATGCCATATCCCGCGAATGATGTTTACCAAAGTTGCCCTTTGAATCGATAAATGGATGAATAAGAGAATCATTACCACGGGTAAGGCGCACCATGGTTTCATAAATTGGGCCGTCACCATGGGGATTTAAACGCATCGTTTGCCCAACGATATCCGCAGATTTTATGCGCCGCCCACCCCCTGATGATGCACCTGCGGAAAGTAAGCCCATTTTATACATGGTATACAAAAGTTTTCTATGGGCAGGTTTAAACCCATCAATTTCTGGAATTGCCCGTGATACGATGACACTCATGGCATAGGGCATGAAGTTAATTTCTAATGTGTTGGTAATGGGCTGTTCTATGATATGATTTTCAGGAATTTCAGGGGATGTTTTTGTTTTTTTAGGCAAGTGGGTCAGTCCTTTTTTATTGATTTACAAACCGCCAAAGCCGCGCTTTGTCTTCTTCGCTGGCATAACCAATACCTATGCGCGGGGTTGTTTTGTATGGAAGGGGTGCGCCGTCTTCCAACCAAAGTGCATTTGATGTTGTATAATCTTCACGGTTTAAATCTCTTCCGATGGCTAATGCTTTTGTCACACGCCCTGGCCCAGATATACCTTCTACACCCCGAATCAACACGGCTTCTGGCTGTCCTTCCTCTGCGGCTACAACATTGAGTAAATTGTGGATTCCATAGCATAAATAAACATAAGCAATGCCGCCCTGTTCATACAACACTGATGTTCTTGGGGTCTTGCCTTTGTGGGCATGACAGGCGGTATCGCTTTCACCGCAATAGGCTTCGGTTTCGGTTATTCTGTGGCGTATGACTTGATTACCCATTCTACGGCACAGTATTTTTCCCAGTAAAAATGGCGCAAGGGTTTCCGCTGATTGCTTATAGCATTCCAAAGGTAAACGCATATCCTCACCCTGTTTCAGCAAGGTCAAGATATAAATGACCAAATTCTTCAATAAAGTTTTTTCTGCCGCGAAGATTGTCCCCAAGGAGAATTTCAAACATTTCTTGAGTTTTTTCTGCATCTGTGGGAATAACTTGAACCAAACGGCGTGTTGCAGGATTCATGGTGGTTTGCCACATCATTTCTGGTTCATTTTCTCCCAAGCCTTTTGAACGCTGGATATGCACTTTTGAACCAGATTTTTCTGCTTTGGCAAGGATATCTGCCTTGTCCTTTTCGGTGTATGCAAAGAAAGTATTTTTACCTGCGGTGATTTCATATAATGGGGATTCGGCTATGAAAACCTTACCCTGTTCGATAAGGGTGGGGGTTAGGCGATACAACATAGTGAGAACAAGTGTGCGAATATGATATCCGTCGTAGTCAGCATCTGTACAGATGATGATACGATTCCAGTTTAAACGGTTGATATCAAAGTCACTTAAATCTTTTGCCTGTTTGTTGTCCCGTTTAATTTCTACACCACAACCCAGTACACGTAATAAATCGGTAATGATTTCATTTTGTAAAATTCGGTTATAATCGGCTTTTAAGCAGTTGAAAATTTTACCACGTACAGGCATTATCGCTTGAAATTCTGCATCCCGCCCAAGTTTACACGAGCCTAGGGCAGAATCACCTTCTACAATATAAAGTTCCCGACGGGTGATGTCTTTTGTACGGCAGTTTACAAACTTTTCTACACGATTATTAAGGTCAATTTGCCCTGTTAATTTTTTCTTTAATGCAACACGGGTTTTTTCTACAGATTCACGGCTGCGCTTGTTTGCTAAAATTTGTGCGCAAATTCTATCTGCATCGGGCTTGTTTTCTATAAAATATACTTCCAACTGCTTTTTCAAAAACTCCGTCATGGCTTCTTGAATAAACTTATTGGTAATGGCTTTTTTCGTCTGATTTTCATAGGATGTGACGGTTGAAAATGAATTGGTAATTAAAATAAGACTTTCCTCAATATCGGGGAAGGTTATTTTTTTCTCGTCTTTTTTATAGTGTCCGCCGCTTTTGATATAGGCATCTACCCCAGATATAAAAGCGGTTTTTACCGCTTTATCAGGCGCACCGCCATATTCTAAATAGCGGGAGTTATGATAGTATTCAAGCACATTGACATCATTGGAAAAACAAAATGCAATGTCAAATTTTAGTTTATATTCAGGATGGTCTGCACGGTCGCGTCCTTGTGTTTCGTGAGAAAGCAAGTAAGGGTCGGTCAGTGCCGTGTTATTTGCAAGCTCAGTTATATAGTCGCTGATACCTTTTTCATATTGAAAGGAAAAGGTTTCACCGCTAGGCTCGTCTTTGAGTATAAATTTTAGCCCTGCGTTGACAATGGCTTGACGTTTTAACATGTCTTGATACCATTCAAGAGGTACATCAATATCTGTAAAAACATCACGGTCTGGCCGCCAATTGACCATTGTTCCTGTTTTTCTACCGCCGAAAGGCTCTTTTTTTAGCCCGCCTACATTTTCACCTTTTTCAAAATGCAAAGTGTATTTAAAGCCCTCACGCAGAATTTCTGCGTTCATATATTCTGAACTATACTGGGTTGCACACAGGCCAAGTCCATTCAGTCCTAAACTGTAGGCATAATTTCCATCATCCTCATTATTGGTATATTTTCCGCCTGCGTAAAGTTCGCAAAAAACAAGTTCCCAGTTATACTTTTCCTCAATCGGGTTATAGTCTACAGGCACACCCCGCCCATAGTCTTTGACTGTAATAGAAAAATCACGATGACGTATGATTTCAATTTTTTTACCATGCCCTTCACGGGCTTCATCTATTGAGTTTGAAATAATTTCAAAAATTGCGTGCTGACAGCCTGTAATCCCATCTGAACCAAAGATGACTGACGGGCGTTTGCGCACTCTATCCGCGCCTTTTAAAGCGGTTATACTCTCGTTTCCGTATGCCTTATTCGTTGCCATGTCTACCTCAAATCTTTAAATTGAATCAAAACCATTACTACCCCATTAGCATACCATATAATTTTGCAATTGTACAAAATCTTAGAAATGCTCTATAATTTATCTAACAGACAGATGAAGGAGTATGCATAATGAAGATACTTTCAATCTTCGGAACGCGCCCCGAAGCATATAAAATGATTCCGCTGATATTAGAAATGCAAAAACACCCGAACATCCAATCCGAAGTATGCATAACCGCACAACATCGTGAATTGGTTGACAATGCCCTCGCACTCTTTAATATTATGCCTGATTATGATTTAAACATTATGACCGTAGGGCAAACGATTACAGAAATAACAGTGCGTGTTTTGCAAGGACTTCCTGCAATTTTAGAAAAAAGCAAGCCTGATATCATACTTGTACATGGAGACCCTACAACAGCATTTGCCGCGTCACTGGCAGCATTTTATGCAAAAATTCCCATTGGACATGTTGAAGCTGGGCTTCGCTCACATGACAAATATAGCCCATATCCAGAAGAAATGAATCGTAAACTGACCACTGCATTAGTAGATTTTTACTTTGCCCCAACAGATGTATCACGGGATAATTTGCTAAAAGAAGGTATTGCAAAGGATTTAATTTTTGTGACAGGCAACACAATTCTTGACATCATAAAGTACACTACAAAAGAAAACTACAAATTTCAAATGGATAGGCTGAATCATGATGTAGATTTTACAAAGAGAATCATCTTAATGACTGCTCATCGCGGGGAAAATCGGGGTGAGCCGATGGAAAACATTTGCCGTGCAGTATTGCGTATTGTAAAGGATAATCCAGATACATTTCTGGTTTGGCCTGTTCACCCGGGCAAAGCTGTAACCGAGCCAGCCAATAGAATCCTAGGTGGGCAAGAACGCGTTTTACTAACCCAACCGCTGGATATTATAGACATGCACAATTTAATGAGCCGCTCATATTTGCTTCTTACAGATTCAGGTGGGCTGCAAGAAGAATCACCATCTTTTAACCTACCTACAGTAGTGCTTCGAGAAGTCACAGAACGTCCGGAAGGGCAAAAAGCTGGTACACTGGTTCTTGCAGGAACCCATGAGGATTCTATATATAATGAGGCAATGGGGCTATTAACAGATACACAGGTATATAAAAAAATGGCGAATGCACAAAATCCTTTTGGGGATGGCAACGCCAGTTGTCGAATCATTGATGCAATATTAAGGAGTGCTAAACTATGATTTCAATGAAATGGTTTATGGGGACAAAAGATGACGTGAGTGATGTACACACAGTACTGCGCCAGGTTTTTATAGAAGAGCAAGGTGTACCCGAAGCTGATATAAATAACAATACAGACCCAGAGTGTATTCATCTTGTGGTATATGACGAACTGGGAAAACCAGTATCCACAGGGCGTGTGCGTATAACAGACGATGATTTTATTATTGGGCGTATTGCCACAGTCAAAACACATCGTGGGCAAGGCTTGGCGACAGGTATCATGGAAGCCCTCATTGAAGCCTGTGTGCAAATGGGAGGAAATAGGCAAATTTTAGACTCACAAGTATCCGCCCGCGGATTTTATGAAAATTTAGGGTTTACACCCTATGGTGAGATATTTGAAAAATCAGGAATCCCCCATATTGGAATGGAACACATTGGCAGCATAAAAAAATGCGGCAGCGGTGGACACTGTGGGGGTTGCGCATCGCCCCATTAGGATGGAGGGACTAATCTTATGAGACTAGATAAATTTTTAAAAGTAAGCAGGCTAATAAAACGGCGCACAGTAGCCAATGAAGCCTGTGACGCAGGACGTGTTGAAATAAACGGCAAACCTGCCAAAGCATCTGTGGATGTAAAAATTGACGATATCATTGCAATCCGCTTTGGTGATAAAGTAACCAAAGCCCAAGTATTAGACATTAGAGAAACCGTGCGCAAAGACGATGCTACAGGGCTTTACAGAATCGTAGAGTAAAATACAGTCATAAACCCCCATTCATGTCCATATAATGGACTAATACGGAATGGGGGTTTTCTAATGCCAGCACCAATGCGAATGCCAATGGAAGAAAAAAAACGGTCAACATCCCGCCATAGTCTATCAATTGACCGCCGTGAAAGTGTCACTGTGACAGGTGTAATTGATGTGATTTCTTTTGACGAAGAATCCGTCATTGGAGAAACAGAAATGGGCGTAATCGTCATACGAGGGGTAAACTTGCATGTAAATCGTATCAACCTTGAAAGTGGAGAACTTTCTGTGTCAGGTGAAATTGACGGCGTGACTTACGAAAACCCAAGCGGCGGCGCACGTACAAAATCTCTACTAGGGCGACTATTCAAGTGATTTTATCAATGTATGGGCAGGCTGTGCTTTTTCTATCCACCATTATAGTGGGCGCGACCATTGGTTTATTCTATGATGTATTTAGGGTTTTCCGTAAAACCGCGCCACACTCTACCTTTGCAGTACAGGTGGAGGATTTATTTTTTTGGATAGCGGCAACGGTTGGCACATTTTATTTTATGCTTACACGAAGTTATGGAGAGATTAGAATATTTGCATTGCTTGGGGTTGTGCTTGGGATTGTGCTGTACTTCAATACCATTTCAAAGTGGATTGTAAAAATCTTTGTGGTGATTGTAACGTTTTTAAAGCGGGTTATCGCATCTGTTGTAAAAATAATTTTACTGCCCCTTAGAATTGTTTTGGGGTGGATTAGCCCGCCAGTCAAAGCTTTTACCATGAAGCGGCGTAAAGACTTGCGCAGTGTGGCGAGGTATGGCAAAATACGAATGAAGAAAACTGCGCGAAATTTATTTATTTTGCGCAAAAAGGTGTGATAGTTATGGAGGAGAAGAAAAAACCCAAAAAACGACGCCGATTTAAACTGCCCAAAGTGCGGTTACGGTATGGCGTTTTTTGGGTTTTTATCATTGCAATGATTTCAGCTTTTTTGGTGTATCAAGTAGGGCAGAACAATGCACTTCAAGAAGAGCTAAATCAGCTAAACGGAAGAATAGCCCAATATCAAGCACAGTATGACAACTTGTATTTACAACTCACGTTCTTTGATAGTGATGTTTACATTGAAGAACTTGCGCGAGAACGCTTAGGCATGGTGCGCCCAAATGAATTAGTATTCCGCAATATTGCCGCGGATTAAAAGGAGGAAATTTAATAATGTTGCAAGATTTTTTAAGTACCCACAAGTCTGCATTTAAAGACCACACAGAGCTTCGTGCCCAAGTAAACACCACCAAAACGGTGACTTTACTTGCAGGTAACATGGTGAACAATGTCCAATCGGCCACAGGCGGGGTGTCTGCGCGTGTTTACCGTGGCGGCACATTTGGCTTTGCCAGCGGCGCAGAATATTCGCCTGACAGTGTAAAAAGCATATTAACAGCGGCAACAGAAAATGCACAGTTTATGGATAGCCAAATAAAAAAAGGCTTACCCCCATTGCCACCACTTCAAGGACAGGCAAAAGTTGAATTATCAACGCCCATTTTTGAAGATGTTTCACAAAATATGCTTATTGATTTTGCAAAAGGATTGGATGATTTTATCGTAAAAAAATATAAAAATCTTTCCAGCCGTACAGTGATTGCCAACTGCTTGGATATTGAAAAGCTTTTAATCGTCAGTGATGGTACGGATACGCATTTTTTCCAACCCCGTTCCCAAGTGTATGTATTTATGACTGCGGAAACTGCTGATGGTATTCCAGTGGAATTGACTGAGCCTTTTTGCATAAGAGGACGTTTTGACGAATTTTTCACCGACCCTAGACGTATGGAGGAAAAACTTGACCTGCTCTATACACGGCTTATGGATAAGCGGGATGGTGTATATGCCAATGCAGGACTGAAAAAGTGTATCTTGCACCCAAACCTTGCAGGTATACTTGCCCATGAGGCAGTTGGCCATACCGTAGAATCTGACTTAGTGCTTGCAGGTTCAGTTGCCGCCCACAACTTAAATAAACAAGTAGCCAGTGAACTCATTACCATGATTGATTTCGCACACACATATGACGGAAAGCCTGCACCTCTTCCTGTTTATGTTGATGATGAAGGCACACTTGCAGAAGACGCACTTTTAATCGAAAACGGCATTTTAAAAGGCTATATGCACAATCGTGAAAGTGCGCGTCATTTTGATGTAAAACCCCAAGGAAACGCTAGGGCATTTGCCTTTAATGATGAACCCCTTGTGCGTATGCGCAATACAGCGATTCTTCCCGGTAAGGATAAGTTAGAAGATTTGATTGCCAGTGTAGATGATGGATATTTCCTCGTCAAATCAGGCAATGGTCAAGCGGACAGCACAGGTGAGTTTATGTTTTCTGTAGACTTAGGCTATGAAATTAAAGATGGCAAGATTGGCAAAGCCATTAGAGAAACCACCATTTCCGGCGTTGCTTTTGATATGCTAAAAACCGTTGATATGATTTCTGATGACATGGTTTGGGAGATTAGTGGTTTTTGCGGCAAAAAGCAGATAATGACCACAGCCATGGGCGGTCCAGCTCTTCGCTGTGACATGAATATTGGAGGTAAATAATATGAATGATATCGCAAATTATGCACTTGAAGCCTTAAAAAAAGCAGGGGCAGACAAAGCTGCTGTATGCGCGAATAAAGACCGCAAAGATGAATTTAATGTGCAGGAAAATAAATTCACACTTTTGCGTACCCAGTTTAACGACCAATTAACACTAAAAGCTTTAGTTGGCGGGCGCAAAGGGGTTACTGTCATCAACAAGCATGATAAAACCAGTGTGGATGAAGCTGTGGCTGATTGCATTGCATTAGCGAAGCTGGGTATGACTGACGAAGCCGAAGACATCGCCCCCATGGAGCATAATCAAAAATTTGACCAAACCATTGGTGGATATGATATGGACGGTTTATTCAACCGCACCAAAGAATATGTAGAGCAAGTCAATAATGAATTTCCAAAAATTATGTTGGAAAGCGTGACTTCAGAATTTACTACGGAAAAATGGCAATATGTCAATAGCAATGGTGCGGCGTTTTCAAACGAAGAAGAATACTATAGTTTCAGCAACATGTTTATGGGTAAAGATGGTGAAAAAACCACCTCTTTTAATCATTATGGCGGGCCTTTGGCAGATTTAAAAACAGCGTTTATGGACTTCGGGCTTCAACGGCAATTGCTTGCAGAGTCTGTAAAATCACTGGATACACGCACGATTGAGGGTAAGTTTGTAGGAAAAATCATCGTTGCCCCCACCTGTGAAGATATGATTTGGCATACACTTTTGCACTATTTCCTTGGGGAACAAGTTTTGATTGAAGGCACAAGCCGCTGGAAAGACGCGCTTGAAACCCTTGTAGCCAACCCCATGCTTACCATGCGGTCTATTCCGTTAAACCCTGCAATTATAGCAGGTGAACGTATAACCGAAGATGGATTTCTAAGCCGTGATAACGACTTTATTAAAGACGGCATTTTAAAATCCTTTGCACTAGGACTATATGGTGCGAATAAAACAGGCAAACCACGGGCTGCCAATACTGCCCATTATAACTTAGAAGTTGCTGGAGGCGATACATCTTTTGAAGCAATGATTAAAAGTGTAGACCGTGGCATTTTAATCAACCGCTTCTCTGGCGCAGAACCAGGTACAAGCGGCGATGTTTCCGGTATCGCAAAAAATAGCTTCCTCATTGAAAATGGTAAAATCACAGATGCCCTTCAAGAAACCATGATTTCATTTAATATCACCGATGTCATTAAAAATATCAGTGGGATATCTCAAGAACGCATTTGTGATGGACAAAGCATTTTACCATGGTGTTGTTTTGATGGTGTAACGGTTTCTGGAAAATAGCGTAGAGGTGTATGATGGCAAGTGTATATACTGCGACTGTGGTTAAGGATGTGCGCATACGTAAAGGGCTAACCCGTAACGATATGTTAGACAGAATGCCAAACAGCGAAACTTCATTAAGCCGTCTTGAATCAGGTGCAATGGTTCCTACACTGTCTATATTTGATGATTTAAAAAATGCATTGGATTTTCATATAGACGCAATGATATGCCCTCATTTAGATAATCAGCCAATGGAGGTATATGCGTTTCGCCATTTACTCATCACAGCACTTGATAGAAATGATATAGAAGACGCAGAAAGTTTAATTGAAGAAATAGAAAGCATTTCAACTTTTGACACGCCAGTTAATCGTCAATTTTTACTAAGTCAAAAATCACGGTTGCTTGAGAAAAAAGGACAGGCTTTTGATGTTGTAATGCCTCTGGTTTATGAGGTATTGCAACAAACTTTTGAACATTTGAATGAAAACAGCCCCAAAGATACGGTGTTGATTTTTGAAGAGCCAGAGTTATTTCACACCATGGCAAGAGCATATGCCCGAATGGGCAAGTTATCCAATGCTATACGCATTTTAGATGAAGTGCAAAAGGAGCTTTTAAGGCTACCCATTGCAGACAGACATAAGGATAAACAAATTGTACAAGTTTTGCTTTCCTTGGCAGAATACTATTTACAGTCAAAAAATTATAGCAAGGTCATAGATACTTGTGACTTGGGGTGTGAAATTTCAGCAACACGCAATCAAGGACTGCACATGCCAGATTTTAAATTTAAAAAAGCCCTTGCAATAGCGGCTATTGACCCTAATAAAACCAGTGCATATCGTCCGCTAATTCAGCAAGCCTATTTTGGCTATATCCTGCTGAATCAAATAGACGCTGCTGAAACTGTTAAAGTTACAGCAAAAACCCAGTTGAACATAACATTTAAAACCTATGGCGTAGAATCATTAGCGCATAAACCCCGCCGTAAAGTTCCCTATGCACGTGGGGAAGTCATAGCCTGCAATCATGTGGGTGAAATGATAAAACCCTTGCGTGAAAAGATGGGGTTAAGTTTGAATGCCTTATCTTGGGGGATATGCGATAAAGCCACATTGCAAAGAATAGAAAGCGACAAGATTGCTTCTGCTCATGTCCACCTTGTAGAGCCAATCATGCAACGGTTGGGGCGGTATGTACACTATTATTGTAACTTCTTCCTTACAAAAGAAGACTATGAAGGCATAAAAGAGCGGGATGAAATTCACAGGCTGTTAGTCACACGGAAGTATGAAATTGCTGAGGAAAAATTAAATAAGCTAAGGAAAAGTAGGAAATATAAAGCCAAAACCAATTTGCAATTTATTAAAAGGGCTGATATAGGTATATTTCAACGCAAAAATCCTAAACACCCAGATACGCCAAGCATGATAGTAGATGCCCTTAGTATAACATGTCCTAAATTTAACGAGAAAGATATCGAAACATACCCATTAACCCATGATGAATCTATCCTAATCAACATGCTTGCAATTTATTATAAGCAAACAGGTGACTTAGAACGTGCCGCCAATATATACAAAAAACTGTTGGATAATTTGAACAGACGATATGAAGACGAGCAGGAAAAAGCACGGATGTATGCAAGCGTTGCAATCAATTATTCTTCATGTTTAGGGCAGATGGGAAAAATAAGAGATGCTTTGTATGTTGCAGAAGATGCGATTGAGTTTGAATGTGACAGGGATAGACTCACTAGATTGGCTAGTCTCTATTACAACAAGGCACATTGTCACCTTAGAATGGACGAAAAAGAAAAAAGTGTTCCTTACTTTGCGGTGTCTTATTATGGGTCAATGATGTTTGAAAATTATGGGCAAGCAAAAAATGCAGGTATTACAAGTAAAAATGTTAAGGAACACTTAGGAATTATCTTTGATTAGTCTTCGCCTCTGTGTTCATCTTCATGGTCAAAACGTGGAGCTATTACCCTAGGTGCGTCATCTGCACCTACTGCATGACTTTGTGGCATGGGTACGCTCATAAATATTGATGTAGCAATTCCCAACATGCACATGAGTTTCAAAATAGCTGTTTTCTTCGTTATTACTGTTCCTCTCTATTAACCTGCACCAGTGCGTGGTATTTATTGGCACTGCGTGAAGTTTTTATTTGAAAGGATACTATCTTATGACCCCATAATTTACTCCATAATCTTACAATGCTAATTGTGCAACATCGCCGTTGCACAATTAGCATTTACTTTGTTGTCGAAATTTAGTACACTTGTTTTGTCAAGTTGAACGCGTCCTTGACAAGCATTTGCCGATATATTGGACGCAACATTGAAGCATATCTGCTGAACAAACGCTCTAGCGCGTGAGTGTCGTGAGTTTAAGCAAAAAAATTAGCAACAAGAGGGGAGGATAAATATGGATAACATCATTACAATTCAAGATGTACTAGAAACTGATTTTGATACAGATGGATATTTAGCATTTGAAGCAACTGCTATAATTTGTTACGTTGATTGTAAATTCGTTCATTTATTTTCATTTTAATGGTTTTGCCAAGTTTTTATTATCACCAAATGCACGTTAATGCATTTGGTGATAATATATGATACAATTATGACACAAGATATGGAGATGAATTAACTATGGTATCCAGTATGGCATTAGTATATACAATGAAATGCAATGCAAGTTGTAGAATATGTTGTTTTGATTGTACGCCCAATAGGCAAGAAAAAATGACTATAAGCCAAGCAAAAAAATATGTGGATGAAACACTGGCACACAATTCAATCCGTGCTGTAGGTTTTTCTGGTGGAGAAGCACTTTTATACTTAGATGAAATTTGTAATATTGCAGCTTACACACGTTCAAAAGGAATTAGCAGAATAAGTGTATCTACAAATGGGTTTTGGGCAACTGATGAAGTGAAAACCCGTGAAGTACTATCAAAACTGCATTCTAGCGGCATAAATGTTTTAGACCTTACTGCTGACGAATATCATCAAGAATTTATCCCCATTGATAACATAAAGAATATACTTGCTGTATCTGAAGATTTTAGGGTTGGCATTCATATTACAACTATGGTAACAGAAGGTTCAATGCGACTGGTAGACATCTTGCCCAACCTAGGTGCAAATACAATAGGAAAATCTTTGATAGAGCATAAAGTGTTGCCAATTGGTGCTGCAAAACAAAATAATATCCCTGTTATAAAAAATAATTTGATTATTGATGAAACTGCTACTTGCAATACATTGGACACTTTCGCTATCTTTCCAGATGGTGATGTTTACCCATGTTGCTCTCAATACTGCCGTAATGAACTATTAAAGTTGGGCAATATGGATATAGATGGAATTGAAATGATTAAGAAAAAATATAATTCTAATATGGTTATAAGAATTTTAAGAAAGCATGGATTCAAGTGGTTTTTGGACAGGTGTCCTGAACTTGGGATTAATTATGTAACCTTGTGTGATATGTGTAATGCCTTAATAAATGATAAAGATAAATTTAACAAAGCCTTTGGAAGTCATATTGAAGAAGAAATGAAAAACATATATGAAGCATATCTAAAACAACAAGCCGAGCAACAAAATAGTAATACATTAACAGAAGGGGTTGTTTAAAAATGATTAGTTATATCATTGTAATTTATGTACTCGCGTATGTTCTTCAATTTGTGGGTATAAAAATGGCAAAACGACCTGACAATCCTGACCCTCAAGGCAGACCGTCGAGAAAACTATTAGCGTTAGTCATGGCTATACCCTCAATAGTTTTGATTGTCTTTGTTTTTTTAGGACAAGTTCCCCCAAATTGGAGTGACTTTGGATTAACAATGCCCAGTTTTGCACACTGGGTATTAGGTTTTTTTACACCAATTATTTATATGACAATTATGTTTGCTATACTCAAGCCATTTTCTAAAGTAGATAAAATTGAGGTGACTTCTGATGGCAAGTGGCATATTCCAGGAGTAAATACTATTTTTAATGGCTTCATTAAAAAGGAAAAAAGAACGAATATAAAAAAGCCCGTAGTTTATATCTTAGATTTTCTCGTATCTACACTAGTTTTGTCTCTCATGTCACTGGTATTTGCACTAGGCGAAGAATTGGCTTGGCGCGGGTTTATGCAACCTATTTTTATAGAGCGTTTTGGTGTGGCATTAGGTATCACACTGTTGGGCATAGTATGGGGTTTTTGGCACTTTCCTTTAAATGTAGTTGGATACAATGATGCAAAAAATCCAAAGTTAAATGCCTTTATACTATTTACTATCCAAACCATTGCCCTAAGTTTTATTTTTGGATGGCTTAGAATTACGACGGGTAATATTTGGGCGGCATCCTTAGCTCATGCTGCACACAATGTATCTGAAGGTGTTGGTCGTATTTTTATTATTCCGCGCATTGGTAATGTAAAATATAGAATCATTGAAACAGCGGTGTATGTACTATTTGGAGCCATTGCATTTGTGCTGATTCATATGGGTGTTTAGATTGGACGGATAGATATATATGTCATCAATGATAAAATATATTTTTAACTCTGTAAAAAAGAACCTTGTGCTTTTTTCGTTTTATATTCTATTGTCTCTGCTTTCTGGTGGACTTGCATTGATTATCCCTCAACTTATTGGAGGATTTGTTGATTTACTCACTGGGCTTACAGCCAGAGAAAATGCATATCAAGTGTTGACATTATTATTTATAGTATGGGCAATACAAATCGCTTTGTCTTATGTATATAATATTTTAGCAGTAAAATTGCATACCAAAACATTCTTTAATATGACGGCAAAAATTATAGCACAAGCAAAGCGATTGTCTATACAGTATTTTGATAAAGATTCATCAGCATATTTTGCCCAAAGAATCAATTTAGATGTAGCCAATTTACTCAATTTTTTTCTTAATACTGTACTGGGTGTCATAATGAATGTTTTATTGGCTACTTTTATTATATATGTCATGTTTGGTATAAACTTTTTCATGAGCATTGTGACACTTATACTTATTCCAGTGTATATAGTTATACATCTTGTAATGAAACGCCCACTGTACAAGTCTACGCTGGCTCTTAAAGAAAGTAGAGATGAGTTTTTTTCGGCACTTAATAATCAAATTATGCATATTAAAAATATTAAAATAAATAGCATGATTGAAGAAACAGATAAATTTTTAAGTGTAAAGTATTCTCCTGTAATAACCACTGCTGTAAAAAATGCCAAAATGAAACAAGGCTATAGTATATCTGAACTGCTTGCAAAATACTTCATAAGTATAGTGGTTTTTATTTATTCTCTTAATGAAATTATTAACAACAGAATGACAGTAGGCGAGTTTACTGTGCTTAATACTTATGTTGGTATGCTTGTAGCCAATATTTCAGGGGTACTTACATTTGGAAAAATATATGAAGCCACAAGCGTTTCCTACAATAGATTAAAAGAAATAATTGATGGGGAAGAAATGACAGACGGAAATATTGCTTTACTCAAGATAAACCATATGACCATAGAAAATTTATCATTTTGTTATGATGAAAGCAGTGATTCTGCGGCACTGTATAATAATCTTAACTATACTTTTTCAACGGGAAAAATATATGCGGTAACAGGTGATAATGGTAAAGGTAAAAGCACAATGTTTCTTTTGCTACTTGGACTTATACAAAATTATAAAGGACGTATACTTTATAATGATTGTGATATTCGTGATGTGAATATGGATGTAATGAGAAAGGAAAACATAGCCGTTGTCACACAAGATTTAAGCTTCTTTTATGAGAAAATATCAGAAAATGTAAACATAGTTGCTTCCGAGCAAAAAAAAGCAAATGAATATATTAAAGCACTTCACCTTAGTAAATTTTTCAATGGGATTGATGAAGAAGTTGCAAATTTGTCTTTAGGAGAAAAGCAAAAGTTGATTATCCTTCAAGCCTTATTAAAGGATGCTGATGTTATTCTACTTGATGAACCAAATTCTGGACTGGATATGCAAAGTACAAATAATTTATGTGATATTTTGCTACAAGAAAAAATGAACAAGATAATTATAATCATAACCCATGATAAAGCACTCATGAATATTGCTGATGAAAGGGTATGTATATGATGAGACATGTTTAAAATTAAACATGTCTCCAGCAGAGGATGTGAAAAGTGTGACACTTAAAAATCAAGTCACCCAAGTGCTAAAACCTTTAAAAACATATAAATTCATAACACTTGCTTTCTGCGCTCTATCAATTATTGTAGGATTATTGATACCCTATGCTGTTGGAATCCTTTTAGACGAAATATCACGCTCTTTGTATTTTATCTTGTATTTTTCAGGATTGATTGCGTTTATTATTTTTATGGATTTCTTTTTAGAGTGGGTTCAAAATGTTATGTGGTTTAACTTGGTTTATCGTTCAGCAAACTTAGTTAGAAAATATCTTTATGGTTCATTGGTGCAAAAAAGTATAGCTTTTCACAAAAAATTAGGTATAGGTGATTTAAGCAACAAACTATTAAACGATGCATCAAGGTATGCAGAAATTCGTGCGATTTTGATGCCAATGTTATTTTTGAATCTATTAAGAATTAGTGTTGTTCTTATTTTTCTCATCATAATGAATATATGGCTGGCTGTAATATGTAGTTTGCTCTTTCTGTTTTACTTAGGTATCTATACAAGGTTGAATAAAAAACTAAAGATAGCAAACAAAAAATTGTCTGAAACATATTCCATTATGCAGGAAAGAACAAATGAGACGTTATTGAATATGGATACAATTCAGCTATACCGCGCCCAAGACTTTTTTGCTAAACGATTTGGTCAAGCTGTAGATAATCACACGCAAAATCAAAAGAAGCTTCAATTGTGGAAATCCCTTGGGCAGACTGCGACCAGCACTACCCTCCGTCTAATACCTGTTATTGCAGTGGTGGTTGGTGCTGTTTTTTTCTATTACGGAACGATAACACTAGGGCAGATTGTTGCTTTTTATGCTTTTCTTCCGCAACTGGGTGAACCATTTAGAAATCTTGCTGACTTTAACATGTCATATCAAGTGGCAGAGGGGCTTGAATCACGATTAGATGACTTATTGATTAAGCCAGAAGAGGACGAAAGCGGCAAACCTGTTATTGATAAAATTGATTCAATTAAACTTAAAAATGTTCAGTTTTCTTATTCAACTGATAAAGTGATTTTGAAAGGACTTAACCTTTCCCTTAGAAAAGGCGATGTGTTAGGGGTTGTTGGTTCTTCTGGGGCAGGAAAGTCTACTTTATTGAGAATACTTATGAATCGTCTCTTATCAGAAGGTGTGTTTGTAAATGATATGCCAATGAACGCATGGAATCCAAACGCATACTTTAGCCGCATTGCTGTTTTACCCCAAGAAGTATTTTTATTTGATGGTGACATTGCAGACAATGTAAGCTTTGGCAGAGAAAAGGGTAACTTGAAAAACGCGCTAAAAATAGCGGAAGCCCATAAAATCTATGGTAATACACTTTCGCTTTCAGGTGGAGAGAAGCAAAGAATCGGTCTTGCACGCACACTTTATGAAGATGTAGATGTATTGTTGCTTGATGAACCAACATCTGCCCTAGATGAAACTACTGAAAAAATGGTGGTGGAGAATCTAAAGAAGTTTCTTGAATCAAACAAGTTAATGGTAGTCATTGTATCTCACCGTCCCAAAATCCTAAGTTTATGTAATAAAACGCTGACACTCGTATAATAAGGTTTAAACCTATCCTCTATGATTTTTAATAAATTATAGTTTAGCAATATTCGTAATAGGGTGAGGCGTTTTCAGAAATGACAATAGAAAGAAATCAAAAACTAGAACTCCGTTTTTCTATTGGAGAACTGCATTAGGACAAAATTCAAAGGCTATTCAATGGAGCTTGGGATGGCAATAGAGCAGTTAAGTGATTATGTATTTGCTAACAAATTAAAGCCGGCATCTGTATGTTATGCGGTGATGTTGGATACTGCGGCTGCGGCTAAGGATTTTGACAGGATTGAAGCAGAATTATACATCAGCGTAAAGGCATAAATGACAATAATCTATGCAAATGTTGTAAAACGGATGGGTGCATTTTCCCATCCGTTTTTTATTTGAAATTTACTATGAAATGTAATGGGTTTGTAATTGCTTTTGGGCAATAATAATGGTGTAATGAATGAGTAAATAGAACAAGGAGGCGAATATGGCGCGGTCAAAGCAAAGGGTTTTGCATAGTATGATTGCAATTTTGCTTATTGTAAGCGTTCTTTTGATGCCAGCGGGGGTCTTTGGAAACGATGTAGATGATGAGATGACTCATGAGGAATCTCAACAAGAGCGTACTTGGCGTGCAAATATGCTGTCTGAAAGGACTTTAAGCCGCCGTCAAGATGGGTTGGATATTCGCAATCCAATTCCTGATATGACCTCTGCATTTGGTGATGGTTATGCACTGATAAATGAGCAAATTAGCGAAGCAGTAACGCAGATAATCAGTGAAGCAAGCAGGGTACGTGCCCGCAGTGTATCTTTTAGTTTTGACAACTATGTTGCAGGTGATGTTATTTCTATTGTGATATATGCAGACGTTTCGGCCACACCTCAAAGAATGCTTGTGCGCAGTGTTAATTTTAGTTTGGCAACAGGGCAAATTTTGTCTATGAATGAAGCTATGGGTATGGATATTATTCCTTTGACCGAGCGTGTGCTTAGGGAAAGAATCTTGAGTGACCCTGCCCGTTATATGGCTGCCATGTATACATCATTAGAAGGTCAAGCCTTTTATATGACAAGTACAGAACTTGTTATTTTATTTGACGGGCTTCGTCTTTCAGCCCAGTATCGTGGGATAGATAGTATTCGTCTTATCCGCAGAAACATTCACACAACGACCATTGCCAGAAACGATTATCGTGTGCATACCAATGGATATCGTTTAATGTTTATTCCGGTAGGCAGTGTTGTAAGAGCCCTTGGGTATGATGTGGGGTGGAATGGTGAGGACGATGACCGCCACGTATATATTGAACGTAATGGGCACAGGCTGATTCAGCTTTGGCCCAATGAAAATCAATATTTTATTGTAGGTTCACAGCCACGGGCACTTGAATCTGCACCAAGAATATATGATGACCGCACCTATGTGCCTATCACATTTTTTGACCATATTCTTCCGTTAACGTCTTATAGTATATCTTCAGGAGGAAGTATAACCTTCCTTGCATATCATGAATAAACCTTTGTGTCATGCCGAGGATTCCACCATTTGACAAGATAGGGGATATAGTGTATAATAAGTTGGTTTTGTATTTATTTTGAGTTTGACTCCAAGAAAGGGGGTATTTAGTAGGGTTAGCCAAAAATACTACTTTTTAAGGAGAGGTGACGCACTTGTTTGACAGAAGAGATGTTTTTCATGTAAGAAGTGATATCCAAAAAATTATCGGCAGTAAAGTGAGTCTTGAAACCAATAAAGGACGGCACAAGTCGGTAGTTAATAAAGGGGTTGTTTCCAATGTATACCCCAGTATTTTCACCATCCAATTAAATGAAGGCTCAGAAGCCTCAAGGAATCTTTCGTTCAGCTATACCGATGTTTTGACAAACACAGTCGAAATTACGTTGTGCGATTAAAATAAAAATTTTTGTAAACTTTATTAAAATAAAGTGTCATATTAACGAAACCTCCATCATATAGTATCTATTGTAGAGATAGAAATGTGAATGGAGGTTTTTTTTAATGGCTGAACTTGTAAGAGAACAGGTATTTTTAGACCAATCGGTGGGCAATGAAGAAGTCCAAATCATGCTGGAAGGCGACTTGATTGTCCCTGATATAAAGCCAGATATGGCACTACTTTTGCAAACAGAAGAGCAAATTATAATTGACCGTACAGAATCTGGTGTAGATAGGGTAAACTATGTAGGACGGCTTGACTTAAATATATTGTATGTAGCAAAGGCGGCAGATAAGTCTGTCCACGCAATTTCATTAAGCCGTGCCCTTGACGACTTTGTAAATGTTGATGGTGTAACCAAAGACATGTGGGCGCGGACAAAAGGAACGATTGCCAACATAGATTATCGTGTGGTGAATGACCGCAAAGTGAATTATCGCGCAGTGGTCAATATTTCAGTTGCGGCAGAGCGTAGTGATGCCCATGAAATGGTTGTACATATCAGTGACGTGCCTGAAAATCAACTATTAAAATCAAATTTAAGCGTCAATCGTACAGTAGAAAACCGCGTTGACCGTTTTTCTGTAAAAGACCAGCTTATATTACCATCTTCTAAGCCAAATATCCGTGAAATTTTACAAGTGTCTGCGGGCATAATCAATCAAGATGTGCGGGTTGCAGGAGGGCGGGTAAATATTTCAGGTGCGCTGTCAATCACATCCCTTTATCGCGGTGACACAGAAGACAGTCTCATTGAGTTTATGGAAAATGAAATTCCATTTAATGGCTCAATAGATATTTCAGGTGCGCGGGAAGAGATGCTTGCAGATGTTTATTTGCAAGTGATAGACCAGCATATTACTGTGCGTCCAGATGATGATGGGGAAGACCGTGTGTTGGAAGTTGAACTCTCTGTGGGTGTAGAAATGAAAGTGTACAGCACAGAAAGCTTCACAATGCTTGAGGATGCCTATGTTATCAACCAGCAGTTGACCCTTGCAAAAACCGTTGTGCGGTATCCTCAGCTGGTGTGTGTCAACCGCAATCAAACCCCTGTAAAAGAGGTTGTGACACTGGGCGGCACTGTGCCTGATATGCTGCAAGTGTTCCGTGTAAAAGGTCATGCCCACATGGACGAAATAAAAATCATTGAAGATAAGATTATTGTAGAAGGTGCAATAAACACAGATATCCTGTATGTGGCAGAAAGTGACGCAACACCCCTTGCCAGCTATCGCACGGTGATTCCATACAGGCAGGTGATTGAAGCAAAAGGTGCAGACCCATCTATGCGTGTAGATGTGACAGCTACTATTGACCATGGGGCATTTAATATGCTAACCCCGCGGGAAGCAGAAGTCAAATTTATGCTGACCTTCAACACCCGTGTGATAGACGAAGAAGAAACCCGTATTGTAGGGGATATTACATTTGATGATATAGACCCAGAAACTCTTGCCAGTCAAGCCAGTATGACAGTATACATTGTTCAGCCAAGTGATACTTTATGGAAGATTGCAAAAAAGTATAACACCTCACTGGATGAATTGATTTCTGTAAATGATATTGAGCAGCCGGGAAAAATTGCCCCAGGACAAAAGCTGTTGATATTAAAACGAGGATTATAAAAAAAAACCTCTTGCCGTAGCAAGAGGTTTTTTTATTGCATTTGTGATACAATGTTAGAAAATTTCAGAGAGGTATGTGTGCATGAAAAGCGTTAGAGGTGGGTTTTTTGTGCTGGTGCTAATACTGGCAGCCGTATTTTTGCCTGTGCAGGTTGTGCAAGGCGAGGCACATCATGAAAATATAGACATTGTAATACAAGCCTTTGAAACCATGCTGGATGAAGCAACAGAACGTGCCGAAGCTTCGCCGTATAGACTACTTAGGTTGCTTACTGAAAGTTTAACCAATGGCATGACTCAATTTCACTATGCCGAAGTTACACCATGGATGGAAGACCGTGCAGATATCACATTGTTTTCAAATCTCCATACGCTGGATTTTGGGTTACACTTTGCACTTGAAAGTATCCGTGACTGGGGCTTTGAGTATTACGTTGAATTTATGCTCTACTTAAACCCTGAACGGGCTGCCCTTGCTTTGCCTCAAATAGATGATACTTTTTTTGGTGTGCATTTTGACACTTTATATGAAGATTTATCTGCTTTTGTACAACTTGCTGAATTGGAAATGCATGAGTTTATAGAGTTGATGACGTTTGCCATGCCTATTATAGATATTTTACAAAGCTCCGCAGACGAGGTTATACCTTTTGGTTTTCTTGAACCTTATAAAGAACTTCTTTTCACATGGCTTGCAACCGCAGAAATGTCTGCCCATCAAGTCACCTTAGATACTATAGATATGCCTGTAACCAGAATCGCCTATAATTTTTCACCGCAAAGTGTAGGTGAGCATTTACATGGGCTGGCAGACATGATTGAAGCCGACAGTACGATACGTGGCATTAACCAGCTATTGTTTATGTATGGATGGACTCCGCATTTAACCAACATACTCAACAACCTGCGTGAAGATGCAGATTTATTTATAGAAGCACTGGCTGGTGATATTATCATTGTGGTTTACTTAGACAGCCATCACCGCCTTGTTCGTGCAGAGCTAATAATAGATGTTGAAGAAACGGTAAGGGTGCCTGCTTGGGCAATGCCCTTCATCACAACCGCAGAAACGGCAGAGTGGTTTAGTTATGAAATATTTGAATCAACTGCATGGCATGTAAGTATTTATCACCAATACTGGCGTATCTATCATGGTTTGGATGTTGTGACCAGACCAATATATGCTAGGATAAGTCTTGATTTTGGACAGTCTGTCCATGATGTGTGGTTACTTGAACTCTACGTTTATGAAGCGGACGATGAGTTTAGCGAACGTATTTCATATACATGGGCATTTGAAAGTGCTTTGGAGGGATACCATCATACCTTTACGACCATATCACATTTGGCATGGAGTGATTGGAGCCCAGAGCCACGCGTTGACACGATGGAAGTCACATGGCAACCTGAAAGCGGGGCATTTGCCATCGGCACGTTGGAAGGCATTTTCCTTCACAACCCAGATGGTAGTTTTTTATTCCGCTATGCTTTTGAAGATTTTGAGACAGGGGAAGAATCCTTTGTTTTTGCCCTTAGCGGGCAACCGAATGTGGAAGTTCCTGCAATAGATTTTAAAAGTTTAGGGCAATGGGGTGAACTTATTTTAGAATGGCTGGAACGTGCAGCACAGGTGCTTTAACACAACAATAGGGGATGATATGTATGAGGATAATCCGAAGTATTTATTTTTATTTTTACTTCTTTATAAGCCTTGCCTTTCTTTCCAGCAGGTTTAAAAGACATGTTGCCAGTAAAGGTAAGATTGCTAAGGTTGAGTATGAAAATCTTATCAACCAAGAAGTCCGATGGTGGGCTGCGCGTATGATAAAAGTAAGTGGTGCAAAAATAAATATCATTGGCGAAGAGCATATTCCTGATGAATCCGTGGTTTTTTATTGCAATCACCAAAGCTATTTTGACGTAGCTATATTTTTAGGTTGCATAGATAAAAATAAAGGCTTTATGTCTAAAGAAGGGATTTTTAAAATTCCCTTTTTAGGGGGATGGATGCGGGAGCTTCGTTGTATTGTCATTAGTCAAACAGATGTTAGACAAGCACTAAAAGCCATTATTGCAGGCATAGAAATTATAAAAGATGACTATTCCATGGTGATATTTCCAGAAGGTACAAGAAGCCCTGATGGAAAACTCTTGGAGTTTAAAGCAGGTGCGTTTAAGCTTGCCACAAAGCCCCAAGTGCCCATTATACCTGTGACCATTGACGGGGCTATCAATATCATGAAAAAAGGCGAGTATCTTCTCAATCCTGCCACAGTCAATGTTATCATTCACCCGCCAATGTATACCAACGCATTGACAAGGGAAGAAGCGGTAGCCATTCCAGAACAAGTGAAGACAATCATTCAATCTGGTTTTTCTAAGGGCGGGGTACAATGAGTATGGATATAAAAGGTTTTTTGAAAGTTCAGGGACGCGATTTTGTTAAATGAAGACGGCAAAAAAGTACTGCTTAAAGGTGTTTATAACGCGCCTGTTAAAGGGCTTGTTTTTTTGTCAAATTTTAAGAAATGTCAAAAATTTTTACTTGAAATTTTTGAGAAAATAGAATATTGTCTCCTATAGGAAAACAACAAGGATATCTAGAAAGGTGCGATTGTGTTGGAGGTTATCATTCAAGAAACCAAAGTTGGTGAAAAGGAATATGTACTGGTAAGATGTCAAAAAATAACGCCCGAACTTTCCGACCTGCTAGACCAGATAAAAGATTATGACAGAGCGTTAATTGCATTTGCTGATAATGAAATACACCGAATCAACCCATCAGATGTGTTCTATGTTGAGTCAGTAGACAAAAAGATTTTCCTATATTGTGAAAGTGTTGTGTATGAGTCAAAGCAACGGCTTTATGAGTTTGAAGAAATGTTAAATCCAAATGTATTCATGCGTATTTCAAAGTCAACTATTGTGAATTTAAGCAAAATAAAATCATTGAGTATTGCATTATATGGCAGGCTTGAAGTCACACTGGCAAACAGTGAAAAAGTTTTTGCCACGCGCACCCATGCCGAAAGATTAAGGGGTAAGTTGGAATTATAAAAAAAGGGGGGGGGGAGTATGGATGTTAAGGAAATACGAAGGCTGATTTTAGATTCATTTTTTGTTGTATTTGGCTGTGCTGTGCTTTCGACACATGTATTTAAGCGAATTGACGGCGGTGAGCATTTGCCGTCATATTATATTGCCGTACTTTTTATCGCTGCATTGATTATTTGTGTATCCAACTTTGTTTTTTACTCAAAGCGGGTGTTAACCAGACGGCAAATGAGCTGGAGATATTTATTGCACTTTGTCATAACACTTGCAGTAGCCGCAGTGGTTGGCGTGTACATGGAATGGATTGTTTGCAGCAGTCCTATATGGGTACTTTTGTATCTGCTGATTGTTAGTATTTTTTATGGCTTAATGTTAGTTGTGAATGAGATGAGATATTATGGAGCGGTTAAGGAAATGAACGAGCAATTAAAAAAGCGGTTTAATCAATAAGTCCTTGTGCAGTTTGTTCCCTAATTTCTGCATTTTATCCCTTTCATATTGCAAAGGGTACTCTAATGTGTATAATAAAATCTTAGTTATTGAAATTCACATAATGACAGCATAACACAATTACTTACTTAATTTAGGGGGGACTATTACGAATAAATTTGAACCTAGTCAGGGGACGGCAAGGTTCATACAAAAGAAACGACTAAATATCCACTTAGTCGCTACTGTTATTTGTGTGCCTTTTTGAGCCTTATTGACACAACAACAGAAATACTTGTTCAAACCAGAGAGGATGGATTTTTTATGTGGAAAAACAAAAGGCGTTTTATACGGAAGTATTACAAAAATGTTGTTGCCGTCGTAATGATGGTGTTATTAGTCTTGGGCAATATACCCTTTGGTGTATTTGCAAACAGTGATGTACAAGATTGGAATTACACGACAGACGGTATCGAGCATAACTTCGTTGAACCAGGGGATGATTACGACAGCAACAAAAATGACTTAAATATTGAAACCGAAAATGATGAAACCGAAAAAACAGAATGCGACGATGAAGATATTGAACTTTCTCCGCCAAGTGAGGGTATTATTGCACCACCTCCATCACTATTTGATATCACATTCTTTTTTCCTGAAGCTTTAACGGACAGCAATATTATACAGGTAGAAGTGGATAGTGGTTTTAATCCAATAGAAGGTGTGTCTGCCCTGACTGAAACGGGTCAATGGGTGGAAGTTTTCTTAATCTATGATGGCGGTTTAGATATCCACGCTGTTTATCCGAACAATCACTTTACTATAATATATGGCGCGGTACACCCTGTTACAGGTGAAGTCTTTGAAAGTGTGCGCAACATTGTTATAGTGCTGAATGGGTTACTGCATATTGCACCGTTAAGCATTGGCGGATTTACTGCCAGTATTGCTACAACCATTCCAGGCTTTGAAAATACGATTGACTTCACAAATGCTGGACATGGAAATCTTGTTGTGCCTATTTTTCTATCTACAAATCACGTACAAGTTGTCAATATAAATGCTGCCTTTACAGATGGCTCTACAGATAGAAGTATCTCTATTGCACTGGCTGATGGGCTTGCATTTAGTGATGTGAGTTTGCCAGGTATGGTACAGCAAGGTGCAGGACAAGAGGGACATGGGGGCAACCTGGCAGATAATTGGACTTGGAGTCCAATCCCAAATGAAAACATTAGCGAAGCCCTTTATGCAGAAATAACAGGTGCAAGTTATGTACAAAATCCAATCATTTCACGCACTATCGGGGAGGATTACCAGCCCCGTGCAGGTACATTGACATTTTATATTGAAGACCATGTAAATATCGACAATCTGAATTTAGAAATTACAGTGGTGCAAGACTTTGCATTTGCTGCCACTGTTTCAGGGGGCGGACATCATGCCAATGCCGTGACTGTAACCGTCATGGAAGATGTGGGTGGCGGCGTTGACGTGGTGCAATCTCCTGCAATATTGGAAGGTTATCAAGTCAACGGACATGTTGGTTTTCGTGTGATGAGAAGGCAAAACGCTTTCACAGAAGTCTATGAGCCGGGAGACACATGGCGGTCATTATTATGGATTGACTTGAATAATGTACAGAGTTCACCGGAAATGTTTGTTCATACCATGCTGACTGAAAGCATTACTTTTACTGTACTTGTACCACAGCATCTTGCTGACCCTGCCAGTCTTGCTGTTGAAGTATTTACTGGCACAACCACTGGCGGCGTGAATAGCAATACTGTGGTCGGCTCAAGTTTAACACCGGCTAATTTAGTCCCCCTTGCGGTAGGCACTAATGTGACTGTATCAACTTGGAACGACTTTCATTATGTTGAAATCACATTACTGCAAGCAGATTTTAGAAATGCACGGCTTAATCTTGTAGGTACAGTACCTACAACCACACCACCAACTGACCCGCAATTAGTTTCTAATATTGACAATACATTTCATGGAGAAACTACGCCTCAAAATACAGGTTCAGGATTCTTTGAGCTGATTCCAATAGGTCGCACTGTACACCAGCTGGCAAGCTCACGTGGTTCATACGGGGCTCACTGGATTCGTGTTGCAGAGCCTTTCCAAAATAGGCTGACTGTTCACCCTATGAATCTGCCTGAATCATTTTCTGGTACAGCTGCCGATTCTCCTGTTGTGCCTCTTGGGGGATTTAGGCTGGAAAATTCATTTGCCGCTCCATTATCCGACCAAGCTATTCGTATCACTGTACCTGATGAATCTCAAAATTATATTGGTATACGTGCATTCCGTTTACCTGCGGGTGAAGATGGGATACGCAATGTCACTGCTGTAACCACAGCAGGGCGCACGATTCACATTGCAGGCCCAATTGGTGTAGATGGTATTTATCATTCCTTATCATTTGTTAATCTTAGTTTTTATGGTGCAACTTTTGCGGCGCACCATGGCTTTACAAGACTTGCCTCCAACGAGTTTATTGTATCGTTATATTACGAACTGTATGGAGAGGTTCCTGTAGGTGCAACCTATGACCGCGGGTACTCATGGAATAATCATCAAGCAAACCTAGCATTCCAATATTTAGGCGTTGTACATCAACAATTGACAGCGGGTACAAATGTAGAGGTTAATGCAATTGCTGGGCTTATAGATGATACTACGGATACTGGTATTTCCAACACCCTTCGCACTGTTGCGACAGATATAAGAACTGCAAGTACACATGCTACATTTACTACAAGCATTGGGGCTACAAATCTAGGCGGTCTTACACTTGATTCAGGTCAAAGGCATAACAATGCGACCTTTACTATTAGAGACTTGCCTTTCCAGTATCGGCCGCTTGTATTTGGTGTGCAAGGTTTCTATGTATACTTGCGTAACCACATGGGTGATGTAAACTGGCATATGGATTCTGTTGTTGTAAACTGGGGCGGCAACACATACAGCCTAGCCAATGGAAACTTACTGTTTACTACGCTTATAGACTCTACAGGCAGTACGGTTTATCGCTTGCACCTAGATGAGCCTATTCTTGGATTGTTTGACGAAAATATGGCGCGTTACAGTTTCATAACCATAGCTGTTGACCTGAGTGTAAGTGCGGAAGCTGCTACTCAATCTATTCTACTTCGTGAACTGATGATGGTCAGCACGATTCGTGAAGATATCCAAATTTGGTCTGGCGGTAGTGCGGTTAACCACCACTGGAATCTTGGCACAGACCCAGGCAACTTCTATATTGGAGATAGCCGTACAATGTCAGGAATGCAAATTGGTAACCCAAGCAATACAGCAGTAGTATCCATAGCTGGTGCAAGTAATGTTCTGGTGGGTACAGCCCTTCGTTATGACGCAACCCATCCATGGCGTACCTATCATTGGGACTTTGGCGGGGTGAGACTAGATGTTGACTCCAATCAGTATGTAGAATACGGCGTGTTTATGACCAACAATACAGGCACGCAACTACATGAGTTTTACACCCTTACACCTATCCCGCGCAGAGGGCAATGGGTTGTAAACCAAACTGCAGCACGTGCCGCAGGTGTTCAAGATGTACCATTTGGTTTTAATATGTTTGTGGCAAGTGATGTCAATGGCAATTTGCCCCCAGGATTTAGGGCATATTATGCAGATAGTTATGCACTACAAGCATCTGATACTGTCTGGCAGCCATGGGGCGTTATTGCACCAGAGGATATTTTAACAGTTAAAATCATTGCCTATGTGCCTGTGCCATTTCATTCTAATGAAGCGGACAATGAATATACCTTTATCATTAACATGCAGATAGACAATGGACCTTTTTCCATTGTAAATAATCAAAACGTATTTGCCTCTATGGCACGCCGTAACTGGGATGCACTAATTGTCCATAGAGCCACACAACCTGTTGGGTTGAGTGTTCCTTCAGACGACCCGACGATTACCAAAACGGCAAACCGCGCTGTATCAAATGTAGGTGATGTTATTACCTATACCATCACAGTCACAAACCCAACTGATGAGATACTTCCAGGTGCATTTGTAGTACGTGACCCAATCAGCAACCTTGTAACCCTTAATGAAGCCAGTATTCAAGTACACAGGGGGACTACTCCAGTACCGTTTACACACAACTTTGGTGCAGACCGCATATTGCATGTAAACTTAACCAACCTACAACCAGGGAACACCGTCATCACTTTTACCGTAGATGTACGGGCGGAAGCGGCTGGACAAGTTATCAGAAACCTTGCGGTGTTAGATATCCCTGGTAGACCTCCTGGTGACAATGGTTCGTATGTAGAAATTCCTGTGCCAATCATCACCAAAACAGCTAACGTAACCACAGCAGAAGTGGGCGACACTATCCTATACACGTTGCGTGTTTATAACCCACATGATGACGCATTAGAAAATATATTGGTTACGGATAATATATTTACGAATCTGGTCACGCTAAACACAAGCACTATCAGAATAAACGGCGGCGCACCGTTAACACCGCCTGCTTTTACCTTTGGTACACCTGTAAACAACATTGCCGTCCTTTCTATTCCGTTTGCAAGCCTTGCTTCTGGTGTGACTAACATCACATTTGAGGTGACTGTTTTGCATGCTGCAATGCATGCCACAGTCATTCCAAACCACGCCTATCTATATGAAGTAGACCCAGATGACGGCACGTACAGAAGGCTAGATGAAGATGATGAAAGTATAATTGTACCAGGATTGCTAAACCCAACACTAGAAAAAACAGCAAACCGCAATATTGTTTATGTAGGAGACAGGATAACTTACACATTGACTGTAACCAACCCTAATGATTTTGAACTGGAAAACTGGTTACTTGTGGATAATCTGAACACAAGCTATGTAGCATTTGTGAATGGTAGTGTCAGGTTTAACGGCGTTGTAGGACATGAAACAGCGTCTTATCACTTTAACCCCACCACAGGAGAGCTACGTATTGCTATACCTGTGCTGCCTATAGAGGGCATTATAATTTCCTTTGAAGTTATGGTACACACTTTACCTGTTGGGTTGGTGATTCTTAATATTGCCTATCTTTATGGCCCGTCTACAAGTGGCGGCGGTAGCCCTGATGAGCGTCCGCGTGTAGATGAAGATACTGAAGAAGTGCCGGTGCGTGAAAGACCAACGGATGAAAACGAGGATGAACCCGAAGAGAATGAACCACCTCGCCCAATACCAACACCTCCACCACCATCCCCAACACCCTCGCCCCCACCTGAATCAACTCCACCCCCACCGTCATCATCACCTCCTCCAGCGGAAGAAGGCGAAAATGGAAACGAACCGTCCCCGTCGCCATTGCCATCCCCGCCGCCAATAGAAGACAATGACAACGAAACCGATAATTCACCCCCGGATAATGGCGTGAGTGATACATCTCCCAGCGGCACTGACCCAGATGTACCGCCACTACCAACAACCCTAGGGAATACGTTGGTTGCAGATGGTGATATATGGATTGAGTTTGACGACATGGGTGTTCCACTAGGTCACTGGCGGTTTGACCCAGATGAGGAGATATGGATATTTGACCCTGCCGTACCCCTTGGTGCTTTTCCAGCGCAAACAGGGCTTCCGCAAACAGGTGTAAACAGCAACACAGGTTGCTTATGGCTATTGCTTGGATTTGCAGGACTTATTGCAGTACTGGCATTCTTCATTTTAAGAAATGAGCGATTGGCAGTTAAGGCAACAAAACGATAAAATTATCACTTTAAACAGAAAAAAGAGTTGTCATAAAATAGTTGCCAGCTCTTTTTTAATGATATGCTGTTTCAAGAATCATGAAGTTATGATAATATAGAACAAAACTAAATAAAAATTGGAGCGTGTTTTATGATGAAAAAATTATTATTTACGGTGTTGACATTCTGCGTACTGTGGGTTTTGGTCGCATGTGGCGGGAGTGAAACAGTATATGTAGAAGTGATTTCAGAAGCGGAAATTCCAACAATGAGGATACATGTAGGTGAGACTTTTCATGCAGACATTCAAACCATCATTAGCAATATAGGCGCGAGTGAACATATGAGAGGACGCTATTTTTATATTTCCAATCTCCAAGGGGAGTGGGATGCACTGGATGGATGGGCATTAAGCATTGGGTGGCGGACAGCGGATAATTTCTTTGGTAACCCGCCTGAAAACTGGGCGGACGCGACTGAATTTGAGCGTAATGAGTACTTTATTGACTATCTTATAGATTTCAACATTCTTGACCCAAATCACGAAATAGAAGAAGTGACGTTTCAAATATTTTTTCCAGAAGATGGCGCGTATCCTGCCACTTATGTTGACCATGTCGGCAGGATGGTTCAATTTCAAAGGCATGGTATGCACACAACAAATATTGCAATAGAATTTTATTCTTATTCCATGCAATATGATGATGAAGGCGCGTTTTTTATTTTATTCAATAATTACGCCAGGGATGAAGATAGCTTTAATGAAAACCAAGCAATTTTCGAGCAGTTTTTAAATTCAATAACCCTGTGGAGATTCCACCAACACAATTAACGCACTGGAAAGTATTATATCTGGCTGACCTTGTTTTGCAACATATGGATTATCTTGTCTTGTATGGTTTCTTTGTTCGTGGTGCTGAAGTGTAGCTTTTACGTTGGGTCATATGAAAAGCACGATATAAAATTTCTACTCGATTCATTATAACAAATTTGTTATGATGATATTGACCAAGGATGCTCGTATACAGTATCAAAAGATACTTGCTTATATCTGCCCAACCCAAGGAACCAAAATCGAATTTGAGGTAGAACTAATCGGTAAGCTGATAGAAGCAAGGGAGCAAAAATGATTTGCGCTGTGGCGCATTTATGTACCACAACGCGTGTGGCACGTGCGCAAAATTTATTTGGGTGTGCAAATAAGGGAGGCTCAATATGGAGTTTATTAAGTTCGATATGCAAGACGAAATAATGCGGATGACGTTATTGCCGATTTATCAGGTCTACGAAGCTGAAATTTCGGAAGACGAATTAGACGAATTTTATCCTGAGAACTCGCTTGAAGAACTCCTTGAACATTTCAAAGAATATTTTGGGGGAAAGACCACTTATATATGTGTAATGGATGGCATGTACAAGGGTTTTGTCACATTTCACTTGGATTGCGAGGAAACGCCCGGTTATGCTGAAGGATACGAGGGCTGGGGTCATATGTCAGAAATATATATGGACAAACAATCGCGCGGACTTGGATTTGGTAAAGCGATGGTTAAAAAAGCTGAAGATGAACTCAATAAACTTAATATAATAGGTATTCACTTAATGAATCTATTGCCGGAAAACAAAGGGTTTTGGAAGTCGTTAGGCTATATAGACACTGGGAAAGTTGAGTCGAAAGAAGGTGGACAGATTTTCGAAAAGCATTTATAATCTAACGTACCTATTAAGCATTAGTGACGTTATTTCCCCCTTTGCAGTATGCATTCTAAGGCATTAACGCCAATGGGTTACAAGTTGGCGATTGTACCAAATGAAGAAAAGGCATAATGCCTAAATAAAGCGGACACTTCGCCATGTTATGCCCCCTGTCAAGTGGACAATAAAAAACCGAAAGCCGCTGTATGTGAGTCATGTGAAGGAAAGCAGGAAGATTTTTTTGGTGTATTTCAAAAAAAATACTCTGCGTCCTTGACATGA
>WRAH01000030.1 GCA_009780315.1 Defluviitaleaceae bacterium
CAATATCAATAAAATAAAACGAATTAAACATACCATGTACGGCAGAGCAAGTTTCTCAACGCTTCGTACCAAAGTCTTAATGTTTGAAATATGGAAAATTGTCAACTAATTTGGGAAAGAACCTTTATCCCCTTGACAGATGACGTTATTAGAGTTATCGGTCTGTCATTAAATAATATTCCTATGTCATAATCCATTGTAGACTTATTCTCAATAGAGATAAATATAAAATCTCTACCATCAGCATATGATTCCAAGGTGTCAGCACCGCTAGGTAATTTCTGAAATGATGGAATATATGTCGTAATAGATTTGCTTGGAGCAATTGCCTCATCTTCCTTTGGAATGCTATGGCGTTTCTCTATATTCATCACGTAAATATCATTATAATTTCTATAGTAATGGTTAAGACCCATTATACCATTTTTTCTATCAGTATGATATTTGCGTAAAACAGAAGCCTCATCTCGGTTTCGCCGCCATCTTCTTGACTTCCCTTTAATATAAAATGTAATAAGAGATGTTATTATAGCAACAATAATGGGTACTATTATCGTTGTCATGATTGGCGCAAAGCCTGACAGAATGTAAGATAACTCATCAATCATTGCCATGCACCCCGTTAAGCCATATTGTTTTATGAATATCTTTATCCTTTTTAAACAGACCTAATCAAAGTACATAAAAAGAACCATCCTTTTGAATTGGTCAAGTAAAATACATTACCACATTGCGTTTCATTAAAATAAGGATGCCCCAACAAATAGCAATGAAGTACATTAACAAATGATCCAATAAACGCTGTGTCAACAATGCAATATACATCTAAGACTTTTCCTCTAATTATCACGTTGACATGCTTTGCTCTTATATTTGCTAAATAGCTTCTACCAGAAATGGGGAATGTCCCTTCTATGTTATATCCGTCCGCCAAGGGGCTATTTTTTCCGATATAAAACTCAAAAATATATGGCTTCATTATATCAATAGCGTTGAGAAGACCTTGGAAATTATTAGTATGTGGGTTTATCATTGTAATTTTTCTATCAAGAATATCAACTTGTGAATACTCATCGAAGTTAAAAACATCTCTTTCTTTTATAGCATCATTTGCATGTTGAAAAAACATCCTATGTTTAGCTTTTTGATTATCACCACTAAAATCAAATTCAATGCCACGCCAATGGAAAACCCACTCTGCCAATTCCTCGTCAACGCCTATTTTAATAATTGCTGCAAGCAGCTTTTTGAACTTCCCCTTAACACTTTAACTTTCGCCATCCATGTCACATTCCTTTACTTTTTTATAACGTGAACCCTCCCATAAGTTAAAGATTATGAGAGGGTTTATCATGTTTTCACGCTATAACAAACTCTCCTGCCAATTTCAAAAGCATTTGATTTCGCTTACCATCTCCAAAATTAACAAGATTAAACCAATGCTGCGTATCAAAAATAATCTCTTGTGTATATACTTGTTGCCTTCCATTCCATATGCAAAGCTCCATCAGTTCAACCAGTTCATGATTTCGGACACATTTCCTATACCCAACAAACGCAAAAGTTAAATTTAAGAACATATCTTCACTTGCTGTAATTCTTACTAAATCCGATTCATCATCCTGCTTCAACGTTACTTCAGGACAGTTTCGGAGAATATTTGCTAATGCACTGTCTGCGTACAACTTCTGTCCATATAGGTTTTGATTATTTGACATATAAGCAAATATCCACGGTATATTCTCTAATGTTGCACCCATAAAAAAATGACCTAGAGCATCAAAATACGTTCTCAGCATCGACCTCAATAGTGTTGCTCCAAATAAAAATGGCATTTGCTTATTTAGTAAGTAAACAACTCGGTCAAATTGGCTTATCAACATACTAACTATCTCATTCGCTAATTTATCATAAGTCATTGGGCGACGAGCATCCTTTTCATAAGCTTGGTTTCTTGATGCTAAAGGACAATAATCATAAGCTTCTTGATTATATTCTGCTATTCCTTTCAGTGAGTAACGCCTATGTCTCCCATGTGGTTTACCCTTATACTTGTCATTCTTATTATAAAAACCAACAACGGTAATTGGATTTTCACATACTGGACAAATGGCATATTGTTTAAGTTCACCCTTCGAGTTCTTTTGATAATAGGGATACTCCTTCAATGTCGCCATCTCAAACTGTTTTTGAATTATTGGTATATACTTTGCGCCATCTTTATTAAGAAGCCTACAGTAATCCATATAAATCCCCTTTTAAGAAATCTTCTATAGAAGTTGTATTTTTTAGTTCACTTGCAAAAAAAGCATCTACCCACCAGCCTCTATCTATCTCTGGCACAGCACCTTGAATCTCTGCAATACGCAAACATTCTAAAATCGTACTGATTCCAATATTAAGACACATCAATTGTTTCAAGTCGTTTACTTCAAAATAACTTTCTTTAGTATGCCTATGAGCCATTATCTCTTTCAGTTGCAAATATCCTCTGCATCAATGATAGCTCCTTATAAAGCCTACGCATTTTCATAGAAATTTGATAAAGCACATAAAGTAAAAATAAATTCACACCGAATGATATAATAAAAAAATATTCATCTCATTACCGCCCTTCCTTGATAACATATTAGGCTAATATTGTTGATATTTGGGTTTTTAAATCAATGTTCTAATCTTTCTACTCCAAAAAATCTTCTTCCGTCAACGCACTCAATTTAAGTACAATCTCCATGTCTTCTGCATCCGAATAACTCTGATGAACTATTCTTTCAATATCTTCATGGTTTAGGAAGTAAATTTGTTCTTCATCAATATATCCTTCGGACCATAAACTAAGGGTATAGTCGAAAATACCGTGACCTTCTATGTGCGTCACCCTACTACGGATCAGAAGGTCGAGGGTTCAAATCCTTTCTCGCACAAAATAAAAATCCCTGCAATCGTGATGATTGTAGGGATTTTTATTTTGTCGGTAACAGTGTTGTAACTAAGTTCTTACTATATGATATTTATACAGGGTCAGAATCCAAGGTGACAAAGTAATCATAAAACGGCATAAGAAATTGATAGCCGCTGACAATGCGGTCTACCAATTGAGGGGAATACAATTCATCGCCGTTTTGTTGCTGATGCATGAGTGAAAATGCTTTCCGATTATACCATTCTGCTACTTTAGGGGACGGTACTTCTTTTTTACGCTTGTATTCATCCCCGCTAAGGATAAACTCCTTTTGTTCCTCCAGCGGGGCAATGAACTGCTCAAATTGTTTAGGGTTACGGTCAACACGCGCCCTAAACTTTGCCATGGTTGCTGCTTTTGATTGATAATACCCCAAACCATAGCTCCAATTTTCAGGAGATAAATCAAACCAAAACACTGGTGTTGATGTCCAATCTTCACTAGGTTTTTCAACAGAGAACCATAAATTGCATCGGTATGGCTCTCCGCCTCGCACACGCCGTGCATCCTTATAAATACGCGAAACCTTATGGATAAAACCATACTGACTATAGTCTGCCGACATTCTTTCAAATACTTCTTTGCCTAATGCTTTCATGGGGGTTTGAAAATCCTGCTTGAAGTCCTCTTTGTGGGCTTCAAACCAAGCTTTCTGGTTATTAAGGCGGAGATTCCACATAAAATCAATTGTACGGGGAGTAAATCCATTAAACATTTTGTTCAACCTCTCTATGTGCATTATAATATTGTGAGTATTTCTTTAAAAACCATCTTCTTCATTTGCAATCAATAAAGTTATTCGTCCCTTAATATACGACCCTTCAAGCGTAGAAAGGCTAAAACAAACCCTTTCTGGAGAGACACAGTCCACACAATGTCCCACCGATATACACGGCGGGTTATATCCTGCCCGCTTCGCGTTCAACGGGGCAGATATATTTCTAACCCTGTGTAAAGCATCTTCATAGGTGGTGGTTATTTTATTTTTTCCAATCACTAAATAAACTTTGTCAGGCCCATATGTAATAGCAGCCACTCTATTTCCACTATGGTCAATATTCACGATTTTGCCATCTATAGACACAGCGTTTGAACTAGAAATATAACAGTCGGTTAAAAGGGATTTTCGTTTAATGTCTTTTATTTCTTCTTGCGTGCTTCCAAAAGTTTTATCATAAACAGTATTCCCCTTATGGGTAAGTGCTTTGGTAATTTCCATATGCTTTAATGTTTGTGAATTGCCAATGCCAACAGTACTGCTGTCGGGTATTTGATTTAAAAGATATGTTTTTATATTCTCAAAGGTGTTAAACCATAGTACTTCTATATTGCGCTTTTTGAAGTTTGATTCAAGTGCTTTAATTACAAAAGTGTTGCTCATTATTGTAATCTCCTTTAATTAGTATAGGTAATGTATATCATAAATATAATCACTAAATATCAAGTACATTTATCTTTGATAATTTTTCTCTTAACGCTAAAGATTCTTTTTGCTGAACATAAAGTAATCTAGATGGATTATATTGATATCCAAAGACTTGCAAGAGTTGTTTTGCATCATCTTTGTTAACTTCCAAAAAATCTGCAAGTTCAAAGTGATTCCATTCTTTTCTGGAAAAAATTAAATCAAAGTATGATTGCGGAGGAATATATTTTTCCTTTTTACCCTTAAATAGTGAATGCACCCATTTGCCAGCACCACCTACAATTGCAATCAATCCAGTGACTGTAACGAACTGGTCAATTATAGGATAAATTGACATCCATATCTCATATAATTTAATAAAACCAGGGCCGCCTGCTTGAATATGTCCTGTTTTAACGACAATAGTATTATCACAAATATTGTGTGTAACTAAAAAATCCTTTACTTTAGTATCAGCATATAGCATATTCCAATAAACCTTACCATCTGATGAAACAACATACGGCAACGCAATAGTATTAAACGTAAAAATACCGCTTAAAGCATAATATTCAGATAGGTCAGCAATTGATATACTAATAGAATCTAACATTTGTTGAATCGTTGTTTCTTCAAAAATTTCAACTTCATGTATCAATTCTTTATCTATCGTTTGATCACATGGATATAATATATTGTGCGCTACAACTATAATTTTCAAAACGAATCATCTTCCCAATGTTCTAAAATAGTATTGATATACATATTATGCCATGCATCTGCAAATACTGCAATAAGATGCTTTGACCTTGTCCCACCTTTCATCATTTCATAATAAACTTTAGTTATAATCAATCATTACATTGTGCCTATCAAGAAAATGTCATATAATGTTTTTCATCATTAAAAACATAAACGAAAGCGAGACTTTATAACTATGGTTACTGGAAATATAGACGGCATACGTAAGTCATATATTGAACGGCTTGAATCAATTTTTGACATGGAAATTGACCGCAAGCAATTTTGCTCAGATGAAATGCTGGAAACGCTGGCGTTTTTCACTGAAGCCACAGGGCGTGAAGCCATGGTTTATCTCGACCGCGCAGGGCGAATCGAAGCCGTAACCGTAGGCGAACAAGACCGCATAAGCTTGCCCAACATGGGTAAACGCCGTTCAGATACCCGCTTAAGCGGAATCCGTTGTATACACACTCACCCTGGCGGCAATGGCAATTTATCAAAAGTAGATATCCAATCTTTAAAGGCAACCAAGTTTGACGCAATGGCAGCCATTGGTGTATTAGATGGCCGCCCAACTTTTATGCAAGTAGGCATTTTAGATGAAATAATATCCGACGACGATATATCCGTTTCACTATTTGGGCCATATAAAGCGAACGCAATCCCTAGTGATATGTTGTGGGCAGAAATAGAAGCCGCAGACCTTCGCATTCGCCCATCCGAATCAAAAAAAGCAGAAGCCGAAATAGCCCGCGCAATTTTAGTAGGCATAGACAGCAAAGCAGATGACAATGAACCCCTAAAAGAATTACGTCAACTCGCTGACACCGCAGGTTTTATAACCATCGGATATGTTGTACAAGCCAAATCAAAACCTGACAAAACCTACTACCTCGGTTATGGCAAACTTCACGACTTAATTTTAGAAATTCAAAAGTTAAGAGCTGACACCGTTATTTTTGATGATGAATTAACCCCATCACAAATCCGAAATATCCAAAAAGAACTAGGCAAGACAGAACTTATTGACAGAACCGCCCTAATATTAGATATCTTTTCTGGGCGGGCATCCACTCATGAAGGAAGACTGCAAGTAGAGCTTGCCCAAACAAAATACCTGTTACCCAGAATGACAGGATACTGGGGACACTTTACCCGCATGGCTGGCGGCGGCGGCGGTGGCGGCGGTGCGCGCCGTGGCGAAGGCGAAACCCAGTTGGAAGTTGACCGCAGACTACTGCGCAAACGCGTTGTAGAGCTGGAAAAAGAAATTGATAAAGTAAAATCCCGCCGCGAAATTCAACGCATTGCACGTGAACGCTCAAAAATCCCCATTGTTTCATTGGTAGGCTACACAAACGCTGGAAAATCCACCCTCATGAACGCCCTCTCTGGCAGTGATGTTTTGGCAGAGAATAAACTTTTCGCAACCCTAGACACTGTTTCTCGCAGAGTAAACTTTGGCAGTGGTGAATTTTTACTTGTTGACACTGTTGGATTCATCAATAAACTACCCCATGACTTGGTAGATGCTTTCCGCGCCACACTGGAAGAAGCGCGTTTTGCAGACTTGCTCCTTCACGTTGTCGATTCATCATCTGAAAATCGCAACCACCAAATGGAGGTCGTAACCGATGTATTAACCCAGCTTAAAGCCCATACAAATCCCATGCTTACCGTATACAACAAATGCGATGTAGCCAATGAAGAAATCATTACAGGAACAGAAGGTGTAACCATTTCTGCAATCACAGGCATGGGCATGGAAGACCTTAAAAATGCCATCACCCAAAAATTATCAGAAATGCGCATGGACGTTTCATTCATTTTACCTTTAGACGCTGGTGGACTCATTTCTAAAATTTATGCCAATGGACAAGTCCACGAATGCGAATATAAAGAGAATGGAATCCATCTCAACGCAACAGTCACACGAGAAGATGAAGCCCGCTTACAAGCCGTGGCAATAAACTAATAAAAAAAGCCTATACACTATATAGGCTTTTTTTATATTTTCAAAGGGATGTTAAAACATGTTTTGAGTTGCTGTTGCCATAAATCCACCATCTTAGTGAGGATAAAGTCCCTCAATTGTTAAACCTAATTTTTCATATTCTGAAAATATCACAATAGATGAACGGCGATTTTATAAAGTAGGCGCATTTGTGTCAATAGTGATGCTTGCTTCAAACACAGTCGTATTATTGGTTGCTACTTCTTGGGCATTTGCACTCACTGGAGTTGGAGTAGACGCACTTATAAACTCCAAAATCTCACCTGTAGTAACATCAATCCAAAACTCTGAAAAGCCTGTTTCACTGTTTGGGTTATTTACCCAAAAATGCCTAATACCATCATTCATGCTTGCATAAAAACTTGCACCGCCAATTACTGGTAATCCTAAATAAGCTCTAGCTATAGCTATAGCTTCTATGAGCGTCGTATCTCTTTCATTTGAGTTACGGATGATTGCTGATGATTCCGTTACTGCTGAATGAGGTGCTATTATTTCTCGGCTTGCAGGGCTGTTCGCATTAGCAGTAACCACCGCACCTGTCCCTAAAGTGAGCATAAGTACACTGCATAAAATAAATGCTCCCGCTCTTTTCTTACTCATGTCCATAATGGACGAAATTCTGTTTTTCATACCTTTCTTACCTCCATAAAAATTAGTTGATAAAGCCGTTTTCAACTTTGATTGATATTTCACAACACCAATAATGGTTTCGCTATACATTTGACGAGTATCTGTATCCGTACTGTTGACTACTTCTGAATCACAAGACGTTTCACATAAGACGTTAATTGCTCTTACCGACAAATATACAATGGGATTAAACCAATGTATTGCTGTTGTCAATAATACTAAAAGTTTATATAACAAATCTTTTCGCTTGTAGTGTACAAGTTCGTGTTTGAGTATAAACCGCAATTCGTCCTTTGCTAAATTTATAGTTGGCATAAGAATTTTGGGCTTGATAATACCAATCAACATTGGACTGCTTATACATGAACACAGATATATCGAAACAGGCTTTATAATGCCCATTTCTGATTTTAGACTTTCTAAAGCCGATAATGTCCGCTCATCTGTGATGTTTTCGCTCCAACGATTTGTTGTCTTAGTGAAATGATAATGCTTTACTATTTGGTAGGTGGCAAACAATATTGCTCCTATTAGCCACACAGCAAAACCAACATTCCACCAAGAAATACTAAAAAATGGATTATTGACAGCAGTATCGCCAATGGGCAATGAGACGGTAGAGTTCGTTATAATTGGTAACGTGCCACCACCCAATTGTTCAGAGGTTGTTACTGTGTGCGTTGGCACTTCCACATTAACGAGTACATTACCCCATTGAGGGCGAAAAGGAATAATCAAGCCAATTATAATAATAAGCCAAGCGTAATAACGACCCTTTTCAGAATAGCGTTTTGCCAATAATGGTGTAGCCACCATGTACATAATTGCAAGTATTGACATGGTAACGGAGCAAATTAGCAACGTAATTATAAAGCCTTGCATACTATCCCCTCCGTCCCTTAGCCCAATTCAACAACTCGTCTATATCACTATCAGTTAATACTTCATCTGCATATGCAGTAGTAACCAGATTCAGCAATGAGTTATCATGAAATTGTTTAATAAAATTGCCTGTTTCAAATTTCAGATAATCCTCTCTGCTAACCAATGGAAAATACGTACGTTCCTTTCCGTTTTTTTCGGTACGCAAAAATCCTCGCTCAACAAGCCTCAACATAAGCGAAATGGTTGTTGGTGCTTTCCACTTTCTTTCATTGCCGAGCTGTTGCATGATGATGTTTGTTGTTATAGGCGGCTCATTCGCCCACACAATTTTCATGATGTCAAACTCCGCATCTGGCAGTTTTTTCATCTTTTCCATTGTATTCACCTCTTTCCAGATATATTTGACAATTGCCTATAATAATATTATACAGTTGCCGAATATGAATGTCAAGAGTAATTTTGCATTTGCCTAAAATTATTTTTTAATAGCATTGTAATCTCTCAGCCAGCAGTTAACCCACGACTATCTCATCATGCTATTAAGCAAAGGCGGCAGTACAAGAACATATATTGACCAATATTTTTTATCTCATAAAATTACATTTGAACCCCAAATAGAACTGAGCAGTTTAGATTTATTGATTGAATTTAAAAAAGCACTTATCTCCACATTGCAAAACTTGATTCCACAAGGCGCAATCATTGGCAGTGGTGATTCTGTCACCCTAGCGCAAACAGGTATATTTGAGTTTTTAAGAAGTAACGATTATGTAGTGTATAAACTTGACAATATCTAAGAAAAGTCCTAAAATGACATGTTAAATCAAATAAAAAAGGAGTTCTACAGTGAAAAAATTTATCAAAGCAGTAACAGCCACTGCATTATCCGCAGTGATACTGTTCACAAGTGCGCCATTTGTACATGCAAATGATATGGGGCAAACAGCACCTCAGTACCTTCCATTACGTACTACTTTTGAAAATGCAGGAGCAAATGTTGACTGGGAAGACGGTCAAGTCACAGTCGCTATCAACAGTAACACGTGGGTATTTACGCCTGATTCGGGACAAGCCACTCTCAATGATACAGAAGTATCACTAACATCCCCTGTTGTTTTAACCGACGACCATATCGCAATGATTTCCCTTCATGACGCAGCCACAGTGTTTGGTGACACAGGTGAGTTTCCACAAACAGTTATGACTGCCATAGAAACTTCATTATTGCTTATGGAAACATTGAATGTACCCGGTTTAAGCCTTGCTTTTGTTGATGCTGAAACAGGCTTCATGTGGACACAGGGGCTTGGTTTTGCAGATAGTATCAACAATATACGTGCAGATGAACACACTCAGTTTCAAATCGGATCAACATCAAAACCATTTACAGCCATTGCCATCATGCAACTTGTAGAGCAAGGTATCATTGATTTAGATGAACCACTTGTAACCTATATCCCAGAATTTAGTATGCTCCCCAGTATTCGCTTTGGCGGCAATTCAGATGATATCACCGTAAGAATGCTCTTGAGTAATACATCAGGTGTGTCAAGCAATTATGCAAGAGGGTTTATATCCACAGGCGGACACTATCAAGCCCCAATGAATGGCGGATTATTAGAATGGCTTACAACAAGAGAATTGCTTTTTGCACCGGGTACCGCATATGAATACGCTAATGTTGGCTGGACATTGCTAGGCATTTTGGCAGCAAGAATGTCAAACCATACTAACTACTTTGAAGGCTTTGAGCAACTTACCAATGAGAATATTTTTGCCCCGCTTGGGATGAATAGAACCTCTTTCTTGATTCCAAATGATATGACCAATGTGGCTATGTCTTATCTGACAGCAGGGGCGCAAGATGCATTTCATATCATTGGTTCACCAACAAGCGCAGGAAGTATGTTTTCCACAGCACATGATATGGCACGTTTTATGTATGTCATGCTAGGTGATGGCAGTATTGACGGACATCAAGTTTTACCCCCTGCAACCATTGCCTATATGAAACAAGACCACGCCATTCACACACCGATACCCGGCATTATGGATGCTTATGGTCTTGGATTTTTACAATGGAATCCTGTTATAACCAATGGTATACCAACCGTAGGCCATGGTGGAAATATTATTCACCACCATACAGAAATGATTTTTAGTACAGAAAATAACCTTGGTGTATTTGTATCCTCAAATTCTATCACTGGTGCGGCTGTTGTAACCCCCATTGCTACTGCCATTTTAGAATCTGCTATCCTAGAGAAAAATGGCTATGTGAATCGCATAGAATCAAGGGTTTCATTTGATTCTGCTGCCACACCCACTACACTTTCAGATGAAGCACTTGAAGCTTTTATAAACCAATTTGGAGGTCATTATTTCTTTGACCTTGCAGGTTTGTGGAGCCTAACACTTGAAGATGGCATTCTTACCTTCTCTAGTGGTGACATATCTATTGAGCTTACCCCCATGTCTGACGGAACTTTTGATACGATGATTGGCAGATATTCTTTTGAGGTTATAGGTGACAGTGTAATGGCAACAATGCTAGGGGATATGACCCTTGCAGGCGCAAGAATAGATAATATTGAAGACTTTGCCGCACCGGAAGATTTTGCCCAATGGGTTGGTGTTTATCATTTTTCACCGCAAATACCCAACGAAACTTGGATTCTATCCCAAATTACAGTTGATGTAAATGAGATTGGCATGGCTATGTTCACCATGGTACACGCTGTTTCAGGCGCGGCAGGAGTACCTTTAGATTATTTTGAAGGCAGATGGTTTCTGGGCTTTGAACCAGTCACATTTACCATGAGCGATGATGGCACTGCAATGATTGAATTTATGGGTGGGTATTTTGTAAGATAGCCTGTATATCCTCTTCACTAAATTTGTAATCTTTATTACAAAAATGGCAGTGAATATTCGCGCCTTTATCCTCTTCTAAAATAATTTTCAACTCATCTACCCCAATATTTATCAATGCCCTGCGTGTTTTTTCAGTAGAGCAATTGCATAAAAACTCGGGGTAGATTTTTTCTTCATCATAAAATTCCACATCAAAACCTTCAAACAGCATTTTTATAATATCTTCAAGGGTTTTGCCGCTTTCAAGTAAACTTGTAATGGCTGGAGTCGTGGGTAAAATTTTTTCTAAATGGGTGATAACTGCTTCAGATGCGTCAGGCATAAGCTGAATGATATATCCACCAGCTTGTTTCACACTTAAATCAGTGTCAATTAACACACCCAACGCCACTGATGACGGCGTTTGCTCACTTGCCGCAAAATAATATGTGATATCCTCTGCAATTTCCCCAGAAACAAGCTCCACCTGCCCTGATACGGGTTCTTTCAAGCCCAAGTCTTTTATAATCATTAAGTGACCCGCCCCAACTGCACCGCCAATATCAAACTTACCCTGTGCGTTTGTCATAAGTTCAACTTGGGAATTATTTACATAGCCTTTCACACGAGATTGATTGTCTGTTGTAGCAACCACACCCCCAAGCGGGCCATCGCTTTTTATGGAAATGGTTAAAATATCCGAATCATTTTTAAGGGTTGCACCCATCATCGCTGCGGCAGTTAAAAGCCGTCCCAATGCTGCCGTAGCCACAGGCGTTGTATGATGGAGTGATTGTGCCTTTGCCACTAAATTTCTTGTAGTTGCCCCAAAAATACGAACGCTTCCATTGCCTGCCATTGCACGCATAATATAATCTTGTGTAGTTTTCATACTTTTCATTAAGCACCTCTTCTAAGAACTTTGCAAATATTGTATACTGTCTCAGAAAACTTTGCAAATTATAATTCAATAATTTGAAATCAGACTTGCCTATCGTGACAAGAACCCTCGGAAAACGCTTATCTCACGTTTTCGAGTATCACTCTGTCAAGACCGTTTCTCATTGATTTCATTATAAATAGGAATGTGACCTAAATATGACTATGTACAATAAAGAAGAAACTCGCATAATCCACATAGATATGGACGCATTTTACGCCGCTGTAGAAATTCGTGACAACCCTGATTTGGCGGGAAAGCCGCTGATAATCGGCGCATTACCCAGCGAACGTGGGGTGGTAGCAACATGCAGTTATGAAGCGCGTGTTTTTGGCGTGCGTTCAGCAATGAGTATAAAAGAAGCATACCGCCTTTGCCCTCATGGAATCTACATGCACCCTAACAGCCGCAAATATGCCCAAGTATCACAGCAGATTCACAAAATCTGGAGCGATTATACAGACCTTTGTGAATATGTTTCCCTTGATGAGGGTTTTTTAGATGTCACAGGTTCAGCACATTTGTTTGGCGGGGCAACGGCAATTGGACAAAGCATAAGACATAGGGTAAAAGAAGAAACAGGGTTAACATGTTCCGTAGGGATAGGATATTCCATGATGTCTGCAAAACTTGCAAGTGAAGAAAAAAAGCCCAATGGCTTTTTTGAAATTCTCACGCCAAGGGCTTTAAAAAGTTTAATTATTGACCGTAATGTTCGCATAATTTATGGTGTAGGTGCAAAAACTGCCGCCGAACTCAAAAAAATAGGCATAACAACCGTACGGCACATTTACAAGAATCGGCAAGCAGTCATCAACTTATCCAACCAAGGACAGCAAATCGTAGACCTAGCTGATGGCATAGACTTGCGAAAAGTCAGCCCTTACACCGAACCAAAATCAATTGGAACAGAGCATACTTTCCAACAAGACATAAGGGATTTTGACTATCTCAAGGATGTTTTACTTCTAATCGCACAAAAATTAAGCTTCGACATTCGTTTCAAAGGCTTGTACAGCCGCACAATCACACTAAAAATCACTTATGCCGATATGAAGCAAGTCACCCGCGCTAAAAGCCGCGAAGCCACCAACCAAGCCCAAGCCATTTATAAAACTGCCGCCGCAATGCTTGATAGAATCGAAAAACGACCCATTCGCTTAATCGGCATAAGCCTAAGTGGACTAGATACCGCCCCGCCCCTGCAAATGACACTATGGAGCGAAGCAGAGGATAATCATGACAAATTCACAGATGCCATGATGAAACTACAACAAAAATATGGGCAAAATATAATAAAAACCGCAAATGAACTCCGCGCACAAAAAAGAATTGAAGAAGATTATCTATGAATTTGCTTTGGCAGAATTATAAGCTTCTTGTACAGCCTTAGAAAGCTGGTCTGCACAGGAAGTATGACGACGACCACATTTTATTCCACCAAGGTGTGACACGAGCTTGTCAACTGTAAACCCATCCACCAACTTTGGAATAGTGATTAAATTTCCAGGACAACCGCCTGTAAACTCAACATTGCGTACAACATCTCCATCTAGCTCAAAGTTGATTGATGATGGACATACGTCTTTTGTTTGATAACTGTGTGTCATATTTATTCCTCCAATAGTTTTATATTACCTTTCTGTTATATTCAGAAAGGCTTAATTTTGTACCTTTATGATGCTTAATTTAAAATCTTTACAGAAGCATTGGTCGTTGCCAATCTAACCTTTACTTTTCTACTACTCATATTATAATCACGGCTTTCACCGTGTACATACCCTTTAGAAAATTCAGAATAAAGCATATCGTGCCGCTGGCAAGTGATTTTACCATTGCTGGTGGAAGCCTGCACTTGAATCCCTGTATCAAATGGTGCAGAAAAACTTATGCCAGCATTTGTAGTGTGTGCTTCAATGACCCGCTTACCACTCCAGCCATCCGCAAAAGTAAGCGGCAACTTTATACTGGCATTTGTGGTTTGCAAGTGTAAATTTTCTGCATTTACATTAGAAGTTTTAATTTTCGCATTGCGATTTTGTGCTATAAAATCGGTACAGGAAATCCATTCTGCTCTAATATTATCATTCTTGGTGGCAAGTTGAACATGCCCGCCAACAATGCCATCAACAATTACCTTCCCATTCTTACTTGCAATCAGTATTTCACTAATCATAACCCGCGGCACTTCACATTTTATACTCATGTGACGCATCATTTTCTCATCATACACCAGCTGAAAAACGCCGTTTTCCTCATGAAAATAAAGTTCCGCATCAGGATGTCGGGCATTGAATGAACACTCCACACGAATTACATCGCCCTCATAACCATGTACATCAACCCGTGCATTTTTACCAATCAAAGTCAAACCAGAAATGCCTTGGCTCACAGGAGGTGATACAAACACTTCAGTTCCTTTGTAATGACCAAAAGTACCATCCATCAAATCAGAAAAGTTGCCTGGAATATTTAAATCTTGAACGCCCTCAACAATATCACCAGCGACATCATCAACCCATCCAACCAAATTTTCAATCCAATTGCCCGAATGAGGTGTTGGTGTATTCCCCTCTGGGGGTTGCTGTTCAAATGCTGGTGGCGGTGTATTGAGAGGCGGTTCTTGTCCCAACATTGCCAAAGCTTCTTGTGCTGTAATCTTTCCTTCTTCAAGTTGCTTTAAAATCTCTATCTTAAAATCTGCCATGCAAAACACTCCTTTACAATACAAACGAAAAGACCACACACATTGTCTGTGCGTAGCCTTAAAATTTAAGCCAAAGTCCAAAGAAAAGCAATTAAAAATCTAGAAATCAATTGAATCAATATAAAAGCAATCATTGGCGAAAAATCAATCATCATTCCAGAACCGCCCAGAGGGGAACGCTGTAAGAGCGCGCGAATGGGCGCAAGAAAAGGCTCAGTTAAATTAAAAATTACTTCAACAAGTCTATTGCCTCTGCCAAGTTGAATCCATGAGAGAACAATCCTAGCAAGCAATGTAATATATAATATCCAAAAAAATGCATTGACTGTAGTAATTAAGACAGGAATCATAATAAATTACCTACGCATCACGATGACGCGATGAAAAAATGCTACTGCTGCTATCATCATATGATGGGTTTGGATTGCCATATGTGGCAGTTACCCTATGATTCGGCGGAGATACTGTGAATATACCATGATTCACACGGGTAGTCGCACCATCAAGTGCCATGCATACACCACTAAGATAGTCAACGATACGCTGTGCTTCAATTTTATCAAGCCCTGTAAGGTCAACAATGCACATTCTGCCATTACGAATGTGACTGCCTAGTTGAATTGCATCTTCAACCCCATTAGGATGAGAAATAATCGTTTCTGAAACAGCACTGCTTGTAGTTTTCTTGCCAGCAGTATTAAACCCAAGCACATTGTCAATCTTTTCAGGGTCAAATACACGAGATGAAGCGCGCACAGACTTACTGCGGGCAACAGGTTCTTTTACATCACGAAGATTCCTGCCCCTATCACTTTCACGGGAAGTATAATAATTGTCATCATTTTCATACTCATATCTATCATCGTCATCATAATCGTCGTCGTCATAATCCTCATAGTGTGGGTCTTGTGCCCCTGGTGCAAGCATCATTGTCCTAAACTTGTCACCAATTCCCCTAAAAAAGCTTCTCATAGTGATAAATACCTCCCTGTGGTATAAGCAAAATATTTCAACTGCGAAAAAGAGCAGTTCCAATTCTAATCATTGTTGCGCCTTCTTCAATGGCTACGACATAATCACCTGTCATGCCCATGGACAACGTCAATGGAGGTGTATCGTATAATAAATGCCTTGTGATGTCAACACGCAAATTGCGCATTTTTCCGAACAACAGGCGATTTTCCTCTGGATTTTCTACAAAAGGTGCAATACACATCAACCCTGCAAAACGAATGTTCGGAAACCTTAACAATTTTTCCACAAAACCTAATACATCATCTGGAGAAACACCAAATTTACTGGCTTCCATACCAATATTCACTTCCACTAAGAAGTCAATCACACGATTGTGCTTGGCGGCACATTTATCAATTTCTTGTGCTAAAGATAATGATTCAACAGAGTGAATCAAATCTACTTTATCAGCAATGTATTTTACCTTGTTTCTTTGTAAATGTCCAATAAAATGCCATGTAGGTTTTATTGCGTTTAATGCTTCGTATTTTGGCAAAAATTCTTGCACACGATTTTCACCAATATCCTTTACTCCAGCAACCAAAAGCTCATTTATTTTTGAAATTTCAATGGTTTTTGTCACACCAATCAATTTAATATCCTCAGGATATCTTCCTGATTTCATGGCAGCAGAAGCAATGTTTTTGCGTATTTCAGCTACATTTTTCTCAATCAACTTATCACCTGTCCGTTACGCACTGTAATCGCATCTGTAACTATTGTATCAAACTGACGAATACCCGCATTTCGTGCTGGGTCCAGTAAAATATGACTGTCAGTTTCTAAAATTTCATAATCGTAATGGATTTGCCTAAATTCAGCAAAATCAAGGTTTGTACGAAACACACCACGAATAATGCTAGTATGAATTTCTGACAAAACAATATGCGTATCTGCTGGATTCACCGGTGTTAAAATATCCCCCATGCGAAGGTTAACATCATTTATCGGAATATACACATTTGTAGCAGATATATTGTCTGGTTCTAAATTTACCACACGCAACCCTTCATCACTTAGGTGAATGACATGATAATCTAATGTACCTTGACGATGAACATGTGTAAGGGGAATGGAAAGAAATCTTTGCTCTGCAATTGCAGAAACAGGAATTTTTAAGCCGCTTTGTATATTGTAAGTTGTACGTATATTTACATTTCGCTGGTTAAGAAATTCTACTGCATAACGATTGCTTCGCAAAATAACACGACGTTCTCTCAAGTCATTGCTAATATATTCAATACGCATGGGAACAGGCATAAAGCGTCCAGTATTCATGTTTTCCAAGTAAAATACGCGCTGTTGTCCTTCTTCAAAAGTAATCATTTCAACAGGCATAAAGGTTACAACATACCAAGTGTTGTCAACAATTTTAAATACACTATCACCAGCTTCAACTTCACGGGCGGGCACAATGGTCGTATGGTCAACAGTCAAACTTAATTGCTCTCGGCTTAACGAACGCATATTATCCGGGCGAAATTCTCCTACATATTCATCTATAAATGGGGACATAATACCGCTTCTGGCAGCATACATATTATAAGACGTTAGCTCATCATATTGCATGAGCAATTCATGGTCACGGGCAAGGTCTGCACGCGCGCTACTTGATTGCCCTATTTTAATTTGATTGCGGTTACGGGTCACTTGATACAAGTTGTCAAAAAGTGCATAAACATCATTTAAATTTGTTTGAGAGAATACATGTAAATTTCTATCCAGCACATTTAAAATATTGGAGTTTATTCGTGCAATGGCTGGGTCAGGATTCATATTGTGCAAATCTATGATTTGCTCTTCAACAGCACTTAAACTTTCAATATTTCTACTGACTGCATCAATATCCCTTATGGTAAAAACAATATCATTTTGACGTACTCTGCTAAAATCCTCAACACTAGGCATAACTTGACCTGCCCTGTCAGAATAGAATGCGGTTTCATACCTAATAATCATGCCAGAGACAGAAGTTTGCATATCTAGGCTACCCATGCGTACAACTTCTGTTTGTACAGATGGTTGAAAAAATCCATATGCAGACCATACCATATACACAATCACAAATCCAAAAAATAGTGCGGCAACAATTGAAGCAGAAAATGACATACCACCACGTGCGCTTCTTACTGAAACCCTTGGCTTGCGATATGTATCCCTGTTTACAGTCGGCTTACGACGAGGAACTTTATTATCCTGTGCTTGCGCCTTCCGTGGTCTGGGTGATTCTTGCGCTTTAGCCATATTAGCACCCTTTCTGCATGGGTTATATTTTATCAATTTGCTATCAATTCTGTTAAAAAAATGTTAACAAACATACATTCGATTTTCATTTCGCTTAATAAAAATTTAACATCTTTCGGGTGATTAACTTTGATTATAACAATACTTATTATATTTTTCAATATTTTTTTATTAGTTTTCCCAAGAATAGTTTTGTCTGCTGCCAGAAATGGGCTAACGCTATGGTTTAGTAATGTTTTACCATCGTTATTGCCATTTATGATTGCAACAAATATGTTAATTTTGTTAGGCTTCGTTAATTCTGCTGGGAAAGCTTTTGCGCCAATGATGCGCTTTTTGTTTAAACTACCAGGAGCTGCTGGATTTGGATTTATCACAGGGTTGACATCTGGATATCCCATAGGCGCAAAAACTGTGGCAGACCTAAAACGAAAAGGGAAATTAACTGTACGTGAGGCACAACATTTGTTAGCTTTTTCTAATAATGCAGGACCTCTTTTCATTTTGGGTGCTGTAGGCATTGGAATGTTTCAAAGCAGCCGCATTGGATATATCTTATGGGCAACACATATACTTGCAGCAATTACCCTTGGGATTATTTTACGCCCAAAAGAGATTCCTCTTTTACAAAACACACTGAAGCAATACGTTGTGATAAAAGAGCCCATTGGAAAAATTTTAGGAGAGGCAGTAAAAAACGCTATGGAGTCCATAACACTCATTGGTGGAATCATCATTTTTTTTAGCGTAGTCGTTGCTTTGATTGAACATTTACTACTTCCTGAGAATGTTTTGGTTAGTGGGATATTCGCTGGGTTTATTGAAGTTACAGGCGGCGTTCGCAGATTAGCTGCAATAGAACCTTCGACTTTTACACTGGGGGCAGCAGCATTTGCTATTGGTTTTGGAGGATTTTCTGTTCATGCGCAATCTTCCCATTTTATCGCTGGCACTGGCATTAAAATATTCCCATATCTAATAACAAAATTTATTCATGGGGTTATTGCCGCGATTTACACAATACTCTTGTGGCATTTTTTATAATTGTGTGGCAAAATGAAAGAAAAATTTGAGGAGATTTTCATGAGCCACTATTTTATAGAAAATTCAAATCTATTAACAAACGAACGGGAATTGCAATTAGAAATTTTTGGACATTCATTTCGATTTTTAACAAATAATGGACTTTTTTCTTGTGATAAAATTGACGAAGCATCCCTTACTCTATTAAAAAATATGCCCCCTATCGAGGGGGCATTGCTTGACTTAGGTTGCGGTTATGGTGTTTTGGGCATTACATTAGCCAAAGTAAATAAGGTAAAACTTACCCAAAGTGACATTAACAGCATAGCCCTAAGCTATACCATCAAAAATGCTAAGTTAAACAATGTAGAAACTCATGCCATTCATTCAGACGCGTTTACTGCAATTAAGGACAAGTTTGATGTGATTACATTAAACCCACCTATCCACGCAGGGAAAACAGTGATGTATCGTATGTATGAAGAAGCCGCCGAGCATTTAACACCCAGCGGCTCATTATTTATTGTGATTCAAAAGAAGCATGGTGCAGAAAGTACAATTAAAAAATTAAACGAACTGTTTTCAAAATGTAATGTATTGCATAAGAAGAAAGGTGTGTTTATTCTCCAATTATCATTGTGATAGTAAAACTTGTGTCCATGCAAGCTCGAAAGCCTCACGAAAAGCTCCAAGGTCTACAAAAACTTCACCACGGGCAAGAATTTCATCAGCCGGCCAATAAATGGGGTCGTTTTGCCAATCTTCCGGCAATAAGTTAAACGCGCCCATATTTGATGTGGAGTAACGTGTATACAGGGTGTTTAAAAGCGCGATATCAGGGCGATTCATAAAGTTAATAAATTTTTCTGCATTGGCTTGATTTTGAGTGGTTGCCGGAATAACCATAGAGTTAAACCAGAGTTGAGAACCTTCTTGTGGTACAACAAAGTTATGGTCTGGGTTGTAATTGATTATCCACCTAGCACAACCATTATACACTGTAGCGAGTATACCTTCGCCACCAATCATATTGTCAATAATCTGGTCTGCCAAAAATGCACGTACAAGGGGAGCTTGTTCAATGAGTGCGTTTCTCACTTGGTCAAGCTCATCTTGACTTGTGCTATTCATAGAAAAACCAAGCATTCTTTGCACTGCGCCCATTGTACAACGAGAGCTGTCATACATAAAAATTTCTCCTGCAAACTGCTCATCCCAAAGGATTCTCCAGGAATCCACCACTTGGTCTACTTTCGTTGTATTGTACACAATACCAAAAGTTCCCCACTTATATGGCACAGAATATAAATTTTGCGGGTCAAAGGCAAGATTTTTAAAATTGTCGCCAATGTACCGATAGTTAGGGATGTTATCCCAGTTGATTTGTACAAGGAGACCCTCGTTAATCATACGTTCTACCATGTAATCTGATGGTGTTACAACATCAAATGCTGCACCTTGATGAACCATCATTGCATGGAGTTCTTCATTTGTTGAATATGTGGTGTAAATAACTCTAATACCATATTCTTCTTCAAACATCTGTAAAACTGGCTCGTAAATAAATAATCCCCAGTTTGCCACATGAAGCGGCGGATGATTAACAGCGGCGGTTTCAGTTCCTTCATTTGATGCCGCTGTTTGCGTATTTGCAGCGTCGTTGCTACAGCCTGTGAAGATGAGTGTTGCCGCTAAGGCAAGTGTCAGTAAAGCTTTTTTCATTTATCATTCCTCCAAATTTAAGGGGTTTTACCCCAGATTTACACTGTTCAATTTTCATTTCCATCTTCGCCGCGCTTTGTTATTAAATGCTTGTCGCGCAAGTTAATTAAAATAAGCATTATCATGACTACAACAAAAATGATTGTGGATAGTGCGTTAATACTTGGGTCAACCCCACGGCGAGTCATTGAGAAAATCCTAATGGATAGATTTTGTACCCCAGGGCTTGTGGTGAAAAAGCTAACCATAAAATCATCTACAGACATGGTAAATGCCAACATTGCCCCTGTGATAACCCCCGGCCAAAGTTCAGGCAGAATCACTTGAAAAAATGCCCGCGCAGGATTAGAACCAAGGTCGAGTGCGGCTTCATACAGATTTGGGTCAAGTTGTCTAATCTTTGGCGTTACCGAAAGTATGACATATGGCACATTAAAAACAATATGTGCCAGCAACATCGTGCCAAAACCAAGTCCGCCAAAACCAAGCATACGAAAAACAAATTGAAATAACATCATGAGTGAAATGCCTGTAATAACATCAGGCATCATCACAGGCACACGGCTTATAAGCATCACAACAGTACGGGAGCGTTTCTTCATTCTGTCAATGCCAATTGCAGCTAATGTGCCTATAAGGGTTGCAAAAATTGTTGAAAATATCGCAAGTAAAATCGTATTACGCAATGCAGATTGTGTGTGTGGGTCATTAAAAAGCTGTTCATACCACCGAAAAGAAAAACCTTCCCAAGTACCCCGCGAACGAGAATCATTAAATGAAAAAATAATGAGTACTGCAATAGGCGCATACATAAAAAACAACATCAGCCCAAGATAAAACGGTTTTAAAACCACAATAATTTTTGAGAAAAAGCGTGTCATAAGCGCATTCCCCCTTCACTGACTTCTTCCTGACGGTCAAACCGCGAAAGAATAAATGTGCTTACAATCATCAGTATTATCATTACAACCGCCACAGCAGAACCAAAATGCCAGTTGCCAGCAAGCATAAACTGTTGCTCTACAAGATTTCCAAGCAGGAAAAACTGTCCACCGCCAAGTAAGTTAGGGATAATAAACGTAGCCGCCGCCGGCATGAAAACCATGGTAATACCACTCACGACCCCTGGTAAACTGAGTGGAAAAACCACACGCAAAAATACATTTCTAGGGTTTGCGCCAAGGTCTTGCGCCGCTTCAATAATTCGCTTGTCCATTTTCGTCAAGGAGGTATAAATCGGTAACACCATAAATGGCAGGAAGTTATAAACCATCCCCAAAAGAACCGCTGAATCTGTAAACATAATATCAATGGTAGGTAAATTTAAAAGCCTTAAAAAATTATTCATAATGCCATTGCGTTCTAAAATTGACATCCAACCATAGGTGCGCACCAGAAAATTCATCCACATGGGCATAATAAATAGGAAAATTAAAAACGGCTTATTACGAAAACCCTTGCTTGCCAATATATATGCAAGAGGATATCCTAAAATAAAACAAATGACCGCCGTTTGCAATGCTAATCTAAGGGAACGCATAGTGATGACAACATAGATTCTTTGAAAAAAAGGTTGGTCATCTATAATACCTTCAAAGAATTGCCCCATGTTTTGCAGAGTGAAGTACGTATTGCCGTAAGTATCTGTGCCTGTGACGGCAAAAAACACTACAAGCAATAAAGGAGCAATAACAAAAATAGCAAGCCATAAAATATATGGATAAGTAAAGAGCCGCCTCATGAAACATTATCCTCGATAGATGATACGGATTTTTTCATTACATGAATAAGCTCAGGCGCAATGACAAGCCCGACAGATGAACCAGTCGGAGACTGCACTGTGCTGTGAACCTTCCATGATATTCCTGCGGCATCTACACGCATTTCATAATGAACACCTTTAAAAATTACATTTGAAACTACACCATTCACCATGCCTGCGTCTGGCGTGGTTATGCGAATATCCTCTGGACGGACAACAATGTCAACATGTTCATTTTTTGCAAATCCTTTGTCTATACACGTGAAGTTTACACCAGCAAATTCCACATGAAAGTCTTGTAGCATTTTTCCAGACAATATATTACTTTCACCAATAAAAGCCGCAACAAAAGCATTTTTTGGCTCATTATAAATATCTTCAGGTGTACCAATTTGCAGGATTTCGCCCTCATTCATGACTGCTATTGTATCTGACATCGTTAGTGCTTCTTCTTGGTCATGGGTTACATAAATAAAGGTGATACCTAGTTTTTGTTGCATTTTTTTTAATTCTACTTGCATTTCCTTACGAAGTTTTAAGTCCAATGCGCCTAGCGGCTCGTCAAGAAGTAAAACTTCTGGTTCATTGACAAGGGCGCGAGCTATCGCCACACGTTGCTGTTGTCCGCCGGAAAGTGCGGTAACACGGCGATTTTCAAAACCTTCTAAGTTTACAAGTTTTAGCATTGCTATAACTTTTTCTTTAATTTCAGCCTTTGGCACTTTTTTTATTTTTAAGCCAAATGCGATATTTTCCGCAACATTCATGTTTGGAAAAAGTGCATACTTTTGAAACACCGTGTTCAGCTTACGCTTGTGGGGCGGTGTATTCAGCATAGATTTTTCATTAAAAAATACATCACCGCTGCTGGGTTGTTCAAAACCACCAATTATTCGTAATGTAGTGGTCTTTCCACATCCGCTTGGGCCTAGCAATGTAACAAATTCATTCTGTCTTATGTATAAATCGACATGGTTAAGCACTGTTTGTTTTCCAAACAGCTTTGAAACACCCTTGAGTTCAATAAGTCGTGGCATAGGGTTCCACCCCCTTGATTATTTTGGAAAAAATCTCCCCTTTGTTTTGCTTCTAACAGTTCGCTATATTTACATAAAATCAGCAAGTTGTCAAATAAAATTTGATTATATCTAAGAATTATTATTTTGAAGGCTGTCTTTTATGGTATAGTTCTTGAAAACAAGAAAGGATTGCGTGGGATGAAAACAGTAAAAAAAGCGGAAAATATTATGCATTTATTTGAAGGATGGAGTAATATGGTACTCCCCTATTTACATGGCTGTATGGGGCAAGCGTGGACAGACGATGAAGATAATCCTAGGATGGCAATAATTGATAGTGCCGGGTTTATATTTCTTTCAGGTGATGCCAGTTTGCCACATGCTAAAGACTTTTTGGCACAATTACCTACAGTTTGTTCATATACATGGGTAGATATGATACCACGAGGTCATACTTGGCATGAAATCATTGAAGATGTGTTTCAGGAGAATCAGAAGAAATTTACACGTTACGCAATAAAACACGAACACAATTTTAACAAAGAAAAGTTACGCGGTTATATTGATACACTGCCCAGCGATTACAAGATTGTTCCGATGGACGAGGAATTATTTAATTTTTCAGGGACACAAGATTGGTCAAAAGATTTTTTTGCAGGGTTTAAATCTTTTACAGAGTTTAAAGAACATGGGTTGGGTTATATGATTTTGCACGGTGATACCCCAGTTTGCGGGGCATCTTCATGCACATACTATAAGGGCGGTATAGAAATTGAAATTGACACGGTAAAAGAATATCGGCAAAAAGGATTAGCAACGGCTTGTGCGGCACAGCTTATACTTGAATGCCTTAATAAAGGAATCTATCCAAGCTGGGATGCCGCCAATAAAATATCAGTTGCATTGGCTGAAAAGTTAGGATATATTTTTGATAAAGCCTATGATGCTTACGATGTTAAACTAAGGGACTGATTTTGAATGGATTTTAAAATAATTGATGCCCATATGCATTACTCTGAAATTCAGGCATTTTACTCTGCCGCAGAAGACGCAGGTGTAGATTACTCTTATGAAGGTTATATAAAGGAGTGTACCAAGGCAGGCATTGAAGCAATGGTGTGCATGGGACTGACAGAATCCACACCTCATGCATTTCCTGATAAATATGCACAAGTGCCTATGATGGCAAATCTTACAGAAAATCTGCCCTCTGGTTTGCATACATGTTTGGGGATAAATCCCCATCAATTAAATGATGATTCAATTGAGCGAATACGTCAAAAAATCAAATCTGACCCTAAAATCGTAGGTTTTAAAATTTATGCCGGGTACTATCATTATTACATTCATGACCCAATTTATGCACCTGTTTACAAGATTGCGGCAGAATACGGATTAACTGTGGCAATTCACACAGGCGTGACCTATAGCGAGCAAGGGTTAATGGAATATTCTCATCCTTTGGCTGCCGACCGTTTGGCAGTAAACTATAGAGACACACAGTTTCTCCTATGTCACATGGGAAACCCTTGGATTATGGACGCTTGTGAAGTAACCTATAAAAACCGCAATGTGTATATGGACATTTCCGGCCTTGTAGAGGGCAATGCGGCATTATTAACCTACACCGAAAATGAACCACTGCTTATGCAACATTATAAAACAGGATTGCTATATTTGAATAATTATAAAAAGGTGTTATTCGGTACAGATTGGCCCATTGTTCCCCTACAAGCTTATATAAATTTCTGCAAAAAAATAACCCCTGAACACGCTTATGAAGATGTATTCAGGGGCAATGCTTTACAAATCTACAGGCTTCCTGCACTTCCCACATTCTAAACTTAAAACCGACCATGTCAATGGCTCTACAATGCCATCACTTCGTAACCCTGTAAGCCTTTGAAAGGCGGCAACTGCGGCAGATGTTTTACTGCCAAAAATGCCGTCTTCTTTTATTTTTTCAATACATGGATGGCATTGACTGACTCGGTTTAAGCAGTGCTGGAGTTGTTGCACAGCAAGCCCTTCAGAGCCAATTTTCATGACTAAGCCAGAAAAAGTCGGCAATACTCCTTTTTTTTTCACATAGTCTTCTGTCGCTATAGGCAATACTTCATTGATGCCACTGGCTATCGCTTCAGCTACTTTTGATATATCAAAAATTTCCATTTCTTTCGGATTATTGATGAATGCGCATTCTAGCAGTACAGCAGGCATTTCCGTTAAGCGAAGTATTCCAAATGAATCTTGTCCATATTCATTTACGCTAGTCATTACGCCGCGATTCGTAATGCCTAGCGCTGTAAGTCGGCGCAATATTGCTATGGCAAGATTCACTGCACGCCCACGGTCTTGCTTGCTTACGAAGGCTTCCGCACCTGAACCTGGTATACCGTCATTACTATTCATGTGTATTTCTATTATTGCATCAACATTATTTTCCATCGCAAGTGCGGCATCCTGAGCAATGTTTCGATTACAGTTTGTAGTTCTATTATTTATCACTGTGTATCCATGCCCACGCAAGATTTCTGTCACTGCATTGGAAATTTCCAATGTCATATTTTTTTCTCTTAGTCCGTTTGCAACGGCTCCGGCATCAACGCCGCCGTGTCCTGCGTAAACGGCTATTCTTGCCATACTCTACGTCCTTTCATATGGCCAATTCACTATTCCGCCAAAATCATACACATTTGTAAAACCCATTGACAATAGGTCATACATAGCCATTCGGCTTCTTGCACCACTTCGGCAATATACAAGAACCAAAGTGTCTTTATTTGGAATCATCATTTTTGCGCGTTCTGCAAGAGCATATTCCGGTAGAGAAACTGCCCCTGATACATGTCCAATAGAAAATTCTCGTGCAGTGCGCACATCTAAAATTATTGCATCTGGATTTTCTTGCATCATTTTTTTTGCTTGTGCCGCATCAATGATACGGTTTCTATTACAATTGCGATTTAAGCTATGATATTGCACATCTATGCCCCCTCGGGTACTTGGTTTTGTTATTTTAATTATTTCAAAAAAAAATCCTTTACTCATACTATGGTTGCCTCGGACAAAGTGTGCAGAAAAATTTAAAGCATAAAAACAATAACAAAGTATGAATTTACTGAAGCAGAATTTTAACAAATGACTATTTCCATTAAATTTTTCAGATGGGAGTAAATATGGTATACTGGGTTCATGAAACCAATCATTCAACTTAATCAGAGTCTAGTCAATAAAATTGCAGCAGGTGAAGTTGTTGAACGTCCCCTTAGCGTTGTCAAAGAATTGACTGAAAATGCCATAGACGCAGGTGCAAGCACTATCACAGTAGAAATACAGGATGGAGGGCTAACACTTATACGCGTCACTGATAATGGGAGCGGAATTGAAGCAGATTCCCTACCCCTTGCTTTTGCTCGTCATGCGACAAGCAAAATTGCTAGTTTTGACGACCTCATGCAAGTGCAAACATTAGGCTTCCGCGGAGAAGCACTTTCCAGTATCTCTGCTGTTGCGCAGGTGGAAATGATTACGAAAACCCCTTCTGCAATCATGGGAACGCGGGTAGAGGTTCATGGTGGAAAGCTTGTTTCCAGCCGCGATATTGGATGTGTAAATGGCACAACGGTTATTGTAGCAAATTTGTTTTACAGCACCCCTGCCCGTCGTAAATTTTTAAAAAAACCTGCCACTGAAGCAGGTTACATATCCCATTGTATGGAGCGACTGGCCTTGGGTAATCCAAGGCTTAGTTTGCGTTATATCAACAATGGACAAATTATGTTTCAAACCAATGGGAACGGCGATTTAAGAACCACTTTGCTGAATATTTATGGGCGTGAAGTTGCAACAAAAGTTGCAGCAGTTGATGGGTCATTAGAGGATATGTCATTAAAAGGCTTCATAGGAAAACCTGAAATTGCCCGCGGCAATCGTCAACATGGCAGTCTATTTATCAATGGAAGATATATTCAAAGCCAATTGCTAACCAAGGCTATAGAATCTGCAATGAAAACGATGTTGCCTTCTGGAAAGTTTCCAATATACGCACTAAGTTTATTTTTACCGGCAGAAAAACTAGATGTAAATGTCCATCCTACAAAAATGGATGTACGTTTTTCTGAAGAAGATAGAGTTTTTGCTTTTGTAGAAGATGTTGTGCGAGATACACTGGAAGAACATAATTTAATCCCTGCTGTACGACTAAGAACCCTAAAAACTCCTGAAATTGAATCCGAAACAGAGCAAATTCCATTGCCATTTTTGATGCAGTCCAATCCTACACCTGCCTCCCCACCTACCTATCAATACCGTACAGCCGACACGTCTAAAATGGTCAATCATTCACTGCATAGCGAATTGTCATTGCAAGAACAGCCTTTACAACACTTATCTCCATCCCAAACCATTCCAACATATGTTCCTCCATTGGAAAAACTGCAACCCTCTTCATTTGAAATGCACATTGTTGAACCAGAACCTGAGCCACCCAAAAGATTTTTCACCAACTATCAAATTCATGGGTTAGTATTTACAACATATTGGATGGTAGAGCAAAACGAATCGCTATATATGATAGACCAACATGCTGCTCATGAGCGCATACTATTTGAGGAGTTTTTACGCAAAGCACAGGAAGAGGATATTCACGCACAAACACTTATATCCCCTATTCCGCTATACCTTACGACCCAAGAGCGTCAAATTTTACAGGAAAACAAAGATATTTTTGCCCGATTCGGCTTTGAAATATCTAACGACATAGAAAAACCTGAAATTTTGGCAGTGCCGTTTTTAATGAAAGGCCCTGTACAATCAGGATTTTTCAGTGACTTATTAGACAAAATGGGGGAAGTAGGATTTTCTATAGATAGCCCCTACACGCATAAAACTGAACTCATTGCTATGGCGGCTTGCAAAGCAGCGGTAAAGGCTGGTGACAAACTTGATGAAGCAGAAGCTCATGCGCTAATCAAGCTACTTTTAGAGCTAGAAAATCCTTTCACTTGTCCTCATGGGCGACCTACAATTATTGAAATAACAAAAAAAGAAGTAGAACGGCGATTCAAGCGCAGTTAATTCTTAACCTTGGCAACGTTTAATTCTAATGACTTTAGGCAAGGAGAATAAGCATGGCAAAATATTTAATGGCACTTGACCAAGGCACAACCAGTTCACGCTGTATTTTATTTGACAAAAGCGGTAACATCAAAAGTGTAGCCCAAAAAGAATTTACGCAAATTTTCCCTGAACCCGGTTGGGTAGAGCATGACCCAATGGAAATATGGTCGAGTCAGATATCCGTGGCATCAGAAGCCATGGCAAAAATAGAAGCCGCCGCAAGAGACGTTGCCGCAATTGGCATAACCAATCAGCGCGAAACCACAATTTTATGGAATAAGCGCACAGGCAAACCTGTATATAATGCCATCGTGTGGCAATGTCGCCGTACCAGCGAATATTGCGACACGCTAAAAGCCAATGGATTTGAAAAAATCATCAAAGAAAAAACAGGTTTAATCGTAGATGCATATTTTTCAGCCACAAAAGTACGTTGGATATTGGAAAATGTTTCTGGCGCACGTGAGTCTGCTGAAAATGGTGATTTATTGTTCGGCACCATTGACTCATGGCTCATTTGGAACTTAACACGGGGAAAAACCCATGTAACCGATTATTCCAATGCATCCCGCACGATGATGTTTAACATTCACACCCTAGAATGGGATGATGAAATTTTAAAAGCATTAAACATTCCTAAACAAATTCTGCCAGAAGTAAAGCCCTCAAGTTATCCATATGGTCTTACTTCATCTGACAGACTAGGTGGAGAAATTCCCATTGCAGGGATTGCCGGAGACCAGCAAGCCGCACTATTTGGACAATGCTGTCATGAAGCAGGCATGGTGAAAAACACATATGGCACAGGTTGTTTTATACTCATGCATACAGGCGAAAAAGCCATTGCTTCAAAAAATGGATTGCTCACCACCATTGCCTGGGGAGAGGGCGGTAAAGTGGAATATGCCCTTGAAGGTAGTGTTTTTATTGCAGGGGCGGCAATTCAATGGCTTCGTGACGGGCTTCGCCTAATCGATAATGCATCCAAAACGGAAATCTTAGCCTCAAGGGTTGAAAATACTGAAGGCTGTTATGTAGTTCCTGCATTTGTTGGTCTTGGTGCGCCATATTGGGACCAATATGCCCGCGGAATCATCGTTGGCTTAACACGCGGTGTAGAACAAGCACATCTTATCCGTGCCACATTAGAATCCCTCGCCTATCAAAGCTACGATGTAATAAAAGCAATGGAAGCCGATGCTGGAATGGCATTAAAAGCCATACGCGTGGATGGCGGTGCATCTGCAAACAATTTTTTAATGCAATTTCAATCAGATATTCTAAATGTAAATGTAATACGCCCAGCAATTATTGAAAGTACAGCCCTAGGTGCAGTCTATCTTGCAGGATTAGCCGTAGGTTTCTACGCCAGCCGCGAAGACATAAGAAATAACATTCACTTAGACAAAACTTTCACCCCACATATGCAACCAGACACTCGTGCAACACTAATCAACGGTTGGACAGAAGCTGTAAAAAGGTCTTTTGGGTGGGCAAAACCCTAAGACCTTTTTCACTTTCATTGATAAAAGCTCATTTTGTAACCTTCTAAGGGATTATATTGTAAATGCAAATATGAATCTTGAAAAATCATATAGACATGCATTATTTTGACCCAACTTTCATATAATTACCCTAACGAATTATAAGGGAGAGCCATTCTTGAAGACCTATATCGAAGAGAGGGCTGTGGAAGTTGCAAACTTCATCATCAATTCAAATGCAACAGTAAGAGAAACCGCTAAAAAATTTGGCATTAGCAAAAGTACAGTACATAAAGATGTGACAGAGAGATTAGTTAAAATCAATCCCAATTTAGCGGGGGAAGCGCGGCGCGTGTTGGAAGTCAACAAATCAGAACGGCATATTCGCGGAGGCATGGCTACTAAAGAAAAATATCTACACTCGCATGTTAAGAAATTGTAAGTGATACAAATAAAAAACGAGAGGGTTGAATAAAAATTCGGCTGATTCTCGTTTTTTTATACAAATTTATATTAATTGGATTTTTTCATCAAAAACCCAATGGTTGCTAAAACAATAAAAGTCACTGTATATACAATCCCGTGAATGAAACTGCCAATCCAATAGGTGGCAAACATAAAGCCTGCCCCTGCAATGGCAATGAAGGGCAAAATAAACCGCTTAAAAAAATGAACATCATTTGCCCTCATTACAAAGCATATAAAAATAGGAATCAGCAATCCAAAAAAGCTAAAATTATAAAAATCCGGCAAGCTAAACGAAAACGACCCAAACCATCCGGCTTGATTTGCAAAAATGACAAATAACCAAATAAATCCGATACTGACCGCCATGACCATACTGTTATTTGGCACATTGGTTACAGTATCAAGCGCTGCCATGCGCAGGGGCATTGGGCCCATGCCCCTGCGCCCCAGTGAATACATAGCGCGACTCATTCCCAAACAACAAGCATTTAAAATCCCCAAACCAGAAATTATCATGAATCCAACCAATATACTCCCTGCTTGCCCAAAAATACTTTCAAATGCACTATGCGTCCCCTGTGCAAAATTATCTCCGCCACCCTGCATTATTTGTTGCACTGCACTGGGAGATGATGTGGCTATGCCAATAAAATATAGTACATATACAACAATTATCATGCCAAAACCAAGCATAAGCGCAATAGGAAAATTACGCTTGCTGTTTTTTACTTCCGAATTAAATGCAAGTGCGGCTTGCCACCCATTAAATGCAAATGCTGTGGCTGAAATGGCAGCAAAAAGTGAAGCATTCCCCATAGAAACGATAGGCGTATAGGATGTATCAATACCAGACACATCACCCCTTGATACAAACAATCCCACAACAACCCCAACAGTTCCCATAAGTACAAGGGGAATCATGCGCACAACAGTAGTAGCCACATTCAACCTAACAGGCACTTTAGGCGCAAAATAATTCATGAAAAAAGTCATAGCCATAAAAAATGCTGAAATAAAAAATCTAAAAGGCAAATACATTTCATCGCCACGAACCATTCCTGCAAGGGTAGCAGTAAAACCCGAAGTTATCCAAGCAATAATGGCAAATCCCGCAGGCTGATACATCACCGCAAAAAACCACCCTGCTAAATAGCCATATCTCTTGCCAACAATCACCTCAGAATAATCTACAAACCCATGAATTTTCTCATACCTGCCTGCAAAAATACTAAACATGTAAACGCAAGGGGCAATCATAAGCCCGCCAATAACCCAAGCAGCAATACCAAGCCCTACATTACCGCCAACCTCATAAAGCACTCGCCCTGGTAAAAAGAAAATCCCAGTACCCACTAAAAAACCAACAACAAAACAAATGGAAACAAACAAACCATGCTGACGCTTTAATACATTTTTAGAATTATTCATAAACCTTAGACCTTCCTATGAAAAAAAGTTATAATAAAATTGAAATGGAGGTACATCAAATGAAAAAACCAGAACTCTTATCCCCCGCAGGCGATTTAGAGCGTTTAAAAGTAGCCTTTGCCTATGGCGCAGATGCGGTGTATATGGCAGGAAAAACATTGGGAATGCGTGCAAAAGCCCGCAATTTTGAGATGGAAGAAATGGAAGAAGGTATCCGCTATGCTCATGCTTTAGGCAAAAAAGTATATATCACAGCAAATATCATTGCCCGCAATGAAGATTTTACAGGAATTACGGACTATTTCCAAGAGCTTGACAAAATAAAACCTGATGCATTGATTATTTCTGACCTTGGTATCTTTGAAATGGCAAAAAGAACCTTGCCTAATATGGAAATTCACATATCCACTCAAGCAAATAGTACAAATTATATGTCTGTTGGCTTTTGGAAAAAACTTGGCGCAAGCCGAGTTATTTTGGCACGGGAATTAAGTATGAAAGAAATTGCAGACATTCACAAAAGCGTACCCGACGTGGAAGTAGAAACATTTGTACACGGTGCAATGTGCATGTCCTACTCTGGTAGATGCTTAATTAGCAACTATATGAACGACCGTGACGCAAACCGCGGCGGGTGCAGTCAGCCTTGCCGATGGAAATATGGACTTGTAGAAGAAAAATCAGGGGCATTGTTTCCCGTTTATGAAGATGAAACAGGGGCGTACATTTTTTATTCTAAAGATTTATGTATGATTGAACATTTGCCAGATTTATTAGATGCAGGCATAAGTAGTTTAAAAATAGAAGGACGCATGAAAACTGCATACTATGTGGGTGCAGTGACAAAAGCCTACCGTCAAGCCATTGATGACTATTTCACCGCTCCAGAACTATACAAAGCCAATCGGGAAAATTACATGAAAGCGCTAACAAAAACAGCCCATCGGGAATTTACAACAGGCTTTTACTATGGGCCAATGAGTGCGCTAGACCATAGTTATAAAGGCGATTCCCATGCAAATATGCAAGACTTCTTGGCAATCGTAGAAGATTATGATGAAGCAACGGGCATTTGCAAGATAGAGCAACGCAATAAATTTGTAGTCGGTGATAAAGTTGAAGTTTTCCGTGCCACTGCACCAAGTTTTATTCAAAGGATAGAAACAATGTATGATGAGAATGAAACAGAAATTCAATCTGCCCCTCATCCTAAGCAGAAATTAAAGCTAAAAGTCAACGCCCCTGTATCAAAATATGATATGTTGAGAAAAGCATAAAAATGGAGGAATTGATATGAATGAAATCATCCGCAAGCGTAAGTCAGTCAGAAAATACGATTTTACGCCATTGGACACCACCATACTAAAAAATATTCAAAGCCAGATTGAAAATGTTAAGCCACTATATCCAGATATCCCCTACAGCATTGAAATTGTGAACAAAACAAAGGGCATGTTTAATGTAAAAGCACCCCATTATCTCATTTTCGGAAGCGAAGAAAAAGAAGGTGCAAGTGAAAACATTGGTTTTATAGGGCAACAGTTGGACTTATTCCTTGCCGCGTCTGGCATTGGTACTTGCTGGCTTGGTGCGGCAAAACCAGAGGAAAAAGAAGTATCTACCCTACCCCATGTCATTTGCATGTCATTTGGAAAACCTACCGAACCACTATATCGTGAACTTTCCCAGTTTAAACGCAAGCCTTTATCAACCATCAGTGAAGGTTCTGACCCAAGACTAGAAGCGGCTCGCCTGGCACCCAGCGGAGTCAATGCACAAAACTGGTATTTCATTGCCGAAAACGGAAAAATCCACTGCTATCGAAAAAAGCCAAATCCACTACTAGGGTTTTGGCTAAACAAAATGAGTTTTATTGATTTAGGTATCGCTCTATGTCACATAGCAGAAGAAAGCGAAAATTTCCAATTTCAAAAAGAAGCCAACGCACCCAAAAGAAAAGGATGTATCTACATGGGTACTGTTCAAGCCTAACATCTTACATCGCAAGCGACCCTTCTTCCGACCTCATGCAATGCACAATACTATATCATGATGAAGTTGCCCCCCCTCCTGATATCAGGGGGAGCATTACGAAGCGTCTCTGACGGATGAAAGGCGAGATGTTAGAGGATTTTCTAGTGCGCTAAATGAATCTGTAATTTCAATAGTGTTTCATTTTGAAGATAGAAGCGCATCAGAACCTTTTGCATTTTCTTTTTTATCACCCGAAGCCACTAGCGATACGATAGGTAGTGATTTAACAAGAGTAATTTCGTATCCATGCTTGTACTTACTTTATAAGAGATGATTTTTCTTGAGTACAAATCCATAATAGCGTAAATATAGGCAAAGCGACCAGATACCTTGACATATGTAATGTCAGAAACCCACACTTGATTTGGTGCCTTAGGGTTAAACTCCTGATTCAAAAGATTTTCTTCCACGCATTTACGATAATGGACTCGTGGCTTAACTGTAGACATCTTAGGCAAAGTCATAGGCTTCATAAGGCGATATATCTTGCCAACAGAAACCCTCTTATTGTATTCGACTATAAAGCCGCTGCCTTATCTTGTAGGCACCCATACGCTTTTTAGATTTTGAATACAGAACAAGAATATCGCTTTTAAGTGCTTGGTTTTCTAATGTCCTTGCCGATGGGTTTTGGTTAAAGTGTTTATAGTAGGTGCTACGGTTTACTATTAAGACCCGGCATAATGTCTTAATAGTGTGTTGGTATCTTAGGATATGGACAGCTTTCAATCTTTCCTTGAGGCTGGCGTGAATATGGCAAATGGAACGGCTACACTAACCTGCACAAAAAAGATAAGGTCATGTTAAAATAAAGCCCTAAAGGAGGAAAACACATGACCGAAAAACGAGCAAGAAGAGAGTACCCAGAAGAGTTCAAAAAACAAATGGTGCAG